>NZ_JAIQDD010000003.1:0-582382 GCF_020036995.1 Corallococcus sp. AS-1-12 | reverse complement strand
GGAGCCGCTCGACACGATGCCCTGGAGCTGGTTGGCGAAGGCGATGCTCACCAGCCAGATGCGCTCGCCCGCGACCAACCGGACGTCACCGCCGATGCGCTGGACCCCCTTGCGGCCACTCTTCACGTTCACGTGATGAATGACATTCTCGTAGAAGCGCAGGTCCCGTCCCGGCTGGATGGCCTGCCGGTAGATGCGCGCGGCGATGGGCTCCAGGCAGTCCCCTGCACGGACCTGATAGAGCGTCGCGGCGGGCTCAGGTAGCTGGGTCGTGATGCGAAAGGCCTGCACATATCCTTGCAACAGGTATCCCCCCACCACGGTGGAGACATAGGACCAGCCGGGCGCCTGGGCATGGTCCCGGATGACGCTCACCCGCGTTCCCGGAGGCAGGGGCGCCGGGGTCAGACAGGTGGAGCCCTTCATCTCCGCGGGGAGCGTCCGGAGGTTGGCGCCATCCCCCTGGTCGATGAACCCGAACTGAATCGTCATGTCCCCTCCCGACTCGGGACTGACAGGATTCAGCCACCCAGGCAGGGAGTGAAGAACCGACCGGATGGGGGTGACAATGACTTACGGCCGCTGCGCGGTGGGTCACCGCGCAACGGCGGGAGCTGCTTGAAATCCCAGCCCGGCTTCCCAGGCCCCCTGCCGCCCTACTCCTCGAACGCGCACGTGCGCTGACGCGGACTACTCGTGCCCGGCGGCCACGGCCTGACGGACCTCCGCGTCCGTGAGCCGCACCGTGGGCGCGTCCGCCGTTGCTTCCTTCAGCCGCTTCGCCAGCAGCTCCGTCACCGGCGCGAGCACGCTGAAGTGCGTGGCTCCGGGCACCGCGAGGAACGACAGCGGCGCGCCCTTCGCCGCCACGCGCAGCGGTTCGAATGCGTCCATGTTGCCGTAGTCCGAACCTTCAATGACCTGCGTGGGCACGCGCAGGTGCTCCACGTAGCTCACCGGGTTGCGCATCCACAGCTCCGGTCCCCGGGCCCGTCCCAGCAGCGGCGCATAGGGCGCGTACTCCGACACGTCGTGCGTGGGACCGAACACGTAGGCGCCCTTCAGCCGAGGCGACAGCACCGCCGCCATCAACGCCACCGTGCCGCCCGTGCTGTGCCCCGCCACGTAGACGCGCGCGGGGTCCACGTCCGGACGCTGCGCCACGAAGTCGATGGCGGCGACCACGTCATCCACCTCGCCCAGGAAGTACTCGCGCGCTCCCGGGTTGTCGTCCGACCCGCGCAGCGACGGCAGCATCAACACCAGCCCGGCTTCGCGGAACGCTCGCGCGCTCTGATCATTGCTCCGGGGCGAAGGCGCCCACGCGAGCCCGCCAATCCCGAAGTCCATGCCGCCGTGGATCCACACCACCGCCGGCCGCTTCGCGCCCTCGCGCACGGGCGTGACGTAGGCCGCGTTCGTGCCCAGCGGCGCGGGATAGCGCACCGACTCGAAGAGCTCCTTCGGGGGCGTGGGCGCGGGCTCGCGCCGCGTGGGCTCCACCTTCAACTGCGTGCGGAAGCTCTTTCGAAGATTCACGGAGGTGGGCGGTGCGGGCTTGGAGCACGCGGCGAGGAGGAGGCAGGCCAGCAGGACATGGCGGCGCAAGGACATCATTCTGGGAATACGCGGCGAATCGGTGTCACGGGTTCGCGACAGCTCCGGAGGGTGGCTTGACAGCTCGCGACATCGCGTCTACTTCTTCTCGCAGAATGTCCGTCACCTTCGCCATGTGCATGTGTTCGATGCCTGTTCCGGGTGGGCCCAAGCCCGCCGCGGCCGGCTGACGCACAGCCTGCCCCTGGCGAGCCAACCGGAGCCCACCCACCCGCGAGGGTCGGTGGGCTTCGTCGTTCCGGGCCTCCGCTCTCGCACCCCTGCCGAGGAGCGTCGCAGCGCCCACGTCGTCCTGAAGTCCTCCCCGCCGCCCGCAGTGCCCTGACGTCCCCACCACCCGTCCGCCTTCACGCACGCGCGCTCCTTCCGGAGCGACGCGAACAGGAGTCCCTTGCCATGAGCACGCCCCACGACGAACGCCCGCTGCACCCCGACACGCTCGCGCTGCACGCCGGCTACTCGCCCGACCCCACCACGGGCTCGCGCGCGGTGCCCATCTACCAGACGACGAGCTACCGCTTCCGCGACGCGGACCACGCCGCCGCCCTCTTCGGCCTCAAGGAGTTCGGCAACATCTACACGCGCATCACGAACCCCACGACGGACGTCTTCGAGAAGCGCATCGCCGCGCTCGAAGGGGGCGTGGGCGCGCTCGCGGTCGCGTCCGGTCAGGCCGCGCAGACGCTGGGCATCCTCAACATCCTCAAGACGGGGGATGAGATCGTCTCCGGCGCCAGCCTCTACGGCGGCACGTACAACCTCTTCAAGGTGACGCTCGCGCGCCTGGGCATCACCACGAAGTTCGTGGACGCGGGCAACCCGGACGCGTTCCGCCAGGCCATTGGCCCGAAGACGAAGGCCCTCTACCTGGAGTCGCTGGGCAACCCGCGCCTGGACGTGCCGGACTTCGACGCCATTGGCGCCGTGGCGCGTGAAGCGGGCCTGCCCCTCTTCGTGGACAACACCGCGCTCTCCCCTGCCCTCTTCAACCCGCTGCGCCACGGCGCGAACATCGTGCTGCACAGCGCGACGAAGTACATCGGCGGGCACGGCACCTCCATTGGCGGCGTCATCGTGGACGGCGGCAACTTCCCCTGGGAGAACGGCCGGTTCCCGGAGCTGACCGAGCCCAACCCCGGCTACCACGGCCTGCGTCTGCGTGAAGCCTTCGGGCCCGCGGCCTTCATCCTCAAGGCCCGCCTGGAGGGCCTGCGCGACATCGGCCCCGCGCTCAGCCCCTTCAACGCGCACGCGTTCATCCTGGGCCTGGAGACGCTGCGCCTCAGGCTGGAGCGCCACTCGCAGAACGCGCTCGCGGTGGCGAGGTGGCTGAAGCAGCACCAGAAGGTGGAGTGGGTGCGCTACCCGGGCCTGGAGGACGACCCCTCGTTCCCCAACGCGAAGAAGTACCTCCGGGGCGGCTTCGGCGGGCTGGTCACCTTCGGCGTGAAGGGCGGGCTGTCCGCCGGGCGCAAGGTGATTGACGGCGTGAAGCTGTGGAGCCTGCTCGCGAACATCGGCGACACGCGCTCGCTCATCATCCACCCCGCGTCCACCACGCACGAACAGCTCACCCCGGCGGAGCGCGCCAGCACGGGCGTCACCGACGACCTGGTGCGCCTGTCCGTGGGCCTGGAGCACCTGGACGACATCGTGGCCGACCTCGACCAGGCCCTGAGCGCGGTCTGACGCCATGAGACCCGTGAGGCCTGGAGAGGAAGTCCCCCCGCGCGCGGAGACCCCGCGCGTCTTCGACCTGTCGCTGCCGGACCTGCCGCTGGAGGCCGGCGCCCGCGTGGCGCCCCACCTCGTGCGCGGCTGGTGGTGGGGGCCCCCGGAGGACCTCGCGTGGTTGCAGTCCCGCGCCCGCGTGCATTCCGAGCAAGCGGCGCGCGAAGGCCGGCTGCGCGTGGTCCGGAGGTCCGCCTCCGAGCTGCGCGACGCGGCGTCCGACGCCCGCCGCACGGGTCCCCGCCGCGCGCCGGATCCGGTGCCCACCGTGCTGCTGGTGCACGCGCTCACCGGAGACATGAACGCCGGAGGCGAAGGCGGCTGGTGGGCGCCCGTCATCGGGCATGGCCGGCCGCTGGACCCGTCGCGCGTGCGGCTGTTGTGCTTCAACAACCTGGGCTCCTGCTACGGCACCTCCGGCCCCGCGGACGAGGGCTTCCCGCAGCGCACCGACGACACGCGCTTCGGCCCGGCGCCGGTGCTGCCCAAGGGCGACCTGCGCCTGGACGAGCGCAGCCTGCCCGCCACCCTCACGCCGTGGGACCAGGCGCGCTCCATCCTCGCGGCGCTGGACGCGCTGGGCGTGGACGAGGTGGCGCTCGTCACCGGCGGCTCGCTGGGTGGCATGGTGGTGCTGTGCCTGGCCGCGCTCGCGCCGGAGCGCTTCCAGCGCATGGTGCCCATCGCGACGGCGGAGGCCGCGTCCGCGTGGGTGGTGGGCTGGAACCACGTGGCCCGGCAGGCCGTCCTGCTGGACCCCGAGTACCCCGAATCCCCCCGGCGCGGCCTGGAGCTGGCGCGCCAGTTGGCGACGCTCACCTACCGCGCGGAGGCCGGACTGGAGGCGCTCCAGCCGCGTCCGCAGGCGTGGTCGTCACGCGCGCTGTACCCGGTGGAGAGCTACCTGGAGCACCAGGGCGCGAAGCTGGAGGCGCGCTTCGACGCTCGGGCCTACCTGGCGCTGCTGGGCGCCATGGACCACCACGACCTCACGCGCGTGCCCACGCCGAACGGCGGCCCGGGCGTGGGGCGCATCCGCGCGAGCACGCTCGCCATCGGCATCGACCGGGACGCGCTCTTCCCGCCCGAGCACATGAAGACCCTGTCCCGCCGCCTGCGCGCGCAGGGACTGCATGCCGAGTACGCGGCCCTGTGCAGCGTGCACGGCCACGACGGCTTCCTCATCGAATGGGACGCGCTCGCGCCCCTGCTGGTCCGCGCGCTGGCCCTGCCTCCGGGCGTGGGCCGCGACGCCCTCTCCTCCCCTGCCGGCCTCCGCGCCCGGAAGACCTCATGACCGCCCCTGTGAGCATCACCCGTTACGCCCCCTTGCTGCTCGACACCGCGCAGGGCTTCGCGTCCGTGGCCACGCACCTGTCGCGCCGCGACGCGGGCAGCACGCGCGCCGCCATCGTGTCCTCACCGCCCTGGCTCGCCGCGGGGCTGGAGGCCGCGCTGTCCATCGCGTTGAAGGGCAACTCCACGCTGGCCCGGCAGGAGCTGGACGGCCTGCTCGCGCGGGGCCTGCTGATGCTGGAGGAGGCCGAGCGCCGGCTGGGCGCGCCCCCGGGCTCCACGTCGGTGGAGGCGGACGGCACGCGCACGCTGGCGTCGCTGCTGGAGCCCGCGCGCCGCGCGCTGGATGGCGCCAGCCTGGTGCGCGAGCGGCGGCCCGCGCTGGAGGACGTGGTGCGCGGCACCGGTGAGCGGCTGACGGCGGCGCTGCTCGCGAGGCTGCTGGGCGCGCGCGGCGTGCCGACGCTGGAGGTGGACGCGGCGGACTGGACGGTGACGGAAGGCGAGCCCGGACAGGCGCGCGTGAATCGCGCGCACACCCGCGCACGGGTCGCGACGCTGCGGCCTTCGTGGGAGGGGCGGCTGACGTTGCACGCGGGCGGGCGGGGCACGGCGCTGGATGGCCGCTCCACGACGCTGGGCGTGGAGGGCGCGGACGAGACGGCGGCGGTGCTGTCCGTGCTGCTGGGCACGCCGCTGACGCTGTGGACGGACGTGCCCGGGGTGATGACCGCGGATCCGCTGCACGTGGCGGACGCGCGGCCGGTGCCGCACCTGAGCTACACGGAGGCGCTGGAGCTGGTGTACCTGGGCCTGCCCACGATGCACCCGCGCGCGCTGTCCACGCTGCGCGACGCGGACATCCCGCTGCGCGTGCGCCACCTGCAACAGCCCGACGAGCCCGGCACGCTCATCGACGTGCGCGGCGCGGGCAACGGCAGCGTGCCCACGTGCGTGGTGTCCCTGGAGGACCTGGCGCTGCTGGGCCTGGAGGGCGGCGCGGAGGAGGCGGCGCGGCCGGTGGGGCCTCGCGCGTTGCAGGCGCTGGAGGCCGCGGGCATCGACGCGTGGATGGCGGCGCAGTCGTCGCCAGGGCGCTCGGTGGCGGTGGTGCTGCGCCGGACGCACGCGGCCCGCGCGGAGGAGGTGCTGCGGCGGGAGCTGGCGCCGGAGCTGGAGCGCGGCGCGTTGCAGGCGCCTCGGGTGCGCGCGCCGGTGACGCAGGTGGCGCTGGTGGCGGAGGCCATGGGCCAGGGCGCCAACGTGGCGGGGCGGCTGTTCCAGCCGCTGGGCGCGCTGGGCGTCAACGTGCGCGCCATCGCGCAGACGGCGAGCGCCCGCTCCATCTCGTTCATCGTGGACGGGGCGGAGACGGCGCTGACGGTGCGCACGGTGCACGCGGCCTTCCACTTCGCGCATGAAGAGGTCAGCCTGCTGGTGCTGGGCCATGGCGTGGTGGGCAGCCAGTTGTTGGAGCAACTGCGCACGCTCCAGGAGACGCTGGCGCAGGGGCACGGCATCCAGCTCAACCTGGTGGGGCTCGCGGACAGCCGGCGGGTGCTCTTCTCGCCGGAGGGCATCCCGCTGAAGCAGTGGCGCGAGCGCATCGGGTCCGTGCCCGAGGGCGCGTCACCGCCCGTGGTGCGCGCGCTGCTGGAGCCGCTGCGCCGGCTGCCCGTGCCGGTGCTGGTGGACTGCACCGCGGCGGAGGGCATGGAGGCGCTGTACCTGGAGGCGCTCCAGAGCGGCATCCACGTGGTGGCGGCGAACAAGAAGCCGCTGACCCAGCCGCTGGAGGTCTGGGAGCGGCTGCGGAGCACGGCGCACCTGAACCACCGCGCGTACCACTACGAGACGACGGTGGGCGCGGGGCTGCCGGTCATCCAGACGCTGAAGGACCTGGTGCGCACGGGGGACCGGGTGCACGGCGTGGAGGGCTCCTTCTCCGGGACGCTCGGCTACCTGAGCCAGCAGTTGATGGAGGGCGTGCCGCTGTCGAAGGCGGTGCGCACCGCGCGCGAGAAGGGCTTCACGGAGCCGCACCCGCGCGAGGACCTGGCGGGCACGGACGCCGCGCGCAAGGCGCTCATCCTCGCGCGCGAGCTGGGCCTGGCGCTGTCGCTGGAGGACGTGGAGGTGGAGCCGTTCGTGCCGCGCGAGCACCTGGAGGAGGCGGACGTGGAGCGCTTCCTCGCGGGGCTGGAGAAGCTGGACCGGACGTTCACCGCGCGCATCGAGGGGCTGCGCGCGGAGGGCCAGGTGCTGCGCTACCTGGCGCGCATCGACCCGGCGGCGAAGGACGGGCGCGTGCTGCGGGTGGGGCCGGTGGCCGTGCCGAAGGAGCATCCGGCGACGCGGCTGCGCGGCTCGGAGGCGTTCGTGGCCTTCTCCACCGAGCGCTACGCGGACTCCCCGCTGCTGGTCCAGGGCGCGGGGGCAGGCGGCCCTGTCACGGCGGCGGGCGTCCTCGCGGACATCCTGAAGATCGCCCAGAACCTGCGGGGGCGGTGAGGCTCAGTAGCCCACGTAGCCGCTGCCGCTGTTCATCGCCTGGATGCCCGGCGTGTTGGACACGGAGCCGTAGCGTTCCACCGAGTAGCGAACGGCCGCGATGATGTTGTCCACCGGGTTGCGGATGTTGTCGTGGCCCGGGAGCTTGTACGCGTCGAACGTCGGCTGGATGGTCTGCATCAGGCCGATGGACGGGTGGCCATCCTTGGCGTTCTGGTCCCAGAGGTTGATGGCGTTGGGGTTGCCGCTGGACTCGTGCTCGATGATCTTCGCGATGTCCTGGGGGTTCATCTTCTCCACCGGCACGCCGTTGGCCTTGAGGATGTCCATGGCCTGCTTGATCCAATCGCCCACCTCGCCCTGCGGGATGTCGCCCGCGGCGCCGGTCGACTGAGTGGACCCGGCCGACTGCGTATCCCCGGCCTGGAACGCGTCACCCGCGTCCGACGGGCCGCCCGCGCCGGACGCGCCATCGATGCTCGGAGCGCCACCCGAGTTGGACGCACCGGACACGCAGGACGCCCCCTGGGCTCCAGCCGCGCCGTCCGCGGAGGCAGCGGCGCCGCCCATCTGGGCCTGGAGCAGTTGGACGAGCTGCTGCAACTGCTTCACGACGTCCTCGAGCCCCTCCGAGAACTGCTTCCACTGCGCGCCCTGCGCGGGGCCCGCGCTGAAGCCATCCTCCTGGAACCGGGCCGCCAGGTTCGAACCCGGCTTCTGGCAGGCGCCGCCCTGCACGCGGGCGCCGGCGATGGCATCCGGGCGGGTGGCGAAGTCCTGGGAGGGAACGCGGAAGGAAGCGGAGCGGGCGGAAGCGGGCGCGATGGCCATGGGGATTTCCTCGTGAGCTTGAGTGCTGCTGACGAGGAACACCTACAGCAGGAGACATGCCATCCCCTGGACCGACACCTGCTGGAGGCCAAGTGCTTGAGTTCCTTGAGGAAGCACGAGGCGCGGGGGGACGAACCGGGGCCCGTCCCTGGTGACTGGAGTCACCGCTCGCCAACCGCGGTCACCAGCCGCGACGCACCCTACTTCGTGCGCCGGGCCTTCTTCGCGGCCGAGGCCTTCTTCTTCACCGGCGCGGCCTTCTTCACGGCCCGGGGCTGCTTCGCGGCCACGGCCTTCTTCGTGCCGCGCGCGGGGCCCTGCTTCTTCAGCGACGCCGCGCCCTGCTTCGCGAGGCCCGCCTCCAACGCAGGGGGCTTCTTCGCGCCCTTCTTCCCCGCGGGCTCGCGCTTCGGAGCCCCTTCACGGGTCACCTCCACGGTCCTCCCGGAGAACGCGTCCCAGTTCTCCAGCGCACGCGTCCAGCGCGCCAGCGTCTCCTCACGGGAGGACGCGTCCGGCAGCCCCTCCGCGTGCAGCGCCACGGTGACGCCATGCACCGACGGCAACAATCGAAGCTGCACGGTGCGCGCACGGGGCCACCCGTCACGCTCCAGGCGCAGGCGGAGTTGCCTGGGCGGGACCTGACGCACCACCTGGACGCGCGTCCCGTCCGTGAGCGTGACCTGCTCGCCCTCCTTCAGCGCGTGGGCGCAGGCCCCCACCCACCGGACCAGGCCAGCCGCCTCGCCCCACGCGGCCCAGGCCATCTCAGAGCCCACCGCGAAGGAGCGCCGCACTCCCGCCTGATAGCCACCATCCGAAGTCCGACCCGTCGCCATGGTCAATCCTGTCTGCCCAATCACCCCGTCGGGCGGTAGCCCGGCATGAGGAAGTTGTCGTGGTCCGCGTACGCCGGCGCGTCCGCCTCGCCGGTGAAGGCGCGCAGGGCGCAGTACTCCGGATAGGAGGCCTGGACGGTGATCTGATCCCCCACCTGGAGGACCACGTCACCGTTGGGGTGCAGCGTCTCCTGGTCGCCCCGAATGAGCGACAGGGCCAGCCCGCCGAAGCGGTCGCGCACCTGGGAGATGTTCATCCCCGGCAGCCCCTCCCGCACCACGAACAGCGACACCACCATCAGGTGCTTGCCGATGCGAAACGAGTGCACGAGCCGCGGATCCAACGCCGCCAGCGCCATCGCGGGCGCGGCCAGCGAGGAGCTGGACAGGGCCTCCGCCTTGAACGTGTCGCGCACCTTCGCGCCCAGGTCGTCGTCGAACAGGCGGATGACCACGCGGATGCCGGGGTTCAGCCGCCGCGCGTCCAGCGCGATGTTCAGGTTCGCCAGGTCGTCGTCCGTGGCGCAGACGATGGCGGACGCCTTCTTCACGTGCGTGCGCGGCAGGCACAGCGGGCTGCGCGTGTCGTCGATGAGCAGCGGGATGTTCTCGTCGCGCAGCGCGGACACGAACGTCGCGTCCTCGCGCTTCTCCACCACCACGACGTCCTTGCCCATCTCCCGCAACTGCGTCACCACGCGGTAGCCCACGCGTCCCGCGCCGCACACCACGACGTGGCCCTTCATCGTTTCGGACACCACGGAGACCCACTCCTTGTCGTTCTTGTGCCGCGCGAAGAAGAGGTACGCGAAGCGCACCACGCCATCCACCACCAGCGCGATGCTGACCGGCGGGATGAGGATGTTGAGCGCCTCCACGAACCAGTCGCTCACGTAGGGCAGCGACGGCTGGCCGAAGAGCAGGAAGTAGACGTGGTGCAGCGCCTCTCCGTAGGAGATGCGGCTCCCGTCCGGCCCCACGTAGCGCCAGTGGTACAACGCCGGCCCCACCCCGAAGATGACCGCGGCGAGCAGCAGCGTGCTGCGGAACCTCCGCGACAGCGCGCGCAGGTACCGCAGGTCCATCATCAGGCGCGCGGCGGGGCTCTTCATGCGCGCGGGAGTCTACGCCGCCGGGGTGATGTCCGTGGAGGCCTCCGCCTTCGCACGGCGCTTCTCGATGAGCCACACCGCCAGCACGCCCAGCTCGTAGCAGAGCAGCATGGGGCCGGCCATGAGCGACAGGTTCACCACGTCACCCGTGGGCGTCAGCACCGCCGCCGCGATGAGGCACACCACGAACGCGTGGCGCTGGTAGCGGATGAGGAAGCCCGACTTCACCACCCCGACGATGCCCAGCAGCGCCATCACCAGCGGCAGCTCGAAGATGACGCCGAAGGCGAGGATGAGCAGCAGCACCAGCGACAACTGCTCGTTCATGGTCAGCATGGGCCGCGTCCAGCGCGCGGCCTCCGCCTCGGCGTGCCCCTTGGCCAGCTCCTTCTGGAGCCGCCACAGGCCGGCCATCTCCTCGGCGCGCGTGGGCGCCACGCCCGCGAGCAGGCTGGCCGACTGGTCCATGGCGGCCTCCGACGCGACGTAGTCCTGCTTGCCGAAGGCCGTCACCGCCTCCACGCGCTTCTCCACCGCCTGGCGCAGCACGCCGCGCGCGGGGACGCCCAGCCCGTCCGCGGCCGCGTCCAGCAGGTCGCCCAGGCCCCTGAGGCGCGCGGTGAGCTCCACGCTCTTCGCGGACGCCACCTCCGGGTCCTTCACCTGGCCCTCACCGGCGGCCGTCAGCGCGGCGCTGGTCTCCTTGGCCACGTGGCCGGCGCGCTCCACCTCTCCAATGCGCAGGAAGCGCAGCGCGTCCTCCGCGCCCATGCGCGCGGTGTCCATGCGCTGCTCCAGGGCGAGCGTCTCCTCCTCGTTGAGGAGGAACTTGAACATGGAGGGCAGCACCAGGAAGTAGCAGAACAGCGAGCCCACGATGAACGCGACGGAGCCCAGCACCACGAAGGGCGACGCGTACTTGCGCTCCTCCGGGTAGAGCCCCGGCGCCACGAAGCCCCAGATCTGCCAGAGGATGACGGGCGTGGTGAGGAAGATGCCGCAGTACACGCCCACCTTCATCAGCACGTTGATTTCTTCGATGCCGGATGTGTAGACGAGCGAGCGCCCCTCCGGGGGCAGCGCGTCCAGCACCGGCCGCATCAACACGCCGAAGATGGGCTTGGCGAAGATGAGCGACACGGCGCCCAGCACGAGCACCGCGAGCGAGCACTTCACGAGCCGCGAGCGCAGCTCCGTGAGGTGCTCCGACAGGCTCATCCGGAAATCCGACAGGTCAACCCCTTGGCGATTCAGGGCTCAGCTCCGTTTCGGCGCGTTGCGCGCCACCGTGCCCGGGATGGGGGCGAGTTGCGGAAGGCCGTTCTCGTCCTGCGCCGGCGCCGCGCCGGGCTCCGCCACCGCCTGCGCGCCGGGGGCGGGAGCCGCGCCCGCGGCGGCCTCGGAGGGCGCGGGCACGTTCGCGGGGTCCACCGTCGCGGTGAGCGCGGGCGCGGGCTCCGCGAGCACGTTGGCGGGGGCGGCGCCCGGGAGGGAGGACGGGGCGAGCTCCGGCGGCGGGGACGGCACGCGCGTGCCCGGGCGCGGCGGGGGCTCGCTGCTGAACTCCTGGTCCATGGCGTAGAACTCGCGCTCCACCACGTTGCGCACGTCGTCCGTCTGCCGGCGGAACTCGCGCATGAACTTGCCGATGGCCCGCGCCAGCTCAGGCAGCCGCTGGGGGCCGAGCACGATCAGCGCGGCCACCAGGATGAACACCATTTCGCCTGCGCCGATGTTGAACATGGGTGGTCGTCTTCCCCTTGGAGGGAACGTCCCGGGGTTATCGCGCCCACAGGCGGCCCGCGCAACCGTCAGCGACCGTCCAGCGTCCGTCTGGCCTCGTGGCCAGGAGGCGGGCGGCCGGGCTCCCCGGGCCTCCTGGGGCACATTGCCCCATCAGCCGTGGGAATGGGCCTCCGGTGACAGCGGCGCGGCCATCCCCTGCGCCGGGGGCACCGCCAGGGCCCGGGCCTGCTCACGCGAGCGCACCCGCCCCTCCACCACCCGCAACATGACGGGCACCCCCGCCGCCAGCCCGATGGACACCCAGGCGATGGTGTCCATGCCGCCGAGCGTCCCGTCCGGCAGGTCCACCAGCAGGCGCGACGACAGGAAGGCCCCCAGCGCGGAGGCCATGTGCTGGGTCGCGGACTGCAGCGACATGAAGCGGGCGCGCACCGGGTTGTCCGGCACGCGCGAGGTGAGCGTGTTGTACGCCACGTTGCGCACGCCCATGGCCAGCATGAAGGCCATGAACAGCACGGGGATGGGCAGCCACGCGGGGTAGTGGATGAAGCCCACGTACGTGGAGAAGGCCGCCAGCACCACGCCCACCGTGCCCACGCGGAAGGAGCCGAAGCGGTCCACCAGCGGCCCCGTCATCCGCAGCGTGAAGAAGCTCACGACGCCGCCCGCGGCGTAGATGATCCACAGGTCCTCGCGCGGGTAGCCCAGGTTCTGCTGGAGGTAGGCGGAGATGTTCGGGATGACGATGAAGCCGCTCATCATCACCAGCGCCGTCATCCCATAGGACAACTGCACGTCGGTGCTGCCCAACAGCGCCCCCACGCCCGGGGCCCGGGCCGCGCTGCCGCCGGGCTTGAGGTGCCCGCGCACGGGAGGCAGCAGCCAGAGCGCGGCCACCACCAGCACCAGCCCCAGCGCCGCCACCACGAAGAAGGGCGTCCGCCAGGTGCCCAGCTCCGCGACCTTCAAGGCCAGGGGCACGCCCAGCACGGAGGCCACGGAGAAGGACGCCATCACCGCGCCCAGCGCCCGGCCCCGGCGCTCCACCGGGATGAGGTCCGCGATGATGGACAGGGACAGCGCCGTGGCCGGTCCGCCGAAGAGCCCCGCGCACACCCGCGCCAGCAGCAGCGTGGACAGCCCCACCGCCAGGCCCCCCGCCGCGGTGGCCGCGACCAGCCCCAGCATGCACACGGCCAGCGCCTTGCGCCGGTCGAAGCGGTCCAGGAAGTAGCCGCCCAGGAGCCCCGCCACGCTCGCGGCGGCGGTGTAGCTGCCGCCAATGGTCCCGATGTGCGAGGACTCGATGCCCAGCCCCTTCGCGAAGTCCGGGCCCAGCGGCATCACCATCACGAAGTCGAGGATGTTGACGAACTGCACCGCGCCGATGAGCAGCACCACGGCGCGCTCGGACACGGGACGGGAGGAGGCGGACTCGGACGACTCGGGCATGAAGGCCTTTGAAGGGGAGCGGCCGGCGCGTCAGACGCGGAAGCGGCGCACCTCGGCGCGGAGGATTTCGGCCTGGCGCGTGAGGTTGTCGATGGCCTCTTCCAACTGGCGCACCGAGCGCGTCTGGTGCTCGGACACGCCCTTGATGGTCTCCACGGCCTTGAGCACCTGCTCGCTGCCCTTGGTCTGCTCCTTCTGGGCGCGGTTCAGGTGGGTGACCATCTCGTTGATGCTTTCGATGGAGCGGGTGATCTGCTTGCTGCCGTGCGCCTGCTCCTGGCTGGAGCGCTGCACGTGCTGGGTGAGCGTCTTCATCCGCTCCGCGCTCTTCATGATCTGCTCGCCGCCCCGGGCCTGCTCGTTGGAGGCCTGGGAGATCATCGACACGGTGGCGGAGATGCGGTGGATGGCGGCCGTCACCTGCTTGCTGCCGCGCGCCTGCTCCACGGTGGCGCGGGCAATGGCCTTCACCATCTGGGTGGACTTCTGGGTGCTGTCGTTGATCTTCCGGAGGGCGCCCTCCGCCTCGCGGCCCAGTTGCACGCCCTCCTCCACGCTCTTGACGCCCTGGTTCATCACCACCACGGCGTTGCGGCTCTCCTCCTGCACGCCGCGGATGAGCTCGGCGATCTCCTTGGTGGACGCGCCGGTGCGCTCGGCCAGGTCCTTGATCTCCTCGGCCACCACCGCGAAGCCCTTGCCGTGCTCGCCGGCCTGCGCGGCGATGATGGCGGCGTTGAGGGCCAGCAGGTTGGTCTGCTCGGCCACGTCGTCGATGACGTTGAGGATGTTGCCAATCTCGCTGATGCGCCGGCCCAGGCTGTCGATGACGCCCGCGGCGGTGCGGCTGGTGTCCTTGATGCGGTCGATGCCGGAGAGCGTCTTGCGCAGGGCCTCCACGCCCGTCTGCGCGTCCTCGAAGACCTGCTCGGACAGGCGGGCCGTCTCGTTGGCGTTGGCGTCGACCTGACCGATGGCGGCGTCCATCTGGCTGATGGCGGAGGACGTGTCCTCCGTGGACGCGGAGAGATCCTCGATGTTCTTGGCCACCTCCTTGATGGAGTACGTCATCTGCTCGATGGCGCTGGTGGTCTCCTCCACGCTGGCGGCCATGGCCTGGACGTTCTCCGCCACCTCGTCGTTGGTGGCGGCCATCTCCATGATGGAGGAGCTGCTCTCCTCGGCGCTCTGGTAGAGGACCTCCACGTTCTCCGCGATGCCGCGCAGGGAGGCCATCATCTCCACCATGGAGGAGGACGTCTCCTCCACGCGCGACTGCACGGTGCCCGCGCCGGAGGACACGGTGGTGCCGGTGCGGTGGATCTGCTCGATGACGCCGGCCACCACGTCGGACACGCCGCGCACGCGGCCCAGCGTGTCGCGCCAGGACTGGGCCATGCGGTTGAGGGCCTCCGCCAACTGGCCCAGCTCGTCCTTGCTGTTGCGCACCTCCGCGCGGCCGGTGAGGTCCGCCTCCGCCAGCTTGCGCGCCATGGACATCATCGCGTCCAGCGGGTGGAGGATGAACGCGCGCGAGATGAGGAACGCCACCAGGAGGAAGAGCACCAGGCCCACGAGGAAGGCCAGCAGCACCGTGTGGCGCAGGGCCGTGAGCACGCCCTCCAGCCGGGCGCCGTCCACCACCACCACGACCTCACCGGGCACGCCGCCCGCGAGCGTCACCGGCCGGGCCACCGCCCAGTTGCCGTTGTCGAACTCCATCTGCTCCAGCGACGGGAGCGGGCGCTGCTGGAGGCGCTTCTCCAGGCCCTGGGTGAACCAGGCGGGCGCGGTCGCCGGAGAGGTGGCGCGGGGCACGCCCTGGGCGTCCAGCACGGCCACGACGCCGAAGTCGTCATCCCGGGGGAGCCCCTCCAGGTTGGGGACGGGCTGGGTGTCCGCCTGCCGCTGGACGAGGGCGGACACCTCCTCCGCCTTGTTCTGGGCGTGCAGCGCCATGCGCTCCCTCAGGTGGTTGCCCACCTGGCGGGGAACGACGAAGTAGAGCGTCCCGAGGATGACGGCCAGCGCGAGGCCGAACGAACCCAGGAGGATGCCCCGGAGACCGGGTTTCTTGAGGCGACGTTGCAAGGCCCGCCCACTGTAGGGAGGGTGGCCCGCCCAGGGCAAGGAACGGACCTCCCCGTCCGCCCGGGTCGGACGCTGGGTTCCTGGGAGCAGGATGCGTAAGGTCCAGGGGATGACCGCGACGCTGCTGCTCACCGACCCGCTCTTCCTCCAGCATGACGCCGGCGAGGGCCACCCCGAGTCGCCCGCCCGCTTGCGGCGCATCCTCCAGATGCTGGCGCGAAACCCCATCGCGGGCACGGTGATGACCCATCCCCGCTCCGCCACGGACGCGGAGCTTCTGGCGGTGCACACCCCGGCGCACCTGGACGCGATGGAGAAGCTGGGCGGCCGCTTCGAGCGCATCGACGAGGACACGGCGGTGTCGCCGGACAGCATCGACGCGGCGAGGCTGGCGGCGGGCGCGGCGGTGCAGGCGGTGGAGGCGGTGATGGCGGGGACGGCGAGGAACGCGTTCGCGCTGGTGCGTCCGCCCGGCCACCACGCGGAGCCGGACCGGGCGATGGGCTTCTGTCTCTACAACAACGTCGCCATCGCGGCTGAGGCCGGACGGCGGCTGGGGGCCGAGCGCGTGCTGGTGCTGGACTGGGACGTGCACCACGGCAACGGCACGCAGGCGGCGTTCTGGGGGCGCCGGGACGTGCTCTACCAGTCGGTGCACCAGTTCCCCTACTACCCGGGCAGCGGCGCGGCGCCGGAGGTGGGGCGCGGCGAGGGCCAGGGCTTCACGGTCAACTGCGGCCTGCCGGGCGGCAACACGGACGCGGACTACGGCATGATCTTCGAGGAGCTGCTGCTCCCCGTGGCGCAGGCGTACCGGCCGGACCTGATGCTGGTGTCCGCGGGGTTCGACCCGCACCGCGCGGATCCGATTGGCGGCATGGACGTCACCGAGCGCGGCTTCGCGGCGATGTGCACGGCCGTGCGCAAGCTGGCGGAGGAGGTCTCCGGCGGGAAGCTGGCGCTGGTGCTGGAGGGTGGCTATTCGCTGGAGGGGCTGTCGAACTCCGTGCACGCGTGCATCGAGGTGCTGGCGGGGCGCGATGACAGCTTCGCGCCCGGCACGGTGAACGCGGACGCGAGGGCCGCGCTGGCGACGAGCCGCGAGGCGCTCAAGCCGTTCTGGGCCAGCGTGCGCTGAAGCGACCGCTGGCGCGACGCGGCGTCCTCACCCGCCGGACTGGCGGCCTTCAATCGCGCACAGGAGCACCGCCGCGGCGATGCCCAGACGCCGGTCCAACCGGCGCTGCGTGTCCACGGAGAAGTCCAGGTCGATCTTCTGGATGAACGGGTTGAAGTGCTGGCGGAAGCTGAACACCTGCTCGCCGCCCAGCGTGCCGGTGAAGGTCTGGGGAATCAGGTTGGTGAGGAAGCGCCGCACGAGCGCCAGCAGCATGCTGTCCTCCTCCACCTTGCCCACCTCCTGCCCGTCCGCGTCCAGGATGAGCCAGGTGTCGCGCAGGATGGAGCTCAGGGCCTTGCGGCGCAGCGCGCCCACGCGCTCGCCCGTCGCCGCGTCCGTGACGTCGTAGGTGGCGCCGAAGTCCAGGATGCTGCGGGCCTGGATGGTGATCAGCTCCTCCTGCATGTCCTCGCCGCTGTAGACGCGCAGGTCCTCCTTCAGCTTGAAGGCCTTCATCTTCGAGTAGAAGGCGACGTTGCCCGCCTCGTCGTAGATGTGGAACGCGCCGCCGAACAGCTTGAAGAACTTGCGGCGGAGCATGAAGCGGGTCTGGCCGAAGCGCCCGGAGGCAAGCTCACTCCGGGGACGGGTCTGGAGGGCGGTGGACATACCGCCACTCCCTAGCGCGAAGCGGCGCGCGGAGCCAGGGGCCTACTTGATGCCCTGCTGCTGCTTGCTCTTCGCCACGAGCTCCTCGGCCTTGGCGTGGATGTTGTCGAACTGGGTGCGGTAGACGTCCGAGTGGCTCTTGCCCGTCTTCGCGTCCGGGACGTTCTGGCGCGCCCAGTAGCTGTCGAAGCTGGGGTCGGCGCCCTCCAGCCGCTTGCCGAACCGGTCCATCTCCTTCGGCCAGCCCTGGTTCTGGATGCCGTCCTTCATCACCTCATGGTGGCGCTTGATGCCGTCGTACTCGATGCGCTCCATGCTCTTGGCGAAGTTCTCCCGCCGGGCGCTCAGGTCACCGCCGAAGGCCGGCTTGCCCAGCGCCGCGTTGACTTCGTTCTGGAAGGCGTCCGTCGTGACCTTGCTGAACTTCTTCTGCTGGGCCGCGTTCGTCAGCTCGAAGGCCATGACGCCCGCGCGCTTGGGGCCCGTGAGGTCCGGCCGCAGGCCAATCTGCTTCGGGCCCGAGTAGAACATGCCGCCCTGGACCTGGTCCTTGGTGATGATGTTGAGGGTCTTGCCATCGGACGCCTGCGAGGCGTCGTTCGCCAGCGCCGCGTACTTCGGGTTCTTCAGCATCTCCTCGTGCGCCATCTTGTCGTAGGCGGCGTGCATGGAGGGGTCCGTGGGCGGCTTCCGCACCGGCTGCTGCGGCAGGGACTCCTGGGTCCGCTGCTTCTTCAGCGGGGGCCCCTCCGCCACCGGCTTGCGGATGGGCGAGGTGAGGTCGTCGTGCTTGCGCTTCGGCGGCAGCGAGGGGCCAGCGCCTGCTTTGAAGATGCCACGGGGCATGGGGAGCGCTCCTGGAAGGGGAGCGCAGGATAGCGCGAAAACCCCTGCCTGGACACGCCGCGTCAGGTTTCGCGCCGCTCGTGCTGTTGGAAGGCTTCCAGTTGCGCCGTCAGCGCGCGCTGGAAGGCGGGCCGGGCCTCGCAGCGTTCCTTGTAGGCCTTGAGCGTGGGGTGTGCGTCGAGCATGTCGGTGTGCCTGAGGATGCGCAGCACCGTGGTCATCATCAGGTCGCCCGCGGTGAAGCGGTCCTCCAGGTACTCGCGGTCTCCCAGCCACGTGGCGAGCTCGCCCAGGCGGTGGTGGAGCCGCGCCACCACTTCAGGCCGGTGGAGCTTCGCCCACGGGGCCTCCGGCGCGAAGAGGTCGATCTCCGCGAGTTGCTGGACGTAGATCTCCAGCGAGTTCAGCGCCGCGAACACCCACGTGAGCGCGCGCGCCCGGCCCGCCTCGTCCCTGGGGAAGAGCACCTCGCTCCTCGACGCGAGGTGGACCACGATGGCGCCGGATTCGAAGAGCGTCAGGCCGTCCTCCTGGAACACCGGCACCTGCCCGAAGGGCTGCTGCGCGCGGTAGTCCGCGGACTTCTGCACCTGCGGGTCGATGAGCCGCGCCTCGTACGGCAGGCCCGCCTCCTCCAGCGCCCACCGCACCCGGAGGTCACGGACCACGCCCTGCGCGAACGGCGGCACCCACTTGAAGGCACTGATGGTGATCATGCCCGGCAGCCTCGCGCCGTTCCGTCAGGCATGACCAGCGTCATCCATGGCGCATGTCGCCGGAGTGGCGGGCTTGAAGCGTGGAGGGCGACTCGCGGGGGCCCAGGCATTGAAGGGACGCGCTGGTACTGTGCGCGGGTCCCCTCCCCGAAAGAACGTGGCCATGCAGGGTCGAGCCGCCATCGCGCTTCTGCTTCTTCTCTCGGCGTGCGCGTCTACGACGCCGACGCCGCGCGGTTCAGCGACCGGGGGCACGCGCCTCGCCAACCTCCAGCGGGCCGCGGCGCTGCCCTGGACGGATGAGGGACGGTGCATTGTCCAGGAGGCGACCCGCCCCTGGGCAGAGATGGTGGAGCGGTGCTTCCCGGCGCTGGATGCCGACCGGGTCCGGTTTCACGACACGACGGGACGGTGCACCGTGGCCTCCACGGATGCGGCGGCGTTGGGAGTCGGTATCTGCGTCCTGGCCGCGCCCGAAATCGCCGTGGGCGCGGTGATTGTCGTCGGCGTGGTGGTGGTCGCCGTCGTCATCAAGGAGGCGCTGGATGCATACGAGTTCCGCCAGCTCTATCCGGAGGAGGTGAAGCCCACGATCGGAACCAGGGTGGCGCCTCGGGAGACCGTGGCGAAACGAAGGCCCCTGCCACAGCCTTCTGGCCAGGACCTGCTGCCGCCGCTTCCGCCCAGGCACCGCAGGCGCCCGTCCCGCTGCGAGCCCATCCCCGTGCCGCACCGGGGCGGCGACGACGACCACAACACGTGCGCGGATCGCATTCCGCCGAACCGGTATCCCGGCATGGATGTGCTCGTGGATGGGAAGCACTTCGACGCGCTGCAGGTCGGCGTACCCGTGCTGTGGGAGATCAAGACCGACCGGTTCGACACCTACAGTGAGTTCCTCCAGGGACAAGTCGTTGAAAAACAGGTGATGGAGATGCGCGAAGAGCGGGACATCGCGGAGGCCTGTGGGTATCGATTCGTCGTGGGAGTCAGCACCGAGCAGCACAAGCAGGCATTGCTCGACGAGGACGACTCACTTCATATCGTCGTCACGGGGTGCACACGATGACCCGCCTCCTCTTCACGATTTATGCTCCCGCCCTGCAGCCCAACGACGGCCGCTCGCTCTCGGTGGTTCGTGCACTGGAAAGCGCGTTCCCGGGCCTGCGCATGGAATGGGAGATCTCCAAGGAAGGGCACCCGATTGCATTGCCACAACGGGATGCCTGGCTTGAGGAAGCCGCCGCACACGGGAAATTCCCCCTCCTCTGCAACGGCGATGAGAGTGCTCCTGTGATGCTCAATGGGCTGGAGATTCCCGCACGGCAAGCTCCAGGCGGGCAGCCCCTTCTCGATATCCACGCGAAGCTGCCCATGGATGCGTTCACGCTCGAGAAAGCCGCAAGCATGCTGGAGGGCATGGCTGAGAGTGCACGGGGTTTCTGGGGACATGCATCGCAGAAGAACTTTGGCGTAGAGATTTCGGAGCAACTGCGTCGCTCCGCGGATGCACCGATGTTGTCCCCCCGGGGGCTCCCCATGCTGGAGATGCCCTGGAACATCCGTTCCGCAGTGATTCCCCGGTACCTCGGGTGGCTGAACTACTGGTCCGAAGCCGCCGCTCGGGCCATCGGTTTCCCGGACGCTGCTCGTGACGCGGAGCTGCTGTCCTGCTCACGGCGCACCCCTTCTGGGGGCTGGGTGGTCCAGCTCACGGAGGCCCCGCTGGACTACGACAACCCCGCGCACATCGAAGCGCTCCAGCGAGCCTACGAGCGGTTCCCCGCCATCGGTGGACGCGACTCCCGCTGAGCCCCGGACCTGCCTCCCGGAACGATGCCCGCGCCCTTGGCTATGAACACCTCGTGTCCAGGAGGTCGTGCATGGCAAGCAAAGCGAAACCCTCGGGCAACGGACACGGCAAGCAGGCGAAGCAGAAGCCCAACATCCTGGTCATCTGGGGAGACGACATCGGCTTCTGGAACATCAGCGCCTACAACCAGGGGATGATGGGCTACCGCACGCCCAACATCGACCGCATCGCGAAGCAAGGCGCGCTGATGACGGACTGCTACGGCCAGCAGAGCTGCACCGCCGGCCGCGCGGCGTTCATCACCGGCATGAACCCGCTGCGCACCGGACTCACCACCATTGGCATGCCGGGCGCGAAGTACGGCCTGCAGGACTCCGACCCCACCCTCGCGGAGATGCTCAAGCCCCTGGGCTACACCTGCGGCCAGTTCGGCAAGAACCACCTGGGCGACTCCAATCCCTACCTGCCCACCGTGCACGGCTTCGACGAGTTCTTCGGCAACCTCTACCACCTCAACGCGGAGAACGAGCCGGAGTGCCCGGACTACCCCAAGGACCCGGCCTTCAAGGCCCGCTTCGGCCCGCGCGGCGTGCTGCACAGTTGGGCCACGGACCGCAAGGACGCCACCGAGGACCCGCGCTGGGGCGTGGTGGGCCACCAGCGCATCGAGGACACCGGCCCGCTCACCACGAAGCGCATGGAGACCGTGGACGGCGAGTTCCTGGAGGGCACCCTGGACTTCATGGAGCGCGCCGTGAAGGACGGCAAGCCGTTCTTCCTCTGGCACAACACCACGCGCACGCACGTCTGGACGTTCCTCCAGGAGAAGTACCGCAACGCCACGGGCTACGGCCTCTACGCGGACGCGATGCGGGAGCTGGACGACATCGTCGGGGTGCTGCTGGACAAGCTGGATGAGCTGGGCATCGCGGACAACACCCTGGTCGTGTTCTCCACCGACAACGGCGTGGAGAAGATGGGCTGGCCGGATGGCGGCAACAGCCCGTTCCGCGGGGAGAAGGGCTCGACGTGGGAGGGCGGCGTGCGGGTGCCGTGCGTGGTGCGCTGGCCGGGCGTGGTGGAGCCGGGGCGCGTCATCAACGACATCTTCGCGCACGAGGACTGGATGCCCACGCTGGTGGCGGCGGCGGGCGGCCCCACGGACCTCGTGGAGAAGTGCAGGAAGGGCTACAAGGTCGGCGCCAAGACCTTCCGGGTCCACCTGGACGGATACGACCAGAGCGGGCTGCTGGCGGGCACGGAGGAGGGCCGCCGCAGCGAGTTCCTCTACGTGCTCGACAGCGGCGACCTGGCGGCGGTCCGCTACAAGGACTGGAAGATCATCTTCAGCTACCAGGACGGGGAAGGCCCGGACATGTGGTTCAGCGGCAAGCGCTTCAACCCGGCGTGGCCCTACCTCATCAACCTGCGCTCGGATCCGTTCGAGTACGGGCCCCACTCCGGCCTGTACACCCAGTGGTACGGCGAGCGCATGTTCACGTTCGTCCCGGCGCAGATGCTGGTGAAGCAGTTCGCGGAGAGCCTCATCGAGTTCCTGCCCAGCCAGGCGCCGGGCAGCCTGAGCATCGGGCCGATGAAGGAGCGCGTGAAACAGAAGATGGCGGAGGCGCGCAAGCAGAAGGAGGCGCCCAGCATCGGCGACCAGGTCATGACCCTGGCCAACGAGGTGGAGCAGTTCATCCACCGCGCCCAGCAGTCGCACCATTGACCCCGCGTACCGCCACCGCCGGATGGAGCACCGACGGCGGTGGCGGTGCTGCCTCGCTACTTCGGCCCTGGAGGTCCCAACTCATCCGGAAGGGGCGTCCGGAGGAACTTCAGTCCCTTGGGCAACTGGATGACCTGAAAGCCCCGGCCCTCGATCCTGACGAGCGTGCCATCGACAGCTTCTCCACTGGCTAGCCATATGTCCGCATCGGCCTGGGTCGCGAACTCCCTTGAGATGGAGACGTGCGCCGAGGAGTCGGAGAACTCCCGATGAAACTCAAGAAAGCCGTCCAGCTTCTTGAGCCGGCGGAGGTAGAGCAAGGAGATAGCCGCAAGTTGGACAGCGGCCTCTTCCTTGGAGCCGGGCGGATAGCTTTTGCTCACGGCGTCCAGGATTCGCAGCGTCGACTCCATTTCGAATTCCTTGGAAGCAGTCATGGCCTTGTCCCGTTCGCTGTCACTAGAGCGCAAGAGGGGCGAGAATCAACGCTCCCGATCCAACCGTGGCGACGACGAACGCCACGCCCGCGATGACGACGACCGTTCCAATCGCCACCTCCGTCCGGTGCGTTCTCAACCAATCCAGCGCCCCATCCCGATTCGAGAACCGCAGTTCCGAGCCCTTCCGTGACGCCCGCTCCACGTCCTCGATGCAATCCATGTAGCGTGCGCGGCACTCCTCCGTGCAGTACTCATGGTGCTTGCCGGAGCCCCACTTGATGCTCGTCAGCGGCGGAGCGGAGTTCCAGCACCGGTCGAAGCAGGTGACATGCTCGGCATCGCAATCACGACCACCGGCGCCACCCACTCCACCTGCATCCTCCGCGATGAGATAGGTATGCCGCGCTGGCCTCTGGGCCTGGGAGCACCCGCCTGAAACAGTGGCGGCGAGCAGAAGCCATGCGCCCAAAGCCTTGGGCAGGACTGCCCTCTGTCCTCGGACTTTTCCAGCCATCCAGGCTCCACCGCACGTCAACGCGCCGACACCCTACCCGGCCCCCGGTGCGAGTGTCATTCCCCGCGCCGGACCGGATGTTCTCCAGTGGAGGACCTCAAGCCATGCACCGGAATGACAGCCGCGACGCCGCCCCCGACGTGGAGCCCACCGACACCGCCGCGCGCCCCGGCCGGGCTCCGTTCCCGGACATGGTGTGGGTCCCCGGCGGCACGTACTGGATGGGCTCCGACCACCACTATCCGGAAGAGGCGCCCGCGCACCAGGTGACCGTCTCCGGCTTCTGGATGGACCGCTTCACCGTGACGAACGAACAGTTCGCCCGCTTCGTCGAGGCCACCGGCTACGTCACCGTCGCCCAGCGGCCCCTCGACCCCGCGGACTACCCCGGCGCCACGCCGGAGACGCTCGTCCCCGGCTCGCTCGTCTTCCAGAAGGCCCCGGGGCCCGTGGACCTGGGCAACGTGGCCAACTGGTGGAGCTACGTCCCCGAGGCCTGCTGGAAACACCCCGAGGGCCGCCGCTCCTCCGTGAAACACCGCCGCGACCACCCCGTCGTCCACATCGCCTTCGAGGACGCGGAGGCCTACGCCACCTGGGCCGGCAAGGCGCTCCCTTCCGAAGCGGAGTGGGAGCGCGCCGCGCGCGGCGGCCTGGACCGCAACGAGTTCTGCTGGGGCAATGACTTCACTCCGAACGGCGAGCACATGGCCAACACCTGGCAGGGCTACTTCCCGTGGCAGAACCTCCGCGAGGACGGCCACGAGGGCACCTGCCCCGTCGGCGCCTTCCCGCCCAACGGCTACGGCCTGCATGAGATGGCCGGCAACGTCTGGGAATGGACCACCGACTGGTACCAGGAGCGCCACCAGGGCAACAAAGGCAAGGCGTGCTGCATCCCCGTGAACCCGCGAGGCCCCTCCACCGCGCAGGGCAGCCAGGACCCCTCCACGCCCGCCATCACCATCCCCCGCCGCGTCCTCAAGGGCGGCAGCCACCTGTGCGCGCCCAACTACTGCCGCCGCTACCGCCCCGCGGCACGCTCGCCCCAGGCCGTGGACAGCGGCGCCAGCCACATCGGCTTCCGCTGCATCGTGCGCCCCTGAGCCGCTACGCGGGGCCCGCGCCCGGAGGCACCGGCGTGCCCCGGTCCACGGAGAAGCGCGGCGGCACCACCACCGTGGCGAACACCAGCCCCAGCACCAGTTGGAGCGCCACCAGCAGCACGTCGAACAGCCGCGCGTCCTCCGCGCCCGCGGCGCCCCCGCCGAGCAGCGCGACGAGGACCTTCGTGCCGATGAAGCCCGGCGCCAGTTGCAGCAACCCCGGCAGGATGACCGTCATGGGCATCCGGTCCCCCTTGCGCCCGTAGAGCAGCCCCGCGACGCCCAGCACGAACGCGGCCACCAGCGGACTGCCCCGGTCCCCCAGGAGCGCCTTCGCGCCCGTCTGCGTCCCCCAGGCGAGCAGCACCCCGGCGACAATCCACGCCACGTCGCGAGGCCGTCCCGACATGCACACCGACAGCGCCACGCCTCCCACCGCCATCAGGAGGAACGTCAGGAGCGGCGGCAGGGCGGGCCCCGCCGCGTGCGGCGGCAGCGGCCAGAAGAAGCTCCAGAGCGTCCCCGCCGCGGCCATGCCCACGCCCATCATCAGGAAGCGCAACAGGCCGTACGTCAGCCGGGGCAGGCCCGCCTCCACCGACTCCATGGCCAGCTCCAGCGAGCCCAGCGTCACCACCATCGCGGGCACCAGCAGCACGATGCCGCCGAACAGCGCCCGCACGGCGTTGAAGGGCGGCAGCACGAACGTGAGCCCGAACGCCACCAGCGTCCCCAGGAACGCGGCGAGGAAGCTCTTCTGCAGGTCCACCCGCTGCGAGTGCAGCGTGCCGAAGTGGATGCCCCCCGCGACGAAGCCCACGACGAAGGCCGCCAGCATCTCCCACCCCGCCCCGCCCACCCGCGCCGCCACCGCGGCGCCGTAGACGCCGTACGCCACGAACACGAGCCACACGGGATAGGGCGCGCGCCGGGCCAGGATGCGGTCCAGCTCCGCGCGGGACTCGGGCACCCCCCCGCGCCCTTCGGCGATGGCGTCCGCCAGCCGCAGGAGCGCCGCGGCCCGGACCAGGTTCCAGTGCGGGCTGAAGGGCAGCCTCGCGAAGGCCACGCGCGGGCGCCGCGGTGACGCCACCTGCGTCATCGCCAGGCTCTGGAGCGTAAAGACCTCCACGTCCAGCCCCCACGCCTTCGCCGCCCGGCGCACGCGCTCCTCCACCAGCAACGACGGCTGGTAGGCCAGGTGCAGCGCCTTCGCCAGGTCCAGCAGGAAGGCCGAGGCCGCCTCCTCGTCCACCGCGCCTTCGTGCCGCGGCGGCGTCATGGCGCGTCCGCCTTCGGGGCTTCCTCCACGCTGCCCTTGCCGCTGGTGCCTCGCGTGTCCTTGAACGAGAAGCTGGCGCCCACCAGCAGCGTGGCCTGGAAGTAGCGGACGTCCTGGGTCCGCAGGGAGGAGGACAGGCCCAGTTGCTGGAGCGACTCCGAGAAGCGGCCGGTCTGCTTGCCGCCCCACGCCAGGTCGCCGCCCAGCGTGAAGCGCGAGCGGCCCAGCACGAAGTGGATGCCCGAGGCGACGTGGTACAGGTCCCAGCCGCTCAGCAGCGCGTTCGTCCCGGGCGTCTGGTCCAGCGCGCTGAAGTCCGTGTGCCCGCTCAGGTACACCCGCACCCGGTCCCCCAGCGCCTGCTCCACGCCCAGCGCCCCGTTGAGCAGCGCCTTGAGCGCGAAGGCGTAGTCCCCGTCGATGGGCTCGGTGGTGCCGCGCGGCACGATGGGCTCCGCGTCCACCAGGGTGACGGTCGCGACGCGCGCGTAGCCCTCCAGGGACGCGTACACCGCGGTCGACGCGCCGAAGCTCCGGCTGACGCCGAGCGCCGCGGACCAGGAGTTGCGGAAGTGCGCCGGCAGGTCCTCCTGATAGTTGAACACGGGGGCGGGCGCGTTCGTGTCCAGCCCCTGGGACTGCACGGCGCGCTCGTACCCCACCGAGCCCCGGCCCCAGAGCGCCACGCTCGGCGTCGTCACCGCGAGCCCCACGGCCCAGGGGCCGCGCTGGTAGCTGGCGCCCACCTTCAACAACACCCGGACGTGGTCGAACTCCAGGTCGCGGCCCAGGGTCGCCAGCAGCTGCTGGCCGGCGGCGCCGGAGCCCTGCGCCAGCGTCTGGAAGCTCAGCTCGTGATGCCGGGACGCGATGAACGGCGTCAGGCCCAGGCCCAGGTGCTCCGTGACGGGGTAGGCCCAGGAGAGGCCCGTCCAGAACTCGCTCACGTTCTGGTCCAGGCGCACGTTCGTGGACAGCAGGTCCAGGCCCTGCACGCCGGCCAGGTCCGTGCCCAGCCGCGTGCCGCGCGACTGCAGGCTGTAGGCGAAGCCCTGGCGCGTGAGCAGCGAGTAGGCCATCCGGGACTTCCCCAGGAACCCGAAGCGCAGCGAGCCGGCGATGAGCGACGGCAGCACGTCCACGTTGGAGTCGGACAGGCCCCTGCCCTGGCCCTGCCCGTCCTTCACGTTCACGTGCGTGTACTCATAGACGCTGCCGGTGAGCTCCAGCTCCGGCGCGTCCAGGAGCGCGAGCGCGCCGGGGTTGTAATAGACGGCGCTGATGTCGTTCGGGTTGCCCACGAAGGCGCCGCCCAGCAGCCACGCCCGGTTGCCGAACTGCCGCGTGGTGTAGTGCGCGTCCTGCGCCAGCGCCGTCACGGAGAGGAGCAGGCCCAGCGCCGCGCCCAGCACCGTGGCGCCCGGGGCCCTGGAATGGATTGGCATCATGGCGTCAGTGCACCTGTGGCGAGGAGACGGGCGCGCCGCCTTCGGCGGTCCGCGCGTCGCCTCGCGATTCGAGGTAGGCGCGAACGGCCGCGCCCACGGTGGGAAAGAGCAGCTCCTCGCCGATGCGCGCTGTCAGCCCGGAGCGCTTGAGCATCCGGCGCATCGGCGCGCGCGCCTGGGCCACGGCGAAGACGATGCCTTCGTCCGTGAGCTCGTGGCGCACCTTCTCCAGGCTCTCCGCGGCGGTGATGTCCAGGTCGAACACGGAGGACGCGTCCAGCACGAACCAGCGCACCGGGTGGCGCGAGTCCGCCACCAGCCGGCGCACCTGTTCGCGCAGGAAGCGGGCGTTGGCGAAGAAGAGGGGCGCGTCGAAGCGGTAGACGACGAGGCCCGGGATCGTCTCCGCGTCCGCGTGGCCCTCCACGTCGTGCCAGCCGGGCATGCCCTCGCGCTCGCCCAGCACGGCGTCGTGCGGGTGCGCCGCGCGGCGGATGAGGTCCACCAGCGACAGCGCCACCGCGATGAGGATGCCCTGGAGGATGCCCAGGAAGAGCACGCCCAGCATCGTCACCACCGCGAGCACCGCCTCCACCGGCCGCACGCGCCACAGCCGCAGGAGCGGCTTCACCTCCAGCAGGTACACCGCCGCGACGATGACGATGGCCCCCAGCGTCACCAGGGGCAGCTTCGCCAAAAGCGGCGTGAGGAACAGCGAGAACACCAGCACCACCCCGGCCGCGCCCACGCCGACGAGCTGCGTGCGCCCCTTCATGGACGCGTTGACCGCCGTGCGCGAGTCGCTGCCCGACACCGGGAAGCCCTGCGTGAGGCCGGTGAGCAGGTTGGCCGCCGCCTGGCCGAAGAACTCCTGCTGCGTGTCCAGCCGGTAGCCGAAGCGGTCCGCGTAGATGCGGCCCGTGAGCACGGAGCTGGCGTAGCTCACCAGCGCGAGGCTGAAGGCCGCGGGCAGCAGCGCGCGCACGTCCTCGAAGCGCAAGGAGGGCAGGCCGAACGCGGGCGCCGCCGCGGCGATGGGCCCCACCACCTTCACGCCGCCGTGCTCCAGTTGGAACGCCCAGGTCGCCGCCGTGGTGAGCACCACCATCACCAGCGGCGCGGGCCAGCGCGGCAGGAAGCGGCGCATGGCCACCAGCGCCGCGACGATGCCCAGCCCCAGGAGCAGCGTGGGCACGTGCGTGCGGCCCACGTTCGCCGCGACCTCCTGCAACTGCCCCGCGAACTGGTTCGACCCGCGCTCCAGCCCGAACATCCGGGCCAGTTGGCTGCCGATGATGATGAGCGCCGCGCCGTTGATGTAGCCGATGAGGATGGGCCGCGACAGGAAGTCCGCCAGCGCCCCCGCCCGGAACAGCCCGCCCAGCAGGCTCACGCCCCCCACCATCAACGCGAGCAGCGCCGCCAGGGACGCCAGCCGCTCCGGTCCGCCGCCCGCCACCACCGGGCCCAGCGCCGTCGCGGTGAGGATGGCCGCGCCCGCCTCCGGCCCCAGCAGCAGGTGACGCGACGGACCGAACAGCGCGTAGGCCAGCATCGCGAAGACGCCCGCGTACAGCCCCGCCGCGGGGCGCACGCCGACAATCTGCGCGTAGGCCAGCCCCTGGGGGATGAGCATCGCGCCCACGGTGAGCGCGGCCAGGACGTCCGCGCGCAGCCACCGCCGCTCATAGGTGCGTGCCTGCTCGATGCCCGGAAGGAAGCGACCCAGGACCTGAGCGGCCTTGGCCGCGGTGCGCTTCATGGCCCTTCCCCCCCGTGTGCCTGGCCTCCCGGACGCAAGGAAGGGTGGAGGCCCACGGGCGCCGCCGCATCACCCACCGGGGTGCGTTGCGCGCATCGGCTTCACGACAGGAAGCGGCCTATGTGCCCGCGGAGGCCCGCCTGCCCGACGGCAGGGACGGCCCGCCGCCGCGCTCGGACGCCTGGTGGCGCTGGTTCCAGAGCAGGTACGGCACCAGGGCCAGGGTGCGAATCAGGAGGTACAGCCCCATGACGCCCAGCAGGCTCTTCATGGGGTAGATGCTGCTGCCCAGGCAGAAGGCGAAGGCGGGGTTGCCGAAGACGGCGGAGATGGCCAGCGCCGTGCGGTCCCCGGGCCGGGGCCGGCCGGCCACGTGGCCCAGGGCCGCGGCCCCCAGCGTCACCACCACCATCGCGACGAACGCCCAGAAGTGGAGGCGCTTCAGCAGCGGGAGGCTGACCACGACCAGCGTCAGCGCGGCCACGGCCAGGGCGACGTTGAAGTAGAGCTTCACCGGCTTGCGCAGCCGGTGCGCCCAGGCGGGGGCCACCTTCTGGAAGCCGATGCCCAGGGCGAAGGGCACGAGGAACGGGAGGATGACCCTGCCCAGGAGCGTGCTGTACGGCGGCGCCTGGATGGCGAAGGGGAACAGCCGCTCCAGCAGGTTCAGGGACAGCGGCATCAGCACGATGGCGACGAGCGACAGCGTGATGGACAGCGCCAGGGCCAGCGACAGGTTGCCCTTCTGATGGGACACGACGTTGAGCGCCATGGGCAGCCCCGGGCAGAACGCCATCACCGCGATGACGCCCGCGGCGACGGGCGGCACGGGCAGCACCTTCACCACGATGAGGGACAGCAGGGGCACGCCCACGAGGCACACCCCCAGGCCTCGCGCGAACGCGGGCTGCCGCACGCCCTGGCCCAGGTCCGCCAGGCGCCACGACAGCCCCTGCGACAACCCGAGCGCGATGATGAAGGTCGAGATCATCAGCTCGATGAAGGCATGCAAGACGTCCATCACCGGCCCTCCTGCGGGAAGACGCGCTTCCAGTCCCGGCGCATGCTGACCACGGTCCAGCCGCCCTCGCGCGCGGCCTTCAGGGACGCGTCGTTCTTCTCCTGGTAGGCGAACTCGCGCTCCGCGTCGTCGTGGTCGATGAGCAACGCGAAGCCGGGGCGCGGCTGCTCCTTCGTGTACTGGAGCATCGGGATGTCACCACCCGAGCGGACGTTGCCCGCCGCGAACACGGGCCGCCGCCCGATGTGCTGCTCGATTCCCACCGGCTTGCCGGCCTTGTCGTTGAGGTGGTCCAGGCGGGCCTCGCGCCGCAGCACCGGGTGGCCGTTGTTCTCGTCGTACTTCTCCTTGAGGCTGCTGCCGATGACCTGCTGGGGCGGGATGCCGTAGGTGTCCTCGGAGACGACCCGCATGAAGTCGGCGCCGCCGCCCGAGGAGATCCACGTCTGGAAGCCGTTGGCGCGCAGGTACTGGAGCAGCTCCAGCATGGGCACGTACGCGAGCTGCGTGTACGGCACGCCCAGCGTCGGGTGGCGCGCCGTCTGGAAGAAGGCCTGGGCCTCGCGGGCGAACGCGTCCTGCGTCTTGCCCGCGTGGGTGGCGGCGAACAGCTCCATCAACTGGGGCTCGTCCATGGCGGACAGCAGGGCCAGGTCGCCTTCCAGCACGGCCTTGAAGGGCTGCCGCTTCGCGAGCGACGCGTCCTCCTTCACGCGGGCCTTGACCTGGTCCAGCAGGAAGGCGCCCTGCGCGACGGGCTGCTCCTGCCAGAGCGTGCCGTCGTTGTCGAAGGTGGCGATGCGCTCCTCCGGGGGGACGTAGCCGGGGCCGCCCTCGGTGGTGGCGCGGGTGACGAAGTCGATGATGGACTGCTTCACCGGGCCTTCATTCCAGGACGGCAGCGGATCCGCCGCCAGCGCCTGGAGGGGGATGGCGACCAGCAGCGCCAGCGCCCACGGCAGGCAGGCCGTGCCCTTCCACGTGCGTCGCATCAAGCTCGCCTCCTGTCCCGGTGCAATCCCAGACATGAGGGTGGGAACGCCGGGGCCCCGCCACAACGCGGCGTGGGGGCTTCAGGAGGAGGGCCCGCTGAGCCCGGCCGTCAGGGAGCAGGCGGCGTCTGGAGAAGAGGGGGAAACGGCGCAGCACAGGCCCCCCATGAGTCCGAGCAGCAGGCAACGCGTCCGGACTCCCGCCATCAAGTCCTCCCCCTGCCTGTGCCGCGCCCGGGGATGAAGCTGGTGAGGAAGTGGAGCCGGTCGCCACGGAACGCGGGTCGCACGGGGATGTCCGCTGACGAGGTGAGGTGCCTGCCTTCAGACGAGCTCGCGGCGGCGCAGGGCGCGCCACTCCGCGGCGGCGAGGACGACGAGCACGAGCACCAGCAGCAGGAACGAGCCACGCCAGTGCCTGCCTGGGATGCCGCCCAGGTTGACGCCCAGCAGTCCGGTGATGAAGGACAGGGGCAGGAAGACGCCGGAGATGATGGTGAGCATGTAGAGGATGCGCTGGCTGCGGGCGTCCTGCCGGGCCTTGATGTCCTCGTGGAGGATGCGGGCGCGCTCCACCAGGGCGTCCATCTCCTTGAGGGCGCCGCCGGCGCGCTCGGCCATCTGGCGCAGCTCCCGCTGCTGGGCGTGCACCCACTCCACGGTGAGCAGGCTGACGCGCAGGATGGCGTCGCGGACCAGGGAGAGGAAGCGGCGCTGCTCCACGAGGGTGCGGCGCAGTCGGCGCAGGTCCCCCGGCACATCGGCGGTGTCGTCGCGGCGCGCCTCGAAGCGGGTCTCCAGGCCGGACAGCGTGTCGTCCAGCTCGCTGGTGCGCAGCGCGGCCGTGGAGATGGCGGTGGTGGCGAAGGCGAGGAAGAGGTCCGTGCCACGGGGTCCCCGGCCATGGGCGAGCTGCTCCCGGACGGCCACGATGGCGTGCTGGGACGTGGGCGCCACGGTGACGCAGCGGTCCGCCGTCATCCAGGCGCGCAACTGGCGCGGGGACGACGCGTCGGGAGGCGTCGAGTCCGGGTGCAGCAGGAGCAGGACGAGCTCGTTCTCGTTGAGCACGTCGATGCGCACGCGGCCCGTGTCGGCCAGGAGCGGTTCACGCACCTGGGGAGGCAGGCGGAAGACGGCCTCCAGCACGCGCGGCAGGTCCGGCAGGTCCGGAGGCAGGTGGACCCAGAGCATGCCATCCGAAGCCCGCCAGCTCCGCGTCTCCTCCAGGGTGAGCGGGCGTGCACCGCCGCGGCCATCCAGGAGCAGCGCGAAGGCGTTCTCGAACCCGTCCATGGAAGGAAGGTGGCGAGGGAGTGGACAGGGACCAAGGTCCCGGGCAGCGCATCAGCCTGGCGCCCGCTCACCCCGGGTCGAAGACGGCTCAACCCTCACGCGCGGCGCCACCGGGACGACAGCACCGTCAGCGCCACGAGCGCGCTGCCTGCTCCCGCGAGCGCCAGCAGGGGCCGTCTCAACCGCGCGCCCAGGGCCTCCAGCGCTCCGGCGGTGATGTCCCGGCTCGTGCGCCGCACCAGGTCCTGGTGGCGGGGCTCCTGCCGCCAGCGGAGCTGTTCCTGCGTGAGCGCGCTCCCCGCCCCCCGGACGGTGGCCGCCGCGGTGCGCTCGGCGAGCGCCGCCAGGGACGCGCCCAGCGCTTCCCGGGAGGCCATCGGGTTCGTCACCAGCTCCTCGTGGAGGCCCGCAGCCAGCCCCCGCACCAACCCCTGCCCCGCCTGCTCCACCAGCCCCAACAGCCACGCGGAGTCCTCTCGCAGCATGGACTCGACGCCCGACACCAGCCCCCGGCCCACCTTCGACGCCACCTCCTCCCCCAATGGCACCACGCCGCGCGCGTCCTCCAGGATGGCCGGCAGGGAGTCATGCAACTGCTCCGTGGCCGCCTTCACCACGCCCCGGGCCATCGCCTGGGCGCGCTCGCCTGGCGTGCGGATCTCATCCGTGCGGGAATGGGCGAACGCCACCACCTCGTCGAAGAGCTGGTTGAGCCTCACCATGAAGCCGTGGAGCGGCAGGCCCCCGTCATTCCACTCCTTCTCCAGCGCCTTCAGCGCCCCCTCCATGGCCGCGCCCGCCAGCACCTCGGTCGCGTCCGCCGACGCTCCCGGTTCGCGCCCGGCGGCCTCGTGCGCCATGCGGCCCAGCACCGTGAGCGAGTCCTGGAGCAGGGTGTGCAACTGATGGTCGCCGTCGGGGACCTCCTCGCGGAGCCCGTCGGCGGTGCCGCGCACCACGCCGGTCGCGATCTCGGCCGCCACCATGCGCTGCAGTGACAACGTCAGGTTGCGCAGCGCCTCGACAGGTCCCGTGCGGCCCGTGATTCCCATCAAGACACCCGTCCTTCCACAGGGGGTTCCCCTGGAGGATGGGAACCGCCGCGCACCCGGGCAATGACATCCAGACACGCCCTCCGCACGCCACGCCGCTCCCTTCCGGTTGTCCACCGCCCGCCGCGTCCCCATCCCTACGCGCAACCCCAGACACCGGAGCGTGCCCCCATGGCGACGAAGCCCGTGAAGAAGAAGCAGCCCAACATCCTGGTCATCTTCGGAGACGACATCGGCTACTGGAACCTCAGCGCCTACAACCTGGGCGTCATGGGCTACCGCACGCCGAACATCGACCGGCTGGCCAGGGAGGGCGCGCTCTTCACTGACTACTACGCCCAGCAGAGCTGCACCGCCGGCCGCGCGGCCTTCATCACCGGGCAGTGCCCCTTCCGCACGGGCCTCACCAAGGTCGGCATGCCGGGCGCGAAGGTGGGGCTCCAACCCGAGGACCCGACCCTCGCGGACCTGCTCAAGCCCCTGGGCTACCGCACCGGCCAGTTCGGCAAGAACCACCTCGGTGACCGCGACGAGTTCCTGCCCACCGTGCACGGCTTCGACGAGTTCTTCGGCAACCTCTACCACCTCAACGCCGAGGAGGAGCCGGAGAACGTGGACTACCCCAAGGACCCCGCGTTCCGGCAGCGCTTCGGTCCGCGCGGCGTGCTCAAGAGCAAGGCGGACGGCCGGGGCGGCCAGACGGTGGAGGACACCGGCCCGCTGACAAAGAAGCGCATGGAGACCGTGGACGAGGAGTTCCTCGCCGCGACCCTGGACTTCATCGACCGCACGCAGCAGGAGCAGAAGCCCTTCTTCATCTGGTTCAACACCACTCGCATGCACATCCACACGCACCTGCGGAAGGAGTCCCAGGGCAAGACGGGCTTCGGCCTCTTCCCGGACGGCATGGTGGAGCACGACGGGCACGTGGGGCGGCTGCTGGACAAGCTGGACCAACTGGGCATCTCGGATGACACCATCGTCATCTACAGCACGGACAACGGCGCGATGACGAGCATGTGGCCGGACGGCGGCATGACGCCCTTCCGCGGCGAGAAGGACACCAACTGGGAGGGCGCGTTCCGGGCCCCGTGCCTCGTGCGCTGGCCCGGCGTCGTGAAGCCCGGCACGCAGATCAACGAGCTGTTCTCCTCCGAGGACTGGCTGCCCACGCTGCTCTCCGCCGCGGGCGAGCCGGACATCGTGCGGAAGCTGCTCGACGGCCATGACGCGGGCGACAAGCACTTCAAGGTCCACCTGGACGGCTATGACCAGACGGCGCTGCTGTCCGGCCAGTCCCCGGAGTCCCGGCGCGAGGAGTTCTTCTACTTCGGCGACGACGGCGAGCTGGTCGCCATGCGCTACAGGCGCTTCAAGCTCGTCTTCGAGGAGCAGAACGCCAGGGGCATCGAGGTGTGGGCGCAGCCCTTCACCAGCCGCCGCGTCCCGCTCATCTTCGACCTGCGCGCGGATCCGCTGGAGCGCTCCATGGACTCCGTCGGCTACTTCTCCTGGATGGTGGACCGCACCTTCGTCCTGGTGCCCGCGCAGGCCCTGGTGGGCCGGTTCCTGGCCTCCTTCCAGGAGTTCCCGTCGCGCCAGCACCCGGCCAGCTTCTCCATCGACCAGGTGATGGCGAAGATGGAGAACGGCGCCGCCCCCGTCCACTGAGGGCGGTGTCGCCCATCCATCGTCGCGAGGAAACACGCCTTGTGCGTGCCGGGAGCATGAGGCATCCAGGGGCCTCTTCCCGGAACCTCGCGACATGACCGTCTCCCCTCCCCCGGACGTGCAGGACGCGGCCCCTCGCGGCAGGCGCTGGCGCCGCGCCGCCCTGTGGGCCGCGGTGGCGGTGGCGGTGCTGGAGGTCGCCCTCAACGTCGCGCTCAACACGGGCGTCACCCAGGCCATCATGGGCCGCGCGACGGACCGCACGCGGTTGACGTGGGAGCGCGCGTGGTGGCTGTGGCCCGTGGGCCGGCTGCACCTGAAGGGCTTCACCCTCACCCAGCAGGACGCGAACGTCTGGTGGAAGGTGGAGGTGGACGCGCTGGAGGCGGGCATGTCGCTCACGGGCCTGTTGCGCAAGCGCGTGGACGTGGACGGCATCGACGGGCACGGCGCCCGCTTCCACCTGGAGCCGTCCGGCGCGCCCGAGGAGCCGTCCAGCCCGAGCAGCAAGCCCTGGGTCATCCACCTCCGGGACGTCACGCTGCACCAGGTGCGCGAGCTGGACTTCAGCCGCGTGCGCTTCGAGGGGGCCCTGGACGTCACCGGCACGCTGAACCTCCAGTCCCGCGAGCGGCTCCAGGTGGACCTGCCGTCGGTGCGCGTGGCCGAGGGCTTCATCGCGGTGGACGGCAAGCGCGTGGCGCGGCTGGAGTCACTCGACTCGCGCGCCCGGCTCGACGCGCCCTTCCAGGCCGACAAGGGCTACGACCTGTCCCAGGCCCTGGGCGGCCAGGTGAAGACGCGCATCGACGTGCTGCCCCTGGATTGGATCAACGACCTGCTGGGCGAAAGCGCCCCCGTGTCCCTTCACGGCGGCGCGGGGCGGGTGGACCTGGACGTGCGCATGGAGCGCAACACGCTGGAGCCAGGCAGCCAGCTCAAGGCCTCCGGTGAGGCGCTGGACCTGAGGGCCGGCCCCATGCGCGCCCGGGCGCCGTGGAGCCTCCAGGCGGCCATGGCCCCGGAGCCGAAGGGGCCGCCGTCAGGCTCGCTGCGGCTGGCCTTCGCGCCCGTGCACGTGACGGGCCCCAAGGGCCACGACCTGGAGGTGCCGGAGGTCGCCCTCACCGTGCAGGCCCGGCGGCGGGAAGGTCAGTCCGGCCTGGACCTGGCCCCCGAGCTGCGCGTGGCGAAGAGCAAGCCCCTGGACCTGCGCGTGCTCAACCCGTGGCTGGGCCAGACGCTCGAAATCGACTCCGGCCACGTGACGGTGCGCAGCGAGGAGCCCTCCCAGGGCGCGAAGGCGCGCAACACCCTGGAGCTGCGCATGGACACGGACCTCGTCTCCGGACGCATGGGGCCCAACAAGGTCCTCCTGCGCGCGGAGGTGGAGGTGGACGCGCGGAACCTGTCCTGGGACATGACGGAGCTGGGCCTGAGCGGGACGACGCTGCGGCTGAGGGACGTGTCCTCCAACGGCAACGTGCCCATCCGCGCCTGGAGCGGGACCTTCACCCTGCCGCGCGCCAGCCTCTCCCTGTCCCCCACCGTGCTGAGGGCGCGCTTCGCGAGCCAGCTCACGGACACGCAGCCCATCGTCGCGCTCATCACGTCCTCCAGGAAGCTGCCCGGCTTCCTCACGTCCCTGCTCAACATCCCCAAGGTGGAGGTGACGGGGGAGGTGCAGATCGACGAGCGCGGGCTCCAACTGCGCGAGCTGAAGGCGAAGGGCGAGGGCTTCTCGCTGCAAGGCCACCTGGACCTCGTGCAGGGAAACATCACGGGCGCCCTGCTGGCGTCGCTGGGCGCGGTGACGGGCGGCATCGAGCTGCGGCCCGGCAAGCACGACCTGCACCTGCTGAACGCGACGGAGTGGTTCAAGGGGCAGCCCGCGCCGCCGTTCCGTTGAGCGGCGCTCCTACTGGAGGGTGTGGCCCAGGAAGGCCGCCGGCCTCGCGTAGGCCGCCACCGCGGCCAGCAGCACGTCCAGGTCCACCGGCTTCTCCAGGAAGGCGTCCACGCCCAGGGCGTTCATCGCCCGGGCGCCCGCGTCCTGCGAGTACAGGACGATGACCGGGATGGAGGCGAGCGCCGGGTCCTCCAACTGTCTCAGCCGGAACGACCAAGCGTTCATCCCCGGCATCATCAGGTCCAGCAGGATGAGCGCCGGGCGCAGCCCCTGGTCCAGCAGGCGCAGCGCCTCGAAGCCGTTGCGCGCCAGCGCCACCTCGTACCTGTCCAGCTCCAGCGCTTCCTTGTAGGCCCGGAGCAGGTCCAGGTCGTCGTCCACCACCAGGATGCAGTTCCACCAGGGCATGCGTCGCACACTCCCGAAGAGTCCCGTCCCTCCAGGGTGTCAACGCGCGGAAGGAGCCACCTCGTCCTCGGGTGGGGGGGGAGGTGTTTTGCCTGCCTTCGGGCGCGCAACCGTGCGACAAGGCAGGCCGCTGCGACACCCTTCGGAGGACGGCATGGCGGAGATGACCTACCGGACGGCGCTGGTGACTGGCGCCTCGAGCGGCCTGGGACGTGGACTGGCCCTGTGGCTGGCGAAGCACGGCGTGCGCGTCTTCGCGACCGGCCGGCGGCTGACGCACCTGCAGGCCCTGTCCGCGGAGGCCCAGGCCGCGGGCGCCGCGGTGGAGCCCGTCGTCATGGACGTCAGCGCGTCCGAGGCCTCCCAGGAGCGCATCCGCGCCATCGACGCGGAGTGCGGCGGGCTGGACCTGGTGGTGGCCAACGCCGGCATCGGCGGCCCCACGCACGGCAAGCGCATGGACTGGGAGCGCGCCCGCTCCATCATCGACACCAACGTCACCGGCGCCGCCGCCACGCTGTGCGCGGTGCTGCCGCAGATGGTGGAGCGCCGCCGGGGCCACATCGTCGGCGTGTCCAGCCTGGCGGGCATGCGGGGGCTCGCGGGCCATGCGGCCTACTCGGCGTCCAAGGCGTTCCTCGCCACCTTCCTGGAGAGCCTGCGCGTGGACCTGAAGGGCACCGGCGTCCAGGTGACGTGCGTCTACCCGGGCTTCGTGAAGAGCGAGCTCACCGCGAAGAACACCTTCCCCATGCCCTTCCTCATGGAGACCGAGGACGCCGTGGCGCGCATGGGCCGCGCCATCTTCGCGGGCGCCGCGGAGGTGAGCTTCCCCTGGCAGTTGTCCACGCCCATGCGCGTCCTGAAGGTGATGCCCAACCCGCTGTTCGACGCCACCGCGCGCCGGTTGAAGTGAGAGAGGAGGCCCGCCCTTGAAGACGCCCCTGTCCTTCGCGCAGCGCTTCGCGAAGCTCGCCGACGAGCGCTCCCCCTTCTGCCTGGGCCTGGACCCGTCCCGCGACGTGCTCGCCCGCTGGAACCTGCCGGACACCGCGCAGGGCCTGTCCGACTTCTGCGACCGGCTGGCCGACGCGGCCGGCGACACGCTCGCGGTGGTGAAGCCCCAGAGCGCCTTCTTCGAGCGCCACGGCCCCCAGGGGCTCGTCGTGCTCCAGCGCGTGCTCCAGCGCTTCCGCGCCGCGGGCACCCTCACGCTGCTGGACGTGAAGCGCGGCGACATCGGGTCCACCATGGACGCCTACGCGGAGTCGCTGTTCGGAAGGGGCAGCGCGTACGACGTGGACGCCGCCACCTTCACCGCGTACCTGGGCCTGGGCGCGCTCGCGAAGACGGTGGAGCGCGCGAGGGCCCACGGGGCCTGCGCCTTCGTCGTCGTGCGCTCGTCCAACCCGGAGGGCGTGCCCGTGCAGAACGCCGTGGGGAGCGACGGCCGCACCGTGGCCCAGGCGGTGGCGGACGGCCTGCGCGAGCTGAACGAGAAGGCCGGCCCCGGCGTGCTGCCCGCGGGCGCGGTGATGGGCGCCACCCTGCCCCCGGCCGACCGCGACGTGGTGGAGCGGCTGGGCGGCGCGCTGCTGCTCACGCCCGGCATCGGCTCGCAGGGCGCGGGCTTCAACGACCTGCCCAGGCTCTTCTCCGGCCGCGAGCGGCAGGTGCTGCCCACCGCCGCGCGCTCCGTGCTGGAGGCCGGTCCGGACGTGGCCGCGCTGAGGAAGGCCCTGGAAGCACATCAGGCGCCCTCGCGTGCGTTCCGCGAAGGCGCCTGAAGGGGCACTGCGTCTTGAGATGCGGCGCGCGGGCTACTGCGCGCCCATCATGAACTGGTCCACGCCGACCTGGTTCTTGTCGGGCACGGCCTCCTTCGGCTCGGTGCCCTTCTTGAAGAACATCAGCTCCGCGCCCTTGGCCCCGGGGCTGGACACCTTGCCCGTCTTCTTGTCGATGTAGAGCCGCGCAAGCTGCATGGACTGCCAGGGGTAGAACTCCGGCTGCGGCCGGCCCTCCAGCGCGCGCTTCATGTAGTTGAGCCAGATGGGCAGCGCCGCGCGGCCACCCGTCTCGTAGCGGCCCAGCGGGTGCGGGTTCAGGTCGTAGCCCACCCACGCCACCGTCACCAGGTCCTTGGTGTAGGCCGCGAACCACGCGTCGAAGGAGTCGTTCGTCGTGCCCGTCTTGCCCGCCGCCGGCTTGCCCAGCCTCTGCGCGGGACCGCCGGTGCCCTGGAGCACCACGCCGCGCAAGAGGTGCGTGAGGATGAAGCCCGTCTCCGGGCTCATCACCTGCTCGCCCGGCTCGAAGAGGCGCGCGTAGCCCGCGGCCACGCGGTCCTGCAGCGGGGCCCACGCGTCGTCGAACGCCGTGTGGTCCTCCAGCGTGCGGCCGAAGCGGTCCTCCACCTTGCGGATGAAGTACGTGGGCTTCTTGCGGCCGTAGCGGTTGAAGGTCGCGTACGCGCTGGCCAGGTCGAACGGGTACACGCAGGACGAGCCCAGCGCCGCGGAGAAGTCCATGTTCATGGGCGTCGTCAGCCCCAGCTTCTTGGACCACTCCGCCATGTTGTGCACGCCCACCGCGCCGAACGTCTTCACCGCGGGGATGTTCATGGAGTTCACCAGCGCCGTGCGCAACAGCACGTCACCCACGAACTCCTCGCTGTAGTTGGCCGGCTTCCACGACACCTTGTTGTCCGGGTCGTGCTCCACGATGGGCGAGTCCACGATGACGGTGGCCTCCGTCCACTCCAACTGCTCCAGCGCCGCCGAGTACACGAACGGCTTGAAGGACGAGCCCGGCTGGCGGCACGCCTGGAACGCGCGGTTGAACTCGTTGTCGTCGAAGTCGTAGCCGCCCACCATGGCGGTGAGGTACTGGCGATGCGGGTCGATGGAGACCAGCGCGCTCTGCGCCTCCGGCGTCTGCTCCAGCCGGAAGAGCTTCACGCCCTCCTCGGGGATGGCCTCCGCGAGCTTCTTGTCCCACTGCTCCTTGTCGTCCGTGAGCTCCTTCTTCACCACGTGGCGCAGCACCACCACGTCGCCCACCGCCACGGCCTTCTTGACGGAGGTGATCATGCTCGCCGGGTAGTAGCTCTCCGGGTTCACCTTGCGCGCCCAGCGCATGCCCAGCAGCGGCAGCCGGCCCTGGTGCGGCCCCACCTGCACGTCCGCGCCCTTGCCGTCGTCGTCGATGCGCGTGACGACGCCCACGTAGAGGCGGTTCTCGACGAGCTCCTCCTTGCCCATGGCCTTCTTCGCCTTGTCGAGGAACGCCTTGCGCTCGCCCTCCGTGGCCAACTGCATCACCGGGCCGCGCCAGCCCTGGCGCTTGTCCACGGACATCAGGCCGTCCAGCACGGAGTCCTGCGCCGCGCGCTGGCGCTCGCTGTCCATGGTGGTGAAGACCTTGAGGCCCTCCTTGAGCAGCACGGGGTTGCCGTAGCGGTCCACCACGTCCTTGCGCACCTGCTCCACGAAGTACGGGGCGAACTCGTGGAAGACGTCCTCCACCGGGTACACCTTCACCGGCTCCGCGTTGGCCTGGTCATGCTCGGCCTTGGAAATCATGCCCTCCGTCAGCATGCGGCCCAGCACGTACGAGCGGCGCTTCTTCGCGGCCTCCGGACGCAGGAAGGGCGAGTAGCGGCTGGGCGCCTGGGGCAGGCCCGCGATGAGCGTCATCTCCCCCAGCGTCAGGTCGCGCACGTCCTTGCGGTAGTAGTTCTCCGCCGCGCTCTGCACGCCGTAGCTGTGGTGCCCCAGGAAGACGTTGTTCAGGTAGAGGTACAGAATCTCTTCCTTCGTCAGCGCCTGCTCCAGCCGGAAGGCGAGGATGGCCTCGCGGATCTTCCGCTTGGGCGTCTTCGCGGTGGCCTCCTTGTAGCCCTCCGCGGAGATGAGGACCGCCTTCGCGGTCTGCTGCGTGAGCGTGGAGCCGCCCTGCACGCCGCCGGCGCGCAGGCCCAGCTTCGTCATCACCGTCTTGGAGACGGCGCGCGTGGTGCCCAGCACGTCCACGCCGAAGTGGTCGAAGAAGCTGGAGTCCTCGCTGGCGATGAACGCCTGCACGAGCCGCTTGGGGATGCGCTCGTAGGGCACCACCTTGCGCCGCTCGTTGTAGAACTCGCCCGCGAGCACCGCGTCGTCGGTGTAGACCTCCGTGACGATGGGCGGCCAGTACTCGTCCACCTTCGGGATGGCGGGCAGCCCGTCGGAGAAGACGTAGTAGGCGCCCACGACGGCGAGCACGCCCGCGGTGGCGCCCATGAGGCCCAGCACGGCCACGAGCTTCATCAAGCGCACGAGGATGTTGCGCTTGGGCGGAACGCCGTCGAGCACCAGCTTGGAGCGGCTGCGGTCAATCTTCGGGTCGGACATGCGTGTTCTGTCGAGTCCTGGGCTCAAGGCTTAGAGGAGCGCCGCCCGCTTCAGCACGTCCTTCAATTCGGGTGGCATGGGGGTCTCCACGACGACCTTCCTGTCATCCTCGGGGTGCGGAAATTCGATGCGCTCGGCGTGCAGGAACAGACGTTTGAGCCCCCAGCGCGCCCGCACGTCGCGGTTGAAGGCGAAGTCTCCGTACTTCTTGTCACCCGCCACCGGGTGGCCCACGGCGACCAGGTGCCTTCTTATCTGATGCGTGCGCCCGGTCTCGATGGTGCAGGAGAGGAGGGCTGCCTCGCTCGACTGGCGCACGACCTTCCAGCGGGTGACGGCCTCCTGCATGTTCACTCCCCGACGGGCCTTGGACTCGGCCGTCTGCTGGTGCTCGGCGAGCGGCAGGTCGATGACGCCGGAATCCTTCGGCATCTTCCCCTTCACCAGGGTCAGGTAGCGCTTCTTCGGGTGGCCGTGGGTGAAGATTTCCGTGAAATGCACCATCGCCGGGCGGCGCTTGGCCACCAGGATGACGCCGGAGGTCTCCCGGTCCAGGCGGTGGGCGGGGGAGGCGGTGAAGTCGTTGCGGGTGGCCTTGGGGCCCAGGTAGGCGCGCACGTAGTCCACCAGGGTGCCCCCGGTGATGCCGCTGCCGGTATGGACGGCCATTCCGCTGGGCTTGTCCACGGCCATGAGCCAGTCGTCTTCCATCAGGATGACCAGCCGGGAGGGGTCCACCGGTGGCGGCGGGGGGGGCGGACGGTCCGATTTCGGACGCTCCGCGAGGGTGAGTTGCTCTTCGGTGCCGCGGATGGTGAGCACGTCTCCTTCGACAAGCAACTGCTCCGGCTGCGCGCGCTTGCCATTCACCCGCACCTTCTTGGTGCGGATCATCTTGAAGAGGTGGCTGACGGGGACGTTGGGCATCCGCTTGCGCAGGTGCTTGTCCAGCCGCATCCCGACGGTGTCGGCTTCGATTCGGTACTCGATCATTTGTGCTGGCGCCTGGACCAGAGCACACGAATAATTCGGGGTCCATGCCGAAAGCCCCAACTATCGAGAAGCTGCTCCAGAACGGTTCCGCCGAATGGAACAAGCTGCGCAAGTCCGGCCAGGCGCCCACCGGCCAGACGGGCGCCACGTTCACGCAGTTGTTCTCCGCCAACGCCGACCTCTCCGGACTGGAGCTGGTGGGCTCCGAGTGGGAGCGCTGTGACCTGTCGAAGATGAACTTCCGGGACACGGACCTCACCAACGCCTACTTCCACGGGGGCCGCCTCCAGGACTGCGACTTCCGGGGCGCCAACCTGGAAGGCTGTGTCTTCGAGAAGCTCAAGCTCCTGCGCTGTGACTTCACGGGCGCCAAGGGTCTGGACGACCTGGAGATGGACGACGTGGACATGGACCGCGTGACGGGCCTGGACGGCGAGGAGGCCCCGCCGCCGCCGCCCCCGCCGGTGCAGGGCATCACGGCGTTCACCCGCGAGCAGCGTGAGAAGATGCTCGGCCAGTCGCACGCGGGCGGCGCGATGGACGGCGCGACCTCCGCGCACCCGGACGAGCTGCCCCCGTTCCGGCCGCAGGACCCGCCGGGCTCGCTCTTCTTCCGGGCGCTCAAGCGCGTGGGCGCGCCCCCGCTCTGGGTGCTGGACGTGCCGGGCCTGCGTCCGCTCCTGCCGCAGCGGCTGCCGCCGGGCAGCTCCCTGGAGACGCTCTACCGCGAGGCGGTGAAGACGCGGCTGGAGAACAAGAAGCCCGCGGCGGACCCCGGCGCGGTGGAGCGCGCGCAGAAGGCGCTGCGCATGGGCGGCAAGGAGGCCAACGTCGCGGCGGTGTACCTGCGCGAGGTGGGCGTGCTGCCCCTGTTCCGCTTCGCCGCGGCGAAGCAGCTCAAGGCGGAGCTGCGCACCGAGGTGGAGGTGGACGACCTCACGGGCTCCGTGGACCCGCGCACCACGGGGGCGCTCCTGGAGCTGCGCCTGACGCACGAGGTGGTGGAGCACCTGCACGAGGTGCGCCGCCGGCTGGCCGCCGCGCAGCTCTACACGTCCCTGCTGGAGGCGGGCTTCAACCCGGAGAACAACTGGGACGAGGCGCTGGAGTCGGCGGACGCGTCGCTGGAGCTGGCGAACGCGGCCACGGGCGAGGACCGGCAGGCGCTGCTGGAGGGCTTCCAGGTGTTCGCGGCCCTGCCGGAGGAGGCGCGGCTGCGCCGCCTGGCGTACCTGGCGGAGTCCGTGTCGAACCTGGAGCTGCTCAGCCGGCTGCCGGAGGGCATGGAGCCGCAGTGGCTGTCCGGCCCGGAGGTGCGCGAGTGCCACGAGCGCGAGATGACCTACGTGCAGTCGCTCAAGGCGCAGGACATCCCGGCCAAGGTGCCGGCGCTGGCCAAGGCGGAGCTGGGCGTGCCCGAGGGCGAGGTGCCCGAGGAGAGCGACGACGACCTGTTCGTGCACGTGCGGTGCGACGTGTGCGGCAAGGAGAAGCTCATCGTCCAGTCGCCGGAGGCCTGAGGCCTTCCGTCCCGCGGGTGACGTGACGACACGGCCCGGCCGGAGCGCCCCCAGGCGCATCCCGCCGGGCCTTGTCATGTCCTCCGCCGCCTGTGCGCTGGAAGCCGTTTCTCCCTCCTTCCAGGAGGAGGATTTCATCCGGCGCCTCGCCGCCTACCTTCAAGACGCGCGGCGTGGCACCGCGAGCGAGGGTGCGGCGGACGGGATATGGGGCGAGGCAGGCACGCACGGGGGCACGGCGGAGGCGGAAGTCCGTGGCCTCCAGGGGGCGTGCGGCTGGCCTGCGCGCTGCTGGTGGGCGCGCCCGCCTTCGCCCAGGAGGCGCCGTGCGAGGACGCTCCCGCAACGGAGGCTCCCGCACGGGCCGGACCGCGGTCGCCGCCAGCGGATGCCCCGCTGAACGAGGAGACCGTCCGCGAGGACGCGCGCCGGGAGAAGGCCCACCCGTGGCTCGCGGTGGGGGAAGTGACGGCCATCAACCTGTTCGTCTGGACGTGGGACCGGGTCCTCGCGAACAAGGACTGGGCGAAGGTGAGCCCGTCCACGTGGGCGAAGAACCTGCGCACGGGCTTCGTCTGGGACGCGGACGGCTTCCTCACCAACCAGTTCGCGCACCCGTACCACGGCAGCCTCTACTACACGGCCGCGCGCGACAACGGCGTGCCCTACGCGGCCGCCCTGGCCTTCACGCTGTTTGGCAGCGCGCAGTGGGAGCTGTTCGCGGAGAACGAGCTGCCGTCCGCCAACGACCTCATCAACACGTCCGTGGGCGGCATGGCCATTGGCGAGGGGCTCTACCGGCTGTCCTCGCTGGTGCTGGACACGGAGGCCCGGGGCGGCGAGCGCTTCGTGCGCGAGCTCACCGCCGCCGCCATGAGCCCCGTGCGCGGCTTCAACCGCGTGGTGCGCGGCGACGTGACGCGCCACGAGCCCACGCCCCCGGACTGGCGCCCCAGCGACCTGTCCATCTGGGGCAACCTGGGCTACCTCAAGCTGGGTGACGGCCGGCCCCTGGCCTGGGGCGAGGACCAGTTCTTCCTCCACGCGGCCATGCGCTACGGCGACATGTACCAGGGCGACATCCGCCGCCCCTTCGACGCCTTCGACGCGCGCGTCCAGTTCACCTCGAAGGAGACCAGCTTCATCAGCCATGCGCGCATCCAGGGGCTGCTGCTGAAGGCGTCCCTCTGGAGCACGGAGAAGGACGAGCTGCGCTTCGGCCTGCTCCAGCAGCTCAGCATCGTGGACACGGAGGCGTACGAGCTGGGCGGCCAGTCCGTGGAGGCGGGCCTGCTGCATGAGCGCCAGCTCGGCGCGCGCTCGAAGCTGCGGACCGCGCTGCTGGTGGACGGGAGCCTCCTCACCGGCATCTCCTCCGAGCACAGCGGCGTCGCGGGCCGCAACTACGACTACGGTCCCGGCCTGGGCCTGAACCTCCAGGTCGCGTACATGCGCGGCGCCTGGGAGGTCCTCACGCTGGAGGCGGGCACCTCCCACATCGTGGTGGTGGACGGCTCCGGCGGCTCACACCAGGTCTTCACCGGCCAGCTCCAGGCGGACATCCCCGTGTACAAGCGCCTGGGGCTGGGCACGGAGCTGAACTGGTTCCACCGCCACAGCCGCTTCGAGTCCTACCCGGACGTGGAGAAGGACGCGTACCAACTGCGCGTCTTCTTCTCCGTGCACTACTAGAAGTCGCCCGAAAGGATGAGCTCCGGGGGCGCTTTCCAACACCTGACTGCTTACCTTCCGCGAGCGCGGCATGCAGCCGTGCGCGGAGGCGCGGGCGGACCGGATGGGGCACGGTGGGTGGGGGCCATGGCTGCCGCGAGGCGTGGCGCTGGCGTGCGCCCTGCGCGCCTGCGTCGCGGTCGCGGATGGTTCGCCACAGGACATGGCGCGCTCCGTTCCGTCCAGCGTCATGGCCCTCTGCGCGGCGCGGCTTTCGCCCGGCCAGGAGACCCGGTGGGAGCCCTGCCCTCCCGTGGCCGAGGCGTACGCCGCATTGCCGGCGGATGCGCCCGTGAGGGAGGACGAGCTCCGGGACAACCCCGGGCCCCACCCGTGGATCGCGGTGGGGGAAGTCACGGCCATCAACGGGGTCGTCTGGACGTATGACCGGTACATCGCGAAGAAGGACTGGGCGTACATCTCCACGTCCGTGTGGAAGGAGAACTTCCGCACCGGCTTCGTCTGGGACCAGGACGGCTTCTCCACCAACCAGTTCGCCCACCCGTATCACGGCGGCCTCTACTACACGGCCGCGCGAGACAACGGCCTGCCGTTCCAGGCCGCGGTGCCGCTCACCTTCCTGGGCAGCCTGCAGTGGGAGCTGTTCGCGGAGAACGAGCCGCCCTCCGCCAATGACCTCATCAACACGACCGTGGGCGGCGTGGCCATGGGCGAGGCCCTCTACCGCCTGTCCTCGCTGGTGCTGGACACGGAGGCCCGGGGCCGCCAGCGCTTCGTGCGCGAGCTGACCGCCGGCGTCCTCAGCCCCATGCGCGGCATCAACCGCGTGGCGCGCGGCGACGTTTCCCACCACGGCCCGTCGCCGACGGAGTGGTGGCCGGAGGACATCGCGGGCTGGGCCTCCCTGGGCTACCTCAAGCTGGGGGACGGCAGGTCCCTGGCCTGGGGCGAGGATCAGTTCTTCATCCAGGGCACCCTGCGCTACGGCGACATGTACCGGGGCGCGCACCACCGGCCCTTCGACGCCTTCAACGCGCGCGTCCAGTTCACCTCGCGGGAGAGCAGCCTCGTCAGCCACGCGAGGCTGCAGGGCCTGCTCGTGAAGTCCACGCTCTGGAGCGCCGAGCGCGACGAGCTGCGCCTGGGGCTGCTCCAGCAACTCGACTACACGGACACGCTCGCGTACGAGGTGGGCGGCCAGTCCCTGAACGCGGGCCTGCTGCACGAGCACAAGTTCCCCAACCGCGCCCGGCTGAGGACCGCGCTGCTCGTGGACGGCAGCCTCCTCACCGGCGTCACCTCCGAGCACACCGACAGCGAGGGCAACGAGGGCCGGGACTACGACTACGGCCCCGGCCTGGGCTTCCAGCTCCAGATGGCGTACCTGCGCGAGGACTGGGAGGTCGTCACGCTGGAGGCGGGCGCCGAACACGTGGTGGTGGTGGACGGCTCCGGCGGCGCGCACCGGGTGCACCAGGCCCAGCTCCAGGTGGACCTCCCCGTGTACCGGAACCTGGGGATGGGCTCGCAGCTCAACTTCTTCCGGCGCCACAGCCGCTTCGACGCCTTCCCGTCCGTGACGAAGGACACCTGGCAACTGCGCATCTTCGTGTCCCTGCACTGACGGCGGGGAGGACGCTCAGCCCACCGCCTCCGACGGCGGCGCGGAGGGCAGCGAGTACGTCACCGGCGGCGGCAGCATCACGCGCACCTCGTCGCCCGCGCGGATGAGGCCCGGGCGCTCCACCCAGCCCACCAGCCCGCGCTTCTGCCACGCGGCCTTCACGAAGCGGCCCGCCAGCCCCTTCAGGTCCGGGTGGTGCGCTTCAATCACGCGGCCCGGCTGCACGCAGGGGTGGTTCTCCCCTTCCATCACCAGCGTGGCGTCCTCCGGGAAGAACAGCCGCGTCCCCGGCGGCAGGTGCGTCAGCCGCGGCACGCCCACGAGCTCCAGGTTCGCGCCCAGCCACGACGCCAGCACGTGCGGCACGCCCAGCGCGCGCGCCACCTCCACCAGCTCCTCGCGCGACACGATGGAGAGCTGCCGGGTGTTGCGGATGAGCGTCCCCTTGGGGAACCACGGCACCCGCACGTCCGCCTTGCGCGTGAGGCCCGCGTGCCGGTCCCCCACGATGCCCGCGAAGTCCACCGTCACCTCCGGGACCTCCCGGGTGACGAAGCGCTTGGGTTCAGCGTCCGTGCACAGCAGCACGTTGGCCAGGTGTCCGGTCAGCGAGGGAGCAGGAGTGGGCATATCGGGCGCCCGTTCCAACACGCCAGCGCGGCGAAATCAAAACAGGGTCATCTGCTGTGGCTTGCCCAGCGGGCGGGCGTCCGTGCCCGCGTCGCGCAGCGCCTGGGCCAGCTCCTCCGCGAAGCCGTGGCAGGTGATGACGTCCCGCGCGCCGGTGTCCTTCACGTAGCGCAGCAGCGAAGGGAAGTCCGCGTGGTCGGACAGCGGGAAGGCCACGTCCGCGCCGTAGCGCCGCGCGCCGCCCGGGTCCATGGCCCAGCCGGTGAGCACCGCCGTGGCCCGGGGCCAGTGCGGCGCCAGGGCTCCGCCCCGCGCCAGGTGCGGCGGGAAGAAGAGGACCTCGCCCGGCTCCACGCGGCCGTCGTAGCGGCGCAGGTTCTCGATGGGGACGCCCAGCTCCGCGTACAGCTCCGCCACCTCGAAGATGGACGGGTGCGCCACCAGCTTGAAGCCGCGCAGGGCCAGTTGCTTCATCGCCTCCTGGCTCTTGCCCAGGGGGTAGCCCAGGAGCACCGGCGTCGCGCCCCGGCTCAACTGCGCGTGGAGCCATGTCTCCACCTGCCCCAGCACCTCCGGGCGCGGCGGGAAGCGGTAGCGCGGGTGCCCGAAGGTGGACTCGATGACCAGCGTGTCGCAGGTGGCCACCTCCGTGGCCTCCGCGGTGAGCGACGGCGCGGTGTTCAGGTCCCCCGTGTAGACGATGCGCCTGCCATCCGCGCGCGTGACGCGCAGTTGCGCGCTGCCCAGGATGTGGCCCGCGGGCAGCAGCTCCAGCAGCAGCGGGCCCAGCTCGAACGGGCGGCGGAACGGCACGGACAGCGGCGCCGCCACCGGCCCCAGCCGGTGGGCCATGAAGCGCAGCGTGGCGGCCGTGGCGATGGTGCTCTCGTGGCGGGCGATGTGGTCCGAGTGTCCGTGGCTGACGAAGGACAGCGGCGACTTGCGCTTCGCGTCCAGCGACAGGGGCGTGCCCGACAGGTGCAGGCCGTTGCGTCTCAGCTCCACGCTCATGGGATGGGCGCTGTCTATAGCGCGGCCCGGCTGCTCGCGCTCACGGCTGGAGCCGCGTCGGATGCTCAGGCTGCGGGCGTGCGGCCCCGTGCCCGCCATCCGTCCCACACCACCGTGCCCAGCTCCGACGCGAAGACGCCCACGACGATGAGCGCGCCGCCCAGCCACTCCTTCGGGCCCAGCACCTCGCGGCCCACCGCCACGGAGTAGGCCGAGGCGAACACCGGCTCCAGCGCGAAGATGAGCGCCGCGCGCACGGCGCTGGTGCGCGCCTGGCCCCACGTCTGCACCAGGATGGCCACCGCGCTCGCGAGCACGCCGCACGCGAGCACCGCCACCACCAGCGGCTGGCTCCACTCCAGCCGGCGCTCCACGAAGGGCAGGCACAGCGCGGACAGCACCGCCACGCCGACCAACTGCACCGCCACCAGGCCCACCGCGTTGTCCTTCGACGCGAAGCGCTCCGTGAGCAGGATGTGCCCCGCGTACGCCACCGCGCACCCGATGGACAGCCAGTCCCCCAGGCGGAAGCCGCCCATGCCCCCGGGCAGCGCGTCGTCCGGCGTGGGCCGCGTCAGCCAGTACAGCCCCACCGCCGCCAGCACCACGCCCACGCTGGTGCCCCACCGGGGCAGGCGCTTGAGCAGCACCATGGACAGCAGCGGGACGAAGAGGACGTTGAGGCCGGTGAGGAACGCCGCGCGCGACGGCGTCGTATCCGTCAGCCCCACCGTCTGGAGCGCGAAGCACAGGAACAGCACCCCGCCCAGGAGCAGCCCCTTGGGGACGATGCCGGGCGCGAACATCCGCCGGCGCGCGATGACGGCCAGCGCCGCCGCGCCCACCACGAAGCGCAGGGTGAGGAAGGTGAAGGGGTCCGCGAACGCGAGCGCGTCCTTCACCACCACGAACGTCAGCCCCCAGAAGACGGTGAGGAGCACCAGCGCCCCGTCCGCCCTCCACCGCGCACCGTCACGCCCTTCGGACACCGCATCCACCCTTCCCCGCCCAAGGCCTCGAGCAGGACGCCCCGCCGTTTGGCCCAGCCACCGGCGGAGCGCAACCCCCATCCGGCGTCAGGGAGGCAGGGGGCGCACCAGCACGACCAGCCGCTTGCTCCCCCCGGCCGCGTCCCACTGCTGGTTCGTGGCGACCGTGAGCGCGTCCGGCGCGGGGCGGAACCCCAGGCCGGAGAAGGTCCGCAGGGAGGCGGTGTTGTCCTCGTCGATGTCCGCGTGGAGCCGGTCCGCGCCCTGCCGGTGCATCTCCTCCACCAGGCACCGCACCAGCGCGGTGGCCACGCCCATGCGCCGCACCTTGGGGGACACCACCAGCGAGCGCACCCAGAAGCCGTCCAGCGACAGCCCCTCCTGGTGGTAGTCGTCCGCCCACGCGAAGCCGAGCAGGTGCCCCTGGGCGTCGAAGGCGCCCGCCGCCGCGCCCACGCGCCGGTCCGCGGGCAGGCCCCACCGGTCGCGGAGCTGCCGGCGCAGGAAGGTGCCGGACACCACCAGCCGCTCCGTGGCGAAGGCGAGCAGCGCGTCCAGGTCCTCCGGGCGCACCAGGCGGATCTCCAGCGGGCCCACGAACTGGCGGCGCAGCGGCTTCGTCCACCCGGAGAACAGGTCGCGCAGGTGGCGGAACACCGCCCGGGACGCGGGCTTCGTCCACACGCCGGACAGGGTGCGCTGCAGGAGGAACAGCGCCGGCCGCGTGGGCCGGGGCAGCCGCATCACCCACCGCCCGCGCTTGAGCGCGATGATGCGCCCCACCAGTTCCCCGCCCGCCACGTCCGTGCCGCCCAACAGCGACGCCGTCACCCAGGGCTCCGTGGACAGCACCACCTGCGCGGCCAGGCGCGGCCCGTGCCGCACCAGCGCCACGTCCCCGCGCGCCAGCCGCTCCGGCCCGCAGCGCAGCAGCCGCACCGCGTCCCCGCTGCGCAGGAGCGGGTAGAGACACCGCCCCATGCCGCGCACCCACAGCCGGTGGCCGAAGGGCAGCGCCGCAAGCAGGTCCGCGAGCTCGGCCGTCGAGACGCCACCAGAGGGCATGCCCCCACTCTGTCATGAAGGCGCCCCCGAAACCCGCCCCCGGTGCAGGCCCACCCCCGCTTCGTCCGGAAACGGCTATGACACGGCCCCAGGTCCAGGCCAGGAGGGCCCATGCCGCCGACGATGCCCGAGGGCGAGTACGCACCCGTTCCCCGCCAGGGATGGTGGAGCCGCAATTGGAAATGGGCGGTGCCCCTGGGCTGCCTGGGGATGCTGGGCTCGTGCTTCTGCTTCGCGGCCATCGCCGTGGGCTGGGGCTACTCGTCGTTCAAGGACATGGGCGCGTACACGGACGCCATCGCGGAGGCCCAGGAGGATCCGCACGTGCGGCAGGCCCTGGGCGGCACCTTCACGCCGGGCTTCCCCAGCAACACCCAGGTGAGCACCCGCAACGGCCGCACCCACGCGGAGTTCACCGTCCCGCTGGACGGCCCCAAGGCGGACGGCAGCCTCCACGCCGTGGCCGACAAGGACGGCGAGACGTGGACCTTCCGCACCCTCTACGTCCAGGTGGAGGACGGGCAGCGCATCGACCTGCTCGACACGGGCGAGCCGTCCCCGGAAGCCCCCGGCGCCCCCCCGGAGCCGGAGGAGGTGCCCCACGAGCTGGAGCCGGACGACACCGAGCCCCCGGAGCCGCCCGCGCGCCAGAAGCCCGGCCACGACACCGACATCGAGCTGTAGGCCCCACCAACGGCAAAGGGCGCGCCGCCGGGATGTCCCGGTGACGCGCCCCTCGCGGGTCACGGTCCGCCGTGAGGACGGCGGAGGCGGCCCTACTTCAGCTTCTGGATGCCCTCGCGCAGCGCGGGCAGGACCTTGAAGAGGTCGTCCACGAGGCCGTAGTCGGCCACCTGGAAGATGGGCGCCTCCGGGTCCTTGTTGATGGCGACGATGGTCTTCGAGGACTTCATGCCGGCCAGGTGCTGGATGGCGCCGCTGATGCCCGCGGCGACGTACAGCTTCGGCGCGACGACCTTGCCCGTCTGACCGACCTGCAGGTCGTTGGGCACCCAACCCGCGTCGCACACCGCGCGGGACGCGCCCACCGCGGCGCCCAGCAGGTCCGCCAGCGCCTCAATCTCCTTGAAGTCGCCCTTGGTGCCACGGCCGCCGGACACCACCACGCTGGCCTCCGTGAGCTCCGGACGCGCGCTCTTCACCTCGTTGAACGACACGAACTTCGTCTTGGAGGCCTCCAGCTTCGGCTGGAAGGACTTCACCTCCGCGGACGCGCCGGCGCCCGCGGCCGGGCTGAACTCCGTGGCGCGGATGCTGATGACCTGCACCGGCGTGGAGAGCTTCACCTCGGCGAACACGTTGCCGGCCCACATGGGGCGGGTGAAGGTGATGTCCGCGCCGCCGCCGTTGATGGCGGTGATGTCGGTGGCCATGGCGGCCTTCAGCCGGGCGGCGACGCGCGGCAGCAGGTCCTTGCCCTGCGCCGTGGAGGCCGCGCCCACGAAGGTGGCCTTCAGCTCCTGGGCCAGGCCCGCGATGACGGGGGCGTAGGTCTCCGCGAGGTAGTGCTCGAACTCGGGAGCGGCGGCGGTGTGGATGACCTTGGCGCCGGAGCCCTTGAGCTCCTCCGCCAGCTTGGACGGGTCCTTGGAAAGCAGGACGAGGTGCAGCTCCGCGCCGGCCTTGTCCGCGAGCTGCTTGCCCGCGGCGATGGCGTTGAGGGAGGCCTTGCGCAGGTTCCCGTCCGGCTGCTGCTCGGCGACGATGAGGACGATGGACATGGTGTCTGTCTCCGGAATCGTTGGAAGGGTTGGGAGCGCGGTCAGACGACCTTCGCCTCGTTGTGCAGCTTCTCCACCAGGGTGGCCACGTCCGGCACCTTGATGCCCGCCTTGCGCGCCGGAGGCGACGCCAGCTTGAGCACTTGAATCTTGGGGGCCACGTCCACGCCCAGGCCCGCCGGGGTCAGCTCCTCGATGGGCTTGCTCTTCGCCTTCATGATGCCGGGGAGGCTGGCGTAGCGCGGCTGGTTCAGGCGCAGGTCCGTGGTGACGATGGCGGGGAGCTGGACCTCCAGGGTCGCCAGCCCGTTGTCCACTTCACGCACCACCTGGACGCTCTTCTTGTCCGCGGACAGCACCACCGCCGGGACCTTGTTCTTCTCCTGGTCGCTCTCCAGCGACTCCACCTTGGAGGCGAACGTGGCCTGGCCCCAGCCCAGGAACTCGGCCAGGTACTGGCCCACCTGGTTCTGGTCGTCATCGATGGACTGCTTGCCCAGCAGGACGATGTCCGGCTTCTCCTTCTCCGCGACCTTCTGGAGCAGCCCCGCGATGCCCAACTGATCCAACGGGCCCGTGTGGTTCACCCAGATGGCGCGGTTGGCGCCCATGGCCAGCGCGTGGCGCAGTTGCTCCTGCACCTCCTTGCCGCCGATGGAGACCACCACCACCTCGCCGGTGTGCTTCGCCGCGAGGCGCAGGCCCTCTTCCACGCCGATTTCATCGAAGGGGTTGATCTTGTACTTCAGCCCCTCCTTCACGATGTCCGAGCCGTCCGGCTTCACCTTGATCTTCGACTCGGGATCTTCCACGCGCTTGGCGGTGACGAGAATCTTCACGGCGGGCTTCTCCTCAGTGGGGAGTGTTTGGAAATCGGGCGCTTGACGCGTCGCGCATCAGGGCCGGAGTAATAGACATCCGCACACGGCGGCGGCAACGGGAAAGCCCCGCCGGGCACAGTTTTGCTTTTCTACCTGAACAGTTCCTTCGCGATGACCAGGCGCTGCACCTGGCTCGTGCCCTCGTAGACCTGGATGAGCTTGGCGTCGCGCATCAGCTTCTCCACGGGGTATTCCTTCATGTAGCCGTAGCCGCCGAACACCTGCACCGCGTCCGTGGCGACCTTCATGGCCATGTCCGCGGCGAAGCACTTCGCGTAGCTGGACTGGAGGGTGTTGCGCTGTCCCTCATCCAGCACCTGCGCGCTCTCGTAGGTGAGCAGGCGCGCGGCGTGGGTGTTCATGGCCATCTCCGCCAGCATGAACTGGACGGCCTGGTGCTCGCGGATGGGCTTGCCCATCGTCTGGCGCTGCGCGGAGTACTCCAGCGAGTGCTCCAGCGCCGCGCGGGCGATGCCGATGGAGATGCTCGCCGTCAGCGGGCGGCTGTTGTCCAGCGTGGCCATGGCGATCTTGAAGCCCTCGCCCTCCTCGCCGATGCGATTGGCGACAGGGACACGCACCTCGTCGAACGTGACGGTGGCGGTGTTGCTGGCGCGCTGGCCCATCTTGTTCTCGTGCTTGCCGGTGGTGAGCCCCTGCGGACGGCCCTCCACGACGAAGCAGGTGATGCCCTTGTGCTTCTTGCCCTTGTCCAGCGTGGCGAACACGGTGAACTGATCCGCGTAGCCGGCGTTGGTGATGAAGCACTTGCTGCCGTTGAGGACGTACTCGTCACCCTCGCGGCGCGCGGTGGTGCCCATGGCCGCCACGTCCGAGCCCGCGGCGGGCTCCGTGAGGCAGAAGCAGCTCAGCTTCAGCTTCTCCCCGAAGGGGGCCAGCAGGCGCTTCTTCTGGTCGTCCGTGCCGGACAGGATGATGGGCAGGTTGGCCAGGTCGTTGGCGATGAGGGACGTGGCCACGCCCGCGCAGCCCCACGCCAGCTCCTCGCACACGATGACCTGCTCCAGGTGCGTCAGGCCCACGCCGTTGTACTCGGACGGGATGGCCATGTTCAGCAGGCCCAGCTCGAAGGCCGCGGAGATGAGGTCCTTGGGGAAGTCGGAGGTCTCGTCGTAGTGGGGGGCCTTGGGGCGCACCACGTCACGGGCGTACTTGCGCGCGGCCTCCTGCAAGGCGCGCTGGTTTTCGCTGAGCTGGAAATCCATGGGCGGGGCTCCGGGAAGGTTGATTCAAATATCAATCCGCTCCCTCTGCCATACCGCTCCCGCCGTCCAGGCGCCAGCCCCCGAAAGGGGCCCCCCGTCGTTCCAGGGACACCGGAACGGCGGAGGGGAGGCTCGGAAGCCGGCCTGGGAGCCCGGGCGGTTACTTCCCCGCGGGCTTGCCCTGCTTGGGGACCTTCTCCCAGTCCGCGAGGAACTTCTTGATGCCCGAGTCGGTGAGGGGGTGGTTCGCCAACTGGGTGATGACGTTGTAGGGCAGCGTGGCCACGTCCGCGCCCAGGCGCGCGGCCTGGAGGACGTGGACGGGGTTGCGCACGCTGGCCACCAGCACCTGCGTGGTGAAGTCGTAGTTCTGGTAGATCTCCAGGATGTGGGCGATGAGCTCCATGCCGTCCTGGGAGATGTCGTCCAGCCGGCCCACGAAGGGCGACACGTACGTGGCGCCGGCCTTGGCGCACAGCAGGGCCTGGTTGGCGGAGAAGCAGAGGGTGACGTTGGTGCGGATGCCCTCCGCGGTGAGCGCCTTGACGGCCTTCATGCCCTCCACGCCCATGGGGATCTTCACCACGACGTTGTCGTGGATCTTCGCCAGCTCCCGGCCTTCCTTGATGAGGTCCGGGGCGTCCAGCGACACGCACTCCGCGCTGATGGGACCGTCCACGATGGAGCAGATCTCGCGGATGGTCTCGTCCAGCCCGCGGCCGACCTTGGCCAGCAGTGACGGGTTGGTGGTGACGCCGTCCACGCAGCCCATCTCATGGGCCTTGCGGATTTCGCCGACGTCCGCGCTGTCGATGAAGAACTTCATGCCGTCCCCTTGGGTTTTTCCGGCCACGGGCGGCCGGGCGGGCAGGCCGTAGCCCAGGCCCCCCCATGCGTCAAGGATGGCCGCCCACGCGACGGCTGGAGTAGAGGTAGCGCCCATCCATGGCCCGCGCTCCCCGCTCCACCGCCAAGAAGCCCAAACTGCGTGCCCTCCCCGGCCGCGCGCCCTCCCCCGCCCCCGCCCGCCGCGACGACGACGACGAGGCCGCGCTCACCTACGCGCGAGGCGTGCTGGAGGCGGAGGCCCGCGCGATTCTAGGCGTCACGGACCGGCTGGGGGACGCGTTCCTGCGCGCGCTGAAGCTGGTGCGCGACTGCCCGGGCCAGGTGGTGGTGACGGGCATGGGGAAGGCGGGCCACATCGGCCAGAAGCTGTCCTCCACGCTGGCGTCCACCGGCATCCGCTCCGTGTTCCTCCACCCCGCGGAGGCCGTGCACGGGGACCTGGGCCGCGTGGGCCCGGGCGACGTCATCCTCGCGCTGTCCAACAGCGGCAGCACGGAGGAGCTCCTGCGCCTGTTGCCCCTCTTCAAGCGCATGGGCACGCCGGTGGTGGCGCTCACCGGGGACGCGGACAGCCCGCTCGCGAAGGGCGCGGAGGTGGTGCTGGACATCGGCCGGATTGAAGAGGCCTGCCCCATGGGCCTGGTGCCCACCGCGTCCACCGCCGCGCTGCACGCCGTGGGGGACGCGCTGGCCATGACGCTGCTGCGAAGCCGCCCCTTCGGGCGGGACGACTACGCGCTCCTGCACCCGGGCGGGAAGCTGGGGCGCTCCGTGCTGCGCGTCTTCGAGCTGATGCGCACGGGCCCCGCGAACCCGCTGGTGCTGGACACCGCGCGGCTGTCCCTGGCGGTGGTGGTGATGACCAACACGCCGGGCCGGCCGGGCGCCGCGTGCGTGGTGGACCGGGACGGGAAGCTGGAGGGCATCTTCACGGACGGCGACCTGCGCCGGCTGGTGGAGAAGGGCCACACCGACTTCGAGGTGCCGGTGCGGCAGGTGATGGGCAAGCGCCCGCGCTGCATCACCCCGGACACGCTGGTGCTCACCGCCGCCGCGCAGATGCGCGAGCTGAAGGTGGACCAGTTGCCCGTGGTGGACGTCGAGGGCCGCGCGGTGGGCCTGCTCGACGTCCAGGACCTGCTGGCGGCGAAGTTCGTCTAGGAAGGCCGGGCGCTACTGCGACAGCTTCGCCTGGAGCGCGGCCTTGTTGGGGTAGTTGGGCACGTCCTGGGCCAGCTTCTCCCAGAGCGCCCTGGCGCCCTTGGCGTCGCCCTTGGCGAGCAGCGTGTCGCCCAGCTTCTCCACCGCGCCCGCGTCGGACTCCAGCGCCACGCTCCACACGCGCGCGCCCATGGGGCGGCCCAGGCCGACGAGCGCCCAGGCCATGCCCGCCTTGGCGCGGCCGTTCTCCGGCTGGAAGGGCACCACGCGGGTGTAGTTGGCCAGGGCCTCCTGGTAGCGGCCGCGCGCCAGGTGCTCCTCGCCCTCCTCCACCAGCTTCGTGAGGCCCGCCTCCAGCTCCGGCGTGCGCTCGGTGTTCTTCACCGCGTCCACCATCTCCGGCGTCAGCGGGCGCGGCGCGTCCGGCGGCATCGCGGCGGCCTGCGCGGTGGACTGGGACAGGCGCACCTTGCGGTCCTCGGCGCGCGACTGAAGCCACTTCTTGCGCCCGCCCGCCTTGGCGATCTCCTGGATGCGCACGCTCAGCTCGCGGGCCATGGGCGCGCGCTGGGAGTTCGGATGCGCCTGCACCAGCGCGTCGAAGCCCTGGCGCGCGGCGCCGAGCGCCGGGAGGTTCTCGCCCTGCGTCTCGAAGAGCAGCGAGGAGTGGGCGTAGAGCGCCTCCTCGTGTTGGGGCTCCACCTCCAGCACGCGCTCATACGCCTTCAGCGCCTTGGCGCTGTCACCGCCCAGGTACAGCGCGTTGCCCATCAACACGTCCACGTCCACCGCGGGGACCAGCGCGGCGCCCGCGCACGCGGCGGCGCCCGCGGTGTCACCGGACTTCGCGCGGGCCTGCGCCACGGCCGCCATGGCGTCCAGCGCCTGGCCAGGCGTGAAGCCGCAGTTCGCGGCCTCCGGGGTGGGGATGGCGGCCTTGCCCAGCTTCTTCCTGGACGCGAGGAACAGCGAGCGCACGCCGTCCGCCTTGGCCTGCGCCTGGCCCAGGTAGGCCAGCGCCTCCGCGTTGCGGCCGTTCGTGTAGTAGAGCTTGCCCAGCGACGAGGCGATCTCGAAGGTCTTCTCCCGCTCGCGCAGTCCCTCGGACGAGTCGAGCTGCTTCATCAGCTCCTCGGCGGAGGGCGGCAGCTTGTTCGCGTCCACCGTGGGGTGGCCCGAAGGCAGCGGCGTGCCCGGCGCCACGGGAGAGCCCGCGGGCATCGTGGGGTGGCCGGGGGGCAGCGCGCCGGTGGCGGCATTGGCGCCAGCGCCCATGCCCGCAGGCGACGCCTGGGTGCCGGGGGGAATCGTGGGGTGGCCAGGAGGCAGGGAGGTGGGCTCGGCCGCGAGCAGCGCGGTCGTGGCCAGGACGAGGGACAGGCTCATAGTTCGTGGACGGGGAAACGGGCGCCCATGTCGGGCCAGTAGAGGGCCTCGCGCTTGCGGACGTCCTGGGGGGCGAGCTTCGCGAGCAGCTCCTGCACCGTCATGCCCAGCACCGGGTGGCGGGAGTCGGGGGCCAGCTCCGCCAGGGGCTCCAGCGCGAAGCGGCGCTTGTGCAGTTCAAGGTGGGGCACCTGGAGGTTCGCGTCCGCGACGACGCAGTGGTCCTCCTCGTCCCACAGGAGGATGTCCAGGTCGATGGTGCGCGGGCCCCAGCGCTGGAGCCGGCGGCGGCCCAGGTCCTGTTCGATGCGCTGGAGGATGCACAGCAGGCGCTGCGGCGTCAGGTCGCACTCCAGCGCCACCACGGCGTTGAGGAAGCGCGGCTGCGCGGGCCCCACCGGGGCCGAGTCATAGAGAGAGGAACAGCCCAGCACCGACACCGCGTCGATGCACGACATCGCGGAGAGGGCGGCCACGAGGTGGGCCTCGCGGTCGCCCTCGTTGGAACCCAGTCCTACATAGACGGTCGCACTCAAGGCTCCATCTCAACCGGGTTCACCAGGGTTCCGATTCCCTCCAGCTCCACCTCCACCGTGTCCCCCGCCTTGAGCGCGCCCACGCCGGACGGCGTGCCCGTGCTCACCAGGTCGCCGGGCAGCAGCGTCATGATGTGGGAGATGAAGGACACCAGGCGGGCGGGGCTGAACACCATGTCGGACGTGCGGCCATCCTGGCGCACCTGTCCGTTCACCCGGCACACCACCCGCAGGTCCGCGGGCGACAGGCCCGTCACGGCCCAGGGGCCCGCGCAGGCGAAGGTGTCGTAGCCCTTGGCGCGGGTGTGCTGGATCTCCTTGCGCTGGATGTCGCGCGCGGTGACGTCGTTGAAGGCGGTGAGGCCCCAGATGGCGCGCGCGGCGGTGGCCTCGTCCGCGTTCTTCAGGCGCTCGCCAATGACGAGCGCCAGCTCCGCCTCGTGGTGGACCTCCTGGCTCGCCCTGGGGATGCGGATGGGCGACCCCGGGCCGTTGAGCGCGGTGGAGGGCTTGGTGAAGATGAGCGGCTCCGTGGGGATGGGCTTGCCCATCTCCTCCGCGTGCTTGCGGTAGTTCTGGCCGATGCAGACGACCTTCGACGCGTCCGAGGGCGTGAGCAGCGTGAGCCCCTGGAGCGAGCGGCGCAGGCCGGTCTCCTTGCCGCCGGCCCACGGCGCGGCGGTGAGCACCACCACCTCGTTGCCGTCGACGCGGCCGAAGCTGGCGCGGCCCTCGACCTGGAAGCGGCAGTAACGGGCGGTCATGTCTTCCCCTGGAGGCCGAGCACGTCGGCCATGTCATAGAGTCCCGGCGCGCGGCCCGCCACCCAGCGCGCGGCCCTCAGCGCCCCTTGCGCGAACTGATCACGGTTCGTCGCGCGGTGGGTGAGCTCGATGCGCTCGCCCTCCCCGAAGAAGTACACCGTGTGCTCGCCCACCACGTCCCCGCCGCGCAGCGCCTGCACGCCAATCTCACCCGGCGGGCGGGCGCCCGTCTGGCCCTCGCGCGCGAAGGTGAGGTCGTCCTTCGTGCGGCCCAGCGCGTCCACCAGCACCTCCGCCAGCTTGAGCGCGGTGCCGCTGGGCGCGTCCTTCTTCATGCGGTGGTGCGTCTCCAGCACCTCCACGTCGAACGACGGCCCCAGCACGCGCGCCAGCTCCGCCGCCATGCGGATGACCAGGTTCACGCCCACGGACATGTTGGGCGCCGCGACGATGGGGACCTGCTTCGCGTACGCCTCCAGCCGCGCGCGCCCCTCCGGCGAGAAGCCCGTGGTGCCCACCACCAGCGCCACGCCGCGCTCGGCGCAGACGCGCGCGTGCTCCAGCGTGGCCTCCGGGCCGGTGAAGTCCACGACGACGTCCGCCTTCGCGCCGTCCAGCGCGCGGCCCAGGTCGTCGTGCGCCACCACGTCCAGCGGAGCGCCCAGCCGGGCCACGAGCCCCGCGTCCTGCCCGGAGAGGGGGCTGCCCGGGCGCACCGTGGCGCCCACCACCGGCAGGTCGCTGGCGGCCTTCGCCAGGCGCGCCAGCGTGCTGCCCATGCGGCCGGAGATGCCGGTGATGACGGTGCGGGTCATGGCGCTCTCTTCCCTTCAGCCCTTCAGCAGGCCCAGCCCGGACAGCTCGGCCTTCAGCTTCGCGGCGTTCGCCTCGCCCATGGGCACGAGCGGCAGGCGGAGCTCCGGGCCGAACATGCCCATCAGGTGCAGCGCCCACTTCACCGGGATGGGGTTGGACTCCACGAAGAGCAGCCGGTGCAGCGCGTTCATCCGCACCTGGAGCCCGCGCGCCTTCGCCATGTCGTTGCTCCGCGCCGCCGCCACCAGGTCCGCCATCATGCGGGGCGCGACGTTGGAGGACACGGAGATGACGCCCTTGCCGCCGCACGCGATGAAGGGCAGCACCGTGAAGTCGTCACCGGACAGGAGCGTCATCCGGTCGCCGCACTTCTCCACCAGGTCCACCGCGCGGATGAGGTTGCCCGTGGCCTCCTTCAGCGCCACGACCTCCGGGACGTCACACAACTGGAGCACCGTGTCCGGCAGCAGGTCCACGCCCGTGCGGCCCGGCACGTTGTAGGCGATGAGCGGGAAGCCCGGGTGCTCCTTCGCGATGGCGCGGTAGTGCTCCACCAGGCCCGCCTGCGTGGGCTTGTTGTAGTAGGGCGTGACGATGAGCGCGCCGTCGGCGCCCACCTCGCGCGCGCGGCGCACGGACTCGATCGTCTCTCGGGTGCTGTTGCTGCCCGCGCCCGCCACCACCGGCACCCGGCCCTTCACCTCGTCCACGACGACGGCGATGGCGCGCGCGCGCTCGTCCGCGTCCATCGTCACGGCCTCGCCGGTGGTGCCCATGGGCAGCAGCACGCTCGTGCCGCCGTCCAACTGGTAGCGCACCAGGGCACGGAAGGCCCCCTCGTCCAGCACCCCTTCACGGAACGGAGTGGCCAGCGCCGTCATGGAGCCTTCGAAGGTCTTCATGCCGGCGCTTATACGTTCAGGCCCGCTCGCCGCGCCAGAGGTCCTCGACGCGCTCGCGCTCCCGCACGACACGCCAGGCCGCTCCGTCCACCAGCACCTCCGCCGGCCGGGGCCGCGAGTTGTAGGTGGAAGCCATGCTCATCCCGTAAGCCCCGGCGCTCATGAAGGCGTACAGGTCGTCCTGGCGGGGCAGCACCAGGGGGCGCGCCCGCGCGAGCACGTCCGTGGACTCACACACCGGCCCCACGACGTCCACCTCCACGTCCCGGCCGCGGCGCTTCACCACCGGCTGGAGGTCATGGTGCGCTTCGTAGAGGGCCGGGCGCATCAGGTCGTTCATGCCCGCGTCCACCACCACGAAGGTGCGCGCCCGCGTGGGCTTGCGGTACAGCACGCGCGTGAGCAGCACGCCCGCGTTGCCCACGAGCGCCCGCCCCGGCTCCAGCAGCAGCGTGGCCCCCGTGGCCTCCGTCGCGTTGAGCACCGTGCGCGCGTACTCCTGGGGGCTGGGCGGCGTCTCGTTGGAGTAGGTGATGCCCAGCCCGCCGCCCACGTCCAGGTACTCCAGCGCGTGGCCCCGGGCCTTGAGCGTGACGTAGAGGTCCGCCACCTTGGTGAGGGCGGCCTTCATGGGGGCGGTGCGCGTGAGCTGCGAGCCGATGTGGCAGTCCAGCCCCAGCGCCTTCAGCCCCTTCAGCTTCTTCGCCTTCGCGTAGAGGGCGACCGCCTCCTCGAAGGGCACGCCGAACTTGGACGTCTTCAGGCCGGTGGAGATGTAGCGGTGCGTCCTGGCGTCCACGTCCGGGTTCACGCGCAGGGCGAACGGCGCGCGCCTGCCCAGCCTGCGCCCCACGGCGTCCAGCGCCTCCAGCTCCTCCGCGCTCTCCACGTTGAAGAGCAGCAGGCCCTGGGACAGCGCCTGGGCCATCTCGTCCGGCGTCTTGCCCACGCCGGCGAACACCGTCCTGCCCGTCTCGCCGCCGGCCTGCTTCACGCGCGCCAGCTCGCCGCCGGACACGATGTCGAAGCCGCTGCCCAGCCGGGCGAAGAGCCCCAGGATGGCCAGGTTGGAGTTGGCCTTCACCGAGTAGCAGATGAGGTGCTTCTGGCCCTGGAACGCCTCCGTCACCGCCTGGAAGCGCTCCGTGAGCGCGGCGGTGGAGTAGACGTACGTGGGGGTGCCCACCGCGTCCGCGATGGCGGGCAGCGGCACCTGTTCGGCGTGCAGCACGCCCTTGTGGTGGTGGAAGACGCTCACTCGGGCAGCCCGGCGTCCAGGGTGGACGGAGGCACCGTGGGGCCGGAGGGCTCCACGGGCCCGCGCGGCGGCTGCTGCGCGGGCACCGTCTCCGCCGTGGGCGCGGGCAGCGGCGCCGGCCGGGGCGCGCGGGGGCTGCCCTTGATGCCGCACGCCACCAGCGCGAGCGTCAGGCTGGTGGCGGCGCACAGCCGCGGGAGGCAGGAGCGCATGGGGCTAGAACCGGATGGCCAGCGTGCCGCGGATGGCGTGCGCGGTGTTCAGCTCCTGGGCCGGCAGGTTCAGGTCCTTCAGGCCGTCCAGCGGGAAGAGGATGCCGTAGTCGATGCCCGCCACGAAGCCGTCCTCGGTGACGTAGCGCGCGCCGATGTCCGCCTCCAGGCCCAGGCTCTTGCTGATGTAGGACGGCGTGGACTCCGCGTAGAACGCCTGCGAGTAGATGACGCTGCCGAAGACGTCGAAGCCCTCCGCGATGGAGTACTTGAGGCCCGGCTTCACGTAGAACGCGTCCGTGACGCCGTTGAGGATGGACCGCCACAGGATGAGGTCCACGCGGTAGTCGCGGTTGAAGCGGAAGTTGCGGATGGCGTTGTCGCTGCAGCCGCCGGTGTCGCAACTGTACTGGCGGCCCTCCACGTCGCCCGGCGCGGTGTTGCCGTCCGAGCCCGTGCCCTGGCGGCCCGGGTAGTTGCCGAAGCCCGGCGCCCTGTCACCGGACGCGAAGCCCGCCTCGATGCCCAGGTGCAGCTTGTTCTCGATGACGTGGAACTCCGTCTGGAGCACGCCGCCGAACTGCGCCACGCGCAGCGACTGGGTGGTGGGGTCGGTGGCGGTGAGCGCGCGCCCGTCGATGGTGCCCAACTGCGCGGCGAACTCCGCCTCGATGCGGAACTTCTTCTCCTCGTACTTGAACCACAGGTCCGGGATGTAGAGCGTGCCGCCGCGCGGGACGAAGGCCGGCGTGGTGACGTTGACGGGGATGGAGGGGTTGGCGTCCTCGAAGGGGACGCCCGTCTCCGTCAGGGTGGCGTAGCGCTGCGTGCGGTAGGTGAAGTACAGGCCGTAGTTGAGGACGCCCTGGTTGTTGTCCAGCTTGGCCTTCTGCTGCTGGTCGGTGTCGCGCCGCGCGATGGCCAGCACCAGGCTGTGCGCGTCGTCGGACTGGGTGAGGTCCACCGGCTCGCCCAGGGCGTTGGCCTTCTCCGTGGACAGCCCCTCCGAGTTGAAGTCCAGCATGGGCGTCACGTACCAGCCGGCGAACGGCTCGGTGACGAACTGGATGCGGTCCACCGTGTCGCCGTAGTCGCAGTCCAGGCAGTTGCCGTCGTTGCGCAGCATGCCCAGGCCCCAGTGGCTGCCCATGCGGCCGAAGCGCAGGATGCCCACCGGCGTCGTCACCTCACCGTACGCGCGGCGGACATGGACGGAGTCCTTGAACGCGTTGACGGCGGAGTCGGACGGGGACTGGTTCTCCGAGAAGAGCGTGAAGTTGTTGCGCCCATCCCCGCTGTAGGCGCTGTCCGGGTTGGAGCCCAAGAGGACGTTGTCCAGCGCGTCCACCTGCGCCTTGATGCGCACGTCCTCGGAGATGTTGAAGGACGGGTCCAGGCGGAAGCGCATGTTGGCGCCGGCCTGGGTCTGCTCGGCGCCGGAGCGCGGCGAGCGCGTCCAGAGCTGGCGGCCCAGGGGCGTGCCGGAGGGCAGCGGGGGCTTGCCCAGGTCGAACTTGTAGAAGAGCGTGGGGCGCACGCGCAGGTAGCCGTCCAGCGTGAACAGCTCCAGCTTGCGCTTCTCCTCCGTCCACTCCTCCTGCCAGTCGTTGTTGGCCACGGCCTGGGTGGCCGTCTGCGCGCGGATGTCCTCGCGCAGCTCCTGTCGCGTGGCCTCCAGGCGCTGCTCCAGCTCCTCGCGGCTGACGGAGCCTTCGGAGGCGGGGGCGGGGGAAACGGCGGCCGGAGCCGCGGGAGCCGCGGCGGGAGCCGACTCCTGGGGTGCCGAGGGCGTGGTGCCACCATCGGGCACCGGCGTCTGCGCGGTGGCCGTGGACGAGGCGACGAGCAGCGCCGCCAGCAGGACGTGAGACATGGTCAACGGTCTCCGGGGCCGCGACATGACGCGGCCGGGTGTAAAGGGCGGGCGATTCAAGCCATGCCCCCCTGGGGTGTCAACGTCTACGGGATCGGGGTTTCGGGCCGCGGACGGCGGGAGCCGGCCCCTTCCCCGCCGCCGTCCCCTTCCGGGACGCGCGGACAGCAACCGTGGAGAGCGGCTGACATTTCGGACAGAAATGCGTGGTGCGCCCACCCTGGGTGAAGGCTTCCACCTTCGTTCCACACTTCGAGCACGGCCCGTCCGCCCGCCCGTAGACGCGGAAGCGGTTCACGGACCCTGGCTCCTCCAGGTAGGTGATGTCCTCGCCCTCCTGCTCCTTGAAGGCGAAGTCGAACGCGGCGTGGATGGCCTTCGCCAGGTGCTTCCAGTCGTCCGGCGTGAGGGTGCCGGGCTTGCGCGCCGGGTGCAGCCCCGCGCGGAAGAGCGCCTCCGCGGCGTGGATGTTGCCCAGGCCCGCGACGCGGCCCTGGTCCATCAGCGCCACCTTCAGGTCCTGCCGGGAATCCCCCACCGCCTCCTGGAGCTGGGGGCCGGTGAGCCCTTCAGTCAGGGGGTCCCGCCCCAGGGCCTTCACCGAGGGCAGCTCCCACAGCGCCTTGGCGGGCACGGGCTCCATGCGGCCGAAGAGGCGTGGATCACTGAAGTGGACCACGTGGCCGTCATCCAGGTGGAAGCGGGCGCGGCTGTGGGGGACGGGCACGCCCTCCTCGCGGCGCACGAACTTGCCCGTCATGCCCAGGTGGGCCATCAGGCCGTGGCCGCCCTCCAGGGTGAGGAGCAGGTACTTCCCCTTGCGCTCCAGGGACTCCACGCGCCCGGTGAGCCGGGTGAAGAGGGGCAGCTCCGCGCCCCGGAAGACGCGGGTGGCGTCCGCTTCCGCGCGCACGATGCGGCGGCCCTTGAACCAGCGCTCCAGGTTGCGCCGGGCGATCTCCACTTCCGGTAGCTCAGGCATCCAGGCGCAGGGGCATACCACCGGACCGTGTCCGGCGCATGTCCCCCGGTGGATGGCGCTCCGGGAAGGTGCTTGCCCGGGACGCGGAGGCGCGGTTACGACGGGCCGCGAAAGCTTCCACCCACTGAGCAAGAAGGGACGACTCGCCCATGCAACGGATGGTCACCGCACTGCTGACCCTCACCCTGGCCTCGGGCCTCTCCACGGGCTGCACCAAGCAGCGCGTGGGCGCGGAGAAGGCGATCGCCAGTGTCCTCATCTCCGACGAGCAGGAGAACCAGCTCGGCCTCCAGGTGAAGAAGGAGCTCGAGACGAAGGAGAACATCCAGTACGTGGAGGACCCGGAGGTGCTGGCGTACGTCCGGGGCATCTCCCAGCCCATCCTCGCGCAGGCCAACAAGGACCGCTCCGGGGTGAAGTGGAAGGTCAACGTCATCAATGACCCGAAGACGGTCAACGCCTTCGCCACGCCGGGCGGCTTCCTCTACGTGTACACGGGCCTCTTGCTCGCGGCGGACACGGAGGCGGAGCTGGCGGGCGTGATGGCGCACGAGGCGGGCCACGTGGTGGGCCGTCACTCCGCGCGCGCCATGGTGAACGCCTATGGCCTGCAGGCCATCACCCAGGTGGCGCTGGGCCAGAACCCGAGCACCGCCGCGCAGATCGCCGCGCAGTTGGCGGGCGGCGGGCTGCAGTTGGCGCACAGCCGCAGTGAAGAGACGGAAGCGGACGAGTACGGCGCGAAGTACGCCTCCGCCTCGGGCTTCGACCCCAACGGCCTCATCACCTTCTTCCAGAAGCTGCAGAAGGAGCAGGGCCACACGCCGGGCGTGCTCAAGTGGCTGTCCACGCACCCCACCAGCGAGGACCGCATCGCGCACCTGCGGAAGATCATCGCGCAGCAGGGGCTCAAGGGCGACCGCGACTCCCCGGGCGGGCTGACGGCCATCCAGGCCAGGCTGCCCAAGCAGTAGCCGTGACGGCCGGGCCCCGGCGCTTCAGTGCACGGACGGGTTGTCACTCCCGTCCGGCATCAGGCCCGGGGGCTCCGGGTCCTTGCCCTCCGCCACGCGGCGCTTGCGCCGGAACAGCGCCAGCCGCGTCTTCCGGGCGCTGGCGGCGCTCTTGGCCGCGCCGGGCGTCTTGAGGGGCGGCTCCAGGGGCGCGGGCTGGCCGAAGTCGCGCGCGCCCTTGGCCTTCCCCTGCGCGGAGGCGTGCTCCAGGATGGCGTTGAGCTCCCCTCCGAGGATGAAGATGAGCCCGGAGATGTAGAGCCACAGGAGCAGCACCACCACGCCACCGATGGAGCCGTAGGTGACGTCGTACTTGCCGAAGTGCTCCACGTACTGGGTGAAGCCCCAGGTGCTGCCCAGCCACGCCAGGGTGCCAATGACGGAGCCCGGGGTGATGTACTTGAAGCGCTGCTTCACGTCCGGCAGCAGGTAGTAGCAGAGCGACAGCATCAGCATCACCAGCGCCGCGGTGAAGGGCCAGCGCAGCCAGGACCAGACGAGGTGGAACTCGTCGATGAGCGCCAGCTTGTCCGCCACCCACGCCCCCACGCGCCCGCCCAGCAGCAGGATGGCGAAGGACAGGGGAATCAGCAGGCCGCCCATCAGCGTCACCAGCAGCGCCAGGCCCTGCGTCTTCCAGTAGGGTCGGGACTCCGACACGTCGTAGGCCAGGTTGAGCGCCTTGCGCAGGGCGTCCACGCCGCGCGACGCGGTCCACAGCGCCACGATGAGACCCACGGTGAGCAGCTTGGGGCGCGTCTCCCCGACGAGGGAGGTGAGGTGCTGGCTCACCACGCCCAGCGCGTCGCCGGGGACCAGCGGGCGGATGCGGTCCATCATCGCGTCCACGGCGCCGGGCGCGAACGGCATGTACGCCACCAGCGTGACGAGGAAGAACAGGAAGGGGAACAGGGAGAAGATGAAGTAGTAGGACAACTGCGCCGCCACGTCGGTGACGGTGTCCTCTTCAATCTCCTTCCAGAAGCGCCGCGCGAACTCCCTCCACGTCAGGTACTTGAGCCGTGGCAGCCCCATGTGGTTCCCCCTCGGGTCCGTGGGGAGCCAATGTGTGAACGGCCCGGCCCTTCGGCAGCAGGCGGCCGGACGAGCGCTCGCGGCCGGAGGCGCTGGCGGCGTGCCGGCTGTTGAACGCTAGACGAGCCCGGAGGGCAGGTAGCGGCCCAGCAGCGGGCGCAGGCGGCTCTTCACGTCGGCGGGGATGCGGGTGCGGTCGGTGAAGATGGCCAGCGCGAGCGCGCTGTCGCAGCGGCAGGTGGTGGGCGTGCCCGCGATGCGGGGCAGCGCGCGGCGCAGGAGCGCGGCGCCGTGGGCGGTGACGGCGTCCAGCCGCTGGGCGAAGCGCGGCAGGAGCGCTTCGGGTTCCTGGCCCACGGGCGGGGAGCGCCAGGAGTCGTGGTCGGTGGGCAGCGCGACGAGGGCATAGTGCAGCTCCGCCTCGCGGGCGAGCCGCGCCTCCGGCATGGCGGTGAGCCCCACCAGGTCCCCGCCCCACGTGCGGTAGAGCTGGCTCTCCGCCTGGGTGCTCAGGGAGGGGCCCTCGATGCAGACGTAGGTGGCGGAGGCGTGCACCTCCGTGTCGCTCTGGAGGGCCGCGTCGGTGAGCGTCTGGCGCAGGGTGGCGCAGAAGGGCTGGGCCAGCTCCACGTGCACGGCGACGTCGTCGTAGAAGGTGCAGGGGCGGCGGTAGGTCCGGTCGATGACCTGATCCGGCAGGGCCAGGTGCAGCGGCTGGATGGAGTCACGCAGGCTGCCCACGGTGCCGGTGGCCAGGACGTGGGTGACGCCGAGCGACTTCAGGGCGAAGAGGTTGGCGCGGTAGGGGGCGCGGGTGGCGTTGTGGACGTGGCCCTGGCCGTGGCGGAAGACGAAGAGGATGGGGACGCCGTCCAGCTCCGTGGCGATGAGCGGGGTGCTGTGGGGCCCGAAGGGCGTCTCCACGGAGAGGTGCTCGCCGCGTCCCTGGAGTCCCAGGGCCTGGTAGAGGGCCTGGCCCCCGATGATGCCCACCTTGACCGCCGCCATGCGTCTCCTCTCGCCCGGTCGCCGGGCGTGGGCCTGACGATATCGCGGGGGGCTCGCCCAGGAAGCGCGGAAGACTGGTAGCTTTCACATTTGCCATGCGTCTTCTTCCGCGCCTCGTCGTCCTCAGCGTCCTGTTCGCAACCCCCGCCCTGGCCGGTCCCGTCCCGCCCGGCTGCGAGGAGGACGCCACCACGTGCAAGGAGGACTGCACCATCGAGTACGGCGGCAACGGCGCCGCCCTCAAGAAGCTGACGCGCTGTTTCGAGGGCTGCCTGGAGACGCGCACGCAGTGTACCCGCCGGTTCAACGCGGTGAACAACCGGGCGCCGGACGCACCGGAGGCGCCGCCCGAGCGCCGGATGGGCAAGACGGAGGCGGCCAAGCTGCGCGAAATCAAGGAGAAGGACCGCCGCCGCGAGGAGGACCCCTTCGGCGACGACGAGAACAAGGAGCCGCGCGCGAGGCCGGTGCGCGACTCCTACGATGATCCGCCGGAGCCGCCCCCGGAGCGCACGGGCTACCGCGCGTCGGACGAGAAGCCGGCGAGGAACAACGGACGGAAGCAGGCGGCCGTCCCGGCGAAGGCCCAGGAGCCGGAGCGCACGCCGCCCCCGCCCTCCCCCGCCGTGGCGCCCGAGCCGGAGCCCCGGCGCACGGAGACCCCGGACATCGACGCCTTCGCGGAGCCGCCGCCCCGCGCCGAGCCGCCCGCGCGCAAGCCCGAGCCGAGGCCGGCGGTGGCCGAGCCCGCGCAGCCGAGCCGCTCGGACGACGAGGACCTGCCGCCCCCGCCGCCGCCCGTGGCGAAGAAGGAGCCGCCGCCGCGCATCCAGGAGCCGCCGCGCCCCGTGATTCCGCCGGAGCCCGCGAAGAAGGACATCTCCGAGTGGGACCCCAACGGCGACTGACGCCGGTCCGTCAGCCCGCGCGCACCACCACCGGCGCGGCCTTCACCGGCGCGCCCTGCGTCAGCCGCACGCCCACGAGCACCAGCGCGCCGCCCAGCGCCAGCTCCCAGTGCAGCGCTTCATCCAGGAAGAGCCACGCCACCAGCGCCGTCACCGCCGGCTGCAGGTTGGAGAAGATGGCCACGCGCGACGCGGGCACCTTCGACAGCGCGTAGGACCAGAGCAGGTACGCCACCACCGACGTCATCAGCCCCACGTACACGATGGAGGCCTTCGCCGCGGCGCTGGAGGCCCACACCGCCGCGGGCTCCAGCACGAACGGGGCGAGCGGCAACTGCAACACCGTGGCGACCGTCATCGTCCAGGCCGTCGCGCGCAGCGGTCCATGCTCCGTGGCCAGGGACTTGCCCTCCGTCGTGTAGACCACCCACGCCACCACCGCCGCGAGGATGAGCAGGTCCCCCTCCAGCGTGCCCCGCGCGCTCGCGAGCCCCCGGCCCAACAGCAGCACCACCACGCCCACCAGCGCCGTGAGGATGCCCGCCGTCGTCCGCGTGGACGCCCGCTCCCGGCCCAGCACCAGGCTGGCCACGTACACGCCCAGCGGCGTGAGCGCGTAGAACAGCGCCGCGTGCGCCGCCGTGGAGCGCGACAGGCCGGAGAAGAACAGCGTCTGGTTCACCGGCCCGCCCATCAGCCCCAACAGCGCGATGCGCGGCCACGCGTGGCGCGGCGGCAGCTTCCGCCCCGGCGTCAGCGCCAGCAGCGCCACGAACGCGACGCCGCAGACGAGGAAGCGCCACAGCACCACCGTGAACGGCGACAGCTCCGTCATCGCCCGCTTGGCGGCCAGGTACGTGCCCGCGCTGATCAGCACCTGCACCGTCAGCGCCGCGTACACCCGCCCGAGCGGCGGCGGCGCGGCGGACGGCGTCACGGCTCCAGTTGCAGAAGCGCCCATCGTGCGGCGCTGCGTACCAGCTCGCTGTCGTCGCCGCTGAGTTTTTCGAGCAGCGGCCGGGCGTGTGCCTGCCGTGCGACGCCCAGTGCGTAGACAGCGTTGCGCCTCAAACCGTCGTACCGCGCGCGCGCCAGCGCCGTGCCCGGGATGAGCTCCTTGTATTGCTCGGGGGTCAGCGCCGCCAGCTCCAGCGTGCCCAGCGACGCCACCGCGCGGGGCATGAAGCGCTCGTCGTCCGCGAACACCGGCTTGCGGTTCAGCGGGCACACCTGCTGGCAGATGTCGCAGCCGAAGATGAGGTTGTCGAACTTGAGCCGGAACGCCTCCGGCACGTCACGGTCGCGGTTCTCAATCGTCTGGTACGACAGGCACGCCCGCGCATCCACCTGCCGGTTGCCCACCAGCGCGCCCGTGGGACACGCCATGAGACACCGCCGGCAGGAGCCGCACCGGTCCGCCACCGGCCCCTCCGGATACGCGTCCACCTCCGCGTCCAGGATGAGCGTGGCCAGCAGCACCCACGAGCCGTGCGACTCCGTGATGAGGCAGCCGTTCTTGCCCACGTAGCCCAGGCCCCCGCGCGCGGCCCAGACCTTCTCCATCATGGGGCCGCTGTCCACGCCGCCGTAGGTGCCCAGCCCCGGGTACCAGGCGTTGAGGGTCTTGCGGAACGCCTTCATCCGGTCGCGCAGCGTGGAGTGGTAGTCGCGGCCCCTCGCGTACCGCGCGATGGGCGAGCCCTGCGACGGCGCGTCGTCCCGCCAGTAGTTGTTCGCGAGCGACAGCACCGTGCGCGCCCCCGGGAGGAGCACCGACACGTCGAGCCGCTCCTCCGCGCGCGACCCCATCCAGTCCATGTCCGCGTCGTAGCCGGCCTCCAGCCACGACATCAGCGACGACGGCGGGATGGGCTCCGCGCGCGCGAAGCCGATGAGGTCGAAGCCCACGTCCTGGGCGAGCCGCCGCAAGCGGGCCGTGGGCAGTTGCGTCGCGTACACGGGGCTACTTCGTCGGCTTCTCGGGGATCCACTTCACGTCCGGCAGGCCGGCGCGGAAGTTCACCAGCCGGGCCACCACGAAGAGCAGGTCCGACAGGCGGTTCAAGTACATGGCCACCGCGGGCGGGGCCTTGTCCTCACGCAGCAGCGTCACGACCCGGCGCTCGGTGCGGCGGCACACCGTGCGCGACAGGTGCAGCGCAGCGGCCGCGGGCGCGCCTCCCGGGAGGATGAAGTGCGTCATCTTCGGCAGCTCCTCCTCGTAGCGGTCGATGTGGCGCTCCATCTCCTCCACCCACTCCGGGCGCAGCTCCGGGATGTGGGCCGCCGCCTTGGTGTGCGGCGGCGTGGCCAGCACCGCACCCACCGTGAAGAGCTGGTCCTGGAGGCGCTGGAGCAGGTGGTCCAGGTCCGCCGGCAGCGAGAACGTGCGCGCGAGGCCCAGCGTGGCGTTGAGCTCGTCCACCTCGCCGTACGCCTCCACCAGCGCGTCGTCCTTCGACACCCGGCCGCCGCCGAAGAGGCCCGTTTCGCCGGCGTCGCCGGTCTTCGTGTAGATCTTCATGGCAGCCCTTGTTTAACGATGCGACACGGCGACGCCGTGCGCGGGTGGACAGCGGCCGATATTTTGCTCGCTTGCCCGACCCCACCTAGGGAAAAAGGGCCCCATGCAGCCTTACCTGAGTCTGATGGAGCACGTCCTGAATCACGGGACGAAGAAGGGCGACCGGACCGGCACGGGGACGCTGAGCCTCTTCGGCCACCAGCTCCGCTTCGACCTCACCCAGGGCTTCCCCCTGGTGACGACAAAGAAGCTCCACCTGAAATCCATCATCCACGAGCTGCTGTGGATGCTCCGGGGGGACTCGAACGTGCGCTCGCTCCAGGAGGTGGGGGTCACCATCTGGGACGAGTGGGCCAGCGCGGACGGCAGCCTGGGCCCCGTCTACGGCCACCAGTGGCGCTCGTGGAACACGCCGGACGGCGGCCACGTGGACCAGATGAAGCAGTTGGTGGACGGGCTCAAGAAGAACCCGGACTCGCGCCGGCACCTGGTGAGCGCGTGGAACGTGGCGGACGTGCCCTCCATGAAGCTGCCGCCCTGCCACGTGCTGTTCCAGTTCTACGTGGCCGACGGGAAGCTCTCCTGCCAGCTCTACCAGCGCAGCGCGGACATCTTCCTGGGGCTGCCCTTCAACATCGCGTCGTACTCGCTGCTGACCCTGATGGTGGCGCAGGTCACGGGCCTCACCGCGCACGAGTTCATCCACACCATCGGTGACGCGCACCTGTACCTCAACCACGTGGAGCAGGCCCGGGAGCAACTGACGCGAGAGCCGCGCCCGCTGCCGCGCATGCGCCTGAACCCGGACGTGAAGGACCTGTTCGCCTTCCGCTACGAGGACTTCACGCTGGAGGGCTACGACCCGCACCCCGCCATCAAGGCGCCCGTGGCCGTATGAGCCCGCGCGTGTCCGCCATCGTCGCCATGGCGGCGAACCGCGTCATCGGTCAGGGCAACACCCTGCCCTGGCGCCTGCCGCCAGACCTGGCGCGCTTCAAGCGGCTGACGCTGGGCCACACCCTCGTCATGGGCCGCAAGACGTACGACTCCATCGGACGTCCCCTGCCCGGCCGCACCACCGTGGTGCTCACCCGCCAGCGCGACTGGCCCGCGCCCCAAGGCGTCCACGTGGCCCACACCGTGGACGAGGCCCTGGAGCGGGCGCGGGGCGACAGCGAGGTCTTCATCGCGGGCGGCGCGGACCTCTACGCGCAGACGCAGGCGCTGTGGCAGCGGCTCTACCTCACCCGCCTCGAGCGGGACGTCCCGGGCGACGCCTTCTTCCCGCCCATGGACCTCAGCGGATGGACGCTGGTGGAGGAGGAACGGCACCCGGAAGGCGACCTGCCCTTCGGTTTCTTCACCTACGAGCGTCAGGGCCAGCCCTGATTCCAGGGGTTTGCCTCACGAGGGGGGCTTATCAATTGAATTTGATTCGCAGAATTGAACACGCGTGGCGCGGTTGGTAGAAAGCGGTCGTGAAACACGCCGCCGCCCTCACGTTGTGCCTGCTGCTCGCGCTGTCCTCTTCCGCCCGGGCCGAGTCGCCGGCGTCCGACGAGGGGCGTACCTGGCACCGGCTGGTGGGCATCCTCCAGTACCTCCAGGCGGACTACCCGGCGGCGGTGTCGTCCCAGTCGGAGTTCGAGCTGACGGAGCAGAAGAGCTTCGCGGCGGAGGCGCTGGCGGCGGCGAAGGACCTGGGCCCGGCGGCGGCCACGTTCGTGCCCCGCGTGGAGGCCATCCAGGCGCGCGTCAACGAAGCGAAGGACCCGGAGGGCGTCAGCCGCGACTGCGGGGAGCTGGTGGAGAGCCTGGTGCTGGCGGGGGGCCTGGCGCGCAGCCCTCGCGTGGCGCCGGACCTGGAGCACGGCAAGAAGCTCTTCCAGGCCAACTGCACGGCGTGCCACGGCGCGGAGGGCAAGGCGGACGTGTCCATCGCGGCGAACATGGAGCCGCGGCCGGCGAACTTCCATGACGCGGAGCTGATGGAGGACGGCCTCACGCCCTACAAGGCGTTCAACACCACCAGCTTCGGCGTGCCCGGCACGGCGATGCCGGCCTACCCCACGCTCACCGAGGACGACCGCTGGTCGCTGGCCTTCTTCGTCTTCACCCTGCGCCAGCCGCCGTGCCAGGGCGAGCCGCCCAATGCGTCGCTGGAGCGGCTGGCCACGTCCACGGACGCGGAGCTGGCGAAGGCGTTCGGCGCGGACAAGGTGGCGTGCCTGCGCCGGAACATGCCGGACGCGGACGAGGAGAAGGTGCTGCTCAACGCGCGCGCGGCGGTGGGCCACGCGATGCGCATGGGCGCGGAGGGTGACTACGTGGGCGCGAAGAACGCGCTCCTGGACGCGTACCTCAACGGCCTGGAGCCGGTGGAGCCCAAGCTGCGCGGGCGCGACCCGGCGCTCACCCAGAAGCTGGAGGAGGCCTTCATGCAGGCGCGGCTCGCCGCCGAGCGCAAGAGCCCGCACCTGCAGGACGAGGGGCGCGAGCTGCTGTCGCTGCTGGACCAGGCGCGCAAGTCCACCGGGAGCACCACGGACGTGCTGTCCGTGGCGTGGCTCACGCTGCTCATCCTGCTGCGCGAGGGCTTCGAGGCGACCATCATCGTCACGGCGCTCCTGGCCGCGCTGAAGAAGATGAAGGCCATGGACCAGGTCCGCGTGGTGCACGCGGGCTGGGTGTCCGCGCTCATCGCGGGCGCCCTCGCGTACATCGTGGGGCGCAAGCTGCTGGCGGGCGCGCAGCGCGAGTGGATGGAGGGCATCACCGCGCTGGTGGCGGTGGGCATGCTGCTGTACGCGGCGCTGTGGCTCAACGCGCGCGCCAACGTGAGCCACTTCATGGGCGAATTGCGCCAGAAGATGCAGGGCGCGCTGGGCCGGGGCAGCACGGTGGGCCTGTTCGTCATCGCGTTCACGTCCGTGCTGCGTGAGAGCTTCGAGACGGCCATCTTCCTCCAGGGCCTGGCGGTGGACTCCGCGGCGGGCGTGGCCTGGGGCGTGGCGGGGGGCCTCGTCGCGCTGGCGGTGCTGGTGCTCTTCGTCAACCGCCTGGGCTACCGGCTGCCCATGAAGACGCTCTTCAGCCTCTCCACGGTGGTGATGGTGGTGACGGCGGTGATGCTGCTGGGCAAGGGCATCCACTCGCTGCAGGAGGTGGGCGCGCTGCCGCTGGTGCCGGTGCGCTTCATCTACGTGGACATGCTGGGCCTGTACCCGGATGCGCTGTCGCTGGTGCCGCAGGCGCTGCTGGCCGTGGCGCCGCTCGTCTACCGGGCCCTGCGCCGCCGCACCCGCGTGGAGACGCCCGCCTCCGGTGACGGGGCGACGCCGACACAGCCGTTGCGGTAGCCTCCCGTCCTGGTGAAGCACACACGTCTGTCCACACTCCTCGCCCTGCTGCTCGTATCGGGCCTGGCCTCGGCCCAGGAGGCCCCCTCCGAGCCGGCCCGGGCGCCCGCCGGGAGCCTCACGCCGCCGCCGTTGGTGGGCGCGCCGGACGAGGACGTGCCTCCGCCGCCGGACGTCACCCCCGGTGACGAGGTCCCGACGCGCGCCGCCGTCCCCGCCCAGGCACTGCCCCCCGTGAAGGCCGCGCCCGCCGCGAAGGACCCGGTGCCGCGCGTGGCGGTGGAGGTGCTGGGCGGCACGGCGGGCGGCGTCGTGGGCGCGACGGTGCTGGGCTCGGTGGGGTACCTGCTGGGGTCCGCCACGGTGGGCTGTGACGAGTGCCTGGTGATGGCCGTCGCGGGCGCCGCGGCGGGAGGCATCATCGGCATCCCGGTGGGAACGTACGCGGGCGGCCGGTTCATGGGCGGGCGCGGCCGGGTGGGCGCGACGGTGGCCGGGAGCATGGTGGGCTGGGGCGCGACGTTCCTGGCGCTCACGCTGGTGAACAGCGGCACGGAGGCGCCCCCGGCCCTCAACGCCGCCCTCTTCATCCTCCCGGTGGTGGGAGCGAGCGCGGGCTTCGAGCTGTCCCACGCCAACGCCCTGAGCAAGGAGGCCGCGATGCAGGAGCCCCCTCCTGGCCCGTCCGTGCGCCTGATGCCCGTGGCCACCTACAGCTCCAAGGGCCCGCACCTGGGCTTGATGGGCAGCTTCTAGGCGCCCACGCTGAGAAAAGACCAACACGCATTTCCTCACGTATTAGCCACATATGAGGATGCATAGCTAGAATCGGCGCCCGCACTGGGTATTTGGGTGGTTCGGCGCACCGACGGGATGAACCATGGACACCATCATCCGATTGCAAGACCCCGACGGCGAGAGTTCATCGTACTTGCTCGAAGCGATTCTCGATGCGAGTCACAATGCGTCAGAGGGTACGGGAATGTTCGCCTTCGCATCAGCGAAGGGGGTCCGCATGCTGTTCGACGATGCCGACTTCGCGGCATTCCTCAAGCGGGCTTCATTCGATCTGATCGTTGGGGTAGACGCAGTTACCAACGTCGCCACGTTGGCATTACTGAAGGAGTACACCGAGACGTACCGGAAGCTCGTCGTTCGTGTCTTCCTTCATCATCGCAAGGGCATCCTGTTCCATCCGAAGTTCTGCTGGTTCCGCTCACTCAAGGGCGGCACGGCAGTGCTTGGCTCTGGAAATCTCACGCTAGGTGGGTTGGCCGGAAACTGGGAGGCGTTCAGCCTCTGCGGAGCGACTACCGCTGAGGCCCAGACCACTGCGGCACAGTGGAGGAAGTGGACCCTCAGCAACAAGGCCCGGCTGAAATCGGTGGATGATGAAGAGGTGCTAGCACGAGCGGCAAAGAACGTCGCCGCAGCTATTCCAGCGGTCGATTCCGACGACGTCGCGCTTGATGATGTGTCATCAACAACGGCCCCAGACACGGTCATGATTGCTGAGATTCCTCGCGGTGAGCGCTGGAAGCAGGCGAATTTCGATCTTGAAACGTTCCGTCAGTTCTTCCAAGCAACACCGGGTGCACGCCAGCGCGTGTTTCTGTGGCACGTCGCGGCTGATGGCACTGTAGGAGACATCGAGGTGCGTCCATGCGTTAGCGTCAAGAGCCAGAATTACCGAATTGAGCTGGGGGCGGCTGTCAACCTGTCCTACCCCGAGGGCTCCGCTCGTCCCATCGCCGTCTTCTTGCGCAGCGCGACGCGGAAGTTCCGCTACCGGCTGCTTATGCCAGAAGATCCTTCGTACAACCACGTCCTGCGGATTCTCGCCCAGCGCTGGACGGGCCGTACGGGTCGTATGCGCCGTGTGACGATGAGTTCTGACGAGCTTCGCCGAGCCTGGCCCGATTCTCCCCTTCTCCCAGAGCCCTGAGGCACAAACCAGGAGGGTTTATGGCCGGCATACGATGAGGACCTCTGAGTCGTAGAAAACTCGCGTGTTCAACTGATGCTGATTGAACTTGTTGTGCGCATAGCGGCCAACCGACTGCACATCCACGTCTCGGAAATGCTCTCGCGCCAACGCAACGATGCTCTCGACCGTCATGAGCCGAGGGCGTGCCCCTTCATCCTTCTGGTAGGGCGAGTACGACAGCACAAGGGGGGACTCCAGGCGCCGTACACCTGCGAATAGACGAGCGAATGCTCCTGGCGCTTGCGACTTGATGCAGAAGGGCGACTGGTGCCGATCTACCCGATAGAAGCCGCGGCTCAGGAGTTCGTGGCCCCCCAGGCGCATCGTGGAAACCTCCGGGTTGTCGCGCAGGCACATTGTTTCGAGCACATGGTAGAAGCGGCTGTAGTGGTCTCGCGTGTACGGCGGGTCGGCATAGACAACACCAAGCCGACCGTCGAACTGTGACAGAAACTCCTGGTAGTCCAGGCGCAGCACCTTGTGATGATGCTGCGTACGTGGCAACTGCTGATAACGGGCCATCCAATTCGCAAATACGTCGAACGTCTCCAAGGAGCGGTCGCGGATGATCTGCCGCGTTAGGTGGTGTTTGGGCCGACCTTCCGAATCCCTCGGACGGATTGGTTGGGCGAACTGCTTGCCCACCGTGTTCACGATCTCACTAGCCGTGCTGAGCACGGGAGCGAGGTAGTAGTCCCGCTCCCTAGTTGGAAACGCGTGGACGCGCTCAAGCAGTGCGTCGAGTTGGAGGGTCTGCCGAAATGAGAAGTACACGCCCCCGAAGTATCGCGTGGTAAGGGTCCCTGGATGGGAGTCCAGGTCCCCGCGCGCGAGACGACGAGAGGTGCTCGCGAGCGCCTTTTCCAATCCGGTGCTGATCTTTTCCGGAGACTTGCGCGCATGCGCCAACAAGGATCCCTGTTCCACGAGTTCACATAGAGGATCGGGGTTGCCAGCCACTGCGTCCTCAATGCAGCGTTCCTCGTAGGAAAGGAGCGGCTCCAAGGCCTGAGCGAGCTTCTCCAGATGGGCGGAGCGCCGAACATCGGCGAGGAGGCTCTCCCCCAGCGCCGTATCCCAGGACTGCCGAAGCATGGCCGAACAGACGACTCGGGAATACTCTTGGATGTCTACAGCGATGACATCGCGGCCGTGGGCGAGCGCCAGGGAAACGGTCCCCGATCCGGCGAAGAGATCGCATGCCGACCCGTGCGGGAGTTCGACTTGCTCGATGGTCTCGAGAATCGTTTCCACGAGACGCAGCTTGCTACCGAGGTAGTGGATGGGCCGGAACGCGATCCTCGTCTCGCCGGCTAGCGGTACAGGCGTAGAGGACGGGAAGAGCGGCAGGTTCGCATTGGCGGCGGTCGTCTTACTTGTCACTTGGGTACCTCTCCATTACCTTCCGTCGACCGTCCACGACCTCGCGCATTGCGAGGCCCACATCGAAGCTGTGCCATGTTCCCTGGTCCTGTGAGTGAGGCAAAATCCTTCGCTTCAAGTTCCGCCGCCGCCTCCGCCTCGCGCGAATTCACAAGGGAGCCGAAGCTCTCCTACGGCGCCAGTGGATCCGGTAATGGCCTCTATCATGGGGAAAACTTGGCGACGCTTGCGCGCCTTGAACCTCTGCTGCGCGGCACCGTTCGATGCATCTACATCGACCCGCCCTACAATAACCAGGAACGGTACGCCCATTACCACGATGCGCGGTCGCACTCTGAGTGGCTCGCAGCAATCGTCCAGCGAATCGAGCGGCTCGCGCCGCTACTACGTGAGGACGGCACCCTCTGGATTTCTATCGACGACCGCGAGGTCCACTACCTGAAAGTCGCGGTGGACGCGGTCTTCGGTCGGGAGAACTTTGTCTCGACCATTATCTGGCAACAGCGGACGACGAGAGAGAACCGAAAGGTCTTCTCGAACAACCATGAGTATCTACTGGTCTACGCGAAGGACGCCAAGGGCTTCCGTCAGTCAAGGAACCAGTTGGCACCAACTCCGGAGATGCTGAGTCGGTACAAGAATCCGGATCAGGATCCACGCGGCCTCTGGCAGTCCGTATCAGCGAACGTGCAGGCTGGGCACGCCACGGCCTCACAGTTCTACCTGCTCGCTGCTCCGAACGGGCGTCGCCATGCGCCACCGAACGGCCGGTGCTGGATATACAGCGAGAGGAAAATGCAGGAGGAGATCCGCAAGAACAACGTGTGGTTCGGAAAGGATGGGAATGGAACCCCGCGCCTGAAGCGGTTCCTGTCGGAGTCGTCAACAGGGCTCACCCCGGAGACGTTCTGGCCCGCCGTGGACGTAGGGACCAACGATCTGGCCAAAAAGCACTTACTCCAGTTGTTCCCTAACGAGACGGTCTTCGATACGCCCAAGCCCGAGGCATTGATTCACCGCATTCTTCACATCGCCACGAACCCTGGTGAACTCGTGCTCGACGCCTATCTCGGCTCGGGAACAACGGCGGCCGTCGCGCACAAAATGCGCCGGAAGTACATCGGCATCGAAGAGGGTAGTCAGGCTGTCTCCCATTGCGCCAGCCGCCTCAAGAAGGTCGTTGATGGCGAGGCGGGAGGCGTGTCCGCAGCGGTTGGCTGGAAAGGCGGCGGGGGGTTCGACTTCTATCGGCTGAGCCGTTAACTGGGGAACAATGGGGAGTTGGGCCAAGCACGGCGGAATTCGCCGGGGCTCATCATCAGTCGCCTCATCTGGCCCGCGCGTGCCGGCTCGCTTTGGTCCAAAATGGAGAGAGCGCGCTTATACAAGGGATCGGACGGCATTAGCAGGTAGTAGCGGAAATGCCGCGTCATGATCCGTAGGAACACGCCGATCGGGCGAAGCCCGCCCCCTGGATAGGGGAGCCCCTTGGCTGCACCAAGCTCAATCCGGTAGTTCCTGCTATGGACGCTGACACTCTGGCGTACTTCTCGGTCTTGCACCCGACCGTCCGGCGCAACCCGCCACAGCGTGACGTAGTGACGTTCGCCCGGCTCTAACTGGAAAAACTCACGGAACGTGTTAATATTGAAGTTCGCCTGATTCCAACGCCCACTGGCACGAGGAATCTCGGCGAGCAATACCATTTCGGTCTCCGGCACTTCGGAAACTGCTGGAGACGACTGCTTCCGCCTAAGCACAACATCAATGCTTCTCAGAACCGTTTGGGCCAGGCGCAGCGCATCTACCTGGGTCTCGGGGCGTAGCCGAAGAGGCTCGACGCTCTGGCGGACCTGCCCGACGGAGGAAGTCATTAGGTACCTGTAGGCCTGTTCTGCGGCGCCTCCTGTCGTCCCCAAAGGTAAAACAACCTTCTTTGTTCTCAAGGCGTGCTTGAAGATTTCGTCGGTCTTCCGCTCGCCACCAATGAGGACTACCGCATCCGCGCGCTGGATGGGCTCGCGAAGAGTACCCTTCTCATCACGAACGCTCAATCTTGCCTTGACCAACAAGTCTGTGCGCTTGATACCAGCCCCCTGAAGCACAGCCTCATAAGCAGTTGCTCCTATCTCATCACTTGTGGCAAGTCCATGCCCAGCCTGCGCAAGAGCACTTCCGAGGTACGCGACAACCCGTTGATTCGAATGAATTGGCTCCTGCTCCTCACCACTGGCAATGACTATCCAGCGCCCTGACGGCGACCACTCCAGAAGGAGGACTACCGAGGGTTCGGATACCTCTAGCGTCCACCGCCGTGCGACGGCCGGAAATTCGACGACATAGCTGCCGTACTGCAGTTCAAGCTCCCATGAGCGCTCGCTCGCACGAGTCTCCATAATGGCCTGAGCGCCGCGAGCATAGAGCTGGACCTCCAGTCCGTGATAGATGCTGTGAAACTTGATCCTGACCTGCGAGTGATGAGGCCTCTCATCTAGCCTGGGGCGAAGTGAGACGTCCACCCCAGCGAGGTTACGTGCGACCTCCGTGTAGACACCGCCCATACGCTGAAGCACGTGGGCCGCGATAGTCGCGAAGGCATGGTGTTGCTCCACGAAGGGAGTGGCGTCCTTCGTCGGGTCGACGAGAAGTGCGGGGAAGTTTCGTTCCTGGCCGAACTGGCTCTCTATGAACTCGGAGACGTAAAGGAGCACATTCCGGGCGCTGCCGACCGGAACTGAGTCGAGGAGACGCTCGCGCACACCCGGCCAGAAGTCGTACTGCTTCTCCTCTGGGTTGGTCGATGCCTCCTGTCCCGGAATCTCCCGGAGCACTCCCCCTAGGAACACCTCGGCCAAGTGCTCATGTCTTGCCTCTGGCACTAGGGTTTCCCGGATGAGGTTCATAACCGGAAGGCTGACCGGAACGACTGCCAGCAGTCCCGCTAGTTTTCGAGCAGGCAAAGAGGCCGTAGCAATAAAGCGATCGAAACGCTCCTGAGCGGAAGGGGCATGCCCCGTCCCTGCGACCGCAACCGTAACCGCAAGGTCCTGCGCCGGACGAAACTCGAAGCCTTGAACACATGCACTGCCACCCGCCACCAGCCTCGCCCACGCCGCAATGGACGCCGGCTCCAGCCCTACCACGGGCACGACCGGTCCTCCGAAAGGCCCCTCCTGGGCATCCCCGCTATCATCTTCCACCAGCAGTTGAGTGTTCGAAGAACCGCGCCGCATGGCCCGTAGAACCATATCGGTTCCATTGCGCAGGGCCGTACGCCCCCAGTACTGCTTGGGGAGCACCTGCACTACGACGGTCGGTCCCGCACGGCCCCAAAGGTCAAGCAGCCTTGGAACCTCGCCTGTATGCCATCGTCGGGAAACACAATCGGATACCACCATCACAAGCCGCCGACCCTCCGGGTCGAGCAGTTCATCTGGCCGACTCTCGACAAGTGGCCTCTCGGCCGTGCCAAGTCCGGCCATGAGGCGTAGCTCGTCTTCACTCGAATCCGTGGGCAGGCGCCATACTCGCACGTCCCGGAAAGAGCCATGAAATTGCAGTAGGTCTCGCAGCTCGGTTGCTGTCTGGCGCCAGAGCGCCATAGAGGCTCCACTGTCAACCACGAGGGCAAGTTCGAGCCACCGAACCTGTGCGAGGCGAATTACCGGCAGCCACACGCCGGTCTCCGCGATCTGCTCTGCTGACGCCGTCTCGTCGAGAACCTGCATCCGTTTGGACTGAAAGCGTCTGTGGAATGGGCGCAGCGCACGGCCGAGCCCCAGCCGATCAGGTAGCGCAGAGGCGGACGGGACTCTAATCGGTATGCCCCTATAGGCACGCTCGTGGCTCGGCAGTACCAAGGGAACTGGTGGTGGCGCGACGGGCGTCTTACCTTTCGAGTCCTCCTTGGACATCGGAGGTGTAGGGAGTTCCGCCCCCAGTATCAGTTCCGAGGCAGGTTCTTCCAGAGACGAATTTAGGGCAGGCACCTCCTCCGGCAAGAAGCGCGCTAGCCAGAGGGCATCCGCGAGTTCCTCAGCAGAGAAGTTGAGGCACGAGGACTCAAGCGCGCGTATGAGCTGATTAATCATGGAGCAGTGCGAAGATTCTTGAGTAGGGCGTCGATGACACTCACCTGGTCGCCATCCTTCTCCTTCAGACGCGTCACCATGAAAATGGCATTGAGGAGCTGATCCGTGGCGAGCACCTCATTCTTCGACGCAGCGAGAAACCGGGAAATCAGAGGCTGGGCCTCTGCGAGTGCCTCCGGCCCAAGGTGTGCTTCGACAATAGATCTGAGCCGCTGCTCGTCCGGAACGGAGATCCTCAAGTGGAGACAGCGGCGCAAGAACGCGGGCGGGAACTCGCGCTCACCGTTGCTGGTCAGGAGCACGATGGGGAAAGCCGAGCACCGGACCTTTCCTCCTGGGATAGGGACAGGTTCCCCCTCGTCGGCCGGCCGTACCTTCACCTCGTTTGCGTCTTCCCCCAGCCGGACCAACTCCGGAATCTCGAATTCGCCCTCCTCGAAGACGTGCAGCAGGTCGTTGGGCAGATCGATATCGCTTTTATCGATTTCATCGATGAGCAGCACGCGGGGCCGCGGCTGGGGCAAAAGGGCCGTTCCAAGGGGGCCGAGCCGAAGGAACTGCCCGATGCTGGGTGATGGTGATTGGCCCTCCTTTTGGGCAAGCGATGCGGCCTGGAGCCGCCCTACCGCATCGTAACGGTAGAGGCCCTCATGGAGCGTGGAGCGCGTATTAATGGGCCAGACCAGCACTGCCCCCAGCTTCAGCTCGTGAGCCACGGCATACGCGAGCGAGGACTTTCCCGTTCCCGGCATGCCTGTAATGAGGAGCGGGCGCCGTAGATAGAGCGCCGCGTTGACCATCTTGATCTCCTCCTCACCGGGCCGGAACCACTCGCCACGGTGGGGCTTCTCGCTGTAGTCCCTCCATTGCGGAGGCCTGGGAAGCTCTTGGATACGATTGTGCGGCTCCTGCTGCCCTCGGAAGATGCGCCAGTCGTTCATGAATCGTCTCCCTGTCAGCCCACGGCCGGAGCCGCGAGGACCGACTCATCCTCCGCATCGGGAGGCAGTCGGTCGGGGTTGTCCCACAAGAGGGTGATGTGTTCTTCGAGCACTAGGGGCTCCTTCCGCTGCTGGCGCGCCGTGTGGACGCGATCTGGCAGCCCGAGGAGCGGGCCCTCCAGAAGCTTCTGGAGGTAGAGTCTCGCATCCGCCTCCGTCACGTCTTTCCGCAGGCTCAGTACAGCGGGGGCGCCGGCATTGACGCTGCGCTGGAGGAGCTTCGGCTCGCAGCCCACCGGGATGGCCACACAAAGGGTGCTGTTGCGCTGGAGCCGCTCGGCAAGGTTATCCCCTAATCGGCTGGGCACGAGCCACTCCACGAAGGCCAACTCAGGCGTGACCTGGAGCTGTTTGAGCTGCTCCCATTTGCTGCGCCACAGGCCCCATCCTCTCCACTGCGACTCGTAGAGACGTTCGTAGGGGCGGACGACTACGGGGTACCGGAAACCCAGCCTGACAGCATCATCTTCCTCTCCAGAAGTGAAGGGCCAAGCATCAACGTTCTGGGGGAGGAGTTTGTGGCGCAAGCAGACCTCGATAGTCATCCGGTCGCAGGCCAGAGAGAGCGAGTAGGACACCTTCGGCTCCCGCAGCACCTGGGCTAGTACTTCGGGGAGCTGGCCCAGCGTGCTCTGCCTGCGCGCCAGGACACACTCGGGAATCAACGAGAGGGGTCGCTGATCCTGCCCCAAGGACCAAAGCCAGGCCGTGACGAAGGCCTCATCTTCCGGAAGACCTGTGTCGCTCTTCTTTGACTCGCATTTCACAAACAGGCGAAGCGCGTGAATCTTCTCGGCGGCAGAGGGAGCAATGGCGGTCTCTTCTTCTTCTTGGAGCCACTTCCGGAGCTGTCCAGCCGTAGGCTCCGTCCCCTGCCCTGCAACTTGGTCAATGAACTTCAAGAGGGGATGAGCTCCGTCTGACTGAGCAGGTGCGCTGGAGAGGCTATCTACGAGGCGCATGAATGTCGTGGCCGGCCGCTGCTCCATGCTCGGGGCCGGGGCGATCATCCACCCTTGAGGCATGCTGTTCTGGGCAAGCTGTTCAAGCCGCTTGGCCTCCAGGGACAGGGGTGCCTGTTCGACGAGCGTCTCAAGTTGCTGGAGCCGAGCGGTCGGGAAGCGCGGGAGCAACTCTTTCTCGAGTTGCTGCAGGACCGTATTCGCGGAACTGGCCCTCAGGGCTTGTCGGAGGAGCAGCACGAGCCAGCCCTTGGCTTCGGCGTGCTCCAGTAGTTCCGAAACGCTCGTGTCGAGGTCACGCTCCGAGGTGAATCTGTTGAGCCGGATCCCAAGACGGTACCGGGTGAATTGTTTGAGCGCCTCCCAGCTAGGAAATGCGCTACAGAGCGCATCCGCAAACGCCTTAAGCTGCGCCCCATCCAAGACTAGGTCCATTCAAGGTACTCGCCAGGGTCCTTGCCCCCATGCACACTGGGACCGTAACAGAGCCTGACTCAGGCATCGAGAGGAGAAACGGGACACATGGAACTCACAGGATCCCAGCGCGAGCGACTGCATGAAGCGCTGCTGAGTACTTTTCATACCGAGCAACTATTGAAGCAGATGGTGCGGTATAAGTTGGACCGCAAGCTGGCGACGTTCGCTCGCGGCTCGTTGGGCGAGCAAGTTTTCATGCTCATTGAGCAGGCCGAGGCGCAGGGGTGGCTCGAAGACTTAGTACGAAAGGCCCATGAGGCCGAGCCTGGTAATTCGAAACTCCATGCCATCCACGCGGAGCTTCTGGGCTCCAGTCCGCATGATCAGCAGGCCAGTACCCAAAACGGAGCCGCGAAGAGAGAGTTCCAGGAGCGCCGGGTTGTCATCCTGACCGCACTTTCCGTGGAATACCAAGCCGTTCGCGCCCATCTGACCGACCTCCGTGATGAGGTCCACCCTGCGGGGACCGTTTATGAACGGGGCCAATTCCTTGCCGCAGAGCAGAGCTGGTCCGTCCTCATCGCTGAAATTGGGGCGCAGAATGACACTGCGTCCTTCGAAGCCGAGCGGGCCATTCAGCATTTCACTCCCACCGTAGCATTCTTTGTTGGGGTGGCTGGGGGCATCAAGGACGTTGGCCTCGGAGACGTGGTGGCCGCCACCCGCGTGTATGGCTACGAGTCGGGCAAAGCAAAGGTGTCATTCGAGCCCCGGCCAGATGTAGGAGAGAGTAGCTATGCCCTGGAGCAGCGGGCCCGGGCGGAGGCTCGACGGGAAGACTGGTTGGCGCGGATTCAGGGCGGCCACCCTGGAGTGAGGCCCTGCGCTATCGTCGGTCCCCTCGCAGCAGGAGCGAAGGTCGTGGCGGATACGCGCTCGGAGGTCGCCCAATTCCTGCGGGCGCAGTACGGGGATGCGTTGGCTGTCGAAATGGAGGGACGCGGCTTCCTGAGGGCGACCCGAGCCAATGCCAACGTCTTGGCACTGGTGGTCAGGGGAATCTCTGACCTCCTCGACAACAAGCAGGCGGCTGATGAGGCCGGCTCCCAACAGGTAGCAGCTCGCAATGCCGCCGCCTTTACCTTCGAGCTACTCGCGAAGCACCAGAACTGAGCGCGGGCAAGTACTCGCTGGCCTCATCGTGACGGGCGGCTGGGACTCGTAAGGTCTACGGGATATGTACGATAGATGACGGCGCGTAGAGCTGGAATAAAATGCCGGCTCACGCTCCGACCCGGAACCAAGTGAAGGACTCCTCGCGCACGCGGCCCTCCGCCGTCAGCTTCTCCAATGACGCCAGAGCGCTGCGCTCCGCCACCGGGTGCATGAGCGGTGGCGTGTCCGCGTAGGCCGTGGCCACCACCTCCGCGAGCGTCGCGCCCGACGCGGGCACCGCCTCCAGGATGAGGGCCTCGCGCTGGGCGCGGTGACGCAGGTACTCGTTCAGCTTGCCCGGGCCGTCCGGCACCGGGGAGCCGTGCGCGGGGTAGAGCGTCGTCACGGGCCAGTCGCGCAGCCGCTTCAACTGCGTGAGGTACTCCGCCATGTTGCCCTCCGGCGGGTCGATGACGATGGAGCCCACGCTCGCCACCATGTCCCCCACGATGGCCGCCTTGCTCCGCGAGTCCACCAGGCACAGGTGGCCGCGCGCGTGCCCCGGCGTGTGCAGCACGTGCCAGCGCTGCACCATCGGTCCGTCCAGGTTCAGCACCTCGCCGTCTTCGAGCAACCGCTCCACCGGGAAGTCCAGCCGGTCCGCCGTGCGCGCGTGGCACCAGAGCGGGATGCCCAGCCGCTCCTTCACCGCGAACGCCCCGCCCACGTGGTCGCCGTGATGATGCGTGAGCACCACCGCCACCGGACGGGCGCCCTCCGCCTTCAGCCCCGCCACCAGCGACAGGAGCTTCGCGTACTGCTTCACGTCCGACGAACCGGGGTCCACGATGAGCAGGTCGCCCGTGCCCAGCACGTACGCGTTCGTGTGCGTCGCCGGAGGCAGCGTGGGCGTCTCCAGCGCCACCACGCGCACGCCGCGCTGGAACTCGATGCGCTGGGCCACGAAGCCCGGGCAGTACGGCGGCGTGCACAGCTTCGCGCGCGCGTCCGCTTCGTCCGTGAACCCGGACAGCACCTGCAACGCGTGCTGCGCGGGCGGGTGCAAGAGCGCCGTGCCGTCGCTCCAGCGCGACAGCGCGTCCTCCGGGCGGATCCACGCGCCTTCCGTCAGCTCGCCGGGGATGATGCTCGCCGCCGCGCCCTCCGGCAGCTCCACCAGGTAGAAGCGCGTGTCGAAGCGCACCGGGATGGCCGGCGGCGTCACCCAGCGCCCCGCGGGCTTGAGGTCCTCCGCGCGCAGGGACAGCGTGTGGCGCGTGAGCCACTCGCTCCACTTCACCGTGCCCGCGAGCAGCGCCGCCCGGCCCTCCTCCAGCGCCTCGGGCGTCAGCGCGCGCGCCCCTTCCGCCACCAGCACGCCCGCCTCCTCGAACAGCTCGCGCGCCGCCGCGGAGCGCAGCGCGGCCTCCTCCTCCTGGGCGCCCTGCACGGGGACGTCGTGGTCGTCCTTGTCCAGCTTGCCGCCGGGGAAGGCCTGGAAGCCGCCCGCGAAGGCGAGCGCGCGCTCGCGCTTCACCCAGAACACCTCCACGCCGGAGTGCGCGCGGCGGTAGAGGATGACCACCGAGGAGGGCCGGGGCTCCACGGGGGTGTGGGGCGCGAAGAGGCCCATGCCGGGAAGGGGCTCGCTCATGGTTGCACCGTCGTCCTTCAGGATTGCGTCGTCTGGCCGAGCAGCCGGCCCATCATCTCGCGCGCCCGCTCCGCCTGGTCTGGCCGGACATAGAGCCGCGTCAGTCGCACCGCGCCACTGTAGCGCTGGTAGAGCGGCGTGTAGCGCGCCACCTCCGTCAGCCGCCCCGTGGACACGTCCAGGATGAAGAGCCCCGGGTTGCCGCCGCCCCCGGAGGACCCCACGTACTTGCTGAGCGCCCCCTTGGACTGCACCGTGTAGTGCTCGAAGCCGCCGCTGGTGAGCGCGCTGCTGAGCACCTCCAGGTCGTAGCCGGTGTCGCGCTCCGTGAACTGCGCCAGCAGCTTGAAGCCCTGCCGGCGGCTGATGCGCTCCGCCCACCGGTTCTTCGAGCGGCGCAGCGTGTACCAGAGCGCCGCGTCGTCGCAGAGCAGGAAGGACTCCGGGTCGTGGGGGATCTCGAACTCGCCGGGCGTCTCCTCGTAGTACCGGCGCAGCATGTGGTCGAAGTTCACCGACGTGTGGTGCAGGTACACCGACACGAACATGTGGTAGCGGCTGAGCAGGAAGTCCTCGAACGCGAACGCCGCCGCGCGCGACAGGGCCAGCACCGCGCGCCCGTCCTTCACCGCCGGGTTCAGGTTGGAGACGATCCAATCCATGTCGTACCGGCCGTAGTTCACGCCCGTGTAGAACGAGTCGCGCAGGAGGTAGTCCATCCGGTCCGCGTCCAGCTCACCGGAGACGATGGCGCGCAAGAGCGGCGTCCAGTCCACGCCCTTGTAGGTGAAGCCCGGGTCCTTGGGCGGCTTCGCGCCGGTGATCAACGCCACCGCCGCCATGGGGGTGATGCCGCGCGGACCGAACTCGCGGTGGATGACGTCCGTCAGCGAGCTGTCCAGCAGCAGCTTCGCCGTGTAGTCCTCGTGGGTCGCCTGCTCCCCTTCCGCCACGGAGTCCAGCCAGCCGGGCAGCCGCAGCAGCGACCGCCGGGGCGCGATGCGCTCGGACGCGTGCGACAGGGGCATGTGCCCCAGGTCATGACAGAGCACCGCCAGGCGCACGGCGGTGCAGAAATGTTCACGTACATCGTCCGGCAGCTCGGAGCGGCCCGCCACGGCGTTGAAGACGCGCGAGGCGACGTACATGGCGCCCAGGCTGTGCGCATGGCGCGTGTGGGTGGCGCCGGGGAAGGCCATGTCCCCGAAGCCCAACTGCCGCACGTAGCGCAGGCGCTGGTAGAAGCGACTGTCGATGACGGCCTTCTCCGGGTCGCTCACCGGGATGACGCCGTGGATGGGGTCGCGAATCCGCATGTCGTCCTTGTCGGGACCTGAAACCGGGAGTGGCCGGTTTCCGCTCCAACGGGTCACCCACCGTAGCGCATACCCCGGCAGGCGGTAGCCCCGTGAGGGACCGACCAGCCACCACGCCACAGGCTGGGAAGGTCCGTGGGGACGTGCTAACCCTCGGGACACTCCGAATGCACATCATCCTGCTGCACAATCGTGACCACGACCTCCTCGAGGACGACCCGGGGCGCGAAGCCCGCGAGGACGTGGTCCGGGTGGCCGAGAGCCTGGCCCACGCGCTGAGCCGGGACGGCGTGAACGCCGAGCCGCTCGCCATCGAAGGAGACAAGCTGGACTTCGTGGAGGCCCTGCGCTTCCTCCAGCCCGACCTCGTGGTGAACCTCTGCGAGTCGCTGGCCGCCGACAGCCGCGGGGAGATGGCCGTGCCCTGCCTGCTGGACGCGCTGGGCCTGCCGTACACCGGCTCGTCCGCCCTGTCGCTGGGCCTGGCGCTGCACAAGCCCAAGGCCAAGGACGTGCTGCGCGCCCACGGCGTCTCCACCCCCGCCTCCTTCGTGGTGAAGAAGCGCGAGGACGCCCTGGCGGTGGACCTGCCCTGGCCGCTCATCGTGAAGCCCGCGCGCGAGGACGCCAGCGTGGGCATGGACTTCGACTCCGTGGTGACGGAGCGCGCGGCGCTCGTGCGGGCGTGCGAGTCCGTGCTGCGCACCTTCCATCAGCCCGCGCTCGTGGAGCAGTTCATCCCGGGGCGTGAGGTTTACGTTCCGCTGCTCGGCAACAGCCCGCGCCAGGCGCTGCCGCTCACGGAGATCCACTTCGGTCGCGCGTTCGAGGACCGGCCGAACATCGTGTCGTACCGGGCCAAGTGGGAGGCGGAGTCACCGGAGTACCGGGACTCGCCCACGGGGCCCTGCCGGCTCGACGCAGTGCAGGAAGCGCGTTGCATCCAGACGGCGCTGGAAGCATTTGCAGCGCTGGATTGCCAGGACTATGGACGCGTGGACCTTCGGGTGTCGCCCGAGGGTGTGCCGTACGTCATCGACATCAACCCCAACTGCGACCTTCACCCGGGCGCGGGGTTCGCGAAGGCGGCGCAGGCCGCCGGCATGGACTACGCGGCCCTGGCCTCCCGCATCGTGGAGGTCGCGCTCGAAAGGACCCATGGAAATCCGCACGCTCGAAAGAAAGGACCGGGAACCGCTCGCCGCGCTGATCCGGCGAATCGAAACCTTCTCGCAGGAGGAGCAGGACTGCGCCATCGAGCTGGTTGACACCGCGCTCACGGCGGGCAACCGGGACTACACCATCCTGGTGGCGGACCGCGGGCAGGACGGCGGCGGTCTGGTGGGCTACTGCTGCTACGGCCCCACGCCGATGACGGAGAACACCTTCGACCTGTACTGGATCGCCTCCGCGCAGGAGGTCCGGGGCCAGGGCATCGGCGCGGGGCTCGTCTCCGCCATGGAGGCCGACCTGCGCCGCCGCAAGGCGCGCATCATCCGCGTGGAGACGAGCGCCACGGAGGCCTACGGCCCCACGCGCGGCTTCTACGCGTCCATGAAGTACGGCGAGGAGGCGCGCCTGCGCGACTTCTACAAGCAGGGTGACGACCTCATCATCCTGACCAAGCGCCTGTAGTCCTCCCCAGGAGCGAGCAGATGCCTTCCATGAACCGACCGATGCGACGCACCCGTCTGGGATTGTTGAGCCTGCTCGCCCTGCTGACGGGGGCGCCCTCCGCGGCCTGGGCCCAGGCCCCCGCCCTGAAGAACCAGGTGAAGGCCGCGGCGGCCAAGGCGCAGGCGAAGGCGCCCCAGGCCCCGCAGGCCCAGGAGCAGCTCTCCGACGCGCTGAAGGCCCCGCGCCCCAAGGGCGGCGAGTACTTCGGCCTGTACCTGATGGACAAGAAGGTGGGTTGGTTCTTCACCGACCTGACGGTGCTGCCGGGCAACAAGGCCCAGAGCATCAACGAGCTCATCTTCAAGGCGCAGGTGGGCACGCGCGTGTCGGAGCGCGTGCACCGCGAGGTGCGCGTCTACGAAGCGAAGCCGGGCGGCAGGCTGCTGTCCTTCACCGTCACGCAGAAGGGCGACGGCGGGGACAACGAGCTGGTGGGCACGGTGACGGGTGACACCTTGCGCGTGGTGCGCAAGCGCCCGGGCCAGCCGGATGAAGTGCTCAAGCCCCTGCCCGCGCCGAAGGAGACGATTGAGGACGCGGACCAGGCGCGCGTGGCGCTCCTGCGCGGCCAGAAGGTGGAGGGCGTGGCGCTGGACGGCACGGACCTGGAGGGCTACCGCACCGTCACCACGGTGGAGGCCCCCGAGGAGCAGATGCTGGGCGGCGTGAAGGTGAAGCTGTCGCGGGTGAGCACGCTGTCGGACAAGGAGAAGGTGCCGGTGGCGGCCTTCCTGACGACGGACGGCAAGATGGTGCGGGTGGACTTCGGCCAGACGATGCAGGCGCGGGCCGAGTCCGAGTCCGTGGCGAAGCGGCTGGACCTGGTGGAGGTGTTCGGCCTCACGCGCGTGGTGCTGCCCAAGCCCCTGCCCGCGAAGGCGCGCGAGGTGCCCGGCCAGGTGAAGCTGGTGATGAAGAACCTGCCGGAGAAGTTCCAGCGGGACACGTACCGGCAGAAGTACCAGCGGCTGCCGGACGGCCGCGTGGAGGTGACGCTGCTGGCGGCGCCGCCTTCGCCCAAGGGCCGCGTGGCCCGGCCGGTGGCGGACCCCGACGGCGGGGAGAACCTCAAGTCCACGCTCGCGGTGGAGGCGGACGCGCCGGCCATCAAGGCGCAGGCCAAGAGCATCATCCGCGAGGAGAAGGACGCGTACACGGCGGCGCGGATGCTGTCCGCGTGGGTGTACAGCAACCTGCAGAAGGACTACGGCGCCAGCGCGGACCGGGCCACGGACGTGCTGCGCCAGAAGAAGGGCGACTGCACGGAGCACTCGCTGCTCACGGTGGCCATGCTGCGCGCGTCCGGCATCCCCGCGCGCCGCGTGGACGGCGTCATCTACATGGTGAACTCGGACGGCGTGCCCGCGCTGTACTGGCACGAGTGGGTGGAGGCCTACGTGGGCGAGTGGACCCAGTTGGACCCCACGTTCAACCAGCCCGTCGCGGACGCCACCCACTTCTACGTGGGCTACGAGGGGAACGCGGAGATCACGCCCCTCATCGGTTCGTTGCAGGTCACGGACGTGAAGTAGTCACGGTGCCGCGTCCCCCGGGCCCAGGTCAGTGGCCCGGGGCCGCCACCAATCGCTCCGCGAGCAGGCCCGCTTCGGTGATGGGCCGCTCGCAGACGAAGCCGCGGCAGAGGTACGCGGCGCCCTTGCCCTCCACCGGGTCGCGTCCCGCGAAGAGCTCCTGGAGGCGCGCGGGCGGAGTGGCGCGGGTGTCGTGCCAGCCGAAGGAGAACACCGGCGCGTAGGTGCGGTTCGCGGCGGCCAGCAGCGGAGCCACGGCCTCGCGGGTGCCCGCGAAGGTGACGCCGGACGCGCCGTCCACCAGCGAGTCCGCCGCGAGCCCCAGGTGGCCGTAGCCCATGGGGTTGCGCACGAGCTGATCGTGCAGCTTGGCCACGTAGTGCTCGGGCTGGTCCAGGTGGCACACGTCGCCGGTGAGCGCGGAGAGCGTCACCTGCGCCTCCGTCAGCGTGGACGCGCCGGACGGGAAGGCGTTGTCGAAGAGGGAGAAGGCCGCCACCACCAGGTCCTTCTGTCCCCGGGGCGCGGACAGGTACGCCTGCTTCTCCTCGTCCCAGAACAGCTCCACCGCGCGGTGCGCGAGCGCGTCCGCCGCGTCCAGGTACTTCGCGTCGAAGGTGGCCTGGTAGAGCGCGGTGAGGCCGGAGGCGAAGTCGCCGTAGTCCTCCAGGAAGCCGTCGATGCGGCCCTGGCCGTGCTGGTACGAGCGCAACAGCCGCTTGCCGTCCCACATCTTCGCGAGCACGAAGTCCGCCGCGTCCGCCGCGAGCTTCGCCCAGTCCGGCCGGTCGAACACGCGCGAGGCCAGCGCGAGCCCGCGGATCATCAGCCCGTTCCAGCCCGCCAGAATCTTGTCGTCGCGGCCCGGCTTCACGCGCTGCTCGCGCAGGAGGAAGAGGACGCGGCGCGCCTCCGCCAGCTCCTTCTCCACGGCCTCCACGGGGCGGCCCTGCTCCTTCGCGAGCTGCTCCACGGGGACCACCACTTCCAGCACCGTGGCGCCGTGCTCGAAGTTGCCTCCGGGCTTGATGCCGAAGTGGCGCAGCACGGTGTCCGCCTGCGGGCCCACGGCCAGGGCCGCGCGGACCTCCTCGGGGCGCCAGACGAAGAACTTCCCCTCCTCGCCTTCGCTGTCCGCGTCCTGCGTGGCGTAGAAGCCGCCGGCCGGGTCGGTCATCTCGCGGCGGACGTACTCGACGGTCTCCTCCACGACCTTGCGCCAGAGCGGCCGTGACTCCACCTGCTCCGCTTCCGAGTACAGGTGCAGGAGCTGGGCGTTGTCGTAGAGCATCTTCTCGAAGTGGGGCACCAGCCAGCGCTCGTCCACGGAGTAGCGGTGGAAGCCGCCGCCCAGTTGGTCGTAGATGCCGCCCAGGGCCATGCGCTCCAGCGTGCGGAACACCGCGGCCTTGAGGGGCTCGCCGCCGCCGCGCCGCCACGCGCGCAGGAGCAGCGCCACGTTCATGGGGTTGGGGAACTTGGGGGCGCCGCCGAAGCCGCCGTTCACCGGATCCATGCGCTTCAGCATGGACTGGCCCATGGCGACGATGTCCTCCGCGGACAGGTGCGCGGGCGCGGCGTCCAGGCCGTGGGTGGACAGCTCTCCCAGGCCCTCCTGGAAGCGCCGGGCCTGCTCCTCGATTTCGTCCGCCTTGTTCTCCCACGCGTCGCGCAGCGCGGAGAGCAGGCGCGGGAAGCCGGGCCGGCCGTAGCGGTCCGAGGGCGGAAAGTAGGTGCCGCCGTAGAACGGGCGCAGGTCCGGGGTGAGGAACACGGTGAGGGGCCAGCCACCGCCCTGCCCCATGAGCTGCACGACGCCCTGGTAGATTTGATCGAGGTCGGGGCGCTCCTCGCGGTCGACCTTGATGTTGATGAAGCCCTCGTTCATCAGGCGCGCGATGTCGGGGTGCTCGAAGGACTCGTGGGCCATGACGTGGCACCAGTGGCACGCGGAGTAGCCCACGGACAGCAGGATGGGCTTGTTCTCCGCGCGGGCGCGGGCCAGGGCTTCCTCCCCCCAGGGGTACCAGTCCACGGGATTCGTGGCGTGCTGGCGCAGGTACGGCGACGGCTCCCGGGCCAGACGGTGGGTGTGCCCAGAGGGGGGATGGTCATCCATGAGGTACTCCCGGTGTGCAGCGGCTTCGCGGTCCTTCACATTGTGAGCCTGGGTTCGCGGGGGCAAGCTGAAATGGCCTCACTCCCCGCTGGCCAACGGCCCTCCGGTGAGATTTGTCAGGGGGCGTGCGTGCGTCCGCCCCCTCCAGCCCCGGCCCGGGAATGAAGGCGTGTCTCGTCCTGGTGGGGATGGGCGTGGGGGTGCGGCTCGCGCTGGCGCTGGGAACGGACGTCTACTTCGACGAGACCTATTACTGGCAGTGGGCCCGGCATCTCGCATGGGGATATTTCGACCATCCGCCGATGGTGGCGTGGCTCATCGCCGCGCTGGGCATCCGGGGGACGGCGCTCCTCTGCGGGCTGGGGACGGGCGTGGCGGTGTGGGGGCTGGCGCTGGACGTGTACCGGTCCAGGGACGCGGCCTGGAGGGCGGTGGCGCTGTGGAGCGCGGTGCCGGTGGGCATCCTCTCCGGAGTCTGGGCCACGCCGGACTCGCCCATGTTGCTGTTCTGGGCGCTGGGGTTGTGGGCGCTGTACCGCGAGAAGTGGGTGCTGGCGGGGCTGACGTGTGGGCTGGCGCTGCTGTCGAAGTATCCGTCCGTGCTGCTGGGCCTGGCGTTCATGGTCGCGGCGTTGAGGGCGCGGCGGCTGCCGGCGGGGGCGTGGCTGACGGCGGGGCTCGGGCTGTTGTGCTTCCTGCCGGTGGTGTTGTGGAACGCGAGCCACGACTGGGTGGGCTTCAAGTTCCAGTTGAACCACGGGCTGGGCGGGCGCGGAGGGTGGGCGACGTTCGGAGAGTACGTGGCGGGGCAGTTCGCCATGGGAGGGCCGGTGGTGTTCCCGCTGGCGCTGGTGTACGCGGTGCGAGGGCCGAGGGAGCAGTTCCTGCTGCGCATGGCGGCGGTGATTCCGCTGCTGTTCTTCGGCTACGCGGCGGCGAAGACGCGGGGTGAGGCGAACTGGCCGGCGGCGGCGTACGTGGCGGCGTGCATTGGCGTCGCGGGGATGCGGCCGGTGTGGCAGCGGGCGGCGGCGTGGAGCGGGATGGCGGTGGTGCTGGCGGTGACGTCGCACCTGTTGTTCCCGGTGCTGACGTTCGAGCGGGACGTGGTGCTGGCGAGGACGCACGGCTGGGGCGTGCTGGAGCGGCTGAGGACACCGGAGCAGTTGTTCCCGGGCATGGCGCCGGGGCCCACGGCGGTCTACGCGCCCACGTACCAGTTGGCTTCACAGGTCGCGTACACGGCGGGCGTGGAGACGGACACGGTGGGGCCGGCGAGGCGCAAGAGTCAGTACGACCTGTGGCCCGAGCTGGAGTTGAAGCCCGGTCAGGACGTGCTGTGGTGTTCGGAGAACGGCGTGGCGCCGCCGGAGGAACTGGTGCAACGCTTTGGCGCCGTGGAAGGGCCTGTGAAGCTCACGGGGGTCTTCCAGGGACGAAGGCTGCACACGTTCACGGTGTGGCGGCTGAGGATGTTGAGCTCCGCCGTGCAGCCGTAGCCCGTCCTCACCAGTCCTGAGCCATTGGTCTATAGTCGCTGCACGCCTTCCTGGGTTGCCGGACATGGACCGCAATACCAAGTTGATACCACGGGCTTGGCGTACAGAATCGGAGCGGGTTGTCCGATTCACGGAGACATCTCTTGCGCCCGGATAACCCGTCCACGGGGCCACGCTCCAGAGAGCGCATAAGTACTCGCCAGCTAGCAACTGGTCGCTCATCGCATTGTCCTCAGCGGAGAAATACCGCGCCCGTCTGTCGTAAAAGCCTTCGCCACAGCCATCGAATCACTTGGGCTAGTCAACCTATAATCAATACAACATAACCATGTTCCAGCTCACACAAAGGGCTTCAGGGACGAGCATCTCCTTCAGCAATCCGTATTCCTTCACATATGGTCCAACCCTCTTTGCCCCCTATCAAACGCTACGGCACCATTATCGTAGACCCCCCCTGGCCTGAACAGGGTGGGGGACGAATCAAGCGCGGCGCGGATCGTCACTATCCGCTTATGTCACTGAAGGACATCACTGCACTGGGCCCCAGGATCCAGGCTATCGCTGCGCCTAACTGTCACCTCTATCTCTGGACGACCAACAACTACCTCATCAGGGCGGGAGCAGAGGTCCTTCCGGAGTGGGGATTCTCGTACATCACCTGCATCACATGGGAGAAGGAGGGGATGGGGCTTGGGCAGTATTTTCGGGGCACGACCGAGCATGTCCTCTTCGCTCGCAGAGGGCAGCCCCCCTACCGCCGCCTCGCCTCTGGGAAGAGGGCCCAGGGCAAGACTGGCTTCACGACCCAGAAGGAGACCGTCCAGAGACAACTTGAGCGAGACGGCGCGTGGTTCGTACAGCGGAAGGCCCGTCACTCCGAAAAGCCGAGCATAATCCATGAATGGGCAGAGAAAGTGAGCCCAGGCCCATACATCGAATTATTCGCGCGCTCAATTCGCGATGGATGGGATTGCTGGGGCAACGAAATTCCATCCAATGTGATCTTTTGAATCGAGCATTTGCGGCCCCGCCCCTATGCGCACTTCCGACCTGTTGCCTCTCTATTTCTTCCGACGGATCATCGGAGCCGTTGGAGGCACCTGGGCTCGCTCAGCCTCATACCTATCTCTACACCGGACATAGCGGGCCGCGTTGGCGTGTCCCGTGCTTTCCGAGTGATTGAGTTCGCGACACCTCTGGCACCAACTCTGTATCCCGTCCGGGTGGTTTCCGGATACTCGCTGAGGCGTTGTGCCAAATTCAGGAGGTTGTCGGAACACATGATGAGACTCCGTACTCCCTGAGCAGTTTGGGCAAGACTTGAGCAACTCCCTCTCGCTCATAATGCTCAATCTCAGGACCTTGCCGCAGTCGTCACAACGCATACCCGTTCCAGGCAGCTCGTTCGCAGTTGGCATGAGTCAAACGGTAGGTCAGCTCTCGCTCTTGAGTCCAGGTGGGTAGCAATTCACCTTGGGCATCAAATCGGAAGATGCATGCATGACTGGCACACATCGGCAGATTCGGTTCCTCACTACAGCCAAAGCTGAGCTACGCATTGGGGCCCAGAAGTGACATAGCGCGTCATCAGCTTGATTCCAGAGCCACCAGCAACTCCACGCTTCGAGGAGCATGAACAGCCACCGGTTCTTCGTAGATGCGAGAGCAGGAGTCCTGCACTTCTTGGACGGAGTGAAGCCACAGCTTGGCTATTTCACTAACGTCATCAACCTGCTCCATCGAGAATCGTAGATGGAGCGCATATGAGGACAGGCGCACTCCGGGGACAGATCCCTCCCAATAGAGGCATGCGAATTCCCATGCATTGAGGTCCTTCTCAGGGATTCTTCCCCACTTCCCCTCGCCCTGATGCATTACACCGCGCACGCGAGCACCCTGCGCCTATCCTTGGGTCCGGAGCCCGCCACGTACCAGCTTGGTCTCAAGTGGAGGCGCGATATCTTCTCAAGCAGTACGTCCATCGCCTTCCGCCTGTTCTCCATAGGGATGGCACGCACCCTACCGCGCTCAATGAAGAATCCGCTCCGGCACGAAACCGGGGGAACAGCATCTCCCCCGGCTTCGTGGCTCATGTCAGGGGCAGAGGGTGCCTTCGCGGCGGCACACGCGGTCGCCGCAGAAGCAGGAGTAGCCCGACTGGCAGGGGCCACACTGGGGCGGCGGATTGGTGCCACCGTAGTAGCCCTCACCCGTCACGGTCGCGGTGGCGAGCAGCGTGGTGTGCGCCCGGCCCGAGTAGAGCTTGAACGCGAAGGTGTTGCCCGCGGTGATCCATGGCGCGGCCTGACACAAGTTGTCGCCCCGGGCGAAGAGCACCTCGGACTGGTTGTTCACGCTCACCCAGACCTCTCCCTCGGAGATGCCGCTGACGTCGAAGCAGACGTTCGTCGTCCCCGTCTGCGTCACATCCAGGTTGATGCGCACGTTCGTGGGCGTCGCGCTGATGGTCCCCGTGATGGGATCCGGCTTGTAACAGAGGGTCTCGTTGTAGCCCCAGGTCGTACACGGATAGCCCATCGTCGTGCAGTACGAGGAGCAGTACTGATTGAGGATGGTGTACCCGGACGGGCAACTGAACACCGGCGCTCCACAGATGTAGTAGGTCGCGGCGTTCTCCTGCGTAGCCAGGGACTCGCCCCCTTCCTCTGCTGCGTCATGCATGTCCGGGCCCGAGCAGGCCAGGGCCAACGTGGCGATCATCAATGACAGGATGCGCTTCATGGACATCACTCCTCGTACGGGTTCGAGAGACGAGGAGCAGACCATGTCCAAGCCACTCAACCAACACCCAAAGTGAAGGCGCACATCAACATGACGAAGAGGAACGCGAAGTAGCTCCGGGCCGCCAGCCGTCCCGAGAGCGCGCGGGGCCGGCGGTTCTTGAAGAACAGCGTCAGGTTGATGACCGCCATTCCCAAGGGCAGCAGGAAGAGCCAGCCCCTGGTCAGCCACAGGTAGAGCCCTGACGCTCCGGCCATCATCGCGAAGGCAATCACCGCGCTGGCCATGGAGCCCACTTCGTCGCTGTAGAGCTTCTCCCCTGGCTTCGTCGTCCCCGGCCACGCCGTCTTCCGCATCACCTCCCAGTGCAGGTACAGGAAGACCATTCCCAGGATGGCCAGCAGCCCGTTTGGATTCAGGGGCCTCCCCGTGCGCTCCGCGTGCGCCACCCAGACGTAGAGGCCGTGGCCCACGTGGAGCTGGATGGCGATTCCAATCATCAGGAACATGCTGCGCTGGTACGCGACCCAGTGCTTCTCCAGTGCCCAGAGCACCAGCGCGTGCACCATGATCCCCAGCAGGATGGCGGCCCTCACCCACGACACCGCCAGATTCGCCCCCAGCAACACGGCCGCGTTGAGCCCCAGCGCCACGTACAGGTCCCCGAAGCTGACGTCTCCCTTCGCCAGGCCCCGGTTGGGGTTGTGGACGAGGTCGTATTCGTAGTCGCGCAGCTCATCCACGATGCGCATGAAGTAGCCCACGCCGAAGATGCTCAGCGCGACGTGCAGCAGGTCCGGAGAGAACTTCAGCCCCCCTCCCCCGTCGAGCACTCCGAACATCCCGTCCAGGCTCACGCACCAGAGCGAGATCACCAGCAGGTAGAACAGCGGCGGGTAGCGCTGCACCGAGAAGCGCAGCGTCGCCCTTGCCCGCTCCATGACGGTCCTGCTCATGCCGCCACCAGCGTGACCGTCCCCGTGGAACCATCCACGCGGACCCTGGCCCCATCCGGAATGCGCGTGGTCGCGTTCGCCACGCCCACCACCGTGGGGATGCCGAACTTCCGGCCCGCGATGGCCGTGTGCGACAGCATGCTGCCGCGCTCCACCACGATGCCTCCCGAGGCCAGCATCAGGAACAGCCAGCCCGGGTCCGTCTCCTTCGCGATGAGGATGTCGTCCTTGCCCAGCGTGCCCACCGCTCCCGGGTCCAGCACGATGCGCGCGTTCCCCTCCACGATGCCCGCGCTTGAACCGATCCCCTTGAACAGCGAGGCGTTGTCGCTCGCGGCCTCCACGACCCTCGGGATGCCGTCCGCCACGCTGCCCACCGTGGTGAAGTCCCTTGGCGGCTGGCGCTCCTGGTTCTCCTGCTGCTCCCTCCGCCGCAGCCTCGCGAGCTCGCCCAGGCTCCTCGTGACGCTGCGACCTTCGAAGTGGTCCAGCACCTCGCGCATCGTGAGGTAATGCACGTCCAGCGGTGCATCCAGCACGCCCCGCTCCGCCATCCGCTGACCGAGCGCCGCGAACACCTTCTTGCTGAATCCGAAGAGCTGGCCTCGCCAGAACCGGCTGTCCTCGCGCAGGCCAATCACCGTCCTCAGCCCCGCCAGGAGCTGCTCGATGGCCAGCTTCCGCAGCGGGTGCCCCTGGAGGAGCGTGGCCAACTGCGCCTCCGCCTCCGTGCGCCTGGCCCTGTCCGACGCCCTCAACTCCTCACGCGTCACGGACGTGCGCGCGTAGGACTGGACGACTCGCACCAGGTCCCAGGGCGTGTCCCGCAGGTTCGGGCGCTCCACGTTCAGCTCCTGCACTCCCCGGTCTCCGAACTCGTTCAGGTGCTCACGGAAGGCTCGGGCGAACGCGGGTGGCACATCCCCGGCGTCGATGCTCCGCCAGAGCGACTCCGCCTCCCCTGCGTCGAAGCGCTTCGCCAGCGCCGGGTCCGCGCGCACCATCTCCGCGAGCGCCACCGCGGAGAGCAGCGCGTGGGTGCCCGCGTCCGGCTTCGCTCCGCACATCAGACCCACCAGCAACGCGCTGGGATCCTCCCCTGTCCACTTGAGCAGCAGCCTGCGCGCCAGGCCGAAGCACGTGTTGATGTACCAGTGGTTGATCAGCGTCAGCCCCCACCAGTTCCCCACCTCCGTCCAGACACGCCGGAAGTGATGGATGAGGACCAGCGGGTCCTCCTTCTCCACCGGCAGGGCCCGGAGCCCCGCGAGCGTCCGCTTCCACCACGCTTCGAACGCTTCGAAGTCCCGCTGGAACGTCGCGGTGACGCTCAGCGCTCCCAGCGCCGAACGCCCCAGCGCGTACGCGTAGCTCGCGGTGCTGGGGAAGCTCTCACGGTGGCCCGGCAGCCGGATGACCAGCGAGGCGTCCCGCTGGAGCACGTCCTCCAGGTCCCGCATGGACGTCGCCGCGATGAACGGGTTGATGCCATTGACGTGCATCAGGTTCGACAGCGAGTGGTAGACGCGCCCGTCGATGAACCCCAGCATGTTCTGGAACGCGGGCGTCTGGTCGTGCAGGACCCTCGCGTCCGCGCCCTTCATGCGGCGCAGCAGGTCGTAGAAGATGACCTCGTAGAAGTAGCTGGCCAGCGAGTACGTCAGCGGCGTCGTGACGCCCGGGAAGCTCTCCGAGACGTTTCCGCAACCCCACACACGGATCTTCCGGAAGTCGAAGGCGATGGGCCGCGCCTGTAACACGTGCAGCGTGCCGTCCTCCGTGAACGTACCCTCGATGTCCTGGGGCAGGCCGAAGCTGCGCTCGATGTCCTTCGCCAGCGCGGCCAGCCGCTTCAGCTCCTCGTCCGTGAGGCACGGCGCGTCCCGCAGGGGCTCCGGCACGGGGCGGCGGACCAGCTCGCCTCCGGGCTCCGGGTTCTCACAGAGCATGTCCGCCTTGTGTCCCAGCTCCCGGTCGATGCGGCCCGTCTCCGGGTGGATGAAGTAGTGGTCCACCCCCACCTTCTCCTGGACCACGCCCTCCCCGATGCCGTGCCCCGCGACCACCAGCGTGCGCCGCTCCGTCGTCTTCGGGTCGCACGTGAAGACCACGAACGAACGGCGGCCCGGAATCATCCGCTGCACTCCCACCGCCACCATCAGCCCCCGGACGTCACGTCCCTGCGCCAGCCGGTAGATGAGCCCCTCCGGCGTATAGGCGGAGGCCCAGCAGCGGCGGATGCGGTCCAGCAGCATGTCCCTCCGCACGTAGAGGAACGTGGAGCTCACCCCCGCGAACGGATCCGTCTCCGAGTCCTCGCTCTCCTCCAGTGCCCGGCCCACCACGGAGGCGCGCACGGCCACCATGCCCTCCTCGCCGAAGGTCCGGTCAAAGGCAGCCAGGAGGGTGGCTTCGCGCTCGGCGCCCAGCGGCACCTGGAGGAAGCGCTTCTCAATCTCCTCCGCCACGCGGCGGATGTCCTGATGCGACGTCCGGTCCACCGCCGTGGTGAGCCGGTCGATGTCGGTCTGGAGGGGCGCCGCCACCTCCTGGAACATCGTGGTGGTGAGGCAGAAGAACTCGGGGACCGGGAAGCCGTGCTTCGCCAGGTGCTGCTGGCGCGCGAACTTCTGGCCGACGTGTCGCGGGTCACCGGCCTCGGTCATCGAGACGAGCGGTTGGGGGGAAGGCATGACAGGGGATTCCTTCAGGGACGAAAGTCATTGAGCGCGCTTCGCAGGGCATCCACCGGGGACCTCGCCAACAGGTCCTCCGGCCCGAGCACCGCCGCGAGCCGCGAGACATCCAGACACTGTGAATGGACCAGCAACTCCAGACGTTCGGCCACCGCCCGGGCCCTCCGGCTGGGGACCTCCCGCATGAGTCGCGGCACCCACCCGGGAGCCCGGACCTTCACGAGCGGAGGAGGCAAACCCAGCCCCCGCCCCACCGTGCCCAGGAACTCGCCTCGCAGCAGTGGGCGTGAGTACGCGACGTTGAACGCCTGCTGTTCGGGGCGCGGCGTCTCCACCATCCGCCGCGCGAGCCTCCAGAGGATTCGCCCCAGGTCATCCACGTCGATGACCGAGCACCCCACCGCGTCGTGCCCGACCTGCACGCCCTGCTTCAGGAGCTTCACCATCGCGGGCAGGACGAACCGGTCCCCACGCCCGAGCAGGAAGCGCGGCCGGAGCAGCGCCGCGTGACGCCCCGTCCGGACCGCGTGCTCCGTGATGACGTCCTCGGCCGCCACGCGCGAGCGGGCCAGGGCGGTGACGGGCCGGAGCGGATGGTCCTCCTTCACGCCCCGGTGGGGCCCCGCGCCATAGACAGACATGGAGCTGCCGAAGAGGACACCCCGGCAATCCCCCGTGAGTCGAGACAGGAGCCGCCGCGTGCCGTCCACGTTGGTCCGCTCGTAGCCCGTGCCGTCCGTGTCCCGCTGCTTCGTGGCCAGGTGCAGGACGACGTAGGGATACGACGGGAACAACGCCTCTGGAATGCCGTGCAGGTCTCCCCGCACGACGTGCACGCCGTCTCCCCACTCGCGGCCGTCGGGCGAGCGCACCAGCGCGTGCACGGGATTCCCTCCGCGCTGGCGCAGGAAGGCCTGCCCCACCATGCCGGTCGCGCCCGTGAGCACGACGCCGAAGCCGCCTACCAGACCCATGGGACCAACCGCTTGCGGCTCGCCGCGTACTCGGCGTAGCCCGGGAAGGAGCCCAGCAGCAGCCGCTCCTCGTGCCGGATGCGCAGGAGGACCGCCGGGACGAACAGCAGCGCGAAGACGGCGATGCCCACGACCGCGGGGAACACCAGCAGGTAGCCCACGTGCGCCAGCAACATGCCGGTGTACGCCGGGTGCCGGAGCCTCCGGTACACGCCCTCCGTCACGAGCAGGCTCGCGTCCGGCAGCCGCACCCGGTGCGAATAGGCCTTCCCCAACGCGCGGATGGCCGTGAGCCGCAGCGACACCCCGGCGATGAAGCAGAGCAGCCCCACCGCTCGCGGCACCGGCCCCCACTCCAACGTGGGGAACGCGACCGCCAACAGGAGGGTCGCCAGGCGCCCTATCGCATACAGCTCCAGCGTGGCGCTGTCCCGCTCCGCGGTGGGCTTGCGCGTCTCCCGCAGCGTCACCCGGCTCTCCACCAGCATCCACGTCAGGTACAGGCCCAGCATCAGGGCCGCGATGGGCCGGCTGTCCTCCGGCGTGCGCAGCACCTGCCGCGAGCCCAGCGGAATCAGCAGCCCCACGCCCGTCACCAGCAGCAGCGTGGGCATCCAGCGGTGCAGACCCTTCATGACGCCGCCTTCGCGCTCACGGCGCCAATCAGCCCCGAGTAGCAGCAGATGTCCTCCTGCCAGCCCTGCACGGCGATCCACATGCGGTTGCGGCGCCCTTCGCTGCGCACCGGCTCCGCCCACTCCGGGAGCCGGAAGCTGGAGAAGGTGCGGATCACCACCGGCAGGTCGTTGCGCACGAAGCGCCGGAACTCCAGCGTCAGGCGCGTCATGATGAGCGACCAGTCCAAGGGCAGCCCCACGCCGTGGATGGCCGCGATGCTCGCCTGCCGCGCCAGCTCCGTGAGGAGCATCCCCTGCACGTGCTCGGAGGGATGGTCGAAGACGAACTCTGGCGAGTCCGTGAACGCGTTGAACTGATGCAGCGCCCCCACCCGGCACGCGTTGGCGAGCAGCACGTTCGCCGGGTCGCGCTTGTGCACGAGCACCGGGTCGATGCGCTCCAGCGGCCGGGCCTGCTCCGCCCCGGTGAAGGACTGTCGCCCCTCCGAGACGGGGTTGCGCACGGGGATGCGGGCCAGGAGCTCGGAGACGTTCTCCGGCGGTTCCTTCTTCCAGGGTCTCCCCACGCGCACGCCCACCGGCGTGGCGTCCGCCCACTCCGCCAGCGCGGGGAACCCGGCGGCGCGCTCGCCCAGGTAGAGGCCGCAGTGCTCTTGCAGCACGGCGGCCAGGAACTCCGCCTCCTCCACGTCCTTCACCGGGATGCGACAGGGGTGCTCGACCTCCGGCAGCAGGGGCTCCGGCACGAGCAGGAACGGGACGGCCTCCGGCGACGCCACCCGCAAGCGGCGCTCGGGATGACTGGGAACGGAATCCATGTCTGCCTTTCTCCAACCGAGGGGGAAAGACAGTCTAGGTATCGCGATGTCTCAACACGAGAACCGGGGAAGGCCCGTTTTTACGAGCCAGGGCACCAGACCCGGAGGGATTCGCGGGCCTGTCTCATGAACCATCATGACACGTCGCGAAATGAGTCTTGGATTGAGACGGCCGGTGCGGCCCCGGGCCCACCGCCCCTCGGGAGAGTCCGGTGCGCGGCGGATCCGCGCCTCCCGCTTCTCCCCACCACCGCCCAGGTAGAAGCACCTCCGCGCCCGAGGGCGGCGACCGGTGGTGAACAGATGCCCCTGGCATGGCGCCGGCGGTGCGCAACCTGTCGGACAGTCGGACAGGTCGCGGGTTGTAGCCCGGCGGGGGCGTGATGACGGTGCGCCCCCAGCGGGACAGTTGGCAGGCGGGCGGGCGTGGAGGGGCGGGCATGGGGATTGTCAGCGGTCGTGCGTGGCTTTCGGCGTTGTCGTTGGCGGTGGGTGCGGCCCCGGCGTTCGCGCGGGCCGAGCCCGCCCAGATGGATCCGGTGAGCGTGCGCCGCCTGGTGGACCTCACCTCCACGCCCCAGTTGCTCCCTGACTTCAATCGCCCCGGCGCGCAGGCCACGGCCGAGCTGAACGGACGCCTCTACTTCCTCGCCACACCGGGCGACGGCAGCGCCGGCCCCTACATCCAGGACCTGTGGGTGACCGACGGAACGCCCGCGGGCACCCGCTCCGTGCAGGAGGAGCTGCTGCCCTCCGGCGCGCGCATCGACCCGGGCTCGCTGCGCGCCACGCCGCACCGCCTGTTCTTCACCGCGACGTCGGCGGAGACCGGACGTGAGCTGTGGACGAGCGACGGCACGCGCGAGGGCACGCACGTCACGCGTGAGCTCAACCCGGGCCGGCTCGACGGCGTGGCCTTCCAGGCGCCCGTCTTCGTGTTCGGGGACTCCGTGCTCTTCGCCCCGGCGGGCATGGGCGAGACGGAGTTCGACCTCTGGAAGTCTGACGGCACCGCCGAGGGCACCGTGCCCGTCAAGGACATCTACCCGGGGCTCGCCACGGCGAACGCGAACGGCTTCGCGCGCGTGGGGGACACCGTCTTCTTCTCCGCGGAGACGGAGCAGGGCTTCGAGCTGTGGCGCACGGATGGCACCGAGGCGGGCACGGCGCTCGTGCGGGACCTCCACACCGGCGTCGGCGACTCCCTGCCGCGACACCTCACCGCCGTGGGCGACACGCTCTACTTCACCGCGGAGGACGCCACGCACGGCCGCGCGCTGTGGAAGTCGGACGGCACCGGAGCGGGCACCGTCCTCGTCCACGGCTTCAAGCCCACGACCACGGCGGGCCCCAGCGTCCACCACCTCACCGCGCTGGGCAGCTCGCTCCTCTTCCTCGTGACCGGCACGCCCGAGGGCATCGAGCTGTGGCGCACGGATGGCACCGAGGCGGGCACCCTGCCGGTGAAGACGCTGCCCCGGTCGATGCTCGAGGGGCCTCCGGGCGTGACGCTCGTCCCGGCGGGCAGCCGCGTCTTCGTGGTGGCGCGGGGCGCCGCCTCCGGTGACTCGCTGTGGGTGACGGACGGCACCGAGGCCGGCACCGTGCACCTCTCCCGGCCCACCGCGTACGGAGTGGAGTCCGTGCGCGGCTTCACGCCGTGGGAGGACGGGCTCGCCTTCATCGTGACGACGCAGGCGGGGGCGAGCGAGCTGTGGCGCACGGATGGCACCGGGGCGGGCACGGCCCGGCTGACGTGGCTTCCTTCAGGCAACCTGTCCGCGCTGGCCTCGGGGCTGGTGTCCTTGCAGGGGGCGCTGCTGACGACGGCCGGCGACCCGTGGACGCCTCGCGCGCTGTGGCGGATGGAGCGGGATGAAGCGCCGCCGACCTTCGTGTGCCCGGCCACCCGGGACGTGCCCGCCAACCGCCCCGAGGGGACCCTGACGCAGGGCCTGGCGCCGGTGCTGACCAGCGCGCTCGCGGCCACGGTGCGCACCACCCATCCGGACTCCAGCCTGCTGCCGCTCCACCAGCCCGTCCTCGTCACCACCCGGGCCGAGGACGCGACGGGCCGGCTCGCGTACTGCTCCACCGTGATGACGTCACGGGACCTGACGGGGCCCGCCATCAACGGCTGCCCGACGCAACTGTCCCTGGGCACGCGGTCCGCTCGCGGAGCGACCTTCTACTACCCGACCCTGAACATCCAGGACGAGTCGGGCTCCAAGGTGCTCGTCACCTACAGCCCGGAGAACGGCAGCATGCTGCCCCTGGGCACCACCCAGGTGAACATGACGGCGAAGGACGCGGCCGGCAACGAGACCACCTGCGCCTTCCCCGTCACCGTCTTCGACGGACAGGCCCCCACCGGCGCCTGCAAGGTGAGCGAGGTCCGCGTGGAGGCGGAGGGGCCCGACGGCGCGCACGCGTACTGGCCGGAGCCCACGCCCACCGACAGCATCTCCAGCAAGGTCACCGTCACCAGCACGCACGCGTCCGGGGACCTGTTCCCGCTGGGCCTCACCCGCGTGCAGGTCGTCAGCACCGACGACGCGGGCAACAGCACCTCCTGCGAAATCCAGGTGCGGGTGCGCGACTCCCGCCCGCCCGTGCTCACCTGCCCGCAGGACCAGACGCTGACCACCGCGGTGATGTCCGGCACCCGCGCGGCGTACCCGGACGCCACCGCCGCGGACGCCGTGTCCGGGACGGAGATCTCCTACAGCCCCGTCGTGGGCACGCCGCTCGCGCCCGGCCTGCACGCGGTGCAGGTCACCGCCATCGACGCGGCCGGCAACGCGGCGCTCTGCAACTTCCAGGTGACCGTGCAGTACGACCCGACGAGCGACATGCGGCAGGGCATGGGCTGCTCGGTGGGCGGCGGCCCGGAGTCGGCGGTGGGCTGGGCCGCGCTCGTCGCCCTCGCCTGGACGCTCAGCCGCCGTCTGAAGGACGGCAAGCCGCGCGCGTGAGCCATGAGCCGTGGCGGCGAGGGGGACTTCCGCTACAGTCCCCAGCGCCCCCATGGACCTCACCCTCTTCGTCGTCGGACTCATGAAGGTCGTCCTCGGCGGACTCGTGGCCGCGCTCGGCATCGGCTTGAGCATGCGCGGCCTGAGCCGCCTCCTGGACAGCCACCCCGTGGAGGAACTGCGCCAGGGCAACGTCGCCTCCGGGCTGGTGCACGCGACCAGCCTCGTGTCGCTGGGCCTGCTCGTGCAGCACGCGCTGAAGGCCACGGGCGACGCGGTGGACCTGGCGGTGCAGAACCCGCCCGTGTCCGCCATGTCGGTGCTCCAGTTGCTGGGCCTGGCGCTGGTGCACGTGGCGCTGTCGCTGGCGGTGGGCGTGGCGGTGCTCGCCCTGGGCGTGCGGCTGTTCGACAAGATGACGCCGGGCATCGAGGAGCTGGCGGAGGTGCGCAAGGGCAACATCGCCGCCGCGCTCCTCCTGTGCGCCTTCCTGCTGGTCATCGCGCTGCTCACCGCCCCGGGCCTCCAGGCCGCGCTCAACGGGCTCATCCCCTTCCCGCAGCTCCCCACCGGGGTGCTGCGCGCGCCCGCCTGAGCCACCCCATGGCCGCGCGCGCGTGGAAGACGCTGCTGTCGCTCCTGCTGGTGGGCGCGCTCATGGCCTTCGCCAGTTGGGAGCTCGGGGTCGGCCGCAAGGCGGGCCGGCTCCCGGATCCCCCCCGGCCACCGACGGAGGCTCCCCCCGCGGACCCCCAGGAGGCGATGCGGGACCTGGGCGTGGTGCTGGTGCCGGAGGACACGCCGCCGGAGCGGGCCAGGTCCTATGACTGGCGCGTGGACGGCATGGAGCCCGCCCGTCAGCAACTGGCCTACGGGCTGGGAGAGGCGATGGAGCGCGGGCTGGAGCAGGCGCACCGCGACTACAGCGTGCGGCTGCGCTACCGCGCCATGGGCCCGGAGCGCTTCACCTACGTGGCGCCGCCGGGCTGCGGCACGGACATGCGCTGCATCTACGCGGAGCTGATGCGCAGCAACGCGGAGCCGGTGCGCGTGCTCGGCGAGCGCTTCGCCACCTCCATCCGCGAGCGCGACCTGGACGCGGCGCAGGCCACCGAGCTCATCCTCGGCTTCGTGCGCCGCATCCGCTACGAGCTGCCCGGCGACGAGCCCTTCGGCATCGTCCCGCCGGGGCTGGTGCCCGCGCAGGACCGCGGCGACTGCGACTCCAAGGCGGTGCTGGCGCTGATGCTGCTGCGGCAGGTGGGCGTGGACGCGGTGATGCTCTACTCGGACGCGCTCGCGCACGCGGCCATCGGCGTGGGGCTGCCCGGCACCGGCACCCGCATCCCCTTCGCGGGGCGCGCGTACCAGTACGCGGAGCTCACCGCCGAAGGCTGGCCGCTGGGGATGATTCCGCCCCAGTACGACAAGCCGCAGTTGTGGCGGGTGCTTCCACTGCCGGACGTCCAGGGCTGAGCGCCGCTGGAGATTTGCATCGAATACGGCTATTCCTGCTCTATCCGGGATGCTCGTCGAGCGCGGGCATCCCGTCTACCCAAATGGGGGCAGGCACATGGCGGCTTCACGGACGTGGATGATGGGCCTCACGGCGGGGCTGGTGGCGCTGGCGGGGGGTTGTGGCGGCGCCGGGGACACGGCGGCTCCGAGCACGGTGGAGCAGGCGCTGGGCGCGTGCACGCACTCGGTGACGACGAACACGTACGACGGGCCGGACTACTGGGGCACGCTCGTCTTCAAGAACACGGGGACGGTGGCCATCGCCAACCCGGTCATCGCGCTCGACGTGCCCTCGGGGGTGACGTGCGACGATGACCAGCCCGGCTGGACGCACACGCAGTCAGGCCGCACGTGCACCTTCACGCGCACGTCGTCGCTGACGGTGGCGGTGGGCGCGTCCTACACGTTCAACTACTCCACCAACTCCAACGTGTCCTTCACCGCGGCCAACGTGAAGGTCCAGTCCGACAGTTGCGGCGGCACGTCCCCTGGCGGCTCCGGCCTCACGGCGAACCAGAAGAAGGTGGCCGAAGGGCTGACGAGCATCTGGGAGAACGACACGCCCACGCTGGACTACGCCTATTCGGAGAACATCTTCGACGGGCGCGGCTACACCAACGGGCGCGCGGGCTTCTGCACCGGCACGGGCGACGCCATCCAGGTGGTGGAGTGCTACCGGGCCCTGCGCACGGAGGCCAATGGCAACCGCCTGGCGAAGTACTGGAACGCGCTCACCGTCATCAACAACCGCTTCCTGTCCACCGGCCAATCCCAGGCGTCCACGGCGGAGCTGGACGCCGTGGGCAACTGGACCGCGGACTGGGCGGCCAGCTTCAACACCACCGCCACGAAGGCGGACTTCAAGCAGTGCCAGGACCAGGTGAGCGACGCGCTCTACTACACGCCCACCATCAACGAGGCCGCGAAGTGGGGCCTCACCCAGGCGCTCACCAAGGCCGCGCTCTATGACGCGTCCATCAACCACGGCTTCGACGGCATGAAGGACCTCATCCGCAAGGCCAACACGGCCCTGGGCAACAGCGGCCAGGTGGCGCCGGTGGTGGGCTACAACGGCATCACGGAGAGCGCGTGGCTCCAGAAGTTCCTGGAGAAGCGCCGCGACGTGCTGGCGGCGGACTCCACCTGGGTGGAGGCGGTGGACCGCGTGGCCGCGTACGAGAAGCAGCGCCGCCGCGGCAACTGGGACCTGGGAGTCGCCCTGCGCAACGACGTGCGCGCCCGCGACTGCTGGACGACGGCCTACCCGGCGAGCGGCTACACCGTGCGCAACATCAACCCGGACGGCACCTGGAGCACGCCGTCCTCGTACACCTATTCCTGCCAGTAGCAGGACGGTCCGGCACGCGGGCCGTGACGGCGGGCGCCCCGGGATGGCATGACCTGGGGCCATGGCCCGTGACGTTTCGTTCTTCGACAAGCTCGGCTCGCTGCTCGCCCAGGAGCGCGAGGCCGAGAAGGCCCGGATGACCTCGCTCGCGCAAGGGCTCACCCTGCGCGAGCGCGAGGAGCAGGGCCTGTCCGTGCTGGACCTGGAGACCGTCGAGGAGGAGGTGGGCCTGGGCGGCCGCATCCTCCTCACGCTCGCCCGCGCGGACCGGGGGAAGCTGCCCACGCGCGTGTCCAACGGCGACCTGGTGGCGGTGCTGCCCCGCCGCGCGGAGGTGAAGGACCCCGCGAAGGCGCTCGTGTCGCGCGCCACCTCCACCCGCATCCAGCTCGCCTTCGACCGCGAGCCGCCCGCCTACCTGTCCGAGGGGCTGCTGCGCCTGGACGTCGTCCCCAACGACGTCACCTACGAGCGCGTGCGCGCGGGGCTCCAGCGCGTGAAGGCCATGGACAAGGGCCAGGAGCGCCACAAGCGCGAGGTGCTGCTGGGCAACGAGCCCCCGCGCTTCGACAACACGAAGGACTTCACCCCCACCCGCCCGCTCAACCCGGAGCAGCAGGACGCCGCGAAGCGCGCGCTGGCCGCGGAGGACTTCTTCCTGGTCCACGGCCCGCCCGGCACCGGCAAGTCCACCGTGCTGGCGGAGGTGGCGGCCCAGGCCGTCGCGCGAGGCGAGCGCCTCTTGTGCACGGCGGCCAGCAACGCCGCGGTGGACCACCTGCTGGAGCTGTGCCTGGAGCAGGGCCTGCGCGCCATCCGCGTGGGCCACCCCGCGCGCGTCGCCGCCCGCCTCCAGGAGCACACCCTGGACATCGTGGTGGAGGAGCACCCGGACCGCGTCGTCAGCCGCGACCTGTTCGACGAGGCCTTCGACCTCTTCGGCTACGCGCGCAGGCAGCGCAGCCAGGGCCGCAGCCGCGAGCGCTTCTCCAACGCCCGCTCCTCCACCGCCGAGGCCAAGGACCTGATGGACGAGGCGCGCAAGCTGGAGAAGAAGGCCGTGAAGGCCGTGCTCGCCCGCGCGGACGTGGTGTGCGTGACGCTCGCGAGCCTGGGCTCCGGCGTGCTCGCGGGCGAGGAGTTCGACCGCGCCCTGTTGGACGAGGCCACCCAGGCCACGGAGCCGCTGGCCCTCCTGGGCTTCCTGCGCGCCCCCAAGGTGGTGCTCGCCGGAGACCCCCAGCAGTTGCCGCCCACCGTGCTGTCCCAGGAGGCCGCCAAGGCGGGCCTGGGCACGAGCCTCTTCGAGCGCCTGCTCCAGGACCACGGCGACGACGTGAAGCGCATGCTGCGCGAGCAGTACCGGATGAACGCCGCCATAATGGCCTTCCCCTCCCAGGAGATGTACGGCGGCGAGCTGCGCGCCCACCCGTCCGTGGCGGAGCGCACGCTGTCCGGCGTGCTCGACTCCGGCTCGGGCGCCCAGGTGGACGCGCCGCCGGTGCTCTACCTGGACACCGCGGGCAAGGGCTTCGACGAAGAGGTGGAGCCCACCACGCACTCCCTCCTCAACCCGGGCGAGGCCACCTACGTCATCGCCCGCGTGCGCGAGCTCCTGGAGCGGGGCCTGTCCCCGCGCGAGGTCGCCGTCATCGCCCCGTACAGCGCCCAGGCCCGCCACCTGCGCGAGGCCCTGGAGGCCGTGCACCCGGAGGTGGAGGTGGACACCGTGGACGCGTTCCAGGGGCGGGAGAAGGACGCCATCCTGGTGAGCATGACCCGCTCCAACAGCGAGGGGCAGTTGGGCTTCCTCAACGACCTGCGCCGCATGAACGTGGCCCTCACCCGCGCCCGCCGGCACCTGTTCGTCGTGGGCGACTCCGCCACCCTCAGCAGCCACCCCTTCTACGCGCGCTTCATCGAGGGCACCCAGACGGACGGCGGCTACCGCTCGGCGTGGGAGTGGCCGGACCCCGCTGAACAATGATTGTCATCCCAACGACCCGGACCTGCCCTGGAGGACTACGCAAGGAGTGCGACCCGGGTGCGCGAAATTTGTCGCCCCGCTGAACGAATTTTGTCACCTGCTCGGCGGCCGGGCGTGGGAGACGGCCGGAAATCAGGCATTTGGCTCCATCCGAGGGGTCGGCACGAAGACTGCTTTCCTTTCCGGACACGGAGGGAATGCATGTCTCAAGCGCCTGTGGTGACCAAGGAGAATGACGTCTGGGTGATTCGGATTGAACGGCCCAACGGCAAGACCCAGGAGTACCGCTGCGCCACGGAGAGCCAGGCCCGGCAGTTGGCCATGGTGCTCGGCAAGCCGGACACCGGCGGCCCGCCGCGCCCGGCCGCGGCGTCGTCCAGCACCGTCGCGTAGGGTCGCCAGCACCCGGGGGACGGAGTAAGGCGTGGAGGCACGAGGAGGCACCCGTGCCCGCCGCCGCATTCGAATCCCTCACCGTCGACGCAGAAGGGCTGCCGCTGCACGTGCGGCAGCGTGGCCCCCAGGGCGCCCCCGCGGTGCTGATGCTCCACGGGTGGCTGGACCACTCCCACAGCTTTGATCCGCTCTGCGAGCACCTGCCCGAGGCCTGGCGCACGGTGCTGCTCGACTTTCGCGGCATGGGCGAGAGCGGCCACGCGGGCCCCGGCGCCGCGTACCACTTCAGCGACCACCTGCTGGACGTGGAGGCCACCCTGGACGGGCTGGCCCTGCCGCCGGTGCACCTGGTGGGGCACTCGCTGGGCGGCATCGTCGCGCTCGCGTACGCCGCCGCGCGCCCGGAGCGCGTCCAGAGCCTGACCCTCATTGAGAGCCTGGGGCCCTCCGGCGGTCCGCCCGCGGGCGCCGTGCAGCGGCTGCGCGGCTTCCTGGACGACGCGCGCCGGCCCCCCAACCGCAAGCGCTACCCCACCGTGGAGGCCGCCGCGGAGCGCCTGCGTCAGGCGAACCCCACCCTCTCCCCGGACGCGGCGCTGCTCTTCGCGCGCCATGGCACCCGGCGCACGCCGGAGGGCGACTTCGCCTTCACCTTCGACCCGCGCCACCGCCGCCGCTTCGGCCAGGGCTTCGACGAGGCCCAGTGGCTGGCGCTGGAGGCCGCCGTCACCTGCCCGGTGCAGCTCCTGCGCGGCACGCAGGGGCTGTCCCCCGCCCCGGAGCTGCTGGAGGCGCGGCTGGCCGCCCTGCGCACGCTGGCCGCCCCGCCCCGCTCCTTCGAAGGCGGTCACCACGTGCACCTGGAGCAGCCCGCCGCCGTCGCCGCCGCGATCGCCGCCTTCGTGACCGGAGCGTCCAGTTCATGACCTGAAAAGTTGGGGGTGCAGGTTGGCAAAGGGTCGGGAAAAACCTTTCACCCTCCAGGGCACCCCGGTTCCCTCCAGCGCTCACTTGGCCGCTGGAGCGTCCGCCAAGTCCCTGATTTCTGGTGGTTGACGGGGGGCGCTCCCGTCCGGCACGGGTCTTGATTAGGGGGAGCCCGAGTTGGATCACGTGTCCCGGGCATCCGTGTGCGTGTGGTGGGGAAGGGTGGGGAGCGGACAATGGTGATGGGGTGGAGGGGTCGGGTCGTCCTGCTGGCGTCGTTGGTGGCGGGGACGATGGCGTGTCACGAGGAGGACCAGACGCGCGGGGTGCAGGCCACGGCGGTGCTGGACGTGGACGCGCTCGACTTCGGCGAGGTGCCGGTGGGCGAGTGGCGTGAGAAGGAGGTCCGCATCCGCAACGTCGGCTACGTGCCCTTCTCCGCGCTGGAGGCGTTGGGGCTGGGCAACAACCCGTCCTACCAGGTGGAGCTGACGGACGGCGGCGGCCGCGTGCCGCCGGGCGAGTCGCACGTCGTCAAGGTGCGCTTCCACCCGCTGGCCGAGGGGCCGGTGGAGGAGACGCTGCGCGTGACGACGGACGCCAACGTGGGCGCCCTGCAGCAGGTGCCCGTGCAGGGCCTGGGCACGCCCACGCGCATCGGCGTCAACCCGCCGGTGCTGGACTACGAGACGCTGGAGGTGGACAGCGACCGCACGCTGGAGGTCACCGTCACCAACCCGGTGGACCTGCCGCTGACCCTGAAGGTCGCGGGCGAGAACGCGGATCCGTTCACCGCGGACACCATCACCGTCCCGCCCAACACCACCCAGGTGGTGAAGACGAAGTACCTGCCCCGCGCGCTGGGGCAGATGGGCGCGCGGCTGGAGGTCGTCTCCTGCGAGACGTGCACCCCGTCCGTGGTGGACCTGAAGGGCAACTCCGTGGCGAGCGCCTTCGTGTTCGACCCGGCGCCCGTGCCCTTCGACGAGATCCCGGTGCACGAGCGCACCGAGTCCTTCACCCGCGCGCGCAACATCACCTGGCGCCCGGTGACCATCTCCGCGCTGGCCACCAGCGACCGGGCCTTCTCCGCGCTGTCCAAGCCGGAGGGCAGCACGGTGCGGCCGGGCGAGGTGGTGGAGATGCGCATGGAGTTCGCCGCGCGCTTCTCCGGCCCCAACGTGGGCAACCTCACCGTGGCGTACGCGTCCGACAAGGCGCGTGAGTCGCGCGTGATGCTGGACGCGCGCGGCGGCCGGCCCACGCTGGCCGTGGCCCCGGTGGCGCTGGACTTCGGCGAGCTGCCGGTGGGCGGCAAGGTGGAGCAGGTCATCCGCATCACCAACGCGGGCAGCAACGGCCCGCTCACCTTCACCGGCGTGCGCGCGGACGGGGACGCGGTGCAGTTCAACGTGGCCACGCCCACGCGCGGCACGCAGGACTACCCCTGGAAGGGCGGCACCTGGCCCACGCTGGAGGCCAACGGCCTGCAGATCCAACCGGGCGACGACGCGCTGGAGCTGAAGGTCTACTTCGAGCCCCGGAACGAGGGCACCTTCACCGCCACGCTCTACGTGCAGTCCAACGACCTCTTCACGCCCGAGCGCGCCATCACCCTGACGGGCCGCGCCCGCGCGTCCGGCCCCTGCGTGTACGAGCTGCTGCCGCAGCCGAAGCTGGAGTTCGCCAACGTGGTGCCGGGCCGCGGCGCGGTGCTGGGCTTCTACTTCCGCAACCCGGGCCGGGCCGAGTGCGCCATCAAGAACGTGCACCTGTCCAATGACGGCGGCGGCGTGTTCTCCATGCCGGGCGGCCCCATCACGGGCGGCGTGGTGCTCTACGACACGGCCTTCAGCTCCATGATTGCCTTCCGCGCGCCCACCACGGGCGGCGAGTTCAACGGCGAGCTGATGCTCACCGTCAACAACCCGGCCTACCCCACCGTGACGCTGCCCATCCACGCGGTGTCCAACCCGTCGTGCCTGGTGGCCACGCCGTCCTTCGTGGACTTCGGGCCCATCCGCTACGACTGCCCGGCCCGGCCGCGCACGACGTTCCTCTCCAACCGCTGCAGCGAGCCGCTCACCGTGGGGGACGCCACCATCGGCAACGGCACGTCCAAGCAGTTCTCCCTGCGCACGCCGGTGACGTCGCCCATCACGCTCCAGCCCGGCGAGGGCTTCGAGATGGAGGTGGACTACGCCCGCAGCGTGCTGGGCCAGCACTACAGCCCGCTGTACTTCCAGGTGGACGCGGAGGCGAACCGCTTCCTCGTCCCGCTGCTGGCGGAGACCAACCACGAGGGCATCCAGGTGGACCGCTTCACGCAGGGCACCGACAGCCAACTGGACGTGCTCTTCGTGGTCTCCAACACCACCACCATGGAGCCCTACCAGCAGCGCCTGCGCAGCGCGATCCCCGGGTGGCTCGCGCGGGCCAAGGAGCTGAACGTGGACGTGCGCGTGGGCGTCACCAGCACGGGCCTGGTGCAGCGCCCGGGGCTGTGCGGCGGCGGCGCCAACGGCGGTGAGGCCGGCCGGCTCTTCCCGGTGGACGGCAGCCGCGCCCGCGTGGTGTCCGGCAACAGCGCCAACGCGGCGACCACCATCCAGGCCAACATCGACGTGGGCCTGTGCCACAACCTGGTGCAGGGCCTGGAGACGATGCGCCAGGGCCTGTCCGCCCCGCTGTCCGACCAGGCCGACGACGTCCGCACCCCGCAGCCCAACGACGGCAACCTGGGCTTCACCCGCGCCGCCGCCCGCATGGCCGTGGTGGTGCTGGCGGACGAGGACGACCACTCCGGCTTCGAGCCGGAGAGCTACATCCAGTTCCTCCAGACGCTGAAGGGCACGGGCATGTCCCAGCGCAGCAACCTGCACGCGCTCGTCCCCAACGGGACGTCCTGCTCCACGGCGGGCGCCAACGCGGACCGCTTCGCCGCGGTGGCCCGGGGCACGGGCGGCTCCGTGGGCTCCATCTGCGAGGGGGACTACCGGGGGTTCCTGGACCCCATCATCCAGCAGGCCGGTGAGCCCCAGGCGGACTTCCCCCTCACCGCGACGCCGGACGGCACCGCGGAGATGAGCGTGCGCGTGAACGGCCGCACGCTGGGTGCGGACCAGTGGACCTACGACCCGGCTCGCAACGCGGTCATCTTCGCGGCGGGCTCCGTGCCCACCCCGGGCCAGGCCGTGGAGATCCGCTACCGCAGCATCTGCTCCGCCACGCCGTAGGCGGACGCGTCCGTGACGCAGCGCGGCCGGGCCGGTCCCTGAAGGGGGGCCGGCCCGGTTCGCGTTTTTGCGGAAGCCCGGGCTTTTGAGATCCGCGCTGACGCGGCTATCGTCACGGCCGGAGTGGAAACGTTCGGCCGCTATGAATTGCTGCGCAAGCTGGCCACCGGCGGCATGGGGGCCGTCTACCTTGCCCGGCAGAAGGGGCCGGTGGGGTTCCAGAAGCTGCTGGTGGTGAAGCGGCTGTTGCCCCACCTGTCGGAGGACGACGAGTTCCTCCAGATGTTCCTGGACGAGGCGCGCATCGCGGCGCTGCTCAACCACCCCAACATCGCGCAGATCTACGAGATGGGGGACGTGGACGGGCAGTACTACATCGCGATGGAGTACGTGCACGGCGAGCCGCTGGGTTCGCTGGTGCCGCGTGCGTCGGCGCACCCGGGCGGGTTTCCGCTGGGCCTGCGGTGCCGGATCATCGCGGAGGCGGCGGCGGGCCTGGACGCGGCGCACAACGCGCGCAGTCCTTCCGGGCGGAAGCTGTCGCTCATCCACCGGGACGTGTCGCCGCAGAACGTGCTGGTGGGCTTCAACGGCGGCGTGAAGCTCATCGACTTCGGCGTGGCGAAGGCGCAGGGCAAGCTGTCGCAGACGGTGGTGGGCACCATCAAGGGCAAGCACGCGTACATGTCCCCGGAGCAGGCGCGGGGTGAGCCGCTGGATGCGCGCTCGGACGTGTTCGGTCTGGGGACGGTGTTCTACGAGCTCCTGACGGGCGGGCGCCTGTTCAAGCGCGAGACGGAGATGGCCACGCTCAAGGCCGTCGTGGGGCACAAGATCGTCCCGCCGTCGGAGGCGGTGCCCGGGATTCCGAAGTCGTTGGACCCCATCGTCTTCAAGGCGCTGGCGCGCAAGCGGGACGACCGGTTCTCCACCGCGGGCGAGCTGCAGTTGGCGCTGGAGGAGTTCCTCCAGCAGGAGAAGCTGTCCGGCACCAGCGCGCACCTGGCGGCGTTCATGCGGGACGTGTACGCGGACGAGTTGGAGGAGGAGCGCTTCGCGGCCGAGCCGACGATGATCTACTTCGACCCGCGCCTGATGGCCCGGCCGGGCGGCGCCGCGTCCACGAAGCCGCCGGCCGCCGGGACGACGCCGTCCGCGGGCAAGGCGCAGGCCCCGGCGAAGACGCCGCCGCGCGCGCCGGAGCCGTCGGTGAGCCAGTCGTCGACGAAGGCCTCCGCGTCACCGGAGGACTCCGGCATGGGGACCGCCGCGGAGCGGACCTCGCGCACGAAGGAGAACTCCGGTCTGAGCCGCCCGGAGGCCCGGCCCGTGAGGACGCGGGAGAACACGGGCGTGAGCCTCGCGGACACGCGGCCCCTGCACGACGAGGATGCGGGCCGCCCCACCGCGAAGCACGAGGCCATGCGCGGCGACGCGCGTGCCTCCACCGGGAAGTTCGATGCCGTGCGCGGCGAGGACGCGGCGCGTGCCTCCACCGCGAAGCATGACGCCGTGCGCGCTGAAGACCCAGGCGCGTCCACCGCGAAGCACGACGCGATGCGCGCGGAGACCGGCCGCTCGTCCACCGCTCAATTCGGCGCCGTGCGCGCGGAGCCCGGTCGCTCCTCCACGGCCCAGTTCGGCGCCGTGCGCGCGGAGGGCTCGAAGGCATCCCGTCCGGCCGAGGGCTCCCCCGGAAGCCGCTCGGCGGCGAAGGCCGTGAAGGCCACCGGCGACGCGACGGGGAGCCGCTCCGCCGCGAAGGCGGTGCGTGCGCCGGAGGACTCCGTCGGAGGCAAGGCGCCCGCGAAGACGGGCCGCACCGAAGGCTCCGTGTCCTCCGCCCGCCGCCCCGCTCGCGGCACCGGGCCCGACTCCGACAAGTAGGCTCCCGCCGGAACCGCTCGGCTACAGGCTCGCCAGGGCCACGCGGTACAGCGCGCGGTAGCCCATGCGCGGGGCCACTTCGAAGCGGTCCGCGTTGAAGATGTCGCGCAGCAGCGCCTGCCCGTCCGGCGTGGACGGCAACCCCAGGAGCGCCGCCTCCAGCGCCGTCACCAGCGGCGCGGGCAGCCCCATCGCCACCGGCACGCCGTCGTTGGGGGCCTCGTCCGTGTACGCCAGGAGCTCGAACTTCGCGCCCATCCCCGGCCCCAGCACGTCCTCCACGCCCGTGGTGAACGTCAGACCCGTGGAGGCCGGCGGACAGAAGACGCTCGTCACGTCCGCCCTGCCTTCCAGCACCGCCTCCAGCGCGCCCTGGTACGAGCCCGTGAACTGCTGCGACACGAACGCTCGCGACGGCTCCAGTCCCTGCGTCTTCAGGAACGCGCTGGGCAACAGGTAGCCCGCCACCGAATCGCGGTCCACCCACGCCGCCGTGGCGCCCTTCAGCTTCTCCAGCGTCAGCCCGGAGCCCGCCCGCCCCACCAGCGCGGAGCGGTAGCTGGACATGCCCCGGCGCACCCCGCGCGCCAGCACCCGCACGCCCATGGCCTCCATGCGCGCGCACACGAAGGGCGGCGCCCAGGCGGCGTCCGCCCGCCCGGACAAGAGGTCCTTGGCCAGGGTCTCGTAGCTGGTGGCGACGTTCACCTCCACCAGCTTGCCCAGCGCGCGCTGCAGGAACGACGCGAGACGTTCCGCACGCTCGCGCGCCGTCTCGCTGCCCAAGGACGGCGGCAGACCGAAACGGAAGGAGTGCCGCGAACCGGCGGGGACGTGCGGGGTCATACGACTCCCGGTTTACCCCTGCTGGTCCAACCGCGCCACTTCATCGTCAGCCAGACCGAACGTCGCCTGGAGCAGATCCAGGATGCGCTGCTCCGCGGTGCTCGTCCGGCCGGACGCATGGGCGATCTTCGTGGCCAACTGGTACGCCTTCACCCGCTGCGAGTGCGTGGCCAGCCCGTGCGCCAGGACATGGAGCCGCTGGGGCAGCCCGTCCGTGGCCAGCGCCGCCACGGACTCGCTCACGAAGCCCTGCGCCCGCTCCGGGCTCACGTTCTGGAAGAGCGGATCCGCCGCGAAGCTCTCCACCATCGCCCGCGCCTCCGCCTCCTTCAACTGGCCGTCCGCCGCCAGCACCAGGACCATCACCTCCGCGAACAGCCGCTCCAGGGGCTCGCCCAGCGCCTCCGACAGGCTGCCCCCCTGCTCGATGACGTCGATGATCTGCGCGACCTCGTCCTCGGAGATGCCCAGCGCCGCCTGGAACGTCTTGAGCAGCCCCAGCTCCGACCGGGTGGCTCGCTGGTCCGCCAGCGCCACCGCCGCCGCCAGGCCGAACGCCAGCATCCGGTTCTTGTGGTCCGGCAGCCTGCGGCGCAGCGAGGCGAGCACCTCCTCCAGGTTGCGCGCCTCCGACAGGCGCACCGCGCTGGTCTCCACCAGCAGGTTGAGCTCACCGGACTGCGTGCCCTCGAACTCCGGGCGCTCCAGCACGCGCGCCAGCAGCGTCTGCATCTCGCGCTGGGACACGCTGCCGTCCGCCATCGCGGCCAGCAGCATGGCCTCCACCAGCGCCGCGTTGCGCTCCTTGCGCGCCTTTACTGCCTGCTCTCGAGCCATGGACTGGCGCTCCCTTGCGTCTCGTTGGTGGGGGGGGTGGCCACGGGCCCGTCTTCCGTCGCGTTCAGCGGGTCCGGGTTCAGCGTCTTGTCCAAGAGGTGCGTGGGCCGCACGTTCGACATCGCGTTGAGCAGGCTCTGGCGGACGTTGGGGATCTCCTTGCCCAAATCCTCCACCAGCTTCTGCATCCGCTTGCGCTGCAGGTTCTCCTGCGACCCGCACAGGTCGCAGGGGATGATGGGGAACTGCTTCGCTTGCGCGAACTGGATGATCTCCTTCTCCGGCGCGTAGCACAGCGGCCGGATGACCACGTTGCGGCCGTCGTCGCTCTTGAGCAGCGGCGGCATCGCCTTGAGGCTCCCGGCGAAGAACATGTTCAGGAGCATCGTGTGGATGAGGTCGTCGCGGTGGTGGCCCAGGGCGATCTTGTTGCAGCCCAGGTGCACGGCGGCGTTGTAGAGGATGCCCCGGCGCAGGCGTGAGCACACCGAGCACTGCGTCTTCCCGGGCGGGGTCTTCTCCAGGACGATGCTGTAGGTGTCCTCCTTCAGCATCTTGTAGGCGTAGCCTTCCTTCTGGAAGTAGCCCTCCAGGATGTGACCGGGGAATCCCGGGTGGCCCTGGTCCAGGTTCACGGCCAGCAAGTCGAACTTCACGGGGGCTCGCCGCTGCAGCTCGCGCAGCAGGTGGAGCATCGTGTAGGAGTCCTTGCCTCCCGACACGCCCACCATGATGCGGTCCCCGGCCTCGATGAGGCGGAAGTCCGCGATGGCCCGGCCCATGTGGCCAAGCAGGCTTTTTTCAAGACGTTGGGCGTCGTTCATCGGCGGGGCCATCCTAGCGGCGGTTCGGGAAAAAACACGTCAAAGGGGCGGGCCGGTCCGCTAGCCTGCTCCCCGCGATGCCGACCTTCCCTCAGGGTGCCGTGGACGTGGTGGACCGCGCGGGCGAGGAAGCCGCCACGCGGGTGCTGGAGGCCGCGCCGGAAGTGGCGGTGGACCTGGAGGCGGACGCGATGCACGCCTTCCGCGCCCGCCTGTGCTTCCTCCAGTTGGGCACCGACACGGACATCTTCCTCTTCGACACGCTCCAGCCGGGCGTGGATCCGCGCCTGCTCTCCCCCATGATGGAGGACCCCGCGCGCACCAAGTACTTCCACGCCGCCCAGGGCGACCTGCAGTTCCTGGCGGAGGCGGGCGTGCGCGTGCGCGGCCTCTTCGACACGCACCGCGCGGTGACGCTCCTGGGGTGGCCCAAGGTGGGCCTGGCGGACCTGGCGCGCGAGCGGCTGGGCGTGGAGCTGCCGAAGGAGCACCAGCAGTCCGACTTCTCCCTGCGCCCCCTGCCCCCGGGCATGCGGGACTACATCGCCAATGACGTGCGCTACCTCTGTGAGCTGGGCCGCCAGGTGCGCGACGCGTGCCGCGAGGCGGACATCCTGGAGGAGGTGCTGCTGGACTGCGAGCGCATGTGCGCGGAGGCCGAGGCCCGGCCGGAGGTGGGCGCCGAGTACAAGCCCAAGCTGTCGCGCACCGGCCTGAGCACGGCCCAGTACGGGCTCGCGTACGCCATCGCGCAGGCGCTGCACAAGCTGCGGCTGGAGTGGGCGGAGAAGGACAACGTGCCCATGGGCCGCATGCTGTCCAACATGGCCATCACCGACCTGGCCCTGAAGCAGCCGGACACGCACAAGGACCTGGCCCGCGCGGCCGGCGTGCGGGGCGCGGTGGTGCGCGCGCACGGCGACGCCATCCTCGCCCTCATCCGCGACCATCAGCAGAAGGCCGCCCGGGGCGAGCTGGACCTGGACCGTGAGCCCAAGGGTCCGCGCGACCCCCACCGGCGCAAGCGCGAGGACGCGCTCAAGGCGTTCCGCGTGGAGCAGGCCGCCCTGCGCAAGGTGACGCCCAGCGTGGTGCTCACCAACCCGCTCATGGACGCGCTCGCGTCCAAGCCGCCCGCGGACGTGTCGGAGCTCTCCCAGGTGCCGTACCTCGGGGAAAAGCGGATCAAGCTGTACGGCGACAAGCTGGTGGCGTTGCTCAAGCCCTTCCCGGTGCCCGGAAGCTGACGTTCCCCCGCGACGAAGAGGCAACTGGGCTACGCTTCGGCGGAATCGTGCGCGCGGCTTGTGCATCCCTTGCCGGCTCGCTGTCCATGGCCCTGGAACGCAGGTGTTGAAGCGCCATCTGCGGCTTGGGTGCCGGTTGCGAGAAACGCGTGCGTGCGTACCTTTGACGCCGCACAAAGGGAGGGCGTGGCCATGTTGGGAGCCAGGACAGGCGGGGCGCGGACAGAGGTCTCCCGGTGCATCGCCGCGAGCCAGAAGTGCCAGTCGGCCTGCGAGGCGGGCATGGCGCGCCTGACGGCGCAGGGCATCCCGGCGGATGACGACGCGGTGCGCCTGCTGCGCCAGTGCGCGGAGCTGTGCGAGCTCAACGTGCGCGCGCTCCAGAAGGAGAGCCGCCTGTCGCGCCGCACCGCCAGCCTGTGCTTCGAGTTGGGCAGCCAGGTGGCCCGCGCCGCGTGGCTGGAGGCGCAGGACCCGGACGCGCACGCGCTCGCGCGGGACGCGCTGCACCTGGCGCGCGCGTGCCGCCCGCTGGTGTTCGCGGCCTGAGTCGCTAGAGCTGGATGCCGTACAGCGCGCCGTACTTCGCGCGCAGGTACGCCAGGAAGTCCCGGTCCGTGAGCCCCTCGCCGGTGATGGCGCGCACGCGCTCCTCCGCGGGCAGCCGGAAGCCGTGCGAATGCAGGTTCGCGCGCAGCCACCCCAGCAGTGACGCCGTGTCGCCCTTCGCCAGGTCCGCCTCCAGCGACGGCAGCGCCCGGCTCGCGGCGGCGTACAGCGAGGCCGCGTACAGGTTGCCCAGCGAGTACGTGGGGAAGTAGCCCAGCTCTCCCCAGGCCCAGTGAATGTCCTGGAGCACGCCCTGCGTGTCGTCCGGGGGGGTAATCCCCAGGTAGCGCCGCATGCGCTCGTTCCACGCGGACGGCAGCTCCGACACGGGCAGCTCGTCGCGCAGCATCGCCAGCTCCAGCTCGTAGCGCAGGGCGATGTGCAGGTTGTACGTCACCTCATCCGCCTCCACGCGGATGAGCGACGGCACCACGTGGTTGATGCCCGCGTGGAAGCCGTCCAGGTCCACGTCCGCCAGCGCCTCCGGGAAGGCCTCCTTCAGCGCGGGGAAGTGCGGCACCCAGAAGGCGCGGCCGCGGCCCACCAGGTTCTCCCACAGGCGGGACTGGGACTCGTGCAGGCCCATGGAGGGCACGGACGCCAGCGGCGTGCGGTGGTGCTCCGGGGAGAAGCCCTGCTCGTACAGGCCGTGGCCCGCCTCGTGGAGCGTGCCGAAGAGGGCGGCCGGAGGCCACGTCGCGTCCAGGCGCGTGGTGAGGCGCACGTCCTGCGCGTGCACGCTGTTGGTGAAGGGGTGGATGCTCACGTCCTGGCGGCCCGACTCCAGGTCGAAGCCCACCGCCTTGAGCAGCCGCATCGTGAACCGCCACTGCTGGCCGGTGTCGTAGGTGCGGCCGGAGAGGAACGCGGGGAAGGGCCGCTTCTGCTCGCCCAGCGCGGCCACCATGGGGATGAGCGCGTCTCGCAGCGCGGTGAGCACCGGCGTCAGGCGCTTGACGCGCATGCCGGGCTCGAAGCCCTCCAGCAGCGCGTCGTAGCGCTCACCGTCGTGGCCCTGCGCATCCGCCTGCTCGCGGCGCAGGGCCAGCAGCGCCGCCAGCGCGGGCTGGAAGCGCTCGAAGCGCTTCGTGGTGCGCGCCTCGCGCCAGGCCTGGAGCCCCTCGCCCTGCGCCTCCGCCAGCGCGGTCACCAGCCGGGCGGGCAGCCGCACCGCGCGGTCGCGCTCGCGGGTGAGGACGCGCACCATGGCGCGCTCGTCGGGCGTGAGGGACGCGAAGTCCGGGCCCCCCTCCCCCGCGCGGGCCAGGGCCTCGCCCAGGCGTGGATCCACCAGCCGCTCGTGGTGGAGGGCCTGGACGGTGGCCATCTGCTGGGCGCGGGCGGCGCCTCCCTTGGAGGGCAGGTAGACCTCCCGGTCCCAGGAAGCCAGGTTGATGACGCTGTTCAGGTCGTTCAGCTCATGCATCCGCGCGCGCAGCCAGGAGTCCATGGCTTGTGTTTCTAGCGCGCTTCCAGGGTATGAGGACCCCCGCGATGGCCAACATCCTCCAATTCTTCATGGCACCCGACGACGAGGTCGCCTTCTTCCGCTTCCTGGAGCGCCACGTCCTCGAGGTGTACCCCCGCCGCGTCCCCCCGGACTGGCAGGCCTTCCGGGCCACGGCGGAGAACATCCCGCGCCTGCCGGAGGAGGACCTGTACCTGGTCGCCAGCGAGATTGGCCCCGCCATGGTGGACAAGGTGAAGCGCGGCCCGGACAAGGGCTTCTGGCGCATCGACGAGGTGCGCTCGCCCGTCATCTTCATCGAGCGCTCGCGCCGCAACGAGGAGGGCGAGCTGCTCAGCGGGAAGATGTGGGTGGAGCTGGAGGTGACGTCCCAGACGGGCCGCCGCGACGCGGCCCCGGACAAGTTCCGCCGCCTCTACCTGGAGGTGGAGGAGTTCGTGAAGAAGACCTTCCGCCGGGGCGACCCGAAGGACTTCTTCGTGGGCAACCGCGCCGCGCGCCTCTTCAAGGAGGGCCTGGTGCTGCGCGACTCGGCCTTCCGGGGCGGCACCGTGGTGCCGCACAAGTAGGCGCGTTGTCCTAGCTGCCGGTCGCGGCCGACGCGGCCTGGCGCAGGAGCGGGGCCTCGGAGAGGAACTTCAGCTCCGGGTGCTTCTCCTCGGCGTGCTGGAGCGCCCAGTCGTCGCGGAAGAGCACCAGGGGCAGCCCGTCGCGGTCCTGCACCGTCTGGCGGTTGCCCTCCCAGTCGAACGACTTCGGGTCGAAGTTCTGCCCCACCACCCACCGGGCGTGGCTGAAGGGCAGCCGGTCCAGGGCGATCTTCGCGCCGTACTCGTGCTCCAGGCGGTACTGGAGCACCTCGAACTGGAGCGCGCCCACCACGCCGACGATGGGGTCCTTCATGCCCATGGCGAGCTGCTGGAAGATCTGCACCGTGCCCTCCTCGGAGAGCTGCTCCAGGCCCTTCTCCATCTGCTTGCGGCGCAGCGGATCCTTGGAGCGCACCACCGCGAAGAACTCCGGGCTGAAGCGCGGCACGCCCTCGAAGAGCACGTCCTGCGAGCCCTCCGCCAGCGAGTCGCCGATGCGGTACTGCCCCGGGTCGAACAGGCCGATGACGTCCCCCGGCCACGCGTCCTCGATGGACGTGCGCTCGGCGGCCATGAACTGGCTGGGCTTGGCGAGCCGCACCTCCTTGCCCAGGCGCGAGTGGAAGGCGTTCATGCCCTTCACGTAGCGGCCGGACACCACGCGCATGAACGCGATGCGGTCGCGGTGCGCGGGGTCCATGTTCGCTTGAATCTTGAAGACGAAGCCCGCGAACTTCGGGTTGGTGGGCTCGCGCGGGCCCTGCGTGGTGGGGCGCGACGTGGGCGCGGGCGCCAGGTCCAGGAACGCGTCCAGGAAGGGCCGCACGCCGAAGTTGGTCATCGCGCTGCCGAAGAACATGGGGGACAACTGCCCCGCGTCCGACTTCTCGCGCGTGAACTCGTCCCCGCCGATGTCCAGCAGCTCGATGTCCTCGCGGAGCTTCTCCAGCTCGTTCTCCGTGAGGACGGTCTTGATCTCCTCCGAGTCGATGGACACCGAGCGCTCCGCCACCTCCGACTCGCCGTGCGAGCCCTCCGCGGAGAACACGTGCACCACGCGCGCCTGCCGGTCGTAGACGCCGCGGAACTCCGGCCCCATGCCAATGGGCCAGTTCATGGGGTACGAGCGGATGCCCAGCACCTGCTCCAGCTCGTTCATCAAGTCGAGCGGCTCACGGCCGAAGCGGTCCAGCTTGTTGACGAAGGTGAAGATGGGGATGCCGCGCATGCGGCACACCTTGAAGAGCTTCTTCGTCTGGGGCTCCACGCCCTTCGCCGCGTCGATGAGCATCACCGCCGCGTCGGCGGCGGAGAGCGTGCGGTAGGTGTCCTCGGAGAAGTCCTGGTGGCCCGGGGTGTCCAGCAGGTTCACCGCGTGGTCGCGGTAGCTGAACTGGAGCACGGACGACGTGACGGAGATGCCGCGCTCCTTCTCCAGCTCCATCCAGTCGCTGGTCGCGTGGCGCCGCGCCCGCTTGGCCTTGACGCTTCCGGCCAGGTGGATGGCGCCGCCGTACAGCAGCAGCTTCTCCGTCAGGGTTGTCTTTCCCGCGTCGGGGTGGGAGATGATGGCGAAGGTCCGTCGCCGGGCGACCTCCCTCTCGAGCTCGTTGGCCATGATCCGAGGCCAACTATCACGGGCGGTCGTTCCTTGCAGCTTCGCAAGCAGCGCCTGGAGGTCCGGCCGGGCTCCGGCCCTCCGGGGTGGCCCTCCCTCCAGCCCACATTGGAGCCACGCCATGCCGCGAATCCTCCATGTCACCGGCACCCCCTGGGAGCCCCGGGTGGGCTACTCGAGGGCGGTGCGCACGGGCCCCTTCGTGTCCGTGTCCGGCACCACCGCCACTGGCGCGGACGGCCAGCTCGTGGGTGAAGGGGATGCGTACCGGCAGGCGGCCCAGGCGCTGTCCAACATCCGTGCGGCGCTGGAGGCGGTGGGCGCCCGGCTGGAGGACGTGGTGCGCACGCGCATGTACGTCACCGACATCTCGCGCTGGGAAGAGATTGGCCGCGCCCACGGTGAGGTGTTCGCCGCCATCCGCCCGGCCACCTCCATGGTGGAGGTGAAGGCGCTCATCGACCCGCGGATGCTGGTGGAGATCGAAGCGGACGCGGTGGTGGCGTCCGCGCTGGCCTGACGGCCTAGAACTCGGGGGTGACGTCGGTGGGGACGTCGTCCGGCGCGCCGGGGTTGCCGGGCTCGGGCGTCACGTCGTCGCCGGTGCCCTCCGGGGGCGTCACGTCGCCGCGCAGCTCCACCGCGGGGCAGGCCTGGAAGGTGCCCACGCGGCTGCCGGGCACCTCCGTGCAGCCGGACTCCGAGCACTGCAGGAGGACGCGGTAGACCTCCTTCTCCTGCGCGTCCCAGCAGGCGGTGCCCACGTAGGAGGTGTTCGCCGCGATGTCGCCGCCCCAGGCGCGCACGTCCACGCGGCCGCCGGTGCCGGGGATGTGGCGCACGGAGGAGAGCACCTTCTCCTTCGCGGAGGTGGCGGTGCCGGGCAGGTTGTACGGGCCGAGCACGCGCACGCGGGTGACGCCGGTGGCTTCAATCTTGTGGCCCACGAAGGCGCCGGTGACGGCGTCGTGCGTGGCGGGGTTGGGGGTGAAGTTGGCCAGCCGGTACGCCAGGGACTTGCTGCCCTTGCCGAAGTGGGCGAACGACATCATCAGCTTGCCCTGGCCCGCGTAGGACGGGGCCACCGCCTTGAGGTTGTCCAGGGAGATGGCCAGCGTGCCCCGGCCCCGGTGCGCCGCATCCCCGCGCTTGAGCGCGCCCGCTGCGATGACCTTGAAGGCGACGTCGTCCGCGCTGTTCAGCGGACGGGCCTCCAGCTTCCACTGGTAGCGCTGCCCCGCGCCCTTGCGGATGGCGAGCTTGAAGGTGGCGTTGGCGCGGTCGGTGGGGCCGTACACCAGCACGTCACCGGGCTGCGCGTCGGCGGCCTGCTTCGCCAGCTCCGCGATGGGCACCAGCGCCTGCCGGAGCGTGTCGTTGAGCGCCTTCACCTCCATGCGGGCGCCCTCCAGCATCGCGGCGCCCTGACCGTCCAGCGACGCCTCCACCTGCATCAGGTCCTGGGCCACCAGCGCGGCGCCGTCCTGCGCGAGCGCGTCCGTGTTGATCTCCAGCGAGGTGCCCGCGAAGTCCGGCAGGGACTCCACCGCCTCCTGATCATCCACCCCGCCGCACGCCGTCGAGAGCACCAGGGCCGCACCCACCGCCAACGTCTTGTTCCAGCGCATCGTCATCCTCCAGGTCGAAAAGGTTCGCATGACTGCCTGCTGTTCCTTCAAACCCGGCGGACCCGGCGCGGTTGCGGGGCGGGGAATTTTCTTCGCGGGGGGCCGCGATGTGCGCGGGTGTCGGCCCACGGGGTGGTCGCCCTCCCGGGGAGCCCCTACCTTTCAGGGACCATGGGCGTCGAATGGAAGAGCAACATCGACATCGCGGACGCGCTGGAGCGGGTGGCGGACCTGCTGGAGACGCAGGACGCGATGCCCTTCCGGGTGGGGGCCTACCGCAAGGCGGCGGCGACCATCGCGAACTGGCCGGACTCGGTGGCGCAGGTGCTGGCGGCGGAGGGAGAGGCCGGCCTGCGGGCGCTGCCCGGCGTGGGCAAGAGCATCGCGGGGACGGTCGCGGAGCTGGTGCGCACGGGACACGTGGGGCTGCTCGAGCGGCTGGAGGGAGAAGCCTCCCCCGAGGTCCTGCTCGCCAGCGTGCCCGGCATCGGACCGGAGCTGGCGAAGCGCATCCATGACGCGTTGGACATCTCCACGCTGGAGGCGCTGGAGCTGGCCGCGCACGACGGGCGCCTGGAGCGGGTGGAGGGCTTCGGCCCCCGGCGCGCGGAGCAGGTGCGCGAGGTGCTGGCGGCGCGGCTGGGACGCAACCGGCGCGAGCGCGAGCGGGCGCGCTCGCATGGCGGAGAGGACGCGCCGCGCCCGCCGGTGGCGCTGCTGCTGCGCGTGGACGCGGACTACCGGCGGAGGGCGGCGGCCGGGGAGCTGCGCCGCATCGCGCCCAAGCGCTTCAACCCCTCCGGAGCGGCCTGGCTGCCGGTGATGCGCGAGCACGTGGACGGCTGGAACTTCCGCGCGCTGTTCTCCAACACGGCGCTGGCGCACCAGCAGAACGCCACGGATGACTGGGTGGTCCTCTACTACGACCAGGACGACGTGGAAGGCCAGTACACCGTGGTGACCTCCCACGTCGGGCCGCTCAATGGCAGACGCGTGGTGCGCGGGCGCGAGAACGAATGTCTCGCGTACTACGCCCGCCGGGACGCGGCGCACGAAGCGCCGCACGCGGGCGCGTGAAGCCAGCGCCCGGCTCAGGGCGCCGGTGAGTACACGTCCACGGCGACGCGCGCGCCGCTGCTCCCGCTGCCGCCCGCGACCAGCACGCGGCCGGAGGGCAGCAGGGCCAGTCCGTGGTGCGTGTTGCGCGTGGACAGGATGCCCGCGGGCGTCCAGGCGTTCATCGCGGCGTCATACACCTCCGCCGAGTCGAGCACGCCCAACCCCGAGCCCCCCTCCCCCGTCACCACCAGCACGCGGCCCGTGGACAGCGCCGTGGCGTGCGGCAGGTAGCGCGGCGTGTTCATCGGCGCCACGGTCCTCCAGGTGCCTTGCGCCACGTCGTACAGCTCCGCCGAGCGCAGCGGCCCGTCCACGCCCCAACCGCCCGCCACCAGCACCTGGGCGCCATGGCCCAGCGGCACCGCGATGTGGCCATAGCGCGCCACCGCCATGGACGCCGTGGGCCGCCACGTGCCCGTGGCCGGGTTGAACAGCTCCGCGCTCGCGGTGATGGCGTCCGCCCCCGTGGAGCTGCCGCCCATCACCAGCACCTCGCCCGAAGGCAGCGGCACGGCCGCGTGGTACGTGCGCGCGTGTCCCATGGCGCCCGTGGCGCTCCAGGTGCCCGTGGCCGGGTTGAACAGCTCCGCGCTCGCGAGCGTGGAGGAGATGCTCGCGCCCGACGCGCCGCCCGTCACCAGCACCTGGCCGGAGCCCGGGAGCAGCGTCGCGGTGTGACGGGCCCGCCCCGTCCCCAGGTCCCCCACCGGCGTCCAGGTCCCCGTGGCGGGCGCGTAGACCTCCGTGGCGGACAGCCAGGTGGAGGCGTCCCGCTGCCCGCCGCTCACCAGCACGCGGCCGTCATTCAAGGGCGTGGCCGAGTGCAGGAAGCGCGCGGTCCCCAGCGAGCCGGTGTCCCGCCAACTGTTCGTCGCCTCGTCGTACAGAATGGCGCTCACCAGGGCGGCGCCGGAGAAGGACGCCCCGCCCGCCACCAGCACGTCGCCCGTGCTCAGCCGCGTGGCGCTGAGCTGCGAGCGCGCGGTGCCCAGGCCCGCCGCCGCGCTCCACGGCAGGGCGGACGGGCGGTAGCGCTCCGCGGACGCGCTGAGCGCCCCCGCCTGGGGCACGCCGCCCAGCACGAGGACCTCTCCTGACGGGAGCAGCGCGGCGGCGTGGCTGATGCGGCGCGAGGCCATCGTCGCCGTCTCCGTCCAGACGCCGGTGGCCGGCGTGTAGAGCGCGGCGCGGTCCAGGTAGGGCTGGCCGCCCGTGGAGCCGCCCGCCACCAGCACCTGCCCGGAGGTGAGCAGCGTCGCGGTGTGGAAGACGGACTGGAACGGCAGCGCGCCCTGGGACGTCCAGGTGCCGGTGCCCGGGTCGAACAACTCGGACGTGTTCGTGGCCAGGCTGCCCGCGAAGCCGCCCGCCACCAGCACCTGCCCGGAGAGCAGCAGCGTCGCCGTGTGCCCGGTGCGCTGCGTGACCATGCGGCCCACCGCCGTCCACTCGCCCGTCGCGGGGTCGTAGCGCTCCGCCGTCGCCAGCACGTCCCCGTTGGCGCTGTCCCGGCCGCCCGTCACCAGCACCTTCCCGTCCGGCAGCAGCGTCGCCGCGTGGCCCAGCCGGGCCGCGACCATCCGGCCGGTGACGGACCAGGAGTGGGTCGCGGGGGAGTAGAGCATCGCGCTGGACAGCGCGTTGCCGAAGCCGCTGTCTCCGCCCGTCACCAGCACCCGGCCATCCGGGAGCAGCGTCGCGGTGTGCTGGGAGCGGGGCAGGTCCAGCCCCGTCGCCGCGGACCAACTGTTGGTGTCCGGGTCGAACAGCTCCGCGCCGGCCGACGCCAGCACGGAGGTGCCTCCGCCCACCACCAGCACCTTGCCGGAGGCCAGCAGCGTGGCGGTGTGGCGCTGGCGGCTGGTGGCCATGGCGCTCAGCGAGAACCAGCGGCCGGTGCGCGGATCATGCAGTTCCACGGCGGACGTGCCCCCGCCCGCGACGAGCACATAGCCATTGCGCAGCAGGGTGGCCGTGGCATCCACGCGCGCGGAGGCCATGGTGCCGGCGCTGCCCCACGAGGACGTGTCCAGGCGCGAGGTGGAGGTGGAGGGGGCGTCATGGAACGACGGAGCTTCGGGGGCGCAGGCCGCCGTGGACGCAAGCGCGAGCGCGGCCAGCAGGCCGTGAAGACGGATATGGAGCATGGAGGGGGAGGTCCTTCACTTCATGGGGGGACGCGGCTTTCGCCGCGCGGGGGGGGCGGCCCTTAACCCAGACGAAGGAAAGACAACAGCGGAATTCCTATCAACCAGACAAGCCGGGTCAGACATGCCTCCGCGACGCGGCTCAACTGCTCGCGGACGTGTAGTGGCGGATGGACATCCGCCACACCCACCGCGCCACCGCGGCGAACGCCACCGCGCCCACCACCGCGCCCACCAGCCAGGTCCACGGCAGCCGGCCCAGCAGCGCCAGCGCGGGGAAGGTCGTCATCAGCGCCAGCGGGATGATGAAGGTGAACACCCACGCCAGCGAGCCCCGAAACACCGAGGACGGCCACCGGGCCGCGTCGAAGATGGACGTGAACAGGTACGTGAGGTTGTCCACCTTCACCACGAAGAAGGCCGCGCTCACCACGAGGATCCACATCGAGTAGAGGATGAGCATGCTCGTCCCCAGCAACACCAGCGACGCGAACACGCCCGGCAAGGACGGCCAGCGCCCCAGCGACACGAACGCGTAGACGAACAGCCCCACGCCGGACAGCACGTTCACCGCCCGCCACGGCAGGAAGCGCTGCGTGGACACCAGGAACTGCGCGTCCGCGGGCTTGAGCAGCACGAAGTCCAGCGTGCCCTTGCGGATGTGCTCCACCATGCCCGTGAGGCTGGGGCTGATGGCGCCCTCCAGCACGCCCTGCAAGAGCGTGAACCAGCCCACCACCAGCAGCGACTCCTGGAACGTCCAGCCTTCGATGCTGGGCCGCGCGCCGAAGACGACGAACAGCGGCGCCAGCGCGGTGAACGTCCACGCCAGCGACGTGAGCCCCTCCGCCAGGAAGTCCGCGCGGTACTGCAACGCCAGCAGGCCGGAGGCCTTCAACTGCACGCCCAACAGCCGCAGGTAGCGCCTCGCGTTCACCACCGCCCTACCCTCCGAACGCCGCGAAGCGCGCCAGGCCCCGCCGCCAGACCGTCATGGACACCACGCCCAGGCCCAGCACCCACGCCCACTGCGCGGCCAGCAGCGCCCAGGCCTCCTTCGCCGCGTGCGCCCCCGTCATCAGCTCCACCGGCAGCCCCATCTGGTAGCGGAACGGCAGCCACTCCATGACGGTGCGCACGCCGGGCGGGAAGAACTCCACCGGGAACATGTACCCGGAGCAGACGAAGAACAGCACCATGTAGACTTCCATCAGCTTCTGGCTGCTCTCCAGGAACAGGCTCAGCGTGCCCAGCAGGACGTTCAGGTAGAACGTGATGAGCCACGCGCCCACGATGCCCAGCGCGAACAGCCCCCAGCCCCCCAGCGACGTGGGGATCGCCCGCTCGGCGCCCGCCGCCCACAGGCTGATGCCCAGCACGGGCACGACGATGGCGACGCGCAGCGGGATGCCCGCCAGCACCTCCGTCGCGTACGCCAGCAGCGGGGAGATGGGCCGCAACAGCCGCATCGCCAGCGTGCCCTGCTTCACCTCGTAGCTGACCAGCCACGCCACCCAGGAGCTGGTCATCTGCCGCACACAGAAGGCCGCGAGGAAGTAGCCCGTGAACTCCGCCTGCCCGAAGCGGCCCACCGGCCCGCCGCGCGCCACCGCCGACCACAGGGCCAGCATGATGAGCGGCATGGTGGTGGCCAGCACCCAGATGATCATCTCCGCGCGGTAGGCCACCGCCTCGGAGAAGCCGATGCGCAGCATCGTGGGCAGCGCCTTGAGGGCCGTGCGCAGGCTCACGCGGACGCCGCCTCCCGGGCGGCCTCCGCCCGGCGCGCCTTGCCCTCCTGGAACAGCTCGCTCATCACCTCTTCCAGCGGCGCGTTCTCCACCGTCAGGTCCGTCACCGGCAGCGTGGACAGCGCGCGGCCCACCGTGGCGTTCACCGCGTCCTGCTGGACCTGCAACACCGCCGAGCCCGGCTCGTGCGACACCACCTTGCCCAGCGCTGTCAGCAGGCCCGCGTCCACCGGCTGGCCCAGCCGCAGCACCACGCGCTTCTCCGGGCGCACGCGCTGCACCAGCGCGTCCAGGCTGCCGTCGTAGGACAACTGCCCCTTGTCGATGACGATGACCCGCGGGCAGAGCGCCGCCACGTCGTCCATGTAGTGGCTGGTCAGGATGAGCGTGGCGCCCGTCTGCTCGTTGTAGGCCTTGATGAACGCGCGCATCGTCACCTGCATGGACACGTCCAGGCCGATGGTGGGCTCGTCCAGGAAGAGCACCCGGGGGCGGTGGATGAGGGCCGCGGCCAGCTCGCACTTCATCCGCTCCCCCAGGCTGAGCTGCCGCGTGGGCTTGCCGATGAGGTCCCCCAGCTCCAGCAGCGACACCAGCTCCTCCAGCGTCTGCTTGTACTGGGGGCGGGGCACGTCGTAGATGGCGCGGTTGAGTTCGAACGTCTCCGAGGGCGGTAGGTCCCACAGGAGCTGCTGCTTCTGCCCCATCACCAGCATGATCTTCTTGAGGAACGCCTCCTCGCGGAAGCGGGGCACGTGGCCATCCACGGTGACTTCACCCTCGGACGGGTGGAGCAGGCCGGCGAGCACCTTCAGCGTCGTCGTCTTGCCCGCGCCGTTGGGGCCCAGGAAGCCCACGCGCTCCCCGGGCCGGATGTCGAAGGAGATGCCGTCCACGGCCTTGACGGTCGTGTAGCCGCGGTGGACGAGCGAGCGAAGGGCCGCCTTCAGGCCAGGCGGGCGCTTGTGGACCTGATAGTGCTTGCGCAGTCCGCGGACGGAAATCATGGCGGGATGGGTTTAACGCGGTCGCCTCCGGGTGGCGACCCCTGATGTGAAGGCAACGATGAGCAACGCATACAGCAAGGACCTGGAGCGATGGCTGCCCCGGCTCATCTCCGTGTGGCGCGCGTCCCGGGGCCGGGGTGACGGGCCGGAGACGCGCCTCACGCCGCAGGAGGTCAAGGAGGTGGGCGCGGGCGTGAAGCAGCTCTCCCACGGCCTCACCCGCGAGCGCCAGTTGGCCGGCGCCCGGTACATGGACGACCCGCGCCTCTTGGGCGCCTACCTCCTCTTCTACTGGCCGGTGTCCTACGCCCAGGCGCGACAGGTGCTGGGCGAGCTGCCCAACCGCCCCCGGCAGGTGCTGGACCTGGGCAGCGGCCCGGGCCCGGTGGCCTTCGCGGCCATGGACGCGGGGGCCAGCGAGGTGACGGCGGCGGACCGCAGCAAGCCCGCGCTGGAGCTGGCGCGCAAGCTGGCCACGGAGGCCGGCGAGGCCCTGGCCACGCGCGAGTGGGATCCGCTGAAGAAGAACGCCACGCTGCCGGAGGGGCAGTTCGACCTCATCACGATGGGGCACGTGGTGAACGAGCTGTACGGCGCGACGGACGAAGCGCTGAAGCCGCGCGCGGCGCTCCTGGAGTCGGTGCTCGCGAAGGTGAAGAAGGGCGGCAGCCTGCTGGTGATGGAGCCCGCGCTGCGCGAGACCAGCCGCAACCTGCTCAAGGTGCGCGACCTGCTGGTGGAGCGCGGCTACGCCATCCGCGCGCCGTGCCTGTACCGCGGCGCGTGCCCCGCGCTGGTGAAGGAGACGGACTGGTGCCACGCCGAGCGCCCGTGGCCCATGCCCCGCGTGGTGGAGGAGCTGGCGCGCGCGGCGGGCTTCCACAAGGAGTCGCTCAAGATGAGCTACCTGGTGGTGGCGCCCAAGGGCGAGGCCTGGCCGGAGCCGCCGCCGGGCCGGCTGTTCCGCATCGTCAGCGAGTCGCTGGAGGGCAAGGGCCGCCAGCGCTACATCGGCTGCGGGCCGGAGGGGCGCGTGGGGCTGGCGATGCAGGAGCGCCACCGCGCGGAGAAGAACGAGAGGTTCTTCCACCTGCAGCGCGGCGACGTCATCGAGGCGACGGACATGGAGACCAAGGGCGACGGCTACGCGCTCGGGGAGAACGCCGAGGTGCGCATGGTGGCCCAGGCCGGCCGCGGCGTGCCTCCCGCGCCCAAGCCCTGAGCGGACGCGGGGGGGAGTCGTTCTGGGGCGGACGCGGTATTTCCGAACGGCTCGCCCCAGGGGTGCCGTCTGTTGTTAGGTTGCGTGGCACCCCGTTCCCAAGGAAGGAATCCCGTGCCCGCTCCCACGCCGCTGCGAACGCTCTATCCCTCCATCGAGCCCTACCGCACCGGCCAGTTGAAGGTCACCGGGGGCCACGCGCTGTACTTCGAGGAGAGCGGCAACCCGAAGGGCAAGCCCGTGGTGTTCGTGCACGGCGGCCCCGGCGGCGGCACCGACCCGAAGCAGCGCCGCTTCTTCGACCCGGCCGTCTACCGCATCATCCTCTTCGATCAGCGCGGCTGTGGCCGCAGCACGCCGCACGCCAGCCTGGTGGAGAACACCACCTGGGACCTGGTGGCGGACATGGAGCGGCTGCGCGAGCACCTGGGCCTGGAGCGCTGGATGCTCTTCGGCGGCTCGTGGGGCAGCACCCTGTCGCTCGCGTACGCGGAGGCGCATCCGGAGCGCGTCACGGAGCTGGTGCTGCGCGGCATCTTCCTGTTGCGCAAGCAGGAGATCGACTGGTTCTACCAGCGCGGCGCGAGCGCGCTGTTCCCGGACGCGTGGGAGCACTTCCTCGCGCCCATCCCCGAGGACGAGCGCAGCGACCTGCTCCAGGCCTACGCGAGGCGGCTGATGGGCGACGACAGGCACTCGCAGCAGGAGGCCGCGAAGGCGTGGAGCGTGTGGGAGGGCCGCACGAGCTGCCTGTACCCCAACGCGGAGCTCATCGCGCGCAACGCGGGCGACGACTTCGCCATCGCCTTCGCGCGCATCGAGTGCCACTACTTCGTCAACCGGGGCTTCCTGCGCACGGACACGCAGTTGTTGGACGACGTGCACCGCATCCGCCACATCCCCACCGTCATCGTGCAGGGCCGCTACGACGTCGTGTGTCCGCCGGAGAGCGCGTGGGCCCTGCACCGCGCGTGGCCGGAGGCCCAGTTCGTGATGGTGCCGGACGCGGGCCACTCCGCCAACGAGCCCGGCAACACCTCCGCCCTCATCGAGGCCACGGACCGCTTCCGCGGCCTCTAGCGGGCCGCGCTCAGCCGCGAGGCGTCAGCGACTTCGCCAGCTCCTCGTAGAGGTGGATGGCGGAGCGGATGGCCTTCTCCCAGTCGCCCAGGTGCAGGCTCTCGTTCTCCGAGTGGGCGTACGTGTACGGGTCCTCCACGCCGATGAGCAGCGCGGGCACGCCGCCCAGCTCCTTGGCGAACGGCTCCACGAACGGGATGGATCCGCCGCACCCGATGGTGACCGGCTTCTTCGCGTAGCCCTTCTCCAGCGCGCGGAACGCCGCCTGGAACGCCGGGTGCGACGAGTCCGTGTACCACCAGCCGGACGCCGGGTCCTCGCGGATCTCCAGCTCCAGGCCCCACGGGCACACCTTCTTCAGGTGCGCCACCAGCCGGCGCTGCACGTCCTCCGGATCCATGTCCGGCACCACGCGGATGCCCACGCGCGCCCACGCGGACTCCACGATGATGTTGCGCGCGTCCTTGCGGCTGCTGGCCTGGATGGCGTTGATGGCCAGGCTCGGCTGGCGCCAGTTCGTCTCCCACGGGTGCCGCCCGCCGCCCAGGAGCTGCACCCCTTGGCGGATGCCCGCCTGCTCGCGGAAGGTCGCGTCGTCACCGGGCAGCGCCTGGATGCTCTGGCGCTCCGCGTCCGTCAGCGGCTTCACCTGCTCCATCACGCCCTCAATCGCGATGGAGCCATCCGCGTGCGTCAGCGACGCCAGCATCCGGCACAGCGCCATCGCCGGATCCGGAATGGGCCCGCCCCACATCCCCGAGTGCACCGCCTGGTGCAGCCCCCGCACCTCCACGTCCACCGTCACCAGCCCGCGCAGCGCCGTGGTGATGGACGGCAGGCCCGTGTCGAAGTTCGTCGTGTCCGTCAACACGATGGCGTCCGCCGCCACCAGCTTCGCGTGCTTCTGGAGAAATGCACCCAGGTGGTCACTGCCCGCCTCCTCCTCGCCCTCGATGATGACCTTCACGTTGAGTGGGAGTTGGCCGGTGCTCTTGAGCCACGCGTCCACGGCGGAGGTGTGCACGACGATGCCCGCCTTGTCGTCCGCCGCGCCGCGGCCGTACAGGCGGCCGTCACGCACCTGGGGCTCGAAGGGCGGGCTCTTCCAGGCCGCCTCGTCGCCCGCGGGCTGCACGTCGTGGTGCGCGTAGAGGAGGAGCGTGGGACGGCCCGGCGCCTTGAGCACCTCGCCATAGACATACGGGTGCGCGCCCTCGATTTCGAGCAACTGGACGTTTTCAAATCCACGGTCCTTCAACAGGGCCGCGGTGGCCTCCGCGCTCTGGCGCACGAGGCCGGCGTCGAAGCCGGGGAAGGACACACTGGGAATGCGGACGAGGGCCTTGAGGTCCTCCAGGTACGCGGCCTTGTGGGACTCGAAATGGGACAGCGCGGGGTCGGTGGACATGCCCACCCCTTAACCCAAAAGCCGAGCAGGCACGCGGGATGCGCGCGCCCAAACGTCGCGCGTCTTATGTATCCTGCCGCCCATGCCTGGACTACCTACCCTGCTGTTGGTGGATGACGACAGCTTCGTGCGTCGCATCCTCAAGGACGTCATCGCGGACACGGGCATCGACCTGCGGCTGCTGGAGGCGGCGGACGGGGAGGAGGGGCTGGCGCTGGCGCAGAAGGAGCAGCCGGCGGTGATGTTCCTGGACCTCTTCATGCCGAAGAAGAGCGGGCTGGAGGTGCTGGGCGCCATCAAGAGTGTTTCACCGGAGACACGCGTCCTGGTCATCAGCAGCATGGACGCGGAGCCGGTGGTGGAGCAGGCCATTGCCGCGGGGGCGATGGGCTTCGTGGGCAAGCCCTTCCATCCCCTGGAGATCGCCGCGGCCGTACGCCAGGCGCTCGCGTCCTGATTCCGCCGAGGTCCCTGTGTCGTCATCCGTTGTCGGTTACTGGGTGGGAGACTCGCTCGGCCGCGTGCTGGGCCCCCTGCAACTGCAAGCCTTCCGCGACCTCATCGCCTCCGGTCGCCTGAAGACGGCGGTGCGCGCGTCGCGCGACGGAGCGAACTGGGTCGCGCTCCAGGACCTCCCGGAGGTGCGCGACCTGTTCACCGCGGCGCCCACGGCCACCCTGGAGAATCAGCAGGCCGAGCGCCTGCGCAACCAACTGCGCGGGCTGCTGCACCTGCCGCCGCACGAGGTGTTCGGGCTCAAGCCGCAGGCGTCGCTCGACGAGTTCCGGCTCGCCTTCTTCCGCATGGCGAAGCGCTTCTCACCGGAGCACCTGTCGCCGGATCTGCATCCGGAGCTGCGCAAGGTCTCCGTTGAAATCTTCGACTTCCTCTCGCGGCGGATCCGCGAGGCGGAGACGCTCTTCCTCCAGGGCGCCCTGCATCCGCCCGCGCCCCCGCCGCCCCGGTTGGACATGGCGGGCGCGCTGCCCGCCGCGCCGCTGCCACTGAGCGGAACCGCGGTGCCCGCGCGTCCCCAGGCCGCCGCGATTCCACCGACGCCGGTTCCAGGCTCCCTCACGCGCCCGGTGGCGGCCTCCATTCCGCCCACGCCCGTGCCGGGAACGATGACGCGGCCGGTGGCGGCCTCCATTCCGCCCACGCCCGTGCCGGGCAGCATGACGCGTCCGGGGGTTCCTTCCGCGCCGCCCCGGCCGCCTCCGGTGATGACGCCCACGGCGGCGCGCCCGGTGACGCCGCCCGCGCCTGCTCCCGCCCCCACGCCGCCGCCTCCCGCGCCCGTCCGGCGCCCCATCGCCGCCCCCGCGCCCTCGTATTCGAGCGCCGAGTTCGTGGGCCTGGAGCGCCGGTCGGACGACCGGCTGCACGCGGACGTGAAGGTGACGATGAAGAACACGGGCATCTTCACCGACCACCGCATCATCAACCTGTCGTCGGGCGGCCTGTTCATCGGCACGGACCGGCCGCTGCGGCTGGGGACACAGGTGGAGCTGACCTTGCGCTTCGAGGATCCGGAGCGGGTCATGACCCTGCGCAGCTCCGTCATCTGGGAGAACTCCCTGGACGACGGCAAGAACCCCAAGGGCTACGGGTTGCGCCTGAGCGCGCTGCGCGCGGAGGAGCGGGACTTCATCCAGCAGTACGTCCGCCGCACCAAGAAGCCCTGACAGGTTCCCGGGCGGTGGCCAACGCCCGGGACTAGAACAACTGGCCCAGGAAGACCGCGCCCATCGCCACGAAGGCGACCCACACGGCCATGACGGACTTCAACTCCAGGTCCCGGCGGTCCAACTCGTTCGCGAAGTTCATGGTGTCTCCTCCAGTGCTCAACGCCTTCATCCCTTCCTACGGCCCACCCGCGCGGCGATTGCCTCCGGGCCCCCGTCCCCCTGGAACGCAGGAGCGGCGATGAGCGCCTCCAGCCCGCCCGGCACACTGGATGGCCTGCTGCCCGCGCTGCCGGTGCCGCTGTTCGTGATTCGCGGCGACCGGCTGGTGTTCACCAACACCGCGCTGCGCACGCTGCTGGGCCTGCGAGAGGACGAGCTGCCGTCCCTGCTGGAGCTCGCCGCGCGCTTCGGGCCGGAGGAGCGCGCCTGGCTGGATCCCCTGTGCGAGGCGCTGATGCGCGGCGAGCAGCCCACGCCGGTGCGGCCCTCCTGGGTGCGCGTGCGCGGCGCGGACGGACGCCAGCACCTGCTCTCCCCCGTCAGCGCGCCCGGCCGCGTGCCGCAGGAGCAGCTCGTGCTGCTGCTGGACGCGGAGGGCGGGGACGCGGTGCGCACGCTGTCCACCATGCTGGTGGCCACCGCGGCGGAGCTCCTGCGCTGCCGCGACGAGGGCACGGTGCTGGAGCTGGCGGTGGAGTCCCTGCACCGGCAGGGCTTCTACGTCTCCGTGCTGCTGCTGGAGGGAGACTTCCTGCGCCACGGGCCCATGCGCCAGGAGCCGGAGAGCCTGGCGGCGGCGGCGCGGCTGTACGGGCAGGACGTGCACGCGGTGCGCTTCCACCGCTCCGGGATGCCGCACCTGGAGGAGGTGCTCACGAGCCGCCGGGCGACGTTCCACCCGGACGCGTTCAGCATGGCGCGGCGGCTGCACTCGCCGGAGGTGGCGGACAACATCCAGCGCATCTACCCGCCGGGCTCCCGCGCGCTGGACGCGCCCATCTTCGTGGGGGACGAGCCCTTCGGCGTGCTGGCGGTGCAGTCCACCACGCTGACGCCCGCGAACGCGGGGGCGCTGGAGCTGTTCGCGCAGCTCATCGGCGGCGCGCTGGAGAACGTGCGGCACCACCGCGCGGCGGAGGCGCGGCTCGCGGAGGTGCACCGCCTGCAGAACGAGCTCATCGCCAGCGAGCGGCTGACGGTGCTGGGCGAGGCGGCGGGCGTCGTGGCCCACGAGGTGCGCAACCCCCTGGGCGCCATCCTCAACACGGTGGCGGTGCTCAAGCGCGAACCCCGCCTGGGGCCCGCGGGCGCCTCCGCCGTGGAGATGCTGGAGGAGGAGGCCATCCGGCTGGAGGACATCGTGCGCGACCTGCTGGACACGGTGCGCCCGCTGGAGCCCCGCCCGCGCCCCGTCTCGCTGGGCGAGCTGGTGCACCGCGCGCTCGCGCAGTTGCTCCACGGCCGGGAGGAGCTGCCCAGGCCGCGCGTGGCGTTCGACGAGGCGCCGGACGTGCCGGAGCTGTCCGGTGACGAGACGCTGTTGCAGTTGGCCGTCACGCACCTGATGCGCAACGCCATCCAGGCCTCGCCGCCCGGAGGCACGGTGCGCGTGGAGGTGCGCCGCGTGCCGGACGGGGTGGCGCTGAGCGTGGAGGACGAGGGCCCGGGCATCGCGGGGTTGGATCCGCAGCGCGTCTTCGAGCCCTTCTTCCTCACCCGCGCCAACGGCCGGGGCCTGGGCCTGGCCATCGTGCGGCGCGTGGTGCTGGCGCACGGAGGCAGGGTGCGCGCGGGCGCGCGTCCCGAGGGCGGCGCGCGCTTCGAGCTGGTCCTGCCGCTCTAGCTCAAGCGCCCGAGAGCAGCAGCAGGCAGCGCAGGCCGCCGTTCTTCACGTCGAGCTGCCGCGCGCCCTTCAGCCCCAGCGCCGCCACCAGCCTCGGCTCCTCGGGGACGATGAGCGCCTTGCGCCAGTCGCGGAACGCGCCGTTCAACGTCGCGCCCAGCGCGCGGTAGAGGTCCGGCAGGTCCTCCACCTCGCCCACGCGCTTGCCGTAGGGCGGGTTGGCCACCACCAGCCCGGGGGCGTCCGGCGGGGCCTTCAGCGTGCGCAGGTCGTGCCGCTCCAGCGTCAACGTCACGCCCGCGCGTCTCGCGTTGCGCCGCGCCGTGCCCAGCGCCCCCGCGTTGAGGTCGTATCCGCGCATGGGCGCGCGAGGCTCCGCCAGCCCCTCGGCCTCCGCCTCCGCGCGGCGGCGCGCCCAGGCCTCCTTTTCGTAGGACGGGAAGGACTGGAACGCGAACGTGCGCAGCAGGCCCGGCGCGCGGCGTTGGGACAGCCATGCGCCCTCCACCAGGAACGTGCCCGAGCCGCACATCGGATCCACCAGCGGCACGTCTCCCGCGTAGCCCGCGAGCCGGAGGATGCCCGAGGCCAGCGTCTCGCGCAGGGGCGCGCGCCCCACCTCCTGCCGGTAGCCGCGCTGGTACAGGGGCGCACCGGACGTGTCCACGCTCACCGTCCAGCGCGCGCCCTCGCCGCGCACCAGCAGCGTGAGCCCCGGCCCTCCGCCCTCCTCGTCCAGGTGTCCCGCGACCGTCACCTCGCACGGGTCCCAGGCCACGGCCGCGGACTCCAGGACCACCGCCGGCCCCGGGGCCACGGAGCGGTGCAGCGTCACGGACAGCCGCAGCGGCGCCTTGCCGTCCCAGACGGCCGCCATGGGCAGCGCTCGCAGCCCCTGCACCAGCGCGTCCGCGGTGGGCGCCGTGAAGGTGCCCAGGCGCAGGAGCACGCGGCTCGCGGTGCGCAGGCGCAGGTTCGCGGTCTGGTGCAGGCCGGGAGGGCCCTCGCACTCGATGCCGCCCTCCGCGCGCCGGAAGGACAGCCCCAGCTCGCGCGCCTCCGCCTCCAGCGCGGGCTCCAGGCCCGGCAGCGTGGACACATAGAGGGTTTCGCCCGTCCGGGCCCGAGCGTCCGTCACGCCGGCCGCGTCCGGGCGGCGGAGCCAACATCCATGGCGGCCTGCTCCAATGCGCGCTCCATCTGGTTCAGGTCATAGGGCTTGGGCAGCAGCACCACGCGCTCCAACATCTGGCCGTCCTCCGCCGACACCGCGCGCGAATCACCGGACGCGATGATGATGCGCAGGGACGGGTAGCACCGCGCGGCCTCGCGCGCCAGCACCACGCCGGACTTGCCCGGCAGCGTCACGTCCGTGAAGAGCAGGTCGAAGGGCTCCTTCGCCAGCGCCTCGCCCGCCGCCTCCGCGCTCTCCACCGCGCGCACGGTGTGTCCCAGGTCCGCCATCAGCTCGGACGCGGACTCGCGGATGTCCGCGTCGTCCTCCACCAGGAGGATGCGCAGCGCGCCCTTCGGCGGCGTCTCCGCGGGCGCGGGCGCGCGGAACGGCTTCGCCGCCAGCCGCTGCTCGCGTCCGCGCAAGAGCGAGCGGATCTTCCGCGCCAGGTCCTCGCGCCGGTACGGCTTGGACAACAGGCTCACGCCCGGGTCCAGCCGGCCGCCGTGCACGATGGCGTTCTCCGTGTAGCCGGACGTGAAGAGCACCTCCAGGTCCGGCAGGTGCGCCTTCGCCAGCCGCGCCAGCTCCGGGCTGCGCACCGGCCCCGGCATCACCACGTCCGTGAAGAGCAGGTCCACCGGCAGGCCGCTCTGGATGACCGCGAGCGCGCTCTGCCCGTCGTGCGCCTTGAGCACGCGGTAGCCCAGCTCCGTGAGCACCTCCACCACCGTGGCCCGCACCGCCGCGTCGTCCTCCACCACGAGGATGGTCTCCGTGCCGCCCTCCACCTGCCCCGGGCCGCTCTCCACCGGCTGCGCCGCCGCCTGGAAGGTGCGCGGCAGGTAGATCTTGATGGACGTGCCGTGGCCCAGCTCGCTGTAGATCTTCACGTGGCCGCCGGACTGCTTCACGAAGCCATACACCATGCTCAGCCCCAGGCCCGTGCCCCGGCCCTCCGGCTTCGTGGTGAAGAACGGCTCGAACGCGCGCTCCATCACCTCCGGCGTCATGCCTGAGCCCGTGTCGGAGATGGCCAGCAGCACGTACTGCCCCGCCGTCACCTCCGGGTGCAGCATCGCGTAGTGGTCATCCAGCATCGCGTTGCCCGCCTCGATGGTCAGCCGGCCCCGGCCCTCCATGGCGTCGCGCGCGTTGATGGCCAGGTTGAGGATGACGTTCTCCAACTGGTTGCGGTCCACGGACGTGTTCCACAGCCCGCCCGCGATGACCGTCTCCACCTCCACGTCCTCGCCCAGGGCGCGGCGCAAGAGGTCGTCCATGTCGCGCACCAGCCGGCCCAGGTTGAGCGCCGTGGGCGCCAGGGGCTGCCTCCGCGCGAACGCGAGCAACTGCGAGGCCAGCCGCGCCCCGCGCTCCACCGCGCCCAGCGCCGTCTCCAGGCGCCGCTGCGCGCGCGAGTCACCCACCGCGTCGCGCTGGAGCAACTGGAGGTTCCCGCTCACCACCTGGAGCAGGTTGTTGAAGTCATGCGCCACGCCGCCGGTGAGCTTGCCCACCGCCTCCATCTTCTGCGCCTGGAGCAGCGCGGCCTCCGTCTGGCGGCGCTCCGCCTCGCTCTCCTCCAGCGCCCGCGTGCGCTCGCGCACCAGCTCCTCCAGGTGGTCGCGGTGGCGCGCCAGCTCGTCCTCCGCCCGCTTCTGCGCCGTCATGTCGTGGCCCTGGACGAAGATGCCGGAGACGCGGCCGTCCGCCTCGATGACGGGCTGGTAGACGAAGTCCAGGAAGGCCTCCACCAACGGCCCCCCGGGCTCTCGCTGCAACTGCACCCGCATGTTGTGCCCGACGAAGGGCTCGCCGGTCGTGAACACCCGGTCCAGCAGCTCGAAGAAGCCCTGCCCGGCCACCTCCGGCAGGGCCTCCCGCACCGTCCGGCCCAACAGCTCCCGGTGCCCCACGAGCTGGAGGTAGGAGCGGTTGGCCAGCTCGAACACGTGCTCGGGCCCCCTCAGCGAACACATGAAGCCCGGCGCCTGCTCGAACAGGCGGCGCAGGTGGCGGCGCTCGTCGTCCAGGACGCGGTTGGCCTCCTGCACCGCCTGGGCGCGCGCGAGCACCCCGCCCATGAGCTGCGTCCGGGCCCCCGCGTCCGGTGACGCCTCCGCGTCACGCACGGCCCGCTTGAGCTGCTGCAGCTCCGTCACGTCCATCGTGTGCTGGAGGATGAAGGCCACCTCGCCCCGGCCATCCAGCAGGGGCGTGTGCGTGGCGCTCCAGTAGCGCTCCTCCACCACCACGCCGGACTCCGTCTGGCGCGGCACCCGGTAGGGGATGAGCGCCAGCGTGTCCAGCGTCCGCTCCGTCAGCACGCGGAGGAACGACTCGCGCAGCATCCGGGCGCTGGCGTTGGCCGGGTCGTCCGGGTCGTGCGGGAACGCCTCGAAGATGGGGCGCCCGACCAGGTCCTCCAGCCGGCTGGCGGTCACCCGCAGATAGGCCGCGTTCGCCGTGACGTACCGCAGCTCGCGGTCCAGCAGCATGTAGGGATTGGGCGACAGCTCGAAGAGCTTCTGGAAGTCGAAGGGTGCCTGCATCCATTCACGGGGAGGTCGAGCAACCTCCCCGCCTTTCCCGGGCCGCGAACGCGGAAAGGGGTTCCCGTCCAGTGTACGGACGTCCCCTCCATCACACCGTCCAAAAGGCCCGGGGCCCACCTCTTCCCGGATGCCAGGCCTCCCGGGGGGCAGCCTTCTGGACACCACTCAACATCCGCTTTGCCCAGCCACCCCTTGGACCTGCCACGTCCGTCATGGCTGTAAGACTGAGCGGGTCTTTCAGACCTCAGAATTACTATGATATGAGATTATTACCGCAAGGCGGTGTAGTCCCACATGAACCGGGGTGTGCGGCAGGGGGTCGCCTTGGACGGGGGAGGAAACGACCTCCCGGCCTTCCGCCAGAGCGCTCGCGCCCGGCAGGAGGTCTGTCCCCAGATGCTCGCCGTTCCAGAACCGTTGTCGCTGGATGACTCGGAAGCGGTCACCTCCCGCGCGTTCGACCGTCGTGGCTTGACGGCGTCGGTGAGGAAGCTGTCGGTGGTGACCAACGCGCGGGGCCTGTGGGCGGTGGCGCGCCAATGGCTCATCATCGCGCTGTCGGTGGCGTTCGTGGTGCAGGTGGACCGGTGGTGGGCGTGGGTGCTGGCCGCGGTCATCATCTCCACGCGGCAGCACGCGCTCCTGAGCCTGGTGCACGAAGCCTCGCACCACCACCTGCTCACGCACCGCAAGGCCAATGACGTGCTGGCGGACCTGCTGTGCGCGTTCCCCATGAACATCACCACGGAGGGCTACCGCAAGGAGCACGCGGAGCACCACCGCTACGTCAACACGGAGAAGGACCCGTACTGGCGCACGGCGCAGCGCGACCATGCGTGGATGTTCCCGCGCACGCGCGTGGGCACGGCGCTGGTGCTGCTGGGGGACATGGTGGGCTTCTTCACCCCGTCCCACGTGCGCATCATGATCCCCTGGTCCTATACGGGCCGCGCGCTGGGCAAGGGCGGCCCGCCGCCGTCCCGCGCGGAGCACGTGCGCTACGCGCTGTGGCTGGCCGGCTTCATCACCTTCCTCACGCTCACGGGCGGCTGGCTCCACTACCTGCTCCTGTGGTCCATCCCGTCACTGACGCTGATGATGGTGGCCTTCCGCATCCGCGCGGTGGTGGAGCACCCCTTCACCCCCGCCACCCCGGATGAGACGCACGAGACGCGGGACGTGGCGGCGGCCACCTGGTTCGAGCGCTTCTTCATCGCGCCCTTCAACGCCAGCTACCACCTGTCCCATCACCTCTTCCCGTCCGTGCCCTACTACCACCTGCCCGCGCTGCACGCGCAGCTCATGCGGACGGGCCTCTACCGCCCCGGGGAGAACCACTTCCAGACGTACCTGGGCGGCGAAAAGAGCGCGTGGAGCTTCCTCACGTCCTTGGGCCGGAATAAAGACCGTGATACATTGTCTGTGAATGATTGAAGCTGGATGCATCACAGGCTGACAGGCTTTCCCCTGGAGGCGCGCCCGTGGCGCCTCCAGGCGTGTTTCACTCTCAAAACAGACGCTCGCCGCCCCGCTGATACAGCGGCCTGGCGTCCTTGAGACGTGTTGAAATAGCCCACCCCGTGGCTTGAACACAGACGAAGAATCGCGATGTGTCCTTGCCTGCGATTCGCCAGGTCCCCCCTCACACGCCCGCCAATCCCGGCGCGGCGACAGGGCGACCGGGGGACCCCTGCCACGCGCCGCGAGCAGGGGAAGCGGTCCCCCCGGCCCACCCTCTTTCACCTGGCCGCAGGAGAGAACTTGAGAAGGCAGCTCATTGGGTTCCTCGTGGCGTTGGGCGCGATGCACACCGGCTGCGGTGGCGCGCCGGACTTCACGTCCACGGCGGGTGACGACGACTCGCTGGGGACGTCCGGGGACGCGCTCGCGAGCGCGACGACGATGTTCGACGACGCGCTCGGTTCGGGATGGCAGGACTGGTCCTGGGCGACGCACAGCCTTGGCGCGACCCGGCCCGTGTACGCGGGCACCCGCTCCATCTCCGCGACGTTCGGCCCCTGGACGGGCCTGTACTTCCACCACGCGGGCGTGCCCACCGCGGGCCAAGGCTTCGTGGAGCTGCAGGTGAACCCCGGCGCGACGGTCAACCCCGCCATCGCGCTCTACGCGAGCGTGGGCGGCGTGGCGAAGCCGCCCGTGGCGCTCAACCCCACCTGCGCGGGCGGCACCATCAAGGCCAACGCGTGGACGCTGTGCCGCATGCCGCTGAGCACGCTGGGCGCGGCCAACGCCAGCCTGGATGGCCTGGTGGTGATGGAGAACGCGGGCCGCAAGCTGGCCACGATGTACTTCGACAACGTGCGCCTGGCGGCGAGCACCACCGCCCCTTCCGCGCCCACGGCCCTGCAGGCCACGGGCTCCACCACGGACGTGGCCCTCACCTGGGGCACGGTGGCGGGCGCCACGGGCTACCACGTGTACCGCTCCACGTGGCAGACGGGCACGTACACGCGCCTCACCTCCACGGCGCTCACCTCCGCGGCCTACAAGGACACCAGCGCGGTCGCGGGCACGGCGTACTGGTACGCCGTCACCGCGCTGAACGCGGTGGGTGAGAGCGCGAAGTCCACGGCGGTGTCCGGCAAGCGGACCTCCCCCACCGGCGTGAGCGTCAGCGTCACCCCCACCACCGCGACGCTGTCCCTGGGCGGCGTGCAGACCTTCACCGCGACGGTGACGGGCAGCACCCACACGGCCGTGACGTGGAGCGTCCTGGAAGGCTCCGCGGGCGGCACCGTCACCTCCAGCGGCACGTACACCGCGCCCCGGACGGCGGGCACGTACCACGTCGTGGCCACGAGCAACGCGGACGCGACGAAGAAGGCCACGGCGGACGTGGTGGTGACGGGCCCGGTGGGCACCACCAACAAGTGGGTGTCCGGCTACTACACGGGCTGGAACGCGGATGACTACCCGCCTGAGAAGGTGGACTTCAGCGCGATGACGCACATCATCGTGGGCCGCGTGACGCCGAACACGGACGGCACGGTGGACGCCATCTTCGACAACTCGAACGGCTCCGCCATCGCGAAGACGCTCTCCTCCCGCGCGCACGCCGCGGGGCGCAAGGCCATCATCATGGTGGGCGGCGCGGGCGAGCACGCCAACTGGGTGGGCGCCGCCTCCGCCGCGAACCGGGAGAAGTTCGTCCAGAGCCTGCTCAAGGCGATGGACGACCACGGCTACGACGGGCTCGACATCGACTGGGAGCCGGTGGAGGAGGTGGACAAGCCGAACCTGCTCGCGCTGGTGCAGCGGCTGCGTCAGGTGCGTCCCAACATGCTGCTGACGTTCCCCATTGGCTGGGTGAACAACAACTTCGCCACGGACGCGTCGCTCAAGTGGTACCCGCAGCTCGCCCAGTACCTGGACCAGGTGAACGTCATGTCCTACGAGATGATTGGCGTCTGGGACGGCTGGGAGTCGTGGTTCACCTCCGCGCTCACGGGCGAGTCCGGCACCCACCCGACCTCCGTGGAGTCCAGCCTCAAGGCCTGGGTGGCCGCGGGCATCCCCAAGGAGAAGCTGGGCATGGGCATCCCGTTCTACGGCCTCGCGTGGCGGCACATCACCGGCCCGCGCCAGCCCTTCACCCACTGGTCCGACTACGTGGGCGGGGACAACTCCTTCACGTACAAGAAGATCCTGGCGCTCTCCAAGACGGGCAAGCTCCAGTGGGACGTGGCGGCGCAGGCCAACTACGTCACGTTCGACACGCCGGTGGAGGACGGCACGGTGCGCTGGATTACGTACGACGGTCCGGAGGCCATCCAGGCCAAGGGCCAGTACGCCAAGGCGAACGGCTACGGCGGCACCATCATCTGGACCATCAACCAGGGCTGCACCGACCCCGCGACGGGCACCAACCCGCTGCTCACCGAGGTCAAGAAGGCCTTCCTCCAGTAACCGCTGACGGCGTGAAGACGGACGGCCGCGTGGGCACCCGCCCGCGCGGCCGTTTCCGTTCGCGGGCGCATGGGCCCGCCTACGCGGAGGGCGGCACGGCGGAGGGCGGGGCCGTGGGGGCCACCGGGTCCGGGCCGCCGGCATAGACGCCCTGGTACGCGGGCGGCAGCAGCGCGGCCACCCGGCGCATCATCGCGTCCACCAGCGCCTGGCGCGCGTCGGAGGCGCCGGACACCTCCGGCTCCAGGTCCTCCATGCGGAAGGCGGGCCCGAAGGTCACGGTGACGTCGGCGTGGAAGAGCCGCTCGCCGCCCATGTCCGCGTCGTTGATGGGCATCAGCTTCTCCGTGCCCGTGAGCGCCACCGGGACGATGGGCACGCCCGCGCGCTTGGCGATGAGCCCCACGCCCTTCTTCGCCTGGAGCAGGCCCGCGGAGCGGCTGCGGCCCCCCTCCGGGAAGATGAGGACGGACTGGCCGCCCTTGAGCAGCTCCACGCAGCGGCGCAGCGCTTCGATGTCCGGCGAGTTGGGCGTGATGTCGATGGTGTCCATCGTCTCCGCCGCCAGCCGGGTCATCACCGTGCCGTGCAGCTTCACGCCCGCCAGGAAGACGACGCGCCGGGGCCGCAGCGCCCGGTAGAGCGTGAAGCCGTCCGCGTTGGACAGGTGGTTGCAGATGAAGAGGCAGGGGCCCGCCGGCAGGTCCTTCAGCCCGTACACCTTCGCGTGGGACAGCCGGCCCCACACCCCATGCATCAAACCGCGCACGACATGGCGGCGCACCCCGTAGGGGAGCAGCGACATCAGGGCGAAGAGAAGTCGAAGCACGGGCCGGCCCACCTCCTCCTGGAAGATGTAGTCCTGCCCGGTGGGGTGGGTCAGCGGTCCTCCGGGAGCGCCAGGCCGCCCGCCCGCCCTTCCGTCATCCAGTCAACGAAAGGCCTACCCCAGGGTCCGGATGCGGGGAGCGCGCCGCCCGCGCTCGCGCCCGCACGGCCCCGCACCCCGCGTGTTATGGGGTGGCGCATGAGCGCCGAAGCCACGCCCTCCCGGGCGAAGCGGCCCGTCGAGTACGAGGCCACCGTCACCGCCCTCCGGATGGAGACCCACGACACGGCGACGCTGTCGCTGGAGCTGGACGCGAGCGCGGGACCGCTCGACTACAAGGCCGGCCAGTTCCTCAACATCGACCCGCACCAGTTCCGGGCGCTCGCGCAGCAGTGCGCGTACCTGCAGGAGCAGAAGGGGCGCAAGGAGTCGCCGCGCTCGTACTCGCTCGCCTCCGCGCCGCACGAGCGGCACGTGGCCATCACGGTGAAGGACGAGGAGTTCATCCCCGGCGTCACCCGCTACCCGCCGCTCCTGTCGCCCCTGCTGGTGCACGGGCGGCTGGTGGGGGCGAAGCTGAAGGTGACGGGCTTCATGGGGCCGTATGTGCTGCCGGACGACGTGACGGAGCGGGCGGACCACGTGCTGCACGTGGTGGCGGGCTCCGGCGCGGTGCCGAACTTCGCCATCGTGAAGGACGCGCTGCACCGGGGGCTGAAGCTGCGGCACACGTTCCTCGCGTCCAACAAGACGTGGGGGGACATCCTCTACCGCGAGGAGCTGGCCGCGCTGGAGCGCTCGGCGCCGGACCGCGTGCGGGTGGTGCACACGCTCACGCGCGAGACGGATGAGACGAGGTACGGCCCCCAGGTGCGCAAGGGCCGCGTCGGAGAGGCGCTGCTGCGCGAGCTGGTTCCGGCGCCCGACACCTGCCTCGTGTACGTGTGCGGGCCCGCCATCACGCCATGGGACCGGCGCAAGGCGCTGGAGACGCGCACGCCCGCCACGCCGCGCTTCATGGAGGCGGTGCTGGGCCACCTGCATGAGCTGGGCATCCCGGACAAGCGCATCAAGCGCGAGGCCTACGGCTGACCGGACCTCAATGCGCCGTGACGTCCACGGGCGGCAGTTGGTCCAGGAACGTCAGCACGCGCTCGGCCGTCTCGCGGGGGTGCTCCATCGGGAAGAGGTGCGAGCCGAGCGGCAGCGCGTCCACCCGCGTGCGCTTCATCTCCCGCTCCGCCCGCGCCAGCGCGTCGGGCAGCAGCATGGCGGAGCGCTCGCCTCGCAGCACCAGCGTGGGCGCCGCGTTGGCGCGGATGAGCTTCCAGGGGTCCGCCGGGAAGGTCTCGAAGATGCGGGCCTCCCACTCGCGCGGGAAGCGCAGGCGGAAGTCCCCCTCCGGCGTGGGCACCAGCCCGTGCGTGATGTAGTCGCTGAAGCAGTCCGCGTCCCAGTCCCGGAACAGCTTGCGCTGGCGGTACGCGGCGGCCGCCTCCTCGCGCGTCGCCCAGCGCTCCTTGCGCCGCAGCGCGCCCTGCACGATGGCGGCGCGGTCCATGCGGCCCATCAGCTTCATCAGGCGCATCGCCCAGAGACGGGAACCGGTGACGAGCACGGGGTCCAACGCCACCACCGCGCGGAACAGCCCCGGGTTCGCGGCGGAGGCCATCAACGTGCTGGTGCCGCCCACGCTGTGCCCCACGCCCAGCACGCCCGAGCGCCCCCGCGCCTTCAGCGCGCGCGCGAGGTCCTCGCCCAGCTCCCTCCAGGACGTGAGCGCCTTCGGGTCCTGGCCCGGCACCAGCGGACGCATGCGCAGCGACACCACGTGGTAGCGCGTCGCGAGCCGCGTGAAGAGCTTCCGGTACGTCTCCGGAGGAAAGCCGTTCGCGCAGGCGAAGTGCAGGAGCGGCCCGCTCCCACCCCAGTCATCCAGCTCCAAGGCCATGCCCCTTCCCATCCAACGACCCCCACCGCGTCACGCGGAGGGACTTCACGGCTCGCCCCACACGTCTCCGGTGCCCTGACGGCCACCGGCCGGCCCCATCCCGGGACGAGACTCCGTACCCCGACATTCAGACACCGCGAACGCCGCCCTGGGTCCTGCCGCCGGGCCCGACCTCCGGCATTGACGCCATCCTGACCGGCCCCCCTGACGTGCCCACGTCCTCCGACATCCGCCCGGACGCGTCCTCAAGGAACCCGGCCGTCTGGAATGTCGTCCCGTGCGCATCCCAGGGACAGAGGGCATGTAACGCCTGCCCGGCCGCCTCGCACGGCCGGGGCGGCGGCCGTCCCGGTGCGGGGGGAAGACGCCTCCCCCTCCCGTGAGGTCACCTGCCCCGCCCTACGGTCCAGGTCCGGACTGCTTGCGTTTCAGGGCTCCGGCGGCGACGCGGGCGCAGCGTCCGGCGCGGGCTCCGCGTCCGGCGTCTCCGCGTCCGGCGTCTCCGCGTCCGGCTCCGCGCCACCAGCGGCCGCGCCCGCGGGCGTGATGCCCAGCAGCCGCGTCAGCCGGGGCTGCACGCCCGTCTCCGCCAGCAGCGCCTGGAGCTGAAGGCGCGCGCGCCGGTTGTCCCGGTGCACCCGCCGCCCGAGGATGAGCTCGTTCTTCAGCGAGTGCTCCCACCCGGTCAGCTCCGTCACCGTCACCTGGTAGCCGAACGCCTCCAGCGTCAGCGCGCGGATGACGTTGGTCAGGTGCGAGCCGAACTCGCGCCGGTGCCACGGGTGCTGGAAGAGCAGCGACATGGAGCCGGCCGGCTTCGCCTTCTTCTCCTTCAACTGCGCGGCCACCTCCGCCTGGCAGCACGGCACCACCGCCACGTGGTCCGCGCCGTGCTTGATGGCCGCCACCAGCGCGTCGTCCGTGGCCGTGTCGCACGCGTGCAGGGCCATCAGCACGTGGATGCGCTCCGGGTACTCCGCCTGGTCGATGTGCGCCGTCTGGAAGCGCATCCGGTCGAAGTGCAGCCGCTCGGCGCGGCCCTTCGCGCGCTCGGTCAGCTCCGGCCGCCCTTCGATGGACAGGAGCTCACCGCCGCCCGCGTCCTTCAGGAACAGCTCGTAGACGACGAAGCCCAGGTACGCGTTGCCGCTGCCCGCGTCCACCACCAGGGGGTTCGCGTGGCGCGCCTGCACGTCCTCCATGGCGGGCCGCAAGAGGCCCACCAGGTGGTTGACCTGCTTGAGCTTGCGCAGCGCGTCCGCGTTGAGGTTCCCCTCGCGCGTGAGCAGGTGCAGCTCCCGCAGGAGCGCGGGGGACTGGTCCGGGAGCAGCTCCTTGCGGACCTGCGGCGCCTTGACGTTGCGTCTCAGACGGACACCACTTCGGTGACCTCCGGGATCATCTCCCGGAGCCGGCCCTCGATGCCCATCTTCAGCGTCGCCGTGGACGACGGGCAGCCCGCGCACGAGCCCTTCATGTGCAGGTACACGATGCCGTCCTCGAAGCGGTCCAGCGTGATGTCACCGCCGTCCTGCGCCACGGCCGGGCGGATCTCCTCGTCCAGGATGACCTGGATGCGCTGCTCCACCGTGCCGTCCGCGCTCGTCACCTGGCGCGCCGCCGCGACGGCCGCCTCGTCCACCACCGGCAGGCCCTCCGACAGGTGCGTGTCCAGCGTGGACATCACGGAGTCGTTGAGCTCGTCCCACTCGCCGGCCTCGCCCTTCGTCACGGTGACGAAGTTCGTGCCCAGCATCACCGCCGTCACGCCCTGGATGTCCATGAGCCGGAGCGCCAGGGGCGACTTCGCCTGCGCGTCGTCCCGGTTGGTGAAGTTCACCGCGCCACCGCCCAGCAGCTTGCGGTCCACCACGTACTTCAACGTGCTGGGGTTGGGGGTCCACTCGAGCTGGATGTTCACTGACATGCTGTTCTCCCTACGAAAGTCCGCTTCCTCTAAAGGGCGCCGGGCCCCATAGCAACCTGTCCGGCTGTCAGGCAAACGCCCCGCGCTGGCCTTTCACTCCGGATGGAGCCCCGCCCGCCGCCGATGTAAGACACGGCACCATGCCCTACCCGCCGCGCCTCGCCCACCTCGCCACGAAGGCCGTGGTGGTGGCCAAGCTGAGCCCCACCTACGCGGACGCCCACCGGGTGGACGCCGAAGAGGCCTCGCAGCGCCTCTCCACCGCCCTCTCCGGGCGCCTGCTGACCTCCCTCCTGGAGGCCACCTGGACGCAGATGCTCGGGAGCACGAAACGTCTCAAGGAAGAAGGCCTCCTGGAGAAGGTGGCCGCCACCCTGAGCGACCGGCCACAGCGGCCGGGCAAGGTGGCCACCGTGACGGCCGGGTGGAGCGCCTTCCTCATCCTCGTGGACCTGGAGGTGGGCACCGCCAGCGACGCCGCCCGCCGGGTCATGGAGTCCGACGAGGGCCGCAAGCGCGCCGCCGCGGGGCTCATGGAGGTCGCCGGCTTCCTCGCCCAGGAGCTCACGCGCGGCAAATAGGACGGCCGGCCGGTCGTGGCGGCAGCCGCCACCCGCCGTTATAGGCTGGCGCTCGCCACGTCCATGTCCGCCCCGCTCCCCACCACGCTGCGCCTGCTCACGTCCATCACCGACGTTCCCGCGTCCGCGTGGGACGCGCTCGTGGACCCGGGGTCGGTGCCGTTCCTGGAGTGGGGCTTCCTCGCGGCCCTGGAGGAGAGCGGCAGCGTGGTGCCCGAGCGCGGCTGGCACCCGCGCCACCTCACGCTGTGGCGGGGCGCGCGCCTGGTCGCCGCCGCGCCCGCGTACCTGAAGGACGACAGCCACGGCGAGTTCGTCTTCGACGCCGCCTGGGCCACCACCGCCGAGCGCGCGGGCATCCGCTACTACCCCAAGCTCGTCCTGGGCGTGCCCTTCACGCCCGCCACCGGCCGCCGCGTGCTGGTGGCCCCCGGCGAGGACGCCCCGTCCCGCGAGGCCGAGCTGTACAACGCCGCGCTGGAGTACGCGCGCGCCGAGGGGCTCTCCAGCGTCCACGTCCTCTTCCCCACCCCGGAGGAGCTGCCGGTGCTGGAGGCCCAGGGCTACGCGCTGCGCCTGGGCGTGCAGTACCTGTGGCGCAACGCGGGCTACCGGACGTTCGACGACTTCCTCGCCCGCTTCCGCTCCAAGCGGCGCCACCAGCTCCAGCGCGAGCGGCGCGCGGTGGCGGACCAGGGCCTCACCCTGCGCACGCTGCGGGGCGACGCGCTGGAGGAGGTGGACGCGGCCTGCGCCCACCGGCTCTACGTCTCCACGGTGGACCGCTACCCGTGGGGCGTCCGCTCCCTGACCGAGGACTTCTTCGTCCGCCTGCTCGCCGGCTTCAGGCACCGGTGCGAGTTCGTGGAGGCCCGGCGGGAAGGCCGCAGGGTGGCCGGCGCGTTCAACTTCACCGGGCCGCGCACGCTGTACGGCCGTTATTGGGGAGCGTTCGAGGAGCATCCGTTCCTGCACTTCAACGTGTGCCTCTACCACCCGGTGGAGGACTGCATCGCCCTGGGGCGCGAGCGCTTCGAGCCCGGAGCGGGCGGCGAGCACAAGCTCACCCGGGGTTTCGAGCCGCACCTCACGTACAGTGCGCATCTGTTCCTCCACCCCGGCCTGGACCGGGCGGTGCGCGGCTTCCTGGCGCACGAGCGGGCAGCCGTCGAGAGCGGCCTGCCCCTGTGGTGGGCGGAGACGGGTTTCAAGGAGCGGGTCTGAGCGGTTTCAAGCAGGCCCGCCAATGGTTCGCGAAGCGAAGGCAAGGGAGTCCGCAAGCCCATGGCTCAGAAGCACCAACACGATGACGGCCAGGTCGTCACGGAGGCCGTCCCCAAGCAGAAGCTGAAGAGGCCGACGCTCTACAAGGTCCTCCTGCACAACGACAACTACACCACGCGTGAGTTCGTCGTGGCCGTGCTCAAGGAGATCTTCCACAAGTCAGAGACGGATGCCGTGCAGATCATGATGCACGTTCATTACAACGGCATCGGTGTGGCGGGCGTTTATACCTACGACGTCGCCGAGACGAAGCTCAAGACAGTGGAGGCCGCGGCGAGGGACAACGGGTTCCCCCTGCGGCTGTCCATGGAACCCGAGGAAGGCTGAACCGTGGCGGGACCATCGATTGCCAAAGAATTGCAGGCCAGCTTCCGCACCGCGCTCGACGAGGCGCGGAAGATGCGTCACGAGTACCTGACCCTGGAGCACCTGCTCCTGGCCCTCACCCGTGAGTCGCGCACCCGCGAGGTGCTCAAGGGCTGCGGCGCGAACGTCAAGCGCCTGCAGGAGAACCTGACCTCCTTCCTGGAGGAGACGGTCGAGCGCCTGCCCGACGACGTGGACGCCGAGCCGCAGCAGACCATCGGCGTGGAGCGCGTGCTCCACCGCGCCGCCATGCACGCGCTGTCCGCGGAGCAGAAGTACATCGACGGGGGCGACGTGCTGGTCGCCATGTTCCGTGAGGAGGAGAGCCACGCGCTCTACCTGTTGCAGCAGGAGGGCGTCACCCGCCTGGACCTGCTCAACTTCATCTCCCACGGCACCACCAAGGACGGCGAGTCCGAGGGCGAGCCGCGCGCCACGCCCGCCGGGGACGACGAGGACGGCGAGTCCCAGAAGAAGAGCCCGCTGGAGGCGTACGCCATCCAGCTCAACACCGAGGCCAAGGCGGGCCGCATCGACCCGCTCATCGGCCGCGACAAGGAGCTGGAGCGCACCATCCAGGTGCTCTGCCGCCGCCGCAAGAACAACCCGCTCTACGTGGGTGAGGCCGGCGTGGGCAAGACGGCCATCGCGGAGGGCCTGGCGCTCCACATCACCGAGGGCCGCGTGCCCGAGGCGCTGAAGAACGCGGTCGTCTACTCGCTGGACATGGGCGCGCTGCTCGCGGGCACCAAGTTCCGCGGCCAGTTCGAGGAGCGCCTCAAGGGCGTCCTCAAGGCGCTCCAGGAGCTGCCGGACGCCATCCTCTTCATCGATGAAATCCACACCATCGTCGGCGCCGGGGCCACGAGCGGCGGGTCCATGGACGCGTCCAACCTGCTCAAGCCCGCGCTGGCGTCGGGCCGGCTGCGCTGCATCGGCTCCACGACGTTCCAGGAGTTCAAGGCGTCGTTCGAACGCGACCGTGCGCTGTCCCGCCGCTTCCAGAAGATTGAGGTGGACGAGCCCAGCGTGGAGGACACCGTCAAGGTGCTGGAGGGCCTGCGCAGCCGCTACGAGGAGCACCACCACGTGAAGTACGGCGAGGGCGCGCTCCAGGCGGCGGCGGAGCTGGCGGCCAAGCACATCAACGACCGCTTCCTGCCGGACAAGGCCATCGACGTCATCGACGAGGCCGGCGCGGCCGAGCGGCTCAAGCCGGAGGGCGTGCGCACGGGCGTCGTCAGCGCGCACGACGTGGAGCAGGTCGTCTCCAAGATGGCCAAGATCCCGGCCAAGAGCGTGTCCGCGAGCGAGGGCGTCCAGATTCAAAACCTGGACAAGGAGCTCAAGGGCGTCATCTACGGGCAGGACAAGGCCATTGAAGAGATGGTGGGCGCCATCAAGCTGTCGCGCTCCGGCCTGCGCGCGCCGGAGAAGCCCATTGGCAGCTTCCTCTTCTCCGGCCCCACGGGCGTGGGCAAGACGGAGCTGGCGAAGCAGTTGGCGCAGAGCCTGGGCGTGGAGTTCCTGCGCTTCGACATGAGCGAGTACTCGGAGAAGCACACGGTGAGCCGGCTCATCGGCGCGCCTCCGGGCTACGTGGGCTTCGACCAGGGCGGCCTGCTCACGGACGCCGTGCGCAAGCACCCGTACGCGGTGCTGGTGCTGGATGAGATTGAGAAGGCCCACCCGGACCTCTTCAACATCCTGCTCCAGGTGATGGACCACGCGACGCTCACGGACAACAACGGCCGCAAGGCGGACTTCCGCAACATCATCCTCATCCTGACCACCAACGCGGGTGCGCAGGAGATGAGCACCAAGGCCATGGGCTTCGGTGACCCCAGCGTGGTGGTGGACGGCTCGCGGGCGAAGAAGGCCATCGAGCGCACCTTCACGCCGGAGTTCCGCAACCGGCTGGACGGGTGGATCCTCTTCTCCGGCCTGCCCCCCGAGGTCATCCTCAAGGTCGTGGACAAGGAGGTGCGCCTGCTCCAGAAGGTGCTCGACGAGAAGAAGGTCAAGCTGGAGCTCACGCCCGCCGCCCGCGCGTGGCTGGCCGAGCACGGGTACGACCCGGCCTTCGGCGCGCGCCCCATGGCGCGGCTCGTGGACAACACCCTCAAGAAGCCGCTCGCGGAGGCGCTGCTGTTCGGCTCCCTCAAGAGCGGGGGCGTGGCCCGCTTCGACGTCGTGGACGACGCCGTGAAGCTCCAGGCGGAGGCCACCGAGGCCGTGCCGGCTTGAAGCACGGCTGAGGCTTGAAGCACCCGAGGCCCCGGGCCCCCTTCATGGGGACTCGGGGCCTTCGTGTTTCTACTCCGGCTTGGACTCGACCTTGTACGCGCCCACGGCGCTGGAGAGCTGCTCGGAGATGATTTGAAGCGTGGTGGCCGCCTCGCCCGTGGACCCGATGCGGGCCACGGTGTCGTCCATCATCCTGGACAGGTCATTCACCGCCAGGGTGATTTGATTGATGCCCACGTTCTGCTGGTTCACCGCGGCGGCGATCTGCCGGACGGCGGCGGCGTTGTCCTGGACGATGGAGGACAGCTCGCGCAGGTTCTGCCCGCTGTCGCGCACCTGGGCCAGGCCCGCCTCCATCCGCTCCGCGCCGCGCTCGGTGATGCGCACCGCGGCGGTGACGGAGTTGGCGATGTCGTCCAGCAGCTCCCGCACCCGCGTGGTCGCCTGGATGGACTGGTCCGCCAGCGCCCGGATTTCGCGCGCCACCACGCTGAAGCCCTTGCCGTGCTCACCGGAGCGCACCGCCTCGATGGCCGCGTTGAGCGCGAGCATGTTGGACTGGTCCGCCAGGTCCTTCACCGTCTGGGTGATGCCGCCAATCTGGCGCGTGCGCTCGCCCAGCTCCAAAATCTTCTCCGCGATTTCACCCACCTGCGCGCGGATGTCGTTGAGGCCCGCCATCGTCTGCTCGATGGAGGCCTCGCCCGCCCTGGCCAGGGCGTCCGCGCGCTCGGCGACGCTGAGCACGCTCTCCGCCTTCTGCGCGGCCAGCGTGGACGTCTGCTTTATCTCCTGCGCCGTCACCTGCGTCTCCTGGAGCGCGGCGGCCTGGCGGGAGATGGTCTGCGCCTGCTCGGTGGAGGACGCGTTGAGGTGGTCCGTGGACTGGGTGAGCGCGGTGGCGGCGTGCTGGAGGTTGACCGTCACCTCGCGCAGCTTGCCCACCATCTGCGAGAAGGAGTTGGACAGCCGCCCCACCTCGTCGTTGCCGCGTGCCTGGATGGGGCGGGTGAGGTCGCCGGACGACACGATGTGGCCCGCCACGGACGTGAGCTCCGCCAGCGGCCGCACGATGCTCCGGCCGAACAGCGCCGCCAGCACCACGCCGCCCGTCACCAGCAGCAGCGCGAACCCCAGCATCTCCCAGCGCAGCGAGTCCACCCTCGCGTCGATGAACTCGCGCGCCATGCCCACGTGCACGGTGCCCAGCCGCCCCTTCTCCGCCACGGCCGCCGCGACGTCCAGCGCGCGCAGCGTCTTGCCGCCGCGCAGGATGCGCACCTCCGGCACCACGCGGGTGCGGCCCTGGCCCACGCCGGGCTGCGCGTCGAGCGCGGCCTTCAGGTTCTCCGGGAAGCCGCCCTGGAACGAGTGCACCAGCACGAAGCCCGTGGGGTCCTGGATGAAGATGTAGGCCAGGTCCTCGCGCTCGCGGAACGTCTCCAGGAGCGGCTGGAGCGAGCCCATGCCCGCGGACACGCCCTGCTCCGCCGCGATGGCCAGGCTCAGCGCCACGGCCTCGCCCTCGCTGGCGTGGCGCTCCTCCAGGTTGGACTCCAACTGGCGGGTGGCGATGAGGGTGAGCAGCAGGGCCACGGAGGCGCTGATGACCGCCGTGACGAGCACGAACTTCGGCGCGAGCCCGAGCCCGCGCAGGAAGGAGACAGGGAGCGCGGCGGAGGGCTTCAAGGGAACACTCCCGGGCGACGGCGGTGTGTTGCTGGGAAACGGCTCACCGGGCCCCCCCCTCCGGGCCGCGGGCGGGACGGAATGACGGGCGCTGGCAGCTCTGCAGGATGAGGTCCGCCACCAGCGCCAGGGGCGTGCCCCCGTCGGTGGCCTTCAGCTCCACGGCGGCGCGGGGCATGCCGTAGACGACGCTGGACGCCTCGTCCTGGGCCAGGGTGACGCCCCCGGCCTGACGGATGGCCAGCAGGCCCCGCGCGCCGTCCTCGCCCATGCCGGTGAGCACGCCGCCGCCGCTGCGCCGGCCGTACGCCATGGCCAGCGAGTTGAGGAGCACGTCCCCGTTGGGACACGGGCCCCCCTGGCTGCGCTGCAGGCGCGCCAGGCCCACGCTGTCCACCAGCAGGTCGTGGCCATCCAGCGGGAAGTACACGCGGCCCGGCTCCAGCCGCTCGCCGTCGCGCGCCACGCCCACCTGGAGCTCGCACACCTGGGACAGCCAGCGCACCATGCCCTGGGTGAAGCCCACGGTGATGTGCTGCGCGACGAGCATGGGCACCGGCAGGTCGCGGGGCAGCTTGGACAGCACCTCCGCCAGCGCGGGAGGCCCGCCGGTGGAGGCGACCAGGCCGAACACGTCCACCCGCGTCCCGCTGGGCACCGGCGGCGGCGCCACGGCGCGCGGACGGCGGGAGATGACCGGCACCTCCGCCATCAGGCACACGGAGTGGGCCAGCTCCCGGCCCCAGCGGCGCAGCTCCTCCGCGTTGGTGACGTTGGGCTTGCCGATGAGCTCCAGCGCCCCGGCGCTCATCGCCTGGAAGCCCAGGTCCACGCCGCGCTGCTCCGCCACGGCGCTCACCACCAGGATGCGCGCGGGCGCCTGCGACATGATGTGCGCGATGGCCGCCGGGCCGTCCAGGCCGGGCAACAGCAGGTCCATGGTGATGACGTCCGGCCGCAACAGGCGCGCCAACTGCACGGCGCGGTTGCCGTCCCCCGCCCGGCCCACCACCTCAATGCGCGGCTCCTCCGTGAGGAGCGCGGTGAGGGTGTTGGCCATGGTGGGCGAGTCATCCACCACGAGCACGCGAATGGGCTTCTTGGAGCTCAAGCGCGGCTCCCCCTGCGGCTCATCACGTCCAGCACCTCCGCCAGCAGGCGGCCCGCGGCGCACTCGCGCTTGCTGAGGAAGCCGTCCGCACCGGACGACAGGCCCCGCTCGCGCGCCACCGCGCTGTCGTGCGCGGAGACCAGGATGACGGGCAGCGTGCGCGTGTCCTTGCGCTCGCGCAGCCGGGCAATGAGCTCGATGCCGTCCATCTCTTCCATGTCCAAGTCGCAGATGACGACGTCGTAGGTGTCCGCCTGCAGCCGCTCCAGCGCCCGCGCCCCGCTGGCCGCCAGGTGCACCTGGAAGCCGCCCGCCTCCAGCATCGCCCGGTGCAGCGCGCGCGCGGTGAGCGAGTCATCCACCACCAGCGCCCGCCGGCTCCCCGCGGACACCGTCACCTTCTCCGAATCCGACACCACCCAGTCCGGCCGGAGGATGAGCAGCAGCTCACCCCGGCTGAGCGTCGCCGCGCCCTGCCAGGCCGCGACCTCGCGCACCTCCGAAGGCAGCGGGCGGATGACCAGGTCCCGGTCCCCCACCACCGCGTCCACGCCCAGCGCCACGCGCTTGCCGCCGCTCTGCACGATGAGCAGCGGCTGCCCCTCGGCGGGCGGAGACGACGCGCGCAGGCCCAGCCGCGCGCCCAGGTCCACCACCGGCAGCAACTGCCCCTGGTGTTCCAGGTGCGTGCGGCGCTTTCCCACGCGCAGCATGTCCGGGCGCGCGAGCTGCGTGGACTCCACCGCCAGCATGGGCAGGCCCACGAACTGCTCCAGCGCGCGCACCATCAGCACCGGCGAGCTGCCCAGGTCCACCGGCAGGGTCAGCACGAAGCGCGTGCCCTGCCCGCGCGTGCTCGACACCTCGATGCGGCCCTGCAGCGACTCCACCGTGGCGCGCACCGCGTCCAGGCCCACGCCGCGCCCGGAGGTGTCCGTCACGTCCGAGCGCGTGCTGAAGCCCTCGCGGAAGATGAGCTCGCGCACCTGGTTGTCGTTGAGGCGCGCCGCCTCCTCCGCCGTGACCAGCCCGCGCTTCTCCGCGACCTTGCGCACCTGCGTAAGGTCGATGCCGCGCCCGTCGTCGCTCGCCTCCAGGTACAGGAGGTTGCCCTGCTGCTCCACGCGCAGCGTGAGCGCGCCCTCGTGGTGCTTGCCGGCCTTCTCGCGCTCGGCGGGCATCTCCAGGCCGTGGTCCACGGCGTTGCGCAGGATGTGCACCAGCGCGCCCTGGAGCTTCTCCAGCAGGCGCCGGTCCAGCGACACCTCCGCGCCCACCACGGACAGCCGCGCTTCCTTCCCCAACTGGCGCGACAGGTCGCGCACCATGCGCTGCAGCGGGTCCAGGATGGTGCGCGTGGGGCGCGTGGTGATGGCCTTGAGGCCGTCCTCCAGCGCGTCCACGATGTCGCTCGTCTCCTCGCCGTCGGTGCGCAGCGAGCGGCCCGTGCCGGACAGCAGCGTGCGCGCCTCCGCGGTCTCCGCCAGCAGGCCCTGCTTCGCGAGCAGCGCGGACACCCGCTCCAGCTCCCGGCTGCGCTCCTCCACCCGCAGGCGCACCTCGCGCAGGCGCTCCACCTCGCGCATCAGCGACGTCACCTGGCCCGCGCTCACGCGCCACCCGGCGTCCGCGGACTCCCCCGCGGGCTCCAGCGAGGCGGACAGCTCCGCCGGCGCGCCGGCCACCGCGGGCTGGGCGGCGGGCGGCGGCTGCGCGAAGGCGCCCCCCGGCAACACCGCGGCCTCCTCCGGCGGCGGCGCGGCGGCGACCAGTTGGGCCAGCGCGGCGGCGGGGTTCGGCAGGTCGTCCCCGCGCCCGTCCGCGTGCGCCTGGGCGCGCAGCATGAAGAGGTCCAGCCCGTGCAGCAGCACGTCCACCACCGGGCGCGGCATCTTCTGCGTGTGCGCCTTGAGCGGCGCCAGCGCGTCCTCCAGCTTGTGGGCGATGTCGCCCAGGTCCTGGAGCCCCAGCGAGGACGCGCTGCCCTTCAGCGTGTGCAGGTGCCGGCCCAGCCGGGTGTAGATCCTGGCGAGCGCGTCGTTCTCCAGCCCCTCGCGCTCCAGCTCCAGCAGGTCCATGGTGACCTTCTGGATGACCTCCTGGGCCTCCACGGCGAAGCCCGCCACCAGCGGTTGCAGCATCGGATCAACGGGCATGGCGCACTCCCCCGTCGGACCGGCCGAACAGGCGCTTCGGGTCGATGAGGTGGATGAGCTGCCGGTCGTGGGTGAAGACCTCCACCACCGGGCCCTCCGCCCGGGCGCGCGCGGCCTCCACGGACGCGAGCGGCAGCGTCGTGGGACGCGGAATGGCCTCGCAGTCGAGCGCGCACAGCTCGCCGTCGCCCCGGTCCACCACCAGCAGCACGGCCGGGTCCTGCCGCCACCCGTGGCCGCCCAGCAGCGACGCCAGGCTCAGCGCGGACAGCACCTGGCCCTGGAAGCGCAGCACGCCAATCACCGCGGGCGCGGACAGCGGCACCGGCGTCACCATGCGCAGGGGCAGCGCCGCGCGCAGCGACTCCAGCGGCAGCGCGTAGCGCTCCTCTCCCAGGGGGAACTCGGCGATCCAATGGACCGCCTCCTCCACCGCCGACTCGCCCTGCTCACGCAGGCGCGCGGCCCGGCGCGCGAGCAGGTCGCGCGTCTCCGACTCCAGGGTCTCGTCCACCACCAGCGGCGTCGCCTTCATTCCAGCGCCCCCAGATTCAGGTAGGCGTCAGCGGACGCCAGATAGAAGCGCGCGGGCAGCGCCTCCGGTCCATCCACCAGCGCGTCCGGTGGCAACTGCCCCGCCCGCGTGCGCAGCGCGCGCATCAGCGGGAAGGCCGCGTCCCGGGCCCCCGCGCGCTCGCGCAGCAGCGCCAGCTCCAGCAGGCCCGGCAGGTAGTCCGGCGCCTGCTTCACGAGCAGCTCCAGCACCGCCGTCGCCCCGGCCACGTTGCCCTCTTCAATGCGCTCCAGCGCCTGCAGGTGCATCCGCGCGGGCGAGGGCGGCGGGGACGGCGGCGTGGGCGACACCGGCGTGGGCGCGGACAGCCGCCGGGGCGCGGGCGTCATGCGCGGCGCGGGCACCGGCGGCGCCACGGGCAACTGCGCGAAGGGGCGCTCCTCCGGGCGGGGCTTGCGGAAGGCCTGCAGCTCCGGAGCCCCCTCGCGCGTGAGCCCCGGCGGCGCGCGGTCCACCTCCACCGTGCCCAGGAACAGGAGGCCCCCCGGCGCCAGCGCCCGCGCCAGGTGGACGAGGGCCGCGTCCCGCGCGGACGGAGAGAAGTACGTGAGCACGTTGCGGCAGAGGATGAAGTCGAACTGCCCGAAGCGCTCCGGCAGGGGCGCCAGCAGGTTCGCCGGAGCGAAGCGCGTCACCTTGCGCACCTCCGGGAGGATGGACACCTGACGCCCGTTGAGCAGCTCGTAGACGGGGTGCAGCGCGGGGGCGGACTCGCGCCGGGACCACGCGCCGTAGGTGCCGCGCCGCGCGGCCTCCAGGCTGGCCTCGTGCAGGTCCGTGCCCACCACCTCCACCGGCATCCCCGCGGGCGCGCACGCCAGCAGGCACGCGGCCAGCGAATAGGCCTCCTCGCCGGTGGCGCACCCGGCGCTCCAGCCGCGCAGGTGCATGGCGCCGTGGCGCAGCGCCGCCGGGATGCCCTCCTGCGTGATGTAGCGGAAGTGCTCCGGCTGGCGGAAGAAGTACGTCTCCCCCACCAGGACCGCGCGCACCAGCGTGTAGGCCAGGGGCGAGCCCAACTGCTGCAACTCGCTCAGGACCTCCGTGGGCACGCGCCCCCGGGCCAGCTCCGCGCGCAGCACGCGCTCCACCGCCTCCTGGGCAATGGCGTCGTCCCGGAAGCCGGTGGTGTCCGCCACCACTTCCCGGGCACGGGCCAGAAGCCTCGGGTCGAGCCCCGCACTCATGCGCTCCGCTCTTCCTCCACCGGCGCGAGCAGCGCGGGCAGGTCACGCAAGAGTCCCCGCGAGATGAACACCTTCGGATCCAGGATGGGCAGCGCGCGGCCGCCCGTGCGCAGCATGCCCACGAGCCCCTCCTGCAACAGCCCGTGCTCCGCGCCGCCCACCTTCTCCCGCCGGTCGATGTCGCCCGCCTGGAACTCCTCCGGGTCCTTCACCGTGTCCACGGTGAGCGCCAGCGACACGCCCTCCACGTCGATGACCACCAGCATCCGCTCCGCGATGGGCGACTTGTGCTGGACGCCCAGCCGCAGCGCCACGTCCAGCACGCACACCGCCTGGCCGCGCAGCTCCACGTACTCGCGCAGATACGACGGCCCCGTGGGCAGGGGCCGCGTCAGGGGCTGCAGCAGGACCTCCTTCACGGAGTCCAGCGGCACGGCGAACTCGCGCTCGCCCACGCTCAGCCGCAGCACCAGCATGGCCCCGGAGCGCGAGCGGCGGCGCGCGTTCTCCAGCGCCTCGCCCACGCGCAGCAGCAGCTCGTCCGCGCGGAAGGGCTTGGCCAGGAACGCCTCCGCGCCCAGGCCCAGGCACGCCTCCGCGCGCTGCTTCTCCGAGGAGATGATGATGACCGGGATGTCCGCCGTGCCCGCGTCCGCCTTCATCCGCTGGAGCACCTCGTCCCCGTCCATCTCCGGCATGGACAGGTCCAGCAGCACCGCCGCCGGGTGCAGCCGCCCCACCTTGTCCAGCGCCTCACGGCCATTGCTGGCCGTGTGGATGGTGTAGTGCCCGGAGAGGATGGCCCGCTCCAACGCCAGGATGGCGTCGCTGTCATCCACCAGCAGCAGCGTCGGCAGGCTCACGGTCTTCAGCCCCCGCTCAGGAACTGACGCACCGTCTTGGTCAGCTCGTCGTGGGACACCGGTTTCTGGATGAAGGCGTTGGCCCCCGCAGCCGAGCCGCGCTGGCGCAGGTCCTCTCCCTTCTCCGCCGTCAGCAGGATGACCGGCACCTTCTGCACCTGCGCCTGGGCGCTGGCGCGAACCTCCTTCACGAAGGTGATGCCATCCATGTTCGGCATGTTGATGTCGGCGATCACCACGCTCACCGGCACCAGCCGCAACAACTGCAGCGCGCGCTGCGCGTCCTCCGCCTCCACGATGCTGACCTTGAGGTTCATCAGGTAGATCTTGAGGATGTTGCGGACGGTCGGGCTGTCGTCCACCAGCAAGACGTTGGTGCTCACTGTGCCACGGCTCCTCGCGCCGGCGCCGCGAAGTGCGGGAGGTGCCTGCGCTGCATGGGTGATCCTACCGTGAGCGCTCCAATCGGCGGAAGCGGGGGGGCTCCCGTCCGCCGGGGAGCCGGGCAGGCGGATGTCTGGACTTCCCAGGAAGGTTGGATGGCTTCAGCCCTCCTTGGGCGTGGGGTTCGCGGCGACCCCTTCTGGCGGTGCTTCCACCGTCTCCACCGGCGGTGCGCCCACCGCGTGGTAGCCGCCGTCGACGTGAATCATCTCGCCGGTGGTGGAGGACAGCCAATCGGACAGGAGCGCGCAGGCCGTCTTGGCCACGTGGTCGTGGCTGTCCTTGTCGCTCCAGCCCAGCGGCGCCTGCTTGCCCCAGTACTGCGCGAGCGCCTTGAAGCCCGGGATGCCCTTGGCGGCCACGGTGGCCAGCGGCCCCGCGGCGAGCGCGTTGACGCGGATGCCCTTGGGCCCCAGGTCGCGCGCCAGGTAGCGCACCGTGGCCTCCATGGCCGCCTTGCACACGCCCATCCAGTCGTAGATGGGCCACGCCTGCCGGTTGTCGAAGTCCAGCGCCACGATGGAGCCGCCCTGGGTCATCAGCGGCGCGCACGCCACCGCCAGCTCCTTCACGGAGAAGGCGGAGATGCGGAACGCGGTCTGCACGCTCTCCCACGGCGTGTTGAGGAAGTTGCCGCCCAGCGCGTCCTCGGGCGCGAACGCGATGGCGTGCAGCACGCCGTCCACCCGGCCCCATTTCTGCCGCAGCGCCTCCGTCAGCGCCGGAAAGTGCGCCGGGTTCGTCACGTCCAGCTCCAGCACCTCCGTGCCGGGCTTGAGCCGCTTCGCGCTGCGCTCCGTGAGGGACTTGGCCCGGCCAAAGCCGGTGAGGATGACCTCCGCGCCCTGCGCGATCGCGTGCTCCGCGACGCCAAAGGCCAGCGACTGCGGGGTGAGCACGCCGGTGATGAGCAGCTTCTTGCCCTGAAGGAGCATGTCGGTACGTTCTCGAAAAAGTGGGTGGAAGAGGGGGCGTGTGCTTACCACTCCTCAAACCGCCGTGGGGGCCCCCCGGCCCCGTGTCCCGTTCGCCTCGGATGTACGTCTGTTCAGCATGCCAGGGGCCCTGGCGGCTCCTTTGAGCCCCTCGCAGCGGGGGGATTCCGGTGCTCGGTGAAGCTGCGCTCACGCGGGGCATGATTCCATCTGCTCCCGGAAGTAAAGCCGGGCAGCCATGCATGACGCGGTTCAACAAACCTGAGGCGAAAACCCCCCAACACGTCCCCCATCCAGTAAAAGACCCCCGCCATGGCGAATTTCCAGGACAGTTTCCTCTCGGGTGGAAACATCGACTTCATCGAGGGGCTCTACGCGCGCTTCCTCGAGGATCCGGGCAGCGTGGACGCGAGCTGGCGCGAAGTGTTCGAGCGCAACAACAGCACGGGCCGCCCCATCTTCAACACGAAGCTGCTGGAGGCCCCGACCCCCGCCGCACCGGAGGGCAAGGGCAAGGGCAAGGCGAACGGCGCCGCCGCGCAGGCCGCCGCCGCCGCGCCGCAGGCCCCGGCCGCGCCGGCCCAGGACATCGGGCTGCAGTCGAAGGTGGATCAGGCCATCACCGCCTTCCGCCTGCGCGGCCACCTGCGCGCGCGGTTGGATCCGCTGGACCGCCCGCGCCCGCAGCTCGGCCACGTGGCGGACGTGGCGCTGATGGATGAGAACCACTTCTCCGCGAAGGAGCTGGAGCAGGCGGTGGAGTGCAACGGCGTCTTCCCGCAGCAGCGCGTGCGCCTGGCGGACCTGGTCACGCGGCTGCGCCGCACGTACTCCGACCACATCGGCGTGGAGTTCATGCAGATGCTCGACAGCGAGCGTCGCCGCTGGCTCATGAAGCGCATGGAGCACAGCGACAACCGCACGCCGTTCTCCGTGGAGGAGCAGCGCCACATCCTCACCAAGCTCTCCTACGCGGAGGGCTTCGAGAACTTCCTGCACACGAAGTACGTGGGCGCCAAGCGCTTCAGCCTGGATGGCGGCGAGGCGCTCATCCCCATGCTGGACGCGCTGCTGGAAGTGGGCAGCGGCATGGGCCTGAAGGAGCTGGTCATCGGCATGGCCCACCGCGGCCGCCTCAACGTGCTGACCAACATCCTGGGCAAGAAGCCGGATCAGATCTTCAGCGAGTTCGACGGCCCCAAGGACCCCAAGGCGTACCTGGGCCGCGGCGACGTGAAGTACCACATGGGCTTCTCGTCGGACCACGCCACGCGCGCCGGCAAGAACGTGCACCTGTCCTTGGCCTTCAACCCCAGCCACCTGGAGTGCGTGGGCCCCGTGGTGGAGGGCCGCGTGCGCGCCAAGCAGGACCGCGGCGGGGACACCGAGCGCACGCAGGTGATGCCGCTGCTCATCCACGGCGACGCGGCCTTCATCGGCCAGGGCATCACGTCGGAGACGCTCAACTTCTCCGGCCTCAAGGGCTACACCACGGGCGGCACGGTCCACATCGTCATCAACAACCAGGTGGGCTTCACCACCGACCCGTCGGACTCGCGCACCAGCATCTACTCCACCGCCATCGCGCAGATGCTGGACATCCCGGTGTTCCACGTGAACGGGGATGACCCGGAGGCGTGCGTCCACGCGGCGCGGCTGGCGGCGGAGTACCGCCAGACGTTCAAGAGCGACGTGGTCATCGACCTCATCTGCTACCGCCGCTACGGCCACAACGAGGGTGACGACCCGTCCTTCACCCAGCCGGCGATGTACGACCTCATCCGCAAGCACCCGCCCGTGCGCGCGCTGTACGCGAAGGCGCTGGCGGAAGGGGGCCGCATCAGCGCGGAGGACTCGGACGCCATCAAGCAGCGCTGCTTCCAGGACTTCGACGCGGCGCTCACCCGCGCCCGCCAGGAGAGCCAGTTCAAGGAGCCCAACGCGCTGGAGGGCCTGTGGAAGCCCTACAAGGGCGGCCTCCTGAAGAACGCGCCCCAGGTGTCCACGGCGGTGGCCAAGGCCACCCTGCGGGACGCGCTCCAGAAGCTGGCCACGGCGCCGGAGGGCTTCAACGTCCACCGCGACGTGGAGCGCACGGTGCTCAAGAAGCGCCAGGGCATGCTGGAGAGCGAGGAGCTCCAGTGGAGCGAGGGCGAGTCGCTGGCGTACGCGACGCTCCTGTCGGAGGGCTACGGCATCCGCCTGTCCGGCCAGGACAGCGAGCGCGGCACCTTCAGCCACCGCCACGCGGTGCTGCACGACACGCAGACGGGCGCGGAGTACACGCCCCTGCGCCAGTTCGCCACCGGCAAGGCGACCTTCAACGTCTGGAACAGCCCCCTGTCGGAGATGGGCGTGCTGGGCTTCGACTACGGCTACAGCCTGGACGTGCCGGACGGCCTCACCCTGTGGGAGGCCCAGTTCGGTGACTTCGCCAACGGCGCGCAGATCATCATCGACCAGTTCATCGCCGCGGCGGAGAGCAAGTGGCGCCGGCTGTCCGGCATCACGCTGCTCTTGCCGCACGGCTACGAAGGCCAGGGCCCGGAGCACTCCAGCGCGCGCCTGGAGCGCTTCCTGGACCTGTGCGCCGAGGACAACCTCCAGGTCTGCTACCCCACCACGCCCGCGCAGATCTTCCACCTGCTGCGCCGCCAGGTGCTGCGCCCCGTGCGCAAGCCGCTGGTCATCATGTCGCCCAAGAGCCTCTTGCGCCGTCCGGAGGCCACCAGCCGCATGGACGAGCTGGCCACGGGCGCGTTCCAGGAGGTGATTCCGGACGCGAAGGCGGACGCCGCGAAGGTGAAGCGGCTGCTCCTGTGCAGCGGCAAGGTGTACTACGACCTGGCCAAGGCCCGGGACGAGCGCAAGGACGACTCCATCGCCATCGTGCGGGTGGAGCAGCTCTACCCGTTCCCGCAGGACGAGCTGTCTCACCTGGTGGCGAAGCTGCCGGCGCTCCAGGAGCTGTACTGGGTGCAGGAGGAGCCGCGCAACGCGGGCGGCTGGCACTTCATGTTCCCCCGCCTGCACGACCTCCTCTCCGGCCGTTCGCAGCAGCAGACGGTGAAGCTGGGCTACATCGGGCGCGCCGAGGCCGCCAGCCCCGCCACCGGTTTCACGAAGACGCACGACTACGAGCAGCAGCTCATCATCGAAGAAGCCATCCTCCGAGGACCCCAGAATGGCCGTTGAACTGAAAGTCCCTCCGCTCGGCGAATCCATCACCGAGGCCGTCGTCGGCAAGTGGAACAAGAAGCAGGGTGAGGCTGTCGCCGCGGACGAGCCGCTCGTCGTGCTGGAGACCGACAAGGTCACCATCGACGTGCCGGCCCCCGCCGCGGGCAGCATCGCGTCCATCGCCTTCAAGGAGGGCGACAAGGTCCGCGTGGGTGACGTGCTGGGCACCATCGAGGCCGGCGCTGGCGCCTCCGCCGCGGTGGCCGCCGCCACGCCCGCGCCCGCCCAGGCCGCGGCGCCCGTGTCCGCGCCCGCCGCCGCTCCGGCCCAGGGCGACACGCGCATCACCCCCACCGCGAAGAAGATGGCGGAGGAGAACCGGGTGGACGTGGGCCAGTTGAAGGGCTCCGGCACCGGGGGCCGCATCATGAAGGAGGACGTGCAGGGTCAGCTCAACCGCCCGTCCGCCCCCCCGGCCCCGGCCGCGCCGTCCGGTCCCCGCCCCAACGCCGCGCGCGAGGAGCGCGTGCGCATGACGCCGCTGCGCAAGCGCGTGGCCGAGCGCCTCATCCAGGCGCAGTCCACCGCCGCCATGCTCACCACCTTCAACGAGGTGGACATGGGCGAGGTGATGGCGCTCCGCAAGAAGTACAACGACAAGTTCCAGGCGAAGCACGGGGTGAAGCTCGGGTTCATGAGCTTCTTCATCCGCGCGTCCGTGGAGGCCCTCAAGGCGTTCCCGCAGATCAACGCGGAGATCGACGGCGAGGACGTCATCTTCAAGCACTACTACGACATCGGCGTGGCCGTGAGCGGCAGCCGGGGCCTGGTGGTGCCGGTGGTGCGTGACGCGGACAAGCTGTCGCTCGCGGACCTGGAGAAGACAGTCGGTGACTACGGCGGCCGTGCGCGCAACGACAAGTTGACGATGGCCGACCTCACGGGCGGCACGTTCACCATCACCAACGGCGGCATCTTCGGCTCCATGCTGTCCACGCCCATCCTGAACCCGCCGCAGACGGGCATCCTGGGCATGCACAACATCGTGGAGCGCCCCGTGGCCCGCGACGGCCAGGTGGTCATCCGGCCCATCATGTACATCGCCCTCACGTACGACCACCGCCTGGTGGACGGCCGGGAGGCCGTGCAGTTCCTGGTGCGCGTCAAGGAGTGCATCGAGGACCCCGAGCGTCTGCTGCTCGACATCTGACTTACCCCCCCGCACATGACAGTGTTGGGGGCTCAAGTCGGGCAATCCCGGAGGGCCGGCTGGACTTCCAGTCGGCCCTTTCACTACAAATAGCTCTGTCTCCCCGGTCGTCGGGCAGAACGGGTGGCCTTCCCCACGGCTGCCCTGCAAACGCAAGGAAGCGCAATGGCAACTGGTACCGTGAAGTGGTTCAACGACGCGAAGGGCTTCGGCTTCATCACCCAGGACGGCGGCGGCGAGGACGTGTTCTGCCACCACACCGCCATCAACATGGATGGGTTCCGCACGCTGGCCGAGGGCCAGAAGGTGGAGTTCGAAGTCACCAAGGGCCCGAAGGGCCTGCAGGCGCAGAACGTCCGCGCGGCGTGAAGTGACGCGTCTCAGCCATTCCTCACGGACTGGTTGAAGCAACAGAGGCCCGGTCCCCGCAAGGGAACCGGGCCTCTGCCTTTTCAAGCCCTGGGGCCGCTCGCGGCCTACTTCTTCAGGTTCTGCTCGAAGTGGGCGATGACGCGCTCGTACTGGCGCTCGGTGATGAGCGGATCCGGCACCATGTGCGTGAGGCCGGACAGGGGCAGGAGCTGGTGCGGCTTGCCCGCGCGGAAGAGCGCGTCCGACAGCTTCAGCGTGTGGAAGAAGTACACGTTGTCATCCGCGGTGCCGTGGATGAGCAGCAGCGCGCCAATGGGGCTGTCCTTCTTCGCGTACGTCAGCAGGCTGCTGACCTCGTAGGCCTGGGGGGTCTCCTCCGGCAGGCCCAGGTAGCGCTCGGTGTAGTGCGTGTCGTAGTCGCGCCAGTCCACCACCGGGGCGCCGGACACCGCGGCCTTGAAGAAGTCCGGGCGCTTCAGCGCGGCCAGCGCCGCCATGTAGCCGCCGAAGCTCCAGCCGGTGATGCCCACGCGGGAGAGGTCCATCTCCGGGACCTCCTTCGCCAGGGCCTGCACGGCCTCAATCTGATCATCCAGGGTGACGGTGGCGAAGTCGTTCTTCACCGCGCGGTTCCACTCGGAGGTGCGCAGCGGCGTGCCGCGGCCGTCCACCTTCACCACCAGGAAGCCGTGGTCCGCGAACCACTGGCTGAGCAGGTGCGCGGCCATGGACTGGTGCACCACGGTGACGGTGGGCCCCGCGTAGACCTCCACGATGACGGGCAGCTTCTGGCCGGGCTTGAAGTCCCGGGGCTTCACCAGCGAGGTCCAGAACTTCTTCGGGCCCACCTGGCGGATCTCGAAGTTCGGCGTGAAGGACGGCTCCTGCGCCACCTCCGGCAGCTCGCCCAGCTTCGTGCCGTCGCCCTTGAGCACCACCGTGCGCGGCATGCTCTTGGGGCCCTGCGTGTTGAGGACGACCAGGCCGCCGTTCTTGGACACGAGCCCGTTCTCCACGGCCGGGCCGCTGGTGCCGGTGGCCACCTGCTCCGGCGCGCCGCCCAGCTTCACGCGCCACAGGTGGCTCTGCGTGGGGTTCGGGTCGCCGGTGAAGAAGAGCGTCTTGTCCGCCTGCACGAAGCGCGACAGGTTGCGGTAGCCCGCGTCCGGCTTCACCACGGAGCGGTCCAGCTCCCCGTTGGCCTTGCGCAGCTCCACCTCCGGGCCGCCGTTGCGCTCGGTGTACCAGAGGAAGCCGGAGCCATCCTCCAGCCACAGCGGGTAGTCCTGGGCCAGCTCCACCCAGGCGTTGTCCTTCTCCGTGTGGAGCACGCGCGTCTTGCCCGTGGCGGGGTCCACCGCCAGCACCTGCTCCTCCGTCTGGAGGCGGTTCTGCACCACCAGGGTGAGCGGCCCGCCCTTGTCCCACTTCACCGTGGCCAGGTACGGGTACTTCTGCGCGTCCCACTGCGCCCACACCGTCTTGCCACCGGTGACGGGCGTGACGCCCAGGCGCACCTTGGCGTTGGCCTTGCCGGGACGCGGGTACGGGAAGATCTCCCCGCCCTTCTCCGGGTGCATCACGTCCACGATGGTGAGCTTCTCCACGTCGGACGTGTCGGACTCCGTGTACGCGATGGACTTCGAGTCCGGGCTCCACCAATAGCCGGAGAAGCGGCTCATCTCCTCCTGCGCCACGAACTCCGCCAGGCCGTGCGTCTTCTGCGCGGTGCCGCCCTGCGTGACGCGCTTCTCCTGGTTGGCCGCCAGGTCCACCCGGTACACGTCGTTGTCACGGACGTACGCCACCTGCTTGCCGTCCGGCGACAGGCGCGGGTCGATGACGCCGGGGCCCGTCTTCAGCTCCGTGGACTTCCCCGTGGCGCGGTCCACCACGTAGAGCCGGCCGGACAGGGGCACCAGGAGCTGGGTGCCGTCCTCGGAGAGGCTGTAGGAGGTGAAGCCCCGGGCGCTGACGCGCATGCGCTCGCGGCGGGCCTTCTCCTCGGCGGACAGCGTCTCCTCCGCCCCCTTGAGCAGGGCCTCCGGCGTGAGCAGCTCCCGCGCCTGACCGTTGGCCACGTCGAACGCGTAGAGCATCTGCACGTTGGACGTGGGGGACGTGCGCAGGAAGAGGACGGACTTCTCGTCCGGGGTGATGCGCGTGCCCACCGGGCGGCCGCTCTGGAAGCGGCGCGTTTCGGCGTACTGGCGCAGGAAGGTGTCCGGCTGCTTTTGCGAAGGGGCCATGGCGGAGGGTTTGCGCTCCTGGGCGATGGAGGGTGCGCTGCTCATGAGGAGAAGCGCGGCGGTAAGGACCTGACGCATGCGTAGCTGAATCCCCGCGCGGGGCGGGGCTCCTTTCGCGGGAAGGTGCGGGCAAGCCTACACTCCGGCCGCCGCGCGGCCCTGCCAACGTCCGGCCCTGGAGAGGATTCCCAACCCGCATGAACCCGAAAAATGACGACGCCTTGCGCCACCTCCGCCTCGCGGGCGTGGTGCGGCTGGGCCTGGGCGGTGGCCGGGGTCCCATGGACGCCTATGTGTTCGACCCGCATCGGCTCGCGCTGCCCGCGTGGGCGTGCGCCCTGGGCGACGCGGGCCCGCCTGCCCTGCTCGTCACGCTGGACCGGCACCTGGACATCGTGGTGCCGGAGCGCCCCGCGGACATGCCGGACCGCTCCGCCGGCCTGCACGCGCTGGACGAGCACGCGCGGTGGAGGCTGGACGTGCGCAACTACGACCACATCCTCGCGGCGATGGAGGCGAACCTCGTGGGCGACGCGTTGATCATCGCGCGCACCCGGCCCCGGGGCTCCTTCTCCGGGGACACCTACGTGGACACGCGCGGCCGCTCGCACCGCCTCGTGACGGTGACGACCGTGGACCGCGCGGCGGAGGCGTACCTGCGCCCCGGCCCCACGGACGCGGTGCGCGACGTGCTGGAGGCCGCGTCCGCCGTGCTGCTGGACGTGGACCTGGACTGCTTCACCAGCCTGAGCGACGCGGACCCCACCACCGTGCTGCCGTGGCCGAAGGCCGTCATCCGCGAGTTCCTCCTGCCGCCCGACTCGGAGCCCTTCTGGGACGCGGTGCTGGGCAAGGCGGTGGCGCTGACGCTCGCGCGCGAGCCCCACCACTGCGGCGGGCTGCTCGCGTCCGGAGAGCTGTTCCGCGACGTGGCGGAGGTCCTCTTCCGCGAATTGCTCCGCGTCGAACCGCCCTGAGCCGCGTCAGGGGGAGTCGAGGAAGCCGGGCCGGTACTCCGTCACCTGCCCGCTGCTGAGCGACAGGCGGCTGCCCACGGGGGGACGGTCGCCGTTGAGCACGTAGCCGAAGTCGATGCGGAACGGGAACACGTTGAACTGGGGGAACAGCACCCGCAGGCCCACGCCCACGGTGGTCACCATCTCCGGCCGCTTATTGAACGCGCTGCCCGAGTCCAGGAAGAACACGCCGCCCACGTGCACCGTGCGCACGACGAGCGGCGCGGTGCGGTACTCCAGGTTCACCAGCAGCAGCCGCTTGCCGGAGTACGCATCCACCGCCGCGCCGCGCAGGCCGTTGCTGCCGCCCAGGAGGCTCACGCGCTCGGACAGGTCGTCGATGTTCACGTCCAGCAGGCCGCGCGCCACGAAGCGCCCCCCGAGCACGCGCGGCGACACCTGCACCAGCTCCGCGGCCCAGCGGCGGTTCGTCCAGCCCTCCTTCACGCCCGGCCGCGGTGCATTCAACTGCTGGCGGACGGACGCGGCCGCGGACGCGGTGGTGAGCGCGTCCCCCCAGTGCACGCGGTAGCGCAGGGACAGCCCCCCTTCCGCGAAGTGCGCGGCGGACAGGAACACCGGCGGCGCGTAGCGCAGCGTGGCCAGCACCGAGTGCCCCAACTGGAAGTCCTCCGACAGCGTGTACGAGTCCACGTTGCGCAAGACGTCGTAGCGGGCCTCGAAGGCGCTCAAGGAGAAGTTCGCGTACCCCGCGTCCTCCGCGCGCGGCAGGTAGTTGCGGCGGAACCAGTCCGCCTGCGCGTCCGTGAGCTGGGACGCCACCGGCGCGGCGTAGGCGTAGTGGTAGGCCCCCGCGCCCATGCCCACGTTCCACTTGTAGCGCTGGCCGTAGGAGCGCGTGTACGTGGCGCCCGCGGCCACCTCGCGCGCGTTGTAGATGTACGGCACGGGCTCGCCGTCCGGGAACGGGAGCTGCCAGATGTCCGCGCCCCGGAACTGCCGCGCGGTCTCCATGTTCCACGCCACGGACGTGCTCAGGCTCCACGGCGTGGCCAGCGAATACAGCGGCCGGCTGACGACCAGGCTCCCCCGCGAGCCCTCCGCCCTCCCCGTGTCGCGGTTGATCAGCACCGCGGCGGACTCCGTCAGCGACCAGCGGCTGCCGAGCACGCGCCGGTCCGTGTAGCTCTGGCCGAGGCTGAACGTGTCCAGGCGCATGATGAAGTCCAGCGCCACCTTCTTGCCGCGCCCCAGGAAGTTCTGCTCCGTGCCTTGAAGGCGCAGGTAGAGCAGGAGCGAGCCCACGGCGGAGAACTCGTTGTTGAGCCGCAGGGACCACAGGTCCTTGGTCACCAGCAGCAGCGCGACCTTGTCCGGCGCGCTGCCCTTCACCGGCACCGCGCGCACCACGGAGAACAGCCCCAGCTTGCGCAGGTTGCGCACCGACTCCGCGACGAGCGCCTCCGAGTACGGCTGCCCCGGCGTAATCAACACCTCCTGGCGGACGACCTCGTCGCGGGTGCGGACGTGGAAGATGTTGAGCAGCGATGGATACGGATCCATCGGCGCGACCACCTCCTCCGCGGCGACGAGCACCTCCTCCAGCACCTTGCCCTGGGGCGCGAGCTCCACCTGGCGCTCGACCTCGCCCAGGCCCCACGCGATGAGCGCCTCCTCGTAGTTCTTCGTGCGCTCCGCGTCCGTGGCGGCCTCGGGCGCCTGCGTGCCCTCCGGCCCCACCGGGACCTGCTCCGCGCGGGGCGGCGCCGCGACCTCCGTGTTCGACACGCCCGACGGCTCGACGTCCGGCGAGCGCACCGGCGCGTCCGAAGGCACCACGTCCCGGGGCTTGCCGGAGCCTTCAGGCTCGGGCGGACGGGGCGCATCGGAGGGCAGCGACGGAGCGCCCTGCTCGGGCGACGCCTGCCCTGACGGCGTGCCCGTCGCGACGAGCAGGGTGACCAGCAGGACGGGCAGCGGGAGCGGCACGCGCGCATCCTGTCATGCGCCGGGCCTGCCGCCAGCCTCCCCTCACTCCAGCGCGGTGCGCAGGTCTCCCGGCCGGGCCATGGGCAGCTTCTCCCCCTTCGCGATGGCCGCCACGATGCGCGCCAGTTGATCCACTCCGTCCGTCAGCGCCGCCGGCCCCGGCTGGAGGATGTAGGAACTCCTCACTTCGTAGAGCTGGTCGTCCACCACCGCCCGCACGCCGGCCCACCCCGGACGGGAGGCGATCTTCTCCCGCTTCGCCTTGCGCCCGCACCAACTGGCGATGACGCCCTCCGGGTCGCGCCGGGCCACCTCCTCCGGGTCGAAGATGCGGCCCTTCGCCCCCTGCGACGCGCGCGACTCCTGGCACACGTCCACCCCACCCACCACCTCCACCAGCTCCGAACACCAGCGGATGCCGGAGATGAGCGGCTCGTGCCACTCCTCGAAGAAGATGCGCGGCCGCTTGGGCAGCGACTGCGCCGCGTCCGAGTGGCGCTCCAGGTTCTTCTCCAGTTGGGCCGCCAGCGCCTCCGCGCCCTCCGCGCGCCCCACCAGCGCCCCGGTGAGCCGCACCGCCTGCAATATCTCCGCGAGCGAGCGCTGGTTGAACAGGTACACGGGCACCCCGCGCTTGCACAGCTCCCGGCCGATGTCCGCCTGCAGGTCGCTGAACCCCAGCACCAGGTCCGGCTTCAGCTCCAAGATCCGCTCGAAGTTCGCGTCCAGGAACGAGCTGACCCGGGGCTTCCTGCGCGCCTCCGGAGGCCGCACCGTGAACCCCGACACGCCCACGACCAGGTCCCCCGCCCCGATGCGGTAGAGCACCTCCGTCGTCTCCTCCGTCAGGCACACCACCCGCCGCGGATAGCGCGGCGCCGACGACAACAGCTCGGACAGCCCAGCATTCATGCGGGGCACCCTAACCCGCCCGAGCCCCCCTCGCCGGGGATGACGCGACGCACCAGTCCCCACGAACTGTGCGGCAACGGACGCCGATTTCCTCGTTTTCCAACCCCCACCGGGGGCGCGGTGCGCACGGGAGGTGCGGGAGGGCGGGCGCGCCGCGCGGGCCGGAAACTCGGGGCTCGGGCGCGGCGATGATAGCGGCACGTCTCTTGGGCGGTTTTCAAAGGCGGTGCTAGCATCCGCCGGGTCCGAAACGACGTATGCGGTTCTTCTCTTCGCCTTGGGGGAACACATGATCGAAAGCGACGCCCCCCGCAAGGGCGCGCCAGCCGACGTGGCGGATCCCCTGCTCGGGCGGATCCTCAACGAGCGCTTCCGCATCCTGGAGACGCTTGGCGCCGGAGGCATGGGCCGCGTCTACAAGGCCATGCAGGCGCCGTTGGATCGCCTGGTGGCGCTCAAGGTCCTCAACCCGCAGTACAGCGGCGAGGGCAAGGACCCGGGCTTCCAGAAGCGCTTCTTCCTGGAGGCCAGCGTCACCGCGAAGCTGCGCCATCCGAACACCGTCACCGTCATCGACTACGGCAAGACGGAAGACGGCATCTACTACATCGCGATGGAGTACCTGGAGGGGCTGACGCTGTCGCAGTTGCTCACCCAGGAAGGGCCGCTGCCGTGGGAGCGCGCGCTCGCCATCGGGCAGCAGGTGGCCCGCTCGCTGCGCGAGGCGCACAAGGTCGGCCTCATCCACCGCGACCTCAAGCCCGCCAACGTGATGATCCTCAACCAGGAGGCGGATCACGACGTGGTGAAGGTGCTGGACTTCGGCCTGGTGAAGTCGTTCTCCGGCGACGCCGCCATGAAGGAGGACACCACCCTCACGCAGGCGGGCGTCATCCTGGGCTCGCCGCAGTACATGGCGCCGGAGCAGGCGCGCAACATCGCGGATCCGCGCAGCGACGTGTACAGCCTGGGCGTGGTGCTCTACCAGACGCTGATGGGCCGGCCGCCCTTCCAGGCGGCGCAGAGCATCGACGTCATCGTCAAGCACATCAACGACCCGCCGCCGCCCTTCCACACCGTGTGGCCGGACCACACCGTGCCCGCGGAGGTGGAGGCGCTGGTGATGAAGTGCCTGGCCAAGCGCCCCGTGGACCGCTACGCGTCCATGGACGCCGTGCTCCAGGGCATGCGCACCGCCGCGTCCGCGTCCGGCGTCAGCGGCGTCTTCGCCACGCGCACCGGCCTCAACGCGGTGGGCTCCGGCCCCCACAGCGGCCCGCACAGCGGCATCCACTCCGGCGCCCACCCGGCGCTGGGCTCCGGCCCCACGCCCGCGCCCAACACCATGGCGCTGGACATCTCCGTGGACGAGGCCGGCGGCCTGGCGGAGAAGAAGTCCAGGAAGGGCCTGGGCATCGCGCTGTTCGGCGTGTCCCTGTTCGTGGGGCTGGGCGTGGCGAGCATCTTCGTGCTGCGCGGCGCCCAGAAGCCCCCGCCGGAACCGGCCGTGTCCGCCCCCGTGGCGCGCACGCCCGTCGCGCCGCCGCCCACCCGTGAGGCCGCGCCGGTCGCGGAGGCCGCCGCGCCGCCGCCAGCCGCTCCCCGCCCCGTCCGCTTCGACGTGGAGAGCGATCCCCCGGGCGCGGAGGTGAAGATCAACGGCAGGGTGCGCGGCAACACCCCGCTGGTCATCAACCACACGCCGGACACGCCGGGGCTCGCTGACGTGGAGGTGTCGTTCGCGATGGACGGCTACCAGACCGTGAGCAAGACCTATTCGGGCGAGCCGGGCACCACCGTCAACGTCTCCATCAAGCTTCCGCGCATCAAGAAGCAGCCGGGACCGAAGCCCTCCCCCAAGGCTCCCAGCTCCCAGTACAAGGACGATCCGTACCAGTGAATCCCCCGACAGCCTTCCGACGTGGGGCGCTCCTCGCGCTGTGTCTTTGCGCGACCGAGGCCCTGGCGGACGCGCGACTTGAAGCGCGCCGCCACTTCCGCAACGGCATGAGCCTCATCGAGCAGAAAAACTTCGATGAAGGCATCGCCGAGCTGGAAGCGGCCTATGCCATCAAGCCGCACCCCAGCGTCCTCTACAACATCGCCCGGGCGTACCAGGACGCGGGCCGGCTGGACGAAGCGCTGGACGCCTACAAGCGCTACCTCGCCTCCAACCCGCCGGACGCCGCCAACGTGCAGGCCCAGGTGACGCGCCTGGAGGCCACGCGCCAGGCCGCGCAGGCGGAGGCGCCGGAGCCCGGCGCCCAACCCGGCACGGCGGGCTCCACCACCGGCCTGCCCATGCCGCCGCCGCCCCCCACGAGCATCCAGGCCCAGCAGCAGTTGGCCACGCTCATGGAGCGGCTGGAGAAGGCCGTGGCCCGCGCGGAGTCCATGTCCGCCCAGCCCCAGGCCCCGCAGCAGCCCGCGGCCACGCCCGGCCCCACCACCGTCAGCTCCAGCGGCGGCGAGTCCGGCGACACCTCCGGCGACCAGGGCCTGGTGCCGTATGAAGAGCGCGTGGTGACGGCGAGCCGCCGCGCCCAGTCCTCGCTGGAGGCGCCCAACGCCACCACCGTCATCACGGCGGAGGACATCCGCCTGTCGGGCGCCACCACGCTGCCGGAGCTCTTGCGCCGCGTGCCCGGCGCGGACGTGATGGCCATGGGCGTGGGCAGCGCCAACGTCAGCCTGCGCGGCTTCAACCAGCGCCTGGCCAACAAGGTGCTGGTGCTGGTGGACGGCCGCACCGAGTACCAGGACTTCCTCGGCCTCACGGTGTGGGCGGGGCTGCCCATCGGCCTGGAGGAGATCGACCGCATCGAGGTCATCCGCGGCCCGGGCAGCGCGCTGTACGGCGCCAACGCGATGCTGGGCGTCATCAACATCATCACCCAGGCCCCCGGCACCGGCCGGCGCGCGCGCTTCGGCGCCATGGCGGGCGGCGGCAACACCGTGCAGGGCTCCTTCGTCAGCCACGGCCAGAACGGCGGCCTGCGCTACCGCGCGTCCGCCGCCTACCGGCAGGAGGACAAGTGGAGCCGCGATTACGAGAGCGGCCGTCCGGACTTCGCCCTCCAGGGGCCCGCGGATCCCGACCTGGGGCAGCGCGGGGCTCGCGCCAACCTGTCCACCGTCTACACGTTCCAGGAGGGCCAGGCGATTGGCGTCTCCGGCGGCGTGCACCGCTACCTGACGGAAATCTATCCGCTGGGCCTCCTGCGCAACTACTACATCGACGGCCTGGGCGCGTACGCCAAGGCGGACGTGGAGCTGGGCGCGGTGAAGCTCAAGGCGTTCTGGAACCACCTGTCCGGTGACGCGGGCCCGCAGTACGAGGCCATCGGCCAGCGCTCGCTGGGCATCCAGGTCGCCTCCAACGTCTTCAACGGTGAAGCGCTGTACGCGCGCGGCTTCGAGCTGGCCGGCGAGCACCAGGTGAACATCGGCGTGGAGGGCCGCCTGAAGCGCGTGGCCTTCACCTACCTGGACGACCTGCGCGAGGAGTTCCACGCGGCGGCCTTCGTCCAGGACGACTGGCGCATCGTGCAGCCCTTGCGCCTCATCGTCAGCTACCGCGTGGACCGCCACCCGCTGCTCGACAAGGGCAACCCCGGCATCGCGCAGTCGCCGCGCCTGTCCGCGGTGTTCCAGCCCATTGAGGGGCACGCCTTCCGCGCGTCCGTGGCCACCGCCTTCCGCGAGCCCACGTTCCTGGAGAGCTACACCCGGCTGCCCGTGCCCGTGCCGGGCGTCAACGGCGTGAGCCTGCTGACCACCGGCAACCGGACGCTGCGCCCCGAGCGCCTCAACGCGCTGGAATTGGGCTGGCGGGGTGAGTCCCCGCGGCTGGGCCTGGACTGGGACGTGGCCCTCTACCAGAACACGGTGAAGGACCTCATCGCCCTGTCGCCCGTGCAGTCGCTGCCCGCCGGCGAGTCCTACGACAGCGGCACCGGCAGCTACCTGCTGGGCCGCTCCATGTTCACCAACGAGGCCGCCATCTACACCGCGCGGGGCGTGGAGGCGGGCATCAACGTGTCCCCCATCGACGGCCTGGGCGTGAAGGCGAGCGCCGCGTACCAGCACATCAGCTCCGACCTGCCGGACGAGGGCCAGTGCGGCACGTGCAGCCAGACGCCGGCCTTCCGCCTCTTCGGCGGCGTCACCTACCGCACGCGCACGGACCTGGAGTTCGGCATCGAAGCGGCGTTCACCACCTCCACCACCTGGGTGGAGCGCGAGCCCTCCGCGTCCGACCCGACGCGCGTGGACCTCATCGCCAACAACCTCCCCGCGTACACCGTCGTCAACGCCCGCGTGGGCTACACCGTGGTGAAGGACTTCGTCTCCGTGGCGCTGCAGGGCAGCCAGCTCGGTGGCGGCCACGCGGAGCACCCCTTCGGCAACCGCATCGAGCGGCGCGTGTTCGCCAACCTCACGGTGACCCCATGAAGCGCGCCCTCCCCTTCCTCGCCTTCACGCTCGCGTCGCTGCTGTCCGGCGGCTGTGATGCCCCGGACGTGGTGCCCACGGCGGACGGCCGCCAGAACACGCGCTCGGCCCGCATCGAGGGCAACCTGGTGGTGCAGTCGCGCGCGCGCGGCAACGCCATCGTGTTCCTCTACGACGCGGCCAACCCTCCGCCGCCCGCGGGCTCCGGCCGCCCGCTGGCCTTCACCGTCGTCACCGCCGCGGAGCTGTTCGGCGCGTCCCTGGGGGACACCTCCCCGGGCCCGTTCACCGCGCCGTTCGCGCTGAGCCTGGTGGAGCCGGGCCGCTACCTGCTGCGCGGCTTCATCGACGCGGACACCTGCCGGAGCGTCCCGCAGCCCTGCCACGTGTCCGACTTCAACCCCTGGTACAGCGTCACCGCCGAGCCCAACGCGGGCGACGTGGGCGGCGGCGCGGTGGACCCCCTCACCAGCGCCACGCGCATCCTGGAAATCACCACGGACGCGGACGGCTGGCCCCAGCCGCTCACCGGCGTCTCCGTGTCCTTCGCGGACTCGGCCACCGTGCCCTTCGACCGGCCGGCGTTCCAGACCGCGGACCCGCGCGAGTTCGCCGCCTCCACCACGCCCACCAAGCTGCTGACGCTCACGCCGCAGGTGCTCACCGGCGCGGTGGATCAGCGGCCTCCCGGCTTCTGGGTGCAGTTGGCGGACGCCAACAAGGACGGCGTCCCGGACGACGCCAACGGCGACGGCAAGCCGGACATCGCCTGGCCGCGCGTCATCGTGCGCAAGCTGGCGGAGGGCGTGCCGGGCTACGTGGACGACACGGACCACGACCGCGACGGGCAGCCGGACGCGGTGGTGCTGGCGGCCGGGCTGGTGCCTGATCCCCTGCTCGCGGCGCTGCTCGACGAACAGGGGAAGCCCCGCCCGCAGCCCGTCTTCGTCCCGCAGTTGCTGGTGGCCGTCCGCGCGCAGGCGCTGGACGCGCGCGACCCCGCCGCGCCCACGCCGCTCGCGACCGTGCCCCCGGGTCGCTACAGCGTCACCCTGCTGCAGTCCACGGGTCAGACGTGGCGGCTTCCCAACGAGCTGGACCCGGCGCTCGCGGAGGCCGTGGGGCTGCCAGGCGTGGCGTCCCAGGCCTTCGTTCTGGAGGTCCGCTGAGGGTCGTTTTGGCCCTCCCGAAATCGCGGCGTGGCGCCCTGGGTTGCTTTGACTTCGCAGGGCCCTTCCGCGACCATGGGCGAGCCGCTGGAGGCGTTTCCTCCCCGAGGTTTTGATTCCGATGAAGGCCGGCCCTCTCTCCACCCCCGAAAACGCGCCCTCCCGTCCCACGGGGAGCACGCCCACGGTCCGTCCGGCCGGGGGGACCGGTCCGCAGCGCGTGTTGCTGGTGGACGACAGCCGCTCCATCCGGACGCTGCTGAAGATCTACCTCATGGCCCGCAGCTTCGAGTTCCTGGAGGCGGAGTCCGCCGAGGAGGGCCTCAAGGTCGCCGAGGCGGAGCACGTGGACCTCATCCTCACCGACTTCCACATGGACGGGATGAACGGCGCGGACTTCGCCGGGCAGATCCGCGCCAGCACCAACGCCAGGCTGTCCAAGGTCCCCATCCTGATGATGACGGGCGACCCGAACGTGGCGGAGGTCCGCGCGCTGGGCCAGAAGGCCGGCATCAGCGCCTTCGTGCGCAAGCCGGTGAGCTGCGCGCAGTTGATGACGCTGGTGGACACCATCCTCCCGCTGCCCCGCGCCGCCGCGAAGTAGCCCGCTTCAGGCCGGGCGCTCCCGCGCGAGCGCCCGCCGCTTTCGCAGCGCCTCGCCCACCCGCACCGCGAAGAGCAGCGCCAGGACGGCCCCGTAGAGCACCGGCTCCGTGACGTCCTTCTTCACCCGCCACACGAAGTGCACCACGCCCAGCACCGCGGCCACGTAGGCCAGCCGGTGCAGGCGCTGCCACGCGGGGAAGCCCAGCCTGCGCACCCACGTGTTCGTGGAGGTGACGGCCAGCGGCACCAGCAGCAGCAGCGCGGTGAAGCCCACGGTGATGAAGGGCCGGGTGAAGACGTCCTCCGCCATGGCGCGCGCGTCCAGGCCCTGATCCAGCACGGCGTAGGTGAGGAAGTGCGCCGCCGCGTAGGTGAAGGCCAGCAGGCCCAGCGTGCGGCGGATGCGCGCGGGCCACGTCCAGCCCGTCACCAGCCGCAGCGGCGTGCACGCCAGGGACGCCACCAGCACCGCCAGCGCGAGCAGGCCCGTCTGGTTGAGGGCGAACTCGATGCCGTTGGCCCCCAACTGTCCCTGCGCCCCCTGCACCGCGAGCAGCAGCAGCGGGGAGAGCCCTCCGACGGCGATGGCGGGGTTCAGCCAGGGGAGCTTGGAGGAGGCCATCGTTCAGAAGTCCCGCTTCAGGTCCATGCCGCTGTAGAGGCCGGCCACCGCGTCCGCGTAGCCGTTGAAGGGCAGCGTGGGCCGGCGCGAGCCCTCGCCGATGCGGCGCTCCGTGGCCTGGCTCCAGCGCGGGTGGTCCACCGCCGGGTTCACGTTGGCGTAGAAGCCGTACTCGCGCTTGTTGGCGAGGTTCCACGTCGTGGGCGGCTGCTCGCGCGTGAGCGTGATGCGGACAATGGACTTGATGCCCTTGAAGCCGTACTTCCACGGCACCACCAGCCGCAGCGGGGCGCCGTTCTGCGCGGGCAGTTGCTTGCCGTACAGGCCCGTGGCCAGGAGCGTCAGCGGGTGCCGGGCCTCGTCCAGGCGCAGCCCCTCCACGTAGGGCCAGTCCAGCACCGGGCTCTTCTGGCCGGGCAACTGCTCCGGGTCCTCCAGCGTGGTGAAGGCCACGTACTTCGCGAAGGACGTGGGCTGCACGCGGTCCAGCAGCTTGCCCAGGGGCAGGCCCAGCCACGGAATCACCATGGACCAGGCCTCCACGCACCGCATCCGGTAGACGCGCTCCTCCAGCGGGAAGGCGGAGATGAGCTGATCCACGTCCACGGTCCACGGCTTGTGGACCTCCCCGTCGATGACGACGGTCCACGGCCGCGTCTTCAGCAGGTGCGCGCGGCGGGCCGGGTCGTTCTTGTCCAGGCCCAGCTCGTAGAAGTTGTTGTAGGTGGTGACGTCCTCGTAGGGCGTGCGCGGCTCGTCCGTGCTGAAGAGCCCCTGGGCGGGCACCACCGGCTGGTCCACCGCGCCCGCGTCCGGCACGAAGCCGTCCATGGGCCGGGTGCGCTTCATGCCCAGCAGGTACAGCCCGCCGCCCACCACCGCGGCCGTGCCCGCGAACAGGCCCGCGTTCTTGAGGAACTCGCGGCGGCGCACGTAGAGCTTCTCGGGCGTCACTTCGGAGCCGGGGGGCTCGGGAGGGAGCTTGTCGCGCATGGCTCCCTCTATAACGCCCCAGCCCCTTTTCCGGTTACCGCCGGGCGTCCTTCACCCGCCACAGCCGCCACCAGGGCGTGCCGGGGGACTGGTGGTGCTCCCAGTGGTAGCCGAAGAAGAAGCACGACAGCAGGGCCCACGGGTGGTTGCGCGGCAGGGAGCGCGCGTGGTGCGGCGCCATCCCCTCCGTCTCCGGGCGCCGGTGCGGCAGGTACGTGCCGAAGAAGAACAACTGCACGGTGGCCAGCACCGACGGCAGCACCCAGAAAGCCAGGATGCGCGCCTGGGGCACGCCCAGCCACAGCAGCACGTTGAACTTCAGCGCCATGACCGCGATTTGGGGCCACGTCGTGTAGCGGACCATGAAGGCCCCGAACCACGGCCAGAAGGCCTTCCCCCGCGCCGCGAAGTCCGGGTCGTGCTCGCCGGTGGGGTCCGCGTGGTGCGCGCGGTGGTTCACCACCAGCCGGCGGTAGGACAGCCCCGCGAAGAGGAAGCAGGCCAGCCCCCCCACCGCCGCGTTCACCCGGCGGTTCAGGGACACCGTGCCGTGCATGGCGTCATGCCCGGTGATGAAGAGGCCGGTGGACAGCCACATCTGCAACAGGACGTGCAGCCAGGGGAGCGGTGAGGCCCACGGCTGCGCGGGCCCTGCCAGCAGCCACGCCAGGTGCCCGCCCCACGCGCCCACCACCGCGAGCGCGAGCACGACGCCCCACGGGTCGGGGGCAGCGGGATGGGTGGAGGGCTCGGGCGCCATGGCTCCCTTACTGGCCATGCCCCGCCCCCCGCGCACGAAGAAAAGCGCGCGGGCGGGGCGGAAGGCGCGGCCGGGACGCTACTTCGCCGCCGCCGGGGCGCCGAAGTCCTTCACCAGCGCGTCGGCGGTGACGTAGCGCGGCTCGATGTCCACCGGCACGTTCTTCAGCCGCTCCAGCACCTTCTGCACGGAGGGGCGCACCACGCCCTGCTTCGCGAGCAGCGCCTCCGCGGCGGCGCGGTCGCCCTGGGCCTGGAGCGACATGAGCTGGTTGGTCAGCGACGTGACAGCCGCCTGCATCTTGTCCGGGACGACCTCGAACGTGCCGTCCGCGTTCACCTTCACCGCGCCGGTGTCCAGGAAGTGGTTGAGCTGGAGCGCGATGCCCTTGCCGTGCGCCTCGTCGATGCCGAAGCGGATGGAGCGGAACGCGGACGCGAGGAACGTCGTGTACATGGTCCGCTGCAGGCCCTTGTCCAGCGTGCCCTTGTCCACCAGCCGCTGGAGCGCCCACAGGCCGGAGATGTCCGCCTTGGCCTCCTCGATGGCGCTGGAGGACGCCTGCAGCGCCTGACGCACCGTCGTCTGCTTCCCGGCCACGGTGACGTTGTGGGGCCCCAGGCCGTGCATCAGCTCGTGCATGAGGATGTGCGTGAAGAAGGCGTCGAAGGACACGTCCTTGCGGTCCTTCGCGGGCAGCGCCACCTTCGCGATGGGCACCAGCACGCGCTGGAACTTGGCCTCCTGGATGTTCTTGAGCATCACGCGCTTGGTGCCCTTCTCCGCCGCCACGCGCTCGTCGTTGGGCAGGTTGAAGGCCGCCGTCTGCACGCCCCGGTTGCCGTCACCGGAGGAGTAGAGGCTGTTGATGACGCGGATGGGGGCGAGCGCGCCCAGCTTCGGGTTGCGCAGGTTCGCGTCGATGGGGAGGTTGTTCTCCAGCTCCTGGAGCTCCGCGCTGAACTTCGCCAGCTTCTGCGTCTCCGCGTCGTCGCGCACGCCGATGAAGGCCTCGAACGCGGCCTTGTAGTTGAACCAGCCGTCCTCGTAGACCTCGTAGGGCCCGATGGTGGGCTCCACGCTCGCGTCCAGCTCCATCCACGCGACCTCGCTCGCGTAGTAGTCGTTGGACAGGAACGCCGCCGCGCGCGTCTCCAGGAAGCGCTTCAGCGTGGGCTGCTGGGTGAGCGCCGCCGCCTCACGCAGGAGCTGCGCGGCCATGCCCAGCTCGCCCTGGTACTCCACGCTGTAGGGCACGCTCATGAACTTGCCGTCCGGCCCCCTGCGCAGCGTGGTGAAGAAGCCCGTGGCCGCGTGCTGCTGCGCCTCCGGCAGGCTCTTCACCCACGCCTCCACCTCCGCCTTGGTGGCGCCGGCGGGATAGAAGTTCCCCTCGTCCGGCTTGGGCGGCACTCCGGGGATGAACGGCTTCGCCTCGTCCAGGCGGGACCAGGGGCCCTTGTTGAGCAGGAACGCGTGCAGCCGCTCCTTGCCCAGGGGCGTGGTGTCCTTCACCAGGTCCAGCAGCAGGGTCGGATTGCCCGCCCACGCCTGGCCCAGGAAGAGCGGGTCCATGATGCGGGCGGCCTGGAGGACCTTGGCCAGGGCGCGCTTCTCCGCGTCCGGCAGCTTGGACACGTCCACCTTGACGTCCACGGGGGCGAAGCGCGCGGTCATCCGCTTCAGCGTCGGGGCATCCGGCAGGCGGGCGGGGGCCTCCTGGGCGGGGGCGGCGCCCGACAGGAGCAGCGCGCCGAGCAGGGGCAGCAGGGTTCTGGACTTGGGCATGCCCCCTTCCCTACCCCAACCCGCCCCCTCCTCCCAGCGGCGGATGTGGGTGGATTCCCTCTTCTCGACAAGTCCGCCGGCATGGTTATGGGGAAGGGCATTGGCGCGTTCCGTCAGCGCCCGGAGGCCTTCATGTCCGCAGAGACCCACCCCCAGCGGGAAACCCATTCATTCCAGGCGGAGATCCAGCAGCTCCTGAGCCTGGTCATCAACTCGCTCTACAGCCACCAGGAGATCTTCCTGCGCGAGCTGGTGTCCAACGCGTCCGACGCGCTGGACAAGCTGCGCTTCCGCTCCATCACGGAGCCGGAGCTGCTCAAGGACGAGCCCGCGCTGGAGCTCCGAATCGTCCCCGACGCCGACAAGGGCACCCTCACCATCGAGGACACCGGCATCGGCATGACGCACGACGAGCTGGTGAAGAACCTGGGCACCATCGCGCACTCGGGTTCGCGCGAGTTCCTCCAGGCGCTGGCGCAGAAGGGCAAGAACGACGTGCAGCTCATCGGCCAGTTCGGCGTGGGCTTCTACAGCGCGTACCTGGTGGCGGACCGCGTGGAGGTGGTGAGCCGCGCCGCCGGTGAGACGTCCGCGTGGAAGTGGGCGTCGGAGGCGCACGGCACGTTCACGGTGGAGCCCGCGGAGAAGGCCACGCGCGGCACCGCCATCACGCTGCACCTGAAGGCGGACCAGAAGGAGTTCCTGGACGAGTGGAAGCTGCGCCAGCTCATCACCCAGTACTCGGACTACGTGGGCCACCCCATCAAGCTCCAGGTGACCAAGCACGTGGGCAGCGGGGACACGCAGGCCACGGAAGCAGCGCTGGAGGTGGTGAACAAGGCGAGCGCCCTCTGGCAGCGTCCGAAGAGCGAGATCACGGACGAGCAGTACCAGGAGTTCTACAAGCACCTGACGCACGACTACGACAAGCCGCTGGCGTGGACGCACTTCAAGGCGGACGGCACGCAGCAGTTCACCGGCCTGCTCTTCGTGCCCAAGCACCCGCCGTTCGACCTGAACTCGCAGCAGCAGCGCGGCGTGCGGCTGTTCGTCAAGCGCGTGTTCATCATGGACCGCTGCGAGGACCTGGTGCCGCAGTGGCTGCGCTTCGTGCGCGGCGTCATCGACTCGGACGACCTGCCGCTCAACGTCTCGCGTGAGATGTTGCAGGACTCGGCGGTGGTGCGCGCCATCCGCAAGCACGTGGTGAAGAAGTCGCTGGACCTGCTGGAGAAGCTGGCCAAGGACAAGCCGGATGACTACCGCGCGTTCTGGGAGTCCTTCGGCACGGTGCTGAAGGAGGGCCTGACGCTGGAGACGGAGTACCGCGAGAAGCTGGGCGCGCTGGTGCGCTACGAGTCCTCGCGCGAGGAGGGCCTGACGTCCCTGGCGGACTACGTGGGCCGCATGAAGGAGGGCCAGGAGGCCATCTATTACGTCTACGGCGAGAGCCGGAAGGCGGTGGCGGACAGCCCGCACCTGGAGGCGCTGAAGCAGCGCGGCTACGAGGTGCTCTTCATGACCGACCCGGTGGACGAGTGGGCCGCGCAGGGCCTGCGCGAGTTCCAGGGCAAGCCGCTGGTCTCCGCGCTCAACGCGGACCTGAAGCTCCAGTCCACGGAGGAGGAGAAGAAGGCGAAGGAGCAGGTGTCGGAAGGGCTCAAGGGCCTGACGGACAAGATGAAGGACGTGCTGAAGGAGGACGTGCGCGAGGTGCGCGTGTCGGACCGGCTCACGGACTCGCCGGTGTGCCTGGTGGTGTCGGAGGGCGGCACGCCGGCCTACCTGGAGCGCCTGCTCAAGGAGCGCGGCAAGGGGATGCCGCGCATCAAGCGCATCCTGGAGGTCAACCCCAAGCACCCGGTCATCGAGCACCTGCGCTCGCTCCTCGCGAGCAACCCGGCCGCGCCGCAGGTGGGCGAGTGGATCGAGCTGCTCCATGACCAGGCGCTGCTCACGGAAGGCAGCCCGCTGAGCGACCCGAACCGCTTCGCCCGGCGCATGACGGCGCTGCTCACGCAGGTGGCCTCGGGCAACGGCATGCCGGCCGCCCAGGTGCCGCCGCCCGCCGCGACGGCGCCCCAGACGCAGCCGCAGTCCACCTGAGCCCAGGACGTTCCCATGCGTGCGCGGGTCACGAGGCCCGCCACGCACGGGGCGTGGGCTTGCTCACCCCCAGTTCTCGGCCTCCGCCTGCTTCAGGTCCGCGAGCAGCGCCTCCCCGGTCCACGCGCGGCGGTTCCCACTTTCCGCCTCGCGGATGAGCTCCACGAGCCGTGCGTTCACTGGCGCGGAGAGGTGGTGCTGATGGGCCAGCCGGACGACCTCGCCGTTGAGGTAGTCCACCTCCGTCTTGCGGCCCGCGTGCAGGTCGTCCCACATGGACGAGCGCGCCTTCGGGTCGATGGCCAGCATCTTCTTCGCCAGCACCGCGAACACCGCGTCGGGCGCCCCCAGCAGCAGGGGAATCCACCCCGGCGGCAGCGGCGTCAGCTTCGCGGGCTTCACCCCGGCGAGCCCCAGCACCGCCAGCGCCTCGCCCTGCGCGAGCGCCAGGCACCGCCGCCACGCGCGCTGGGACAGCTCCTCCTTCAACGGCAGGTCCGCCAGCGCGTTGAGCGCGTTGTTCAGGTTGAACAGCAGCTTCGCCCACTGCACCGCGACGATGTCCGCGTGCTGCTTCAGCGCCAGCCCCGCGCGGGTGAAGGCCTCCACGAACGGCGCGAGCCCCGCGTGCCGCTCCACCTCCAACGTGCCCTCCGACCCCGCGTGGAAGTGGCCCTGCCCCTGCGCCGCGACGTTGAAGGGCACCATGCCCGTGAGCACCGTGTGGCCGGGCAGCAACCCGCGCAGCACCGCCGCGTTGTGCAGCCCGTTCTGGAAGCTGATGACCCGGGCCCCGGGCTTGAGCCTCGGCGCGAGCGTCCGGCCCGCCTCCTCCGTCGCCGCGGACTTCACCGTGACGAGCACCAGGGCCGCAGTGGACAGCGCCTCCGGCCCCGTGTCGATGCGCACGTCCGCCGCGGGCACCTTCAGGTCCGCGCCCTGCCAGTCCGTCAGGCGCAGGCCGTGCGCGCGCACCTCCGCCACGATTCGTTCACGGCCGATGAAGCGCACCGCCGCGCCCGTCGCGGCGAGCCTCCCGCCCACGTAACAGCCGATGCTGCCCGCGCCGAAGATGACCACTTCCGGAGTCGAAGCCATGGGCGCGCATTGTGGCACGCGCGCTCACGTCGCGGGCCACACCACGACGATGAGCACGTCCCACAACGCATGGCTCACCCAGGCCGCGGCGGGCGTCCGGCGCCACTCGGTCAGCGCGCCCCAGGCGAGCGACGTGGGCAGCGCGGCCAGGGCCAGCAGCGGCTCACCGAAGCCCAGCAGCACGACGCTCGACAGCACCGCCGACCCCGCGACCGCGCCCCACCGCCCCAGCCGGGGACGCAGCGCGCCCTGCACCCACCCGCGCCAGAACAACTCCTCCGCCGGGACGAGCAGCAGCACCAGGGCCAGCGCCGTCCCCAGCGAGCCCGTGCCGAACGTCGAGTAGACGGATTGCAGCGGCGCGCAGAGCGCGTCGGTGAAGCCGCCGCAGAACGCCCACAGGAAGGCCCTCGCGCCCGCGTACAGCACCACCGCCTGGGCGGCCCCCCACGCGGCATCCGGACGCGACAGCGGGGGAAGTGGCCTGCGCCAGGGGCCCATCGCGCGCCACGTCACCGCGAGCCAGACGGCGCAGAAGACGGAGGCGACGGCGAAGAAGCGCGGCGGGTGCACGTGCACCAGCGCCGTCCAGGCCAGCACGCCGCCAGCGGCCGCGACCCGCCACAGGGGCAGGGCCGCGTCACCGGCTGACGGCGGTCCAACGGGAGAAGCAGTCATCGCGCGCGGCAGCGTACCCCGGCGCGAGGGCCACCGGCGGGCGCGTTCATCCCCCCGCCCGCCGGTGAAGGCGTCACGTCACGGCGTGAGGCACACGCCGTTGCCCGAGCCATCGTCGCCGCACACGTAACCGGAGCCGGTGCGGCACTCTCCCGCCACCCCCGGCGTGCAGGACGCGAAGCAGAAGGCGCTGCTGCCGCTGGAGCTGCTGTAGCAGGCGGACCCCGCCGGGCAGCTCGACGTGAGGCAGTCCTGGGTGCAGTAGCCCCCCGGGAAGTACTGGCCCGTGGCGCACAGCCCGTTGGTGCCGCAGTCGCTGTTGCGGGTGCAGGCCTCGCCAATCTTCGAGTCGGACCCGTCGCCCTCGTCCGGGGACTGGTACGGCACCAGGGTGAAGCTGATGCCGCTGGTCGTCTTGCCCTGGGTGACCGTCACGGTCTCCACCTGGGTGGTGTCACGCCAGAAGCCCACGCGGTCGCCGCTGTTGAAGTAGTTCCCGTCGCCGGTGTCGTCGATGGACGCCAGCACCAGGTAGTCGCGCGGGGTCATCTTCAGGCTGTAGTTGTACCCACCGGCCGCGGGCACCAGGGAGATGCCGTCGTCGTCGACCTGCACCTCGCCCGCCGCGTCCAGGTACGCGAACCCGATGACGGCGTCCTTCTCATCCGTGGCGCCCACGCGGAACTTCACCAGCACCTGCGCGGTGCCCGCCCCCGACGCGCCGGTCAGGTCGAGCTGCGCCACGTAGCTGCCCGGCGCCAGCGAGCCCGGGGTGACGGTCACGTTCAGCGACGTGGACTTGTACGCGGGGACCGACAGCGAGGTGCTGGAGACGGACACCGCGGAGGCGTTGGTGCCGGTGACGGCCACGCCCACCTGCAGCGTGCCACCGCCGTTGTTGCGCACCGTCAGCGCCTGCGAGGACGCGCCGGAGAAGGACAACTGCGTGGTGCTGATGGCCAGCTTCGGGGGCAGCGACGTGTCCCCGCCGCCCTTGGCGCGCAGCACGGCGGCGTACGCGTCCACCAGGCCCGCGCCACAGCCCTCCGCGCACTGGCTGGTCGTGTCGGCGGTGGCCTTCAGGATCTCCTCCACGTCCGCCGACGTGAGCGAGGGGTCCTGCGCCAGCATCAGCGCCACGATGCCCGCCACGTGCGGGGTGGCCATGCTGGTGCCCTGGTACCACTCGTAGGAGGGCTCGTTGTTGCTGTTGGGCAGCGTGGACAGCACGCCGTCCGGGAAGCCGTCGCCGTTGCGGTCCTCGCTCGTCTGGCCACCGGAGGCCATCACGTCCACCTGCGCGCCGAAGTTGGAGTAGCTGGCGCGCTTGCCGTTGAAGCGCGCCGCGCCCACGCAGATGACGTTCTGCTGGTTGCAGGGGAAGCTGCTGGAGGTGTTCACGTTCTCGTTGCCCGCGGCCACCACGATGATGGCCCCGCGCCCGTTGGCCGCGTTGATGGCGCTCTGCATCTCCGCCGACGCCGAACCGTCACCGCCCAGGCTCATGTTGATGACCCGCGCGGGCGTGGTGTTCAGCCGCACGCCGGGGACGTTGCCGCCGCTGGCCCAGGTGACGCCCGCGATGATGTCCGCCAGCGAGCCGCCCTGCGTGCCCAGCACGCGCACCGGCAGGATGTTCTGGCCGGACCAGGTGACGCCCGCCACGCCCACGCCGTTGTTGGACGACGCGCCAATGGTCCCCGCCACGTGCGTGCCGTGGAACGACGAGCCGCCGTTGGGCAGGTCCTTGCCGTTGTCCGTCGGGTCCGCGTCCACGCCATCGCCGTCGCCCGCGTTGGTGAGGCTGGAGATGAGGTCCATGCCGGGCAGCATGCGCGAGTTCAGGTCCGGGTGCTTCGTGATGCCGGTGTCCACCACCGCCACGACGATGGACGCGCTGCCCGTGCCCAGGTCCCAGGCCGCCGGCAGGTTCATGTTCTTGTAGTGCCACTGCCGCGCGTAGAGCGGATCATTCGGCACCGCCAGCGCCCGCACCCGCAGGTTGCTCTCCGCGTTCTTCACGCCCGGCACGGCCTGCACCTGGGACAGCACGCGCACGTGCTCCGCCTGGGTGAGCGCGCGCACGGTGGGCGTGCCGCCGGACATCGCCTGCGGCTGGCTCACCTCGTAGCGCAGCAGGTGCTGCGTATCGCTCAGGTAGGCCTGGTGCACGACGTGGTAGCCCGCGATGCGCGCCTGCGCGACGGCCTCCTCCGCGGACAGGCCCGGCGTGTCGAAGCGGAGGATGATCTCCCCCGGCAGCAGCGACGCCTCGTGCGTCAGCGGCTTCCCGGGAATGCCCGTGCGCCACACGCCCCGCGCGGCCAGGGCCTTGGAGACCTTCTGGGACAGGTCCTTCGCGCCCGGCAGGGAGAAGAACGCATCCAGCGACGACCCGGCGTTCGCGGCGGCGGAGCCGGCCTGGAACGGCTGGAGGGACCCTGAAACGGTCCCCTTCGGCGGAGCGGTGTCGTCGTCATCGTCTTTGTTGTCGCCGGGACAGGCCACGAGACCGAGCAATCCCAGGAGGGCAAGGCGGCGGAGCATGAACGGATTCCTTGGAAGAACGAGGGTGTGCGTCCGACCCTAGGTCCGCTGCGGGCAACGCGTCCAGCCGTCAGGGGCCCGGCCGGCCGGTCACCCTCCCCTCCGCGATTTCCCCCCTCGCGCGAGCTGTTGCCTGGCAGGCAACGTGCTGCTTCGCGGACCCCAGGGAGGCCTACCTCCCCAGGTCCTGCAACACCGCCTCCGCCGCGCGGCGCCCCGACGCGAGCGCGCCGTCGATGGACGCGTTCTCGCGGTGGTCTCCGCACACGTAGAGCCCCGCGGCCAGCCGCACGGGCCGGTGCGGCTCCACCAGCGCGGACGGAGGCTGCGCGGGCAAGGCCTCCGCGAGCGTGTACGTGCGCAGGTGCCGCCACGCGGACACCGCCGCGCCGAACCACTCCGTGAGCTGCGCGCGCACGCGCGCCTCCAGCGAGTCCGCGCCGCCCGCGTCGTCCACCACCGACACGGACACCAGCGCCTGGCCCGGGGGCGCGTACGCGGCGGACACCTCGCTCATCACCGCCACGTTGTTCACCGGCCCGCGCCCCTCGCCATCGAGCACGAGCCAGGGCCCCTCCACCGGCGGCTCCGGCGCCGCGAAGTACAGGCACGTCACGCGGTTCATGCGGGGCGCGGGCATGCCCACGAGCAGCGACGCCGCGCTGCTGGGGTCCGTCGCCACCACGACCGCGTCCGCGTGCAGCATCTCCCCACCCGGCAGGAGCACGCGGTGCCCCCACGCCTCCTCCACGCGCACGCGCATCCGCAGCGCGCCCGAGGGCAGCTTCGCCGCCAGTTGCGCGGGGATGGCGCCCATCCCCTGCGCGGGCACGGCCGCGTACCCCGTCGCGAACATCCGGAACACGAACTCCAGCATCCGGCTGGACGTCGTCAGCCCCCGCTCCAGGAAGATGCCGCCGAGGAAGGGCGTGAAGAACGCTTCGAGCATCTCCTCGGAGAAGCCCAGGTCCCGCAGGAAGCGCCGCGACTCCTGCTGGGGCCGCTGCCACAGGTCCTCCAACTCACCGGACGTGGCGTGCTGCCGCAGCTCCAATACGCGCAGCTTGTCCGCCAGCCCCCCTGGCGCGTCCAACAGATGTGACGCCGCCGTGACGGGACGCCGCAGCGGGTCCGCCAGCGTGTGCAGCCGCCCACCCCGCCACACCTTCGCGCCGGGGATGAAGCGTTGGAGTGAGAGGGCCTTCAGGTCCAGCACCCGCCGGCCTTCCGGGTAGGCGGTGAGGTACACTTGGAAGCCCCGGTCCAGCAGGAACCCCTCGTGCGAGTCGGTGCGCACTCTGCCGCCCGGCGCGTCCCCCGCCTCCAGCACGTGCGCGTCCACGCGCGCCTCGAGCAGCGCCGTCGCGCACGCCAGGCCCGCGAGCCCTCCCCCCACCACGATGACCCCGGGCCGCTTCGCCATGGTCCGCCTCCCGTCCGAGCGTGCGGACCCTGGCTTGATAACGCCAAGACGTGCAAGCGAGACTCTGGTTCGGTTGCGGGCATCCGACAGTTACGGCAAAGGTTGCCGTGTGCACGGTGCTCCAGGCACACCCACGCTGGCATTCGCCCGCGTGCCCTTTGGAGAGAAAGAGCAGGAGTTCCCCCATGTTGATCGTGATGCGCCCAGACGCGACGGCCCAGGACATCGAGCGAGTGAACGATGAGATCCGCCGCCGTGGCTGGCATCCGCACGCGATACCTGGGGGCTCTCGCACCGCCATCGGCATCACCGGCAACCCCGGCGCGGTGGAGCCGGAGCCCTTCCGCGTGCTCCCCGGCGTCGCGGACGCGGTCGCCATCTCCCAGCCGTTCAAGCTGGTCAGCCGCGAGGTGAAGCCGGAGGACAGCCTGGTGCGCGTGGGCGACCTCACGCTCGGCGGCGCCGCCATCCACGTCATCGCCGGCCCCTGCTCCGTGGAGTCGCGCGAGCAGATCATCTCCACCGCGCAGGCGGTGAAGCAGGCGGGCGCCACCATGCTGCGCGGCGGCGCGTTCAAGCCGCGCACCAGCCCCTATGAGTTCCAGGGCCTCAAGGGTGACGGCCTGGCGCTGCTCGCGGAGGCGCGCAAGGAGACGGGCCTGCTGGTGACGACGGAGGTGAAGGACACGGCGACGCTGGCCTCCGTCGCGGAGCACACCGACATCCTCCAGGTGGGCGCGCGCAACATGCAGAACTTCAGCCTGCTGGAGGCGGTGGGCGAGACGCGCAAGCCCGTGCTGCTCAAGCGCGGCATCAGCGCCACCATCAAGGAACTGTTGATGGCGGCCGAGTACATCGTCGCGCGCGGCAACACCCAGGTCATCCTCTGCGAGCGGGGCATCCGCACGTTCGAGAACATGACGCGCAACACGCTGGACCTGAACGCGGTGCCCATGCTCAAGGCGCTCACGCACCTGCCGGTGTTCGTGGACCCGTCGCACGGCATCGGCGTGCGCAAGGCGGTCCCCGCGATGATGCGGGCCGCGGTCGCCGCGGGCGCGGACGGCCTCATCGTGGAGGTCCACCCGGATCCGCCGCGCGCCCGGTCGGACGGCTTCCAGTCGCTGGACTTCTCCGAGTTCGAGAAGGCCATGGGTGAAGTGCGGGCCATCGCCCAGGCGATGGGACGCGAAACGGTCAGGCTGGGATAGGCCATGACTCTCAAGGAAGCGCTTGGCAGGGTGGTGAGCCGGCGCGACCTCTCCCGCGAGGAGATGGCCTCCGTCATGGGCCAGATGCTCGCGGGCGAGGCTTCCGCCGCGCAGGTCGGTGCGCTGGCGGCCGCGCTGCGCATGAAGGGGGAGACCGAGGACGAGATCCTCGGCGCGGCGGAGGCCATGCGGGCCTGCGCGGCGAGGATTGCTCCCCAGGCGGAGGTGGTGCTCGACACCTGCGGGACGGGGGGTGATGGGGCGCACACCTTCAACATCTCCACCGCGGTGGCCTTCGTGGCCGCCGGGGCGGGGGCGACGGTGGCCAAGCACGGCAACCGCGCGGTCTCCAGCCGCTGCGGCAGCGCGGACGTGCTGGCGGCGCTGGGCGTGTCCATGGAGCGGGCGCACGCGCAGGTGGCGCGCGACATCGACGAGCACGGGGTGGGCTTCCTCTTCGCGCCCTCGCACCACAGTGCGCTGAGGCACGTGGCGCAGGCGCGCAAGGACCTGGGCTTCCACAGCGTGTTCAACCTGCTGGGGCCGCTGACGAACCCCGCGGGGGCGCGCTACCAGCTCCTGGGCACGTTCGACCGGCAGCGCGTGGAGCAGACCGCGCGCGTGCTGGGGCGGCTGGGCAGCCGGCGCGCCTGGGTGGTGCACGGGCACGACGGGCTGGATGAGATTTCACCGTGCGCGCCCACGGAGGTCGCGGAGCTGTGCGCGGACGGCACCGTGCGCCGCTTCACGGTGACGCCGGAGGACGCGGGCCTGAGCACGGTGCCGCGCGAGTCCATCGCGGGAGGCGACGCGGAGGAGAACGCGAAGCGCCTGCGCGCGCTGCTCGCGGGAGAGCGCGACGGCGTGCGCACGGCGGTGCTGCTCAACGCGGCCGCCGCGCTGCTCATCGTGGGGCTGGTGGACACCCTGAAGGAGGGCGTGAAGCGGGCCGAGCACGCCATCGACTCCGGGGCCGCCGAACGCAAGCTCGCGGCGCTCATCCAGAGGGTCGCGGCATGACAACGTCCTCCTCGGCCGCGAAGCCCGTGGACGCGCCCGGCACGCTGGACGTCATCATGGCGCGCAAGCTCCGGGAGCTGGGCACCCGGCCTCCTCCCACGCACGGCGCGCATCCCCCGACGCGGGACTTCGCCCAGGCGCTGGTGCGGCGCGTGCTCGGACATCCGGTCAACGTCATCGCGGAGGTGAAGCGCAAGAGCCCCTCGGGCGGCGCCTTCCCGCACGCGGACGTGGTCGCGGTGGCCCGCTCCTACGAAGCCGCCGGCGCCTGCGCCATCAGCGTGCTCACCGACGGGCCGGACTTCGGCGGCAGCCTGGAGGACCTGGTCGCGGTCCGGGCCGCCGTCTCCATCCCCGTCCTGCGCAAGGACTTCCTCGTCGCCGCCAGCGAGGTCGAGGAGAGCGCGGCCTGGGGCGCGGACGCGGTGCTGCTCATCGCGGACGCGCTCGGGGACACGGAGCTCCGGGAGATGATCGCCGCCGCGAAGCAGGTGCGCGTGGCCGCGCTCGTGGAGGCCCACACGGAGGCGCACGCCGAACGCGCGCTCGCCGCGGGCGCCAGCATCATCGGCCTCAACAACCGCGACCTCGCCACGCTGAAGACGGACACCGGCACGGCGCTCCGGGTGATGCCCGCGCTGCGCGCCCGGTCCACCGCCCTGGTGGCGGAGAGCGGCCTCAAGAGCCTCGCGGACCTCACCGCCGCGCGCGACGCGGGCGCCAACGCCGTGCTCGTCGGCGAATCGCTCCTGCGCGACGCGGACCCCGGCCGGGCCCTGCGACGGCTGCTCGGGCTGGAAGGCGGCGGGACATGAGGACCCTGGTGAAGGTCTGCGGCGTGACGCGCGTCGAGGACGCCGAAGGCGTCTGGGCCGCGGGCGTGGACGCGCTGGGGCTCAACTTCCATCCAGGCTCCCCCCGCTTCGTGGACCTGGCCAGGGCGGTGAGCATCGCGCGCACCCGGCCCCCGCTGGCCGCCCTGGTGGGCGTGTTCGTCAACGCGACCCGCGACGACGTGCGCGTGCGCGTGCGCGAGTGCGGCCTCACCGCCGTGCAGCTCCACGGCGACGAGTCCCCCGAGGACTGCTCCGGCTACGGCGTGCCCGTCATCAAGGCGCTGCGCGTGCGCGGGCCGGACGACGTGGAGAAGGCCAAGAGCTACGTGGGCGTGGGCGATGTGTCGGGCCTGCTCCTGGACGGCGCGGCCCCGGGCTACGGCGGAGGCGGCGTCACCTTCGACTGGTCGCTGGTGAAGCAGCTTGCGCGCTGCGGCCTGCCCGTGCTGGTGGCGGGCGGCCTCAAGCCTTCCAACGTGGCCGAGGCCATGAGGGCCACCCGGCCCTACGGTGTGGACGTGGCCAGTGGAGTGGAGTCCTCCCCTGGCATCAAGGACCTGGACGCGGTGCGCGCCTTCGTGCGCACGGTCCGGTCCCTCAACCCCTGAGGAGTCGTGCCATGACGACGGACACTGCCGTGGGCCGCTTCGGCCGCTACGGCGGACGCTATGTGCCGGAGACCCTGGTCCCGGCGCTGCTGGAGCTGGAGGAGGCCTACGCGAAGGCGCAAGCCGACGCCTCCTTCGGCGAGGAGGTCACCCGCGTGCTGCGCGAGTACGTGGGCCGGCCCACCACGCTGACGCCCGCGCACCGCCTCACGGAGGCCTGGGGCGGCGCGAACGTGTGGCTCAAGCGCGAGGACCTGGCGCACACGGGCGCGCATAAAATCAACAACACCGTGGGCCAGGTGCTGCTCGCCCGGCGCATGGGCAAGAAGCGCATCATCGCGGAGACGGGCGCGGGCCAGCACGGCGTGGCCACCGCCACCGCGTGCGCGCTCTTCGGCCTGCCCTGCGAGGTCTTCATGGGCGCGCTGGACGTGGAGCGCCAGGCGCTCAACGTCTTCCGCATGCGCGCGCTGGGCGCGGTGGTGCGGCCGGTGGAGTCGGGCTCGCGCACGCTCAAGGACGCGATGAACGAGGCCATGCGCGTCTGGGTGTCGCAGGTGCAGGACACCTACTACGTCATCGGCAGCGCGGCGGGCCCGCACCCCTACCCCACCATCGTGCGTGACTTCCAATCCGTCATCGGCCGGGAGATTCGCGCCCAGACGCTGGCCACGATGGGCCGGCTGCCGGACGCCATCATCGCGTGCGTGGGCGGCGGCTCGAACGCCATCGGCGCGCTGCACCCCTTCATCCCGGACACGGCGGTGCGGCTCGTGGGCGTGGAGGCCGCGGGCCACGGCCTGGACTCCGGCCAGCACGGCGCGTCGCTGACGCTGGGCACGGAGGGCGTGCTGCACGGCTCGCGCTCGCTGGTGCTCCAGGACGAGAACGGCCAGATTCAAGAGGCGCACAGCATCTCCGCCGGCCTGGACTACCCGGGCGTGGGGCCGGAGCTGGCGCACCTGGCGAAGACGGGGCGCATGGAGGTGCGCACCGCGACGGACGACGACGCGCTCGCCGCCTTCTACGAGGTCGCGCGCACGGAGGGCATCCTCCCCGCGCTGGAGACGTCGCACGCGTTCGCCGCGGCGCGCGCGCTGGCCCGCGACCTGGGCAAGGGCAAGCACCTGGTCATCAACTGCTCGGGCCGGGGTGACAAGGACGTGGCGACCATCTCGGCGCGCGGCGTGCCGCCGGCCACGGGGGTGAAGTCATGAGCACGGAGCTGGGCAAGGCGTTCGCGAAGGCGAAGGCCCGGGGAGAAGGCGCGCTGGTGGCGTACGCGATGGCGGGCGACCCGGACCTGCCGAAGTCCGTGGACGTCTTCGCCGCCATGGTGGAGGGCGGCGCGGACGTGCTGGAGATCGGCGTGGCGTTCAGCGACCCCATCGCGGACGGCCCCGTCATCCAGGCCGCGTCCGAGCGGGCCCTGAAGGCCGGCGCCACGCTGCGCCGCGTGCTGGATGAGGTCGTCCCGGAGGTGCGCCGCCGCTGCCCGGAGACGCCGCTGGTCATCATGACGTACGTCAACGTGGTGATGGCCATGGGAGAAGAGCGCTACGCGAAGCTCGCGCGCGAGCGGGGCATCGCGGGCACCATCCTCCCGGACCTGCCGCCGGAAGAGAGCGCGAGCATCCGCGCCGCGTTCGACAAGGAGGGCGTGGACCTGGTGCCCCTGTGCGCGCCCACCACGCCGCCCGCGCGCGCGGAGGCCATCGCGAAGGACGCGAGGGGCTTCGTCTATTGCGTGTCCGTGGCGGGCGTCACCGGCATGCGCTCGGAGCTGCCGCCGGACCTGTCCCAGCGGCTGGACCTGGTGAAGCGCGCCGCGTCCGTGCCGGTGGTGGCGGGCTTCGGCATCTCCAACGCGGACACGGCCCGGCCGCTGGTGGCCCACGCGGACGGCGTCGTCGTGGGCAGCGCGCTGGTGAAGGCCGCCCACTCGGACGGCCCGGCCGCGGCGAAGCAGCTCTGCGCGGACATCAAGCGCGGCCTGAAGCGCTAAGGTCCCGCTCCACGCGCCGGCCCGTCGCCGGCGCCTGGAGACCGGACATGCACACCCCGCCCATCCTGGGACCCACCCTCGAAACGCCGCGCCTCATCCTGCGCCCGCCCACGCTCCAGGACCTGGAGGGCTTCGTGGCGATGATGGCGGACGAGGAGACCGCGCGGTACATCGGCGGCCTCCAGCCCCGCTCCAACGTGTGGCGCGCCGTCTGCACCATGGCCGGCTCCTGGGCGCTCCAGGGCTTCGCCATGTTCTCCGTGTTCGAGAAGGCCACCGGCAGGTGGGTGGGCCGGCTGGGGCCCTGGCAGCCCGCGGAGTGGCCGGGCCCGGAGGTCGGCTGGGGCCTGTCGCGCGACGCGTGGGGCAAGGGCTACGCGACGGAAGGAGCCGCGGCCACCATCGACTGGGCCTTCGACCACCTCGGGTGGACGGAGGTCATCCACTCCATCTCCCCGCCGAACGAGCCCTCGAAGCAGGTGGCCCGCCGGCTGGGCTCGCGCTTCCTGCGCATGGGCATGCTGCCGGCGCCCTACAACGACCACCCGGTGGAGCTCTGGGGCCAGAGCCGCGAGGAGTGGCGGACACGCAAGCGGTAGTACAGATTGGCGCCATGAACACACGCGCCCCCCAGGTGGTCCTCGTCCGTCACGGTGAGACGGAGTGGAGCCGCAGCAGCCAGCACACCGGCCGCACGGACCTGCCGCTCTTGGAGGAGGGCCGCCAGATGGCGGAGCGGCTCCGCGCGCCGCTGGGCAAGTGGCGCTTCGCCGCCGTGTGGACCAGCCCGCTGATGCGCGCGTGGGAGACGTGCGTGCTCTCGGGCTACGGCGACGTGGCCCAGAAGAAGGACGACCTGATGGAGTTCGACTACGGCGACTACGAGGGCCGCACCGGCGCGGACATCCGCACCACGCGCCCGGACTGGACGCTGTGGAAGGACGGCGTGCCCAACGGAGAGACGCTGGAGCAGGTGGGCGCCCGCGCCGACCGCATCATCGCGGAGGCGCGCGCCCTCCAGGACGACGTGCTCCTCTTCTCGCACGGGCACATGCTGCGCATCCTCGCCTCGCGCTGGCTGGGCCTGCCCCCGGACGGAGGCAGGCTGTTCCACCTGGGCACGGCGTCCATCAGCGTGCTGGGCTCCGAGGCCGGCGGCAGGCAGCCGGTCCTCGTGAGCTGGAACGACACCACGCACCTGCGGGAGTGACGGACCGCTACAGCTTCCCCTCCAGGAAGTTGCGCACCAGCGACGGGCCCTCCGGCGTCAGCACGCTCTCCGGATGGAACTGCAGGCCCACCACCGGCCGCGTGCGGTGGCGCAGCGCCATCACCAGGCCGTCCTGGCTCCACGCGGTGGCCTCCAGCTCCGCGGGCATGGACTGCGCCGCCACCACCAGCGAGTGGTAGCGCGCCGCCTGGAAGCCCTGCCGCACGCCGGTGAAGACGCCGGTGCCGTCATGGCGGATGTGCGCCGCCTTGCCGTGCACGGGCTCCGGCGCGCGCACCACCTGCCCGCCGAACGCCGCGCCAATGGACTGGTGCCCCAGGCACACGCCCAGCACCGGCACGCGAGACTGGGAGATGGCCGCCACGCTCACCCCGGCCTCGTGCGGCGTGCACGGCCCCGGGGACACCACCAGGTGGGACGCGCCCGACGCCGCGATGCCCGCGACGTCCAGCGCGTCGTTGCGCACCACCTTCACCTCCGCGCCCAGCGTGTAGAGCAACTGCACCAGGTTGAAGGTGAACGAGTCGTAGTTGTCGATGACGAGGATCACCGCCCACCTCCTTCGCGAGCCAGGCGCAGCGCGGCGGCCATGGCGCCCGCCTTCGCCTCCGTCTCGTCCGCTTCCTTCATGGGGTCCGAGTCCGCCACCAGCCCCGCCCCGGCGGTCCACATCGTGCGGTCGCCGTCCACGAAGAAGGTGCGCAGCGCGATGGCCACGTCCAGCGTGCCGCAGAAGGACAGGTAGCCCACCGCGCCGGCATAGGGCCCGCGCCGCATGGGCTCCAGCTCGTCGATGATCTGCATCGCGCGGATCTTGGGCGCGCCCGACACGGTGCCCGCGGGGAAGGTGCTCGCCAGCGCGTCCAGCGCGTCGAAGCGCGAGGTGTCCAGCTTGCCGCGCACCTGGGACACGATGTGCATCACGTGGCTGTAGCGCTCGATGATCATCAGGTCCTCGATGCGCACCGTGCCCGGCGCGGCCACGCGGCCCACGTCGTTGCGCCCCAGGTCCACCAGCATGATGTGCTCCGCGCGCTCCTTCTCGTCCGCGAGCAGCTCCTTCTCCAGCGCCTGGTCCTCGGCCTCGGAGCCGCCCCGGCGGCGCGTGCCCGCGATGGGCCGCACCACCACGTCCCCGTCGCGCACCTGCACCAGCAGCTCCGGCGACGCGCCCACCAGCGCGCGCGCCTCGCCCAGGTCCACCAGGAACAGGTACGGCGACGGGTTCACCCGCCTGAGCGCCCGGTAGAGCGACAGCGGGGGGATGGCGCCCTTCGCCTCGAACCTGCGCGCGAGCACCGCCTGGAAGCAGTCGCCCGCGCGCACGTACTCCTTCACCTTGTCCACCGCCCGGGCGTAGCCCTCGCGGTCCCAGCACGCGACGGGGGCCGGCGCGTTCTTCTGCGCGGGGACGGCGGCGTAGGCCTCCGGCGGCAGCGGCCGGCGCAGCTTCTCCGCCAGGCCTTCCGCGCGCGCCTCCGCGTCCTTCAGCGCCGCCGCCACGCTGCCGTGCAGCGCGGGCCGCGCGATGGAGATGGCCTTGAGCGTCTGGGTGCGCGTGTCGTGGGTGACGAAGTCCTCCGCGATGAGCCACTCGGAGTCCGGGAAGCCCGTGTCGCGCGGGTGGCGGTCCGGCACGCTCGGCTCGAACCACGACGTGGCGTTGTAGCCCAGGTAGCCCACGAGCCCGCCCAGGAACGGCGCCTCGCCCGGCAGCGTCGCCACGGACAGCTCGCGCCACAGCGTGCGCAGCACGTCCAGCGGCCGGCCCTCGCGGCGCTCCTCCTGCGAGCCACGCCACAACGTGAGCCCGTCCCGGTCCAGCCGCACGCGGCCCGCCGGATTCACGCCCACGTGGCTGTAGCGCCCGAAGCGCTCGCCGCCGTAGCACGACTCGAGGATGAAGCCGCGGCTCCCACCGCCCAGCTTCAGGTATGCCGACAGCGGCGTATCCAGGTCCGCCGGCAGCTCCACCGACACCGGCACCGCCTGTCCCGCCTCCGCGCGCTGCCGGTAGGCTGCCTTCCGCTCCTGCGCATCCATGGTCGATTGCCCTGACCCCTCTTCCATCACCCGGAGGGGCGCCCGGGTGCCCGGCCTTCCGGGCCCTGCACCTACGGCTTCGCGACGGGCTTCGCCTGGGCGAACACGCCGTCCTTCCACTGATAGACCTCGCGCTCCGTAACCTTCTGGGGCTTGCCTTCTTCCTCCTCCTCGACGTTCGTGCGCACCACCAGCGCGCGCTTCTCGGCCGGCTGGAAGGAGACCTCGAAGGTGCTCTCGTTCGGGGGGTCCATCAGCCCGCCCAGCTCCAGCGCCACCTTCGCCTTGCCCAGCACGCCCGGCTTCCCGTTGGCCCCGGTGTAGCTCACGTAGGACGTGACGAAGTCGCCGCAGCGCTCCGGCGCGGAGTCCAGTTGGAGCAGCGGCACGCCCGCCTGCTTCGCGGGCACCAGCTTCACCGTCACCGGACCGCCCCGGCCCTCGCCGTACGCCGTGGACGCCACCGCCACGTCCACGCTGCTCACCCGGCGCGGCGGCTTCACGCCCGGCTCCAGCACTCGAACGCGCGCCTTGAACTCGTTGCTCATCACCACCGTGGCCACTTCCATCTCGCCGTCGCCGTCCAGGTCGGCCTCGAAGCGGAACGGCGTGAGCGTGTTGCCGAAGACCCAACCGGTGACGGGGGCCGCGCCCTTCGCGTCCACGACGGACACCTGGTACCAGGTGTTGACGTACTCGCCGACCTTCGCGCGCTCCCCCGCCTTCACGACCTTCACCGGCGTGCCCAGCATCAACGTCCGCACCACGGACGCGTCCGCCGCCGCGCTCGCGCGCAGGTTCGCCTCGTCCACGCCCAGGTAGACCGTCTGACCGGCGGTGAAGGCGGTGAACCCGAAGGACGCCGGATCCGGCGCGCCCTCCTCCACCACGGAGGCGCTGTATTCGAGCACGGCGTCCGGCGCCGGAGGGGACTGCGCCAGGGTGAGGGCCAGGAGGAGCGCGGACGGCGTCATCGCGAAAGGGTCCGAGGTGGAGGGTTTCCCCGGGTTTATCCCCTGTCCACGCCCACCATCCAAGGGGCCCTCCGGTCCCTGGCTTCGTCGTTTGGAGCGCAAGCATGGCCAGGACGGACGCCCGCCCCCTTGTCAGCGGAGCACGGAGGAGGGTCCGGCCGTGGGTGGCCCCTGCTCCAAGGCCTCGTTACCTCTAGAGGACCGTGGCCACCGCGACCCACCAGGAACGAACGCCGCTGGTTTCCGTGACGCCGCAGGGGCTGTACTGCCAGGCGGGGAACTTCCACATCGACCCGTGGCGCCCGGTGGAGCGGGCGCTCGTCACGCACGCGCACGGCGACCACGCCCGGAGCGGGAGCCAGCGCTACCTGGGCGCCGCTCCCGGACGGGGCCTGCTGCAACGCCGACTGGGCGCGGACGCGGTCATCGACACGCTGGAGTACGGCGAGGCGCTGAAGGTGGGCGACACCACCGTGAGCTTCCACCCGGCGGGCCACGTGCTGGGCAGCGCGCAGATCCGCGTCGAGCACCGGGGCGAGGTGTGGATCATCTCCGGCGACTACAAGCGCACGCCGGACCCCACCTGCGCGCCCTTCGAAGTGGTGCGCTGCCACACCTTCATCACGGAGGCGACGTTCGGCCTGCCCATCTACCGCTGGGATGACACGGGCCTCGTGGCCCAGGACATCCTGCGCTGGTGGGACGCGAACCGCGAGGCGGGCCGCTCCGCGGTGCTCTTCTGCTACGCGCTGGGCAAGGCGCAGCGCCTGCTGGCGGAATTGGGAAAGCTCACGGACCGGCCGGCCTATGTGCACGGCGCGGTGAACGGGCTCGTCACCGCGTACCGCGAGGCGGGCGTCGCGATGCTGCCCACGCAACTGGTGTCGGAGACGGAGAAGGGCGCGTCCTTCGCGGGCGCGCTGGTGCTGGCGCCGCCGAGCGCGGCCGGCTCCACGTGGATGCGCCGCTTCGGTGAAGCGGAGACGGGCTTCGCGTCGGGGTGGATGCGCGTGCGCGGCAACCGGCGCCGCCGTGGCTACGACCGGGGCTTCGTGCTCTCCGACCACGCGGACTGGCCGGACCTCCTGCGCACGGTGGCGGGCACGCGGGCGGAGAAGGTGCTCGTCACGCACGGCTACACGGACCCCTTGTCGCACTACCTGCGGGAGCGGGGCGTGGACGCCTCGCCGCTCGCCACGCCCTTCGAGGGCGAAGCGGAGGACTGACGCGTGCGAGCCCTGGCCGACCTCTACGACACGCTCGACCAGACCACCTCCACCAACGCCAAGGTGGAGGCGATGGCGCGCTACTTCCGGACGACGCCGCCGGAGGACGCCGCCTGGGGCCTGTTCTTCCTCACGGGCCAGAAGCTCAAGCGGCTGCTCACGTCGAAGCTGCTGGTGGGCTGGACGCAGGAGCTCACGGGCATCCCGGACTGGCTCTTCGACGAGGTCTACGCGTCGGTGGGAGACCTGGCGGAGGTGATTGCCCTGCTGCTCGACGGCGCGAACCTCCCGCCCGAGCACGCCGAGGAGCTGCCCCTCTCCCGCTGGTTGGAGGAACGCCTGTTGCCCCTGCGGGGCCTGGACGCGGCGGAGCAGCGCGAGCGCGTGGTGGGCTGGTGGAGGTCCATGCCCCGCCGCGAGCTCTTCCTCCTCAACAAGATGCTCACAGGCGAGCTGCGCGTGGGCGTGTCCAACACGCTGGTGGTGCGAGCCATCGCGCAAGTGACAGGCCTGCCCCCGCCCAGCGTGGCGCACCGGCTGATGGGCACGTGGACGCCGACGAAGGCGTTCTTCGAACAGCTCGTGGCGCCGGACGTCTCGGACGGGCACGTGTCGCGCCCGTATCCCTATTACCTCGCGTCACCGCTGGAGCAGCCGGCGGAGTCGCTGGGCGAGTTGGGTGACTGGCTCGTCGAATGGAAGTGGGACGGCATCCGGGGCCAGCTCATCCGCCGCCAGGGCGACGTGTTCCTCTGGAGCCGGGGCGAGGAGCTGATCACCGAGCGCTTCCCCGAAATCACCGAGGCCGCCCGGGCCCTGCCCGAAGGCACGGTGCTGGACGGCGAGGTGATGGCCTACGAGGACGGCGTCCCCCTGCCCTTCGCCCGGCTCCAGCGCCGCATTGGCAGACAGAAGCTCACGCCCAAGGTGCTGGCGGAGGCCCCCGCCGCGTTCGTCGTCTACGACCTGCTGGAGCAGGACGGGAAGGACGTGCGCGAGCTGCCCCTGCGCGAGCGGCGCGCGAGGCTGGAGGCGCTGCTCAAGGACCACCCGCGCTTCCCCATCTCCCCCACGGTGACGGCTCCGTCGTGGGAGGCGCTGGCGGAGCTGCGCAAGGAGTCCCGCGCGCGCAACGTCGAGGGCTTGATGATCAAGCGCCTGGACTCGGTGTACCAGACGGGGCGCAAGCGCGGCGATTGGTGGAAGTGGAAGATCGACCCGTACACCGTGGACGCGGTGCTGCTCTACGCGCACCCAGGCCACGGCCGGCGCTCGTCGCTCTACACGGACTACACCTTCGCGGTGTGGAACGGCGAGGACCTGCTCCCGGTGACGAAGGCCTACTCGGGCCTCACCGACGAGGAGATCAGCCGGCTCGACCGGTGGATCCGCGCCCACACGCGGGAGAAGTTCGGCCCTGTGCGCTCGGTGGATCCAGAGCAGGTGTTCGAGCTGCACTTCGAAGCCATCGCGCCGTCTCCACGCCACAAGTCGGGCGTCGCCCTGCGCTTCCCACGCATCGCCCGCTGGCGCGCGGACAAGACGGCGAGGGACGCGGACACGCTCGACTCGTTGAAGGGGCTGCTCCATGCCGCCCACTAGGCCCCGCCGCAATCGCATGCGCGGCAAGCACGCGCCGGAGAAGCAGGCCGAGAAGCCCCCACGAACCCGAGCGAGGAAACCCGCGCCCCGGCCCCCCTCTCCCTACCAGGGCACGCCGCTGGCTCAGCTCCGGCAATGGTTCGCCGCCAGGGGCTGGACGCCGTATGCCTTCCAGGAAGAAGCCTGGGCGGCCTACGCGCGAGGAGACAGCGGCCTCATCCACGTGCCCACCGGCGCGGGGAAGACCTACGCGGCCTACCTCGGCCCGCTGGCGGACGTGGCCGAGCGAAACGAGAAGGGGCTTCAAATCCTCTACCTCACGCCCCTGCGAGCCGTGTCGCGTGACGTGGAGCAGGCCCTGCGCGAACCGTTGATGGCCCTGGACGCGGACCTGGAGGTGGAGAGCCGCACGGGAGACACGTCCTCCTCCGTGCGCCAGCGTCAGCGCGAACGCCTGCCCCAGGTGCTCATCACCACGCCGGAGTCCCTGTCGCTCCTCCTGACGCAGGAGCAGGCCGCGGAGAACTTCGCCTCGCTGCGCGCCGTCATCGTGGACGAGTGGCACGAACTGCTCGCCTCCAAGCGGGGCACCCAGGTGGAGCTGGCCCTGGCCCGCCTGCGTCACTTCGCGCCGGGCCTGCGCATCTGGGCGCTGTCCGCCACGCTCGCCAACCTGGACGAGGCCGCGCGCACCGTCGTGGGCACGGACCACGAGCCCACGCTGGTGAGCGCGGACCTTCAGCGCCCGGTGGACGTGGAGACGCTGCTGCCAGCGGAGGTGGACACCTTCCCGTGGGCCGGGCACCTGGGCTTCTCCATGTTGCCGCGCGTGGCGGACTGGCTGGATCCCACGCAGTCCACGCTCCTCTTCACCAACACGCGCTCCCAGGCGGAGCGCTGGTTCGAGGGGCTGCGCTTCCTTCGCCCCGAATGGGAGCACCTGCTCGCGCTGCACCACGGCTCCATCGACCGCGAGGAGCGCGAGCGCGTGGAGGGAGGCCTCAAGGACGGAAGCCTGCGCCTCGTCGTGTGCACGTCGTCCCTGGACCTGGGCGTGGACTTCGGCCCGGTGGAGCGCGTCATCCAGATAGGAAGTCCCAAGGGCATCGGCCGCACGCTCCAGCGCGCGGGCCGCAGCGCGCACCGCCCCGGCGCCACGTGCCGCATCCTCTTCGTCCCCACGCACGCACTGGAGCTGGTGGAGATGGCCGCCGCCCGCGACGCCATCGCGCGCCGCGAGGTGGAGCCACGCACGCCGCTGTCCAAGCCGCTCGACGTGCTGGCCCAGCACCTGGTGACGTGCGCGCTGGGAGGAGGCTTCACCCGCGAGGCCCTGCGCGACGAGGTCCGCACCGCGACAAGCTACGCGTCCCTCACCGACGAGGAGTTCGACTGGGCGCTCGCCCTGGTCCGCGAGGGAGGCCCCACGCTGCGCGCCTACCCGGAGTTCCGCCGCGTGGTGGAGGTGGACGGCCGCTTCCGCGTGCCCGACGTGCGCCTCGCCCGGCTGCACCGGCTCAACATCGGCACCATCACGTCGGACGCGTCCGTGCGGCTCCGCTACTGGAGCGGCGGCACCCTGGGCACGGTGGAGGAGTCCTACGTCAGCCGCCTGAAGCCCGGAGACACCTTCCTCTTCGCGGGCCGCCGTCTGGAATTCAGCCACTTCAAGGACATGACGGCGTACGTGAAGCCCGCGAAGGCCAAGGCCACCCAGACGCCGCGCTGGGGCGGCAGCCGCCTGCCCCTGTCCACCTCGCTCGCGTCCGCGATGCGCCGCACGCTGGAGGCCGCGCGCCAGGGCGACGTCACAAGGGACGAGGTCGCCGCCGCCTGGCCCATCCTCGACGCGCAGGCCCGCCTGTCCCGCATCCCCGGCGACGGCGGCTGTCTGGCGGAGACCTGCCGCACGCGGGACGGCCACCACCTCTTCCTCTATCCCTTTGAAGGAAGGCTCGTGCACGAAGGGCTGGCGGCGCTGCTCGCCCTGCGCCTCACCCGCCTGCAGAAGGCCACCTTCAGCCTGTCCGTGAACGACTACGGCCTGGAGCTGCTCACCCCCACGCCCTTCCCCTTCGACGAAGCGCTGCGCCCGGCCCTCTTCACCCGCGAGCGGCTGGTGGAGGACATCCTGGAGAGCGTGAACCTGAGCGAGCTCGCGCGCCGGCAGTTCCGCGACATCGCCCGCGTCGCCGGACTGGTGATGCCGGGCCTGCCCGGAGCGCGCAAGTCCACCCGCCAGGTCCAGGCCAGCGCCGCGCTCCTCTATGACGTCTTCGTGAAGTACGACCCGGACAACCTCCTCCTGCGTCAAGCACGCCGCGAAGTGCTGGAACATCAGTTCGAGCAGGGCCGGCTCGCGCGCACCCTGGAGCGCCTGGAGGCGCACCCCGTGGAGGTCGTCCACGTCCACCGGCCCTCGCCGCTGGGCTTCCCGCTCGTCGTCGAGCGCATCAGCGCCAGCGTGTCCAACGAATCCCTGCTGGACCGCGTGCAGCGCCTCAAGGAGCGATGGTCCCAGGCCGATGCCAGACCCGCGTAGCGGACGCGGACGTGGAGCTGCTCCCGGAACGGGCCTTGCACTGGCCCCAGGCCGGCGTGCTCGCGGTGGCCGACCTGCACTGGGGCAAGACGGAGTCCTTCCAGCAGCACGGCATCCCCCTGCCCCTGGGGGTCCTGGATGACGACCTGGCCCGCCTCTCCTCCGCCCTCACCGCCACCGGCGCCCGGCGCCTCCTTTTGGTGGGGGACCTGGTGCACTCGCGCCAGGGGCTCACCACGGATGTCATCAGCCGCGTGAATACCTGGCGTGAAACACATGCTTCACTAGAAGTCGTGCTGATACGCGGCAACCATGACCGGCACGTGCGGACCCTCCCGCCGTCCTGGAGGATGGAGGACCGCGTGGAGGCATGGGACGAAGGCCCGTTCCGCTTCGCCCACCACCCGGAGCCGGCCGCCGGGCGCTACGTCTGGGCCGGGCACCTGCACCCCATGGTGCGGCTGTCGGGCGGGGAGGACCGGCTGCGGCTGCCCTGCTTCCACCTGGGCCCCGGCGTGGGCGTCCTGCCCGCGTTCAGCGCCTTCACGGGGGGCATGGACATGCGGCGGGGCAGGAAGGACCGCGTCTACGCCGTCGCCGGCACCGCGGTGGTGGAGCTGTAGCGCCACGCGCTCCGGCGACCCGGACTCCCAGTCGCCGCGCTCCATGCGTGGCGCGGACCGTCGCACCCTGTAGCGCGCGCCCTGAAAGCGATTGAGCGCAGAGGGAAACGGGCCCTCGCGCAAAGCTCCCTTCCGATCGCCAGAAGCGGGATTCATCACCGCGCGCGGACAACTTGTCGCAACCACCCCAGAAGGTGCTAAGCGCTCCTTATTCCCACTCCCCACAGAATGGTTGACACTGCCGTGCTCATGGTTGATGGTCCCGCGCCGCATTGGGTCGGGAAATGCATGAGGGACCCGCGCCCACGGCACCATCCTAGAGGTTCGTTGGACGTGACTGCCTTGCCGTCTGAGCGCCAGGAGCCACCCCCCGCCCGGTCCACCGGGACCGGGACGGCCCCCCTGACTTCCGCGCCGAACGGTTTTCCTGCGTCCGCCCCTGCTTTCATGTCGCCTTCAGTCCTCTTGCCCCTGGTCCTGGTATGAGCGGCCCTCTCTTCCCACGCTGGACGAATACGGTGTCGCGCCTGTCGGCCGCGATGCTCCTCGCCGTGCCCGCCATCGCCATCGGCGGCCTCTTGGCCTACGTGCGCAGCCCGCTCGTGACCAATCAGGCCCGCCCGGTGGAACAGCCCATCGAGTTCGACCACCGGCACCACGCCGGTGACGAGCAGATCGACTGTCGCTACTGCCACTGGACGGTGGAGAAGTCCCCGTCGGCGGGCATCCCCTCCACCACCGTGTGCATGTCCTGCCACGCGCAGGTGTGGAACAAGAGCCCGTACCTCACCGAGGTCCGCAAGGCGTTCTTCGCCGACCAGCCCATCCCCTGGGTCCGCGTCCACAACCTGCCGGACTTCGTCTACTTCAACCACTCCATCCACGTGGGCAAGGGCGTTGGCTGCGCCACCTGCCACGGCCGCGTGGATCAGATGGGCGCCATCGAGCAGTCCGCGCCGCTGACGATGAGCTGGTGCCTGGACTGCCACCGCAACCCCGGCCCCAACCTCCGGCCCCCGGAGTTCATCACCAGCATGACCTGGGCGCCCCCGGCGGATAAGGCGGAGGCCTCGGCCCTCGCCGAGACGCTCATCAAGGAATACGACGTTCACTCGCGCACGAGCTGCTCCACATGCCACCGATGAACACCAAGCCTGACAGCGCGCCCGCGCAGGAAACCCCCTCGTCCTTCGCGCTCCCGGTCGTTACGGGCCGCAACGAGGCCGCCCCCCACGCGCACGCCCACGACGACGTCGTGAACGAAGCGCTCGAGCACGCCTCCACCCGCGCCGTCCCGGCGGAAGGCGCGTACGGCAAGACGTACTGGCTCGGCCTGGAGGAGAAGCTCGCCACGCCGGAGTTCCTGGAGGAGACCCGCCCGGAGTTCCCCGTCGGCGCGGACCTGCCCCCCACCGGCTTCGCCCGCCGCGAGTTCATGCAGCTCCTGGGCGCGTCGCTCGCCCTGGCCGGCGCCACCGCGTGCAGCACCCGTCCGCAGGATGAGCGGATGGTGGCGTACACGAAGACGCCGCCGGAAGTGACCCCGGGCAACCCGCTGCACTACGCGTCCGGAATGACGCTCGGAGGCCACACCTCCGGCCTGCTCATCACCGCGCGCGAAGGCCGCCCGGTGAAGATCGAAGGCAACCCCCAGCACCCCATCAACCAGGGCGCTGCCGGCGTCTTCGAGCAGGCGTTCCTGCTCTCGCTCTATGACCCGCAGCGCGCCCGCGTGCTGCGGCAGGGCAACAACCCCCGCTCGCTGCGCGTGCTGGCCGAGGACATCTCCGCCCTCGTGAGCCAGAAGGCCGCGGCCGACGGCGGCAGCCGCCTGCGCTTCCTCACGGAGCCCATCAGCTCCCCGACGCTGCGCGACGTCACGGGCCGCATCCAGAAGAAGCTGCCCAACGCGCGCTTCCACACGTTCTCGTCCATCACGGACTCCGCCGCCGCGCAGGCCAACCGCGCGCTGTTCGGCCAGCCGGTCCAGGCCCTCTACGACCTGAGCCGCGCGGACGTCATCGTCTCCCTGGACGCGGACTTCCTGGAGAGCCGCCCGGAGAACCTGGCCCTCAACCGCCAGTTCGCGGACCGCCGCGACCCGAAGAACGGCGAGCTCAACCGCCTGTACGTGGCGGAAGCCCGCATGTCGATCACCGGCGGCATGGCGGACCACCGCCTGCGCGTGAAGTCCGCCGAGGTCTTCGGCATCGCCGCCGCGCTGGCGCAGGCCGTGGGTGGCCCCGCCGCCAGCCTGGGCGCCGCCGCCTCCGGCAAGGCCGGCGCGCCGAGCGCGAAGGTCTCCTCGTGGGTGGAGGCCGTGGCCCAGGACCTCAAGTCCAAGGCCGGCCGCTCCGTGGTGCTCGCCGGTGAGCGCCAGCCCGCCGCCGTGCACGCGCTGGCGCAGGCCATCAACGCCGCGCTGGGCAACGTGGGCACCACCGTGAAGCTGGTCCCCGCCGCCGCTCCGGAGGCCTCGGGCCTGTCGGAGATCAGCGCCCTGGTCGCGGACATCAAGGCCGGCAAGGTGGACACGCTGGTCATCACCGCCACCAACCCCGTCTACGTCCTGCCGGTGGACGCGGGCTTGGCGGAGGTGCTGGACCCCAAGCAGAACGCCAACCGCAAGGCGCTGTCCGTCCTGTACGCGGGCCACTACGAGGACGAGACCTCCAAGTTCGCCGACTGGTTCGTGCCCCTGGCGCACCAGTTGGAGACCTGGAGCGACGGCCGCGCGGTGGACGGCACCGTCAGCATCGCCCAGCCCCTCATCCAGCCGCTCTTCAACGGCGTGCCGGAGATGGAGCTGTTCGCGCTGTTCCTCGACGAGCCCTTCCGCCCCGCCTACCAGTTGGTGCGCGACTACTGGGCCGCGCAGGGTGGCGAGGCCGGCCGCGGCGACTTCGAGACCCGCTGGGAGACCTGGGTCTCCGAGGGCGTCGTCCCCGGCAGCGTCGCCGCCGCGCTGACGGCCACCCCGGACACGGGCGCCGCCTCGCAGTTGGTCGCCGCCTACCAGCCGCCCGCGGCCGGTGAGCTGGAGATCAACTTCGTCCACGACTACCGCGTCCTGGACGGCCGGTTCGGCAACAACGCGTGGCTCCAGGAGACGCCGGACCCCATCACGAAGATCGTCTGGGAGAACGCCGCCATCCTCAGCCCGGCCACGGCCAAGAAGCTGGGCCTGGAGAACAACCACGTCGCGGAGCTGGAGTACGGCGGGCGCAAGCTGCAGGTCCCCGTCACCATCCTCCCCGGCAACGCGGACGACACCGTCACCGTGGCCCTGGGCTACGGCCGCACCGGCCTCCACGAGGTCGTGGCCAAGGACATCGGCTTCAACGCCAACCTGCTGCGCAGCGTGAACGCCCCCTGGTTCGACGGCGGCGCCCGGCTGACCAAGGTCCGCGGCAGCCACAAGTTCGCCCGCACCCAGTACCACTGGCGCATGGAGGGCCGCCCGCTGGCGCTCGACATGTCCGTCAGCGAGCTCAAGCACCCGTCCAAGGAGACGGAGCACACGCTGGAGCGCGTCCAGGCCAAGTACGAGCTGGGCAAGCAGAACAACCTGCCGGACTTCGACTACGCGAAGACCCCGCAGGAGGGCTACAAGTGGGGCATGTCCATCGACCTGTCGCGCTGCACGGGCTGCAACGCGTGCGTCGTGGCGTGCCAGGCGGAGAACAACATCCCCGTCGTCGGCAAGGAGCAGGTGGGCCGCGGCCGTGAGATGAACTGGCTGCGCATCGACCGCTACTTCCAGGGCGATGAGAACGACCCCGCCATGGTCATGCAGCCCGTCGCGTGCGTGCACTGCGAGAAGGCCCCCTGCGAGTACGTCTGCCCGGTGAACGCCACCGTGCACTCGGACGAGGGCCTCAACGACATGGTGTACAACCGCTGCATCGGCACGCGGTACTGCTCCAACAACTGCCCGTACAAGGTCCGCCGCTTCAACTACCTGCACTACACGCAGGGCAAGACGCCGACCGAGAAGATGCTGATGAACCCGGACGTCACGGTGCGCAACCGCGGCGTCATGGAGAAGTGCACCTACTGCGTGCAGCGCATCGAGCGCGTCCGCATCAACGCCCGCGTCGAGAAGCGCCTCATCCAGGAGAAGGAGCTCCAGACGGCGTGCCAGCAGACCTGCCCCACGCAGGCCATCGCCTTCGGCTCCCTGGCGGACCCCGCCCAGCGCGTCACCCAGCTCCACGAGGACGAGCGTGCCTACCGGCTGCTGCACGAGCTGGGCACCCGCCCCCGCACCGCCCACCTCATCCGCCTGCGCAACCCCAACCCTGCCCTCGTGCCCGCCGCCCCTGCTGAAGCCGCGCCGGCGCATGAAGGAGGTCACTGACCGTCATGGCCGAGACCGCACACGCACTCCCGCTCGACCCCCTCGAGCCCCGGGACCTCGTCGCGCCGCACCACGACGACAAGTCCCTCAATGAAACGCTGCTCGACCATGTCTGGCGCAAGCCCGGCAAGGGCTGGTTCATGCTGCTGGGCATCACGTCCGCGGCGCTGGGCCTGCTGGTCGTCGGTGTCACGTACACCCTCGCGCGCGGCATCGGCGTGTGGGGCAACAACCAGCCGGTGGGCTGGGCGTTCGACATCATCAACTTCGTCTGGTGGGTCGGTATCGGCCACGCCGGTACGCTCATCTCCGCCATCCTCCTGCTCTTCCAGCAGAAGTGGCGCACGAGCATCAACCGCTTCGCGGAGGCCATGACGCTGTTCGCGGTCATGTGCGCGGGTCTCTTCCCGCTGCTCCACACGGGCCGTCCCTGGTTCGCCTTCTGGCTGTTCCCCTACCCCAGCACCCTGGGCGCCTGGGCGCAGTTCCGCTCGCCGCTCGTGTGGGACGTGTTCGCCATCTCCACGTACCTCACGGTGTCCGCCCTGTTCTGGTTCGTGGGCCTCATCCCGGACCTGGCCGCCCTGCGTGACTCGTCCAAGACGAAGCTGCAGCGCACCATCTACGGCCTGTTCGCCCTGGGCTGGCGCGGCTCCGGCCGCCACTGGCACAACTACAAGATCGCCTACCTGCTGCTGGCCGGCCTCTCGACGCCGCTCGTGGTGTCCGTGCACACCATCGTGTCGTTCGACTTCGCCGTCTCCCAGATTCCGGGCTGGCACGCGACCATCTTCCCGCCCTACTTCGTGGCCGGCGCCGTGTTCAGCGGCTTCGCGATGGTCATCACCCTCATCGTGCCCGCCCGCAAGTACCTGGGCCTCCGGGACGTCATCACCGACCGCCACCTGGAGAACATGAACAAGGTCATCCTGGCGACGGGTCTGCTCGTGTCCTACGGCTACCTGATGGAGCACTTCATCGCCTGGTACTCCATGAACCAGTACGAGTTCTGGACCTTCTACGTGAACCGCGCCACGGGCCCCTACGCCGGCGTGTACTGGCTGATGATCGCCTGCAACGTCATCACCCCGAACATCTTCTGGTTCAAGAAGGCCCGCACGAGCATCCCCATCATGTGGGTGGCCTCCATCGCGGTGAACATCGGCATGTGGTGCGAGCGCTTCATCATCATCGTGACGTCGCTCTCCCAGGACTTCCTCCCCTCGTCGTGGGACATCTACACGCCGACCTGGGTGGACTGGTGCATCTACATCGGCACGCTGGGCCTGTTCGGCACCCTGTTCCTCCTGTTCCTCAAGTTCGTTCCCGCCGTCGCGGTGAGCGAGGTGAAGGAGCTCCAGTTGGAGCTCAAGCACGCCGCCCACGCCGCCCATGGCAACGGACACCACGGCTCGGACGCCGCGGCCACCCACGGAGCGCACTAGCATCATGGAAGCCAAGGTCCTTGATTCCTGGGTGTTGGCCGAGTTCGCCACTCCGGAAGCCCTCGTCTCCGCCACGCAGCAGATGCGCGAGAAGGGCTTCCAGGGGATGGACACCTACTCCCCCTACCCGCTGCACGGCGGGTCGGAGGCGCTGGGTCTGCCGCCCTCTCGCGTGCCCTTCATCGCCCTGGGTGGCGGCCTCACCGGCATGGTGACCGCCCTCACGATGCAGACGTGGATGAACACCATCGACTACCCGCTCAACGTCGGCGGCCGTCCGCTCCTGAGCCTCCCGGCGTGGGTGCCCATCACGTTCGAATTGAGCGTGCTGTTCGCCGCGTTCGGCATCTTTTTCGGCCTGCTCGGCCTGAGCAAGCTGCCGCAGCCCTACCACCCGGCCTTCGAGTCGGAAGAGTTCCGCAGCGCGTCCACGCACGGCTACTGGCTGAGCATCCCGCACCCCACGGGGACGGACGCCGCGGACGTCAAGAACCAGTTGACGGCCCTGGGCGCGACCCACGTGACCGTCGTCTCGGGAGAGAACGAATGAGGTGGCTCATCCCCGCCGCCGGGCTCGCCGCGCTCACGGGCTGCAACGTCAGCTCGGAGTTCCTCCAGCGCATGGAGACCCAGGCCAAGTACGAGTACTACGAGACGTCCGAGTTCTGGCCGGACGGCCGCGCCATGCGCGTGCCCCCCGCCGGCACCGTCCCGCGCGAGCGGCCGGTGGGCAACCCGGGCATCTCCACGGGCCGCGCCAACGGCGTGGCCGTGAACGCCATCCCCCTGCCGGTGGACAAGCACCTGCTGGAGCTGGGCCAGAAGAAGTACAACATCGTCTGCTCGCAGTGTCATGGCGTGCTCGGCGACGGCAACAGCGTCGTCGCGGAGAACATGGCCCTGCGCCTGCCCCCGTCCCTGCTGGAGCTCGCGGACAAGCCGGCCGGCCACTTCTACACCGCCATCAACGAGGGCTACGGCATCATGCCGTCCTTCTCGGGTGAGCTCGACACGCGTGAGCGCTGGGCCGTCGTCGCCTACGTGCGCGCGCTGCAGGCCGCCCGCAGCACCGCCGGGACGCAGCCCGTCCCGCAGGAGAACCGATGACTGCCATGGAGCGCTACACCGGCACGCCCAAGCTGATGGTGCCCGCGTTCGGCCTGGGCGTGGTGGGCCTCGTGCTCACCGCCGTGGGCTTCTTCATGAACCCCGAGGCGACCAGCTTCAGCTACCTCTTGGGCTTCACCTACTGGGTCGGCATCAGCGTGGCCGCCCTCATCATGCTGTGCATCTTCCACACGGCGAAGGCGAAGTGGCCCATCGTCCTGCGCCGCGCCATGGAGACCATCTCCATCGCGGTGCCCGTCTTCGCGGTGCTCATCCTCGCCCTCATCCCGATGATGAAGTACCTCTACCCCTGGGTGGACGGCTCGCCGCTGGCGGCCCACATCCACGGCATCGAGGTGGAGCACCTGGCCCACAAGAAGGCCCACTACCTGAACCTGGGCTTCTTCGCCGTCCGTCAGGTCATCTACTTCGCGGTGTGGATCTTCGTCTCGCACCGGCTGTACGGCTGGAGCACCCAGCAGGACGACGTCGGCGGGCTGGAGCTCACCGTCAAGCAGCGCAAGTTCTCCCCGGGCGCCCTGCCCTTCCTGGCGCTGACCATCACCTTCGCGGCCTTTGACTGGCTGATGAGCCTCACCCCGCTGTGGCAGTCCACCATCTTCGGCGCCTACTACTTCGCCGGCAGCTTCCTGGCCGCCTTCTGCGTCCTCACGCTGGCCACGGTGCGCGCCCAGGGCAAGGACCTGTACGGCAGCCTGGTGAAGACGTCCCACCTGCACAACCTGGGCAAGCTCATCTTCGCCTTCACGGCGTTCTGGGCCTACATCGGCTTCTCCCAGTTCCTGCTGGTGTGGATCGCCAACATCCCGGAAGAGGCCCCCTGGTACGGCCTGCGCATGTACGGCCCGTGGCGGAGCGTCTCCATCGTCATCTTCTTCGGTCACTTCGTGCTGCCGTTCTTCACGCTGCTGTCACGCAAGCTGAAGGAGAAGCCCGGGACCCTGGCGGTGGCCGCCACCTACATGCTTCTCATGCACGCCGTGGACCTGTATTGGCTCATCTGGCCGGCGTTCTCCGGTGAGGCCGGTCCGACGTTCCACTGGACGATTCTCACGGCCTTCGTGGGCGTGGGCGGGGTCTCGGTGGGCTACGCCCTGTTGCGGGCGCGCGGTCGGTACACCTTCCCGGTGAAGGACCCCTACATCGCGGAGTCCCTGAGGTACGTGCAGCCATGAAGAAGACCCAGTCCGAAGTCGAATCGCGGGTCATCGTCGGCGCGCATGGCGTGGCGGCCGAGGAAGACCACCTCGTCATGGGGAAGATCGTGGGCATCGGCGTCGGTGCCATGGTCCTCTTCCTCGCGGGCGCGGTGTGGGCCTGGCGCATCCAGGTCGTGACCATGCAGGAGGCCCAGCCGGACGGTCCTCCTCCTCGTCCCGCCGCGGTGGGTCAGTACGAGATCGGCATCGTGAACCAGCGCCTGTTCGAGCAGGACTGGCGCGCGGCGGAGAAGATTGGCGGCCAGCACCAGGCGCTGAAGAACGGCTGGGGTGACCAGCCAGGCGTCGCCGCCCACAAGCCGCTGGGCCAGGCCATGGACCAGGTCATCACGACCGAGGCCCAGAAGGCCCGCGAGCCCGCCCCGGCCCCCACGCCGGCCCCGGCTTCCCCCGAGGCTCCGGCGCCCGCGCCGCACACGGCCCCCCCGGCCCCGGCCCCGAAGAAGTAGGCTCCCACCCGCTCCTCCTGCCCCCGAGCCGTCCCCCGCCATGCCGTCCCTTCCTCCTCTCTGCTCCGCCCGCGCCGCCGGGCTCCTCGCGGCGCTCGCGCTGGTGCTCACCAGCGCCACGCCCGCGTTCGCCCTGCCGGGCGGAGGCAAGACGCCCCGCGCCATCCTGGAGGCGGACTCCGACCTGCCCCCGCCGGTGACGGGGGTGGACGTGGTGGAGCACCTGGGAGAGCCGCTCCCCCTGGAGACCCGCCTCCTGGACTCCACCGGGGAAGAGGTGCGGCTGGGCACGCTGCTGTCCAAGACGCGCCCCACCCTGCTCACGCTCGTCTATTACGAGTGCCCCATGCTCTGTAACCTCGTCATCAACGAGCAGGTCCGCGTGATGCGCGAGCTGGGCCTGGAGCTGGGCAAGGACTACGAGGCCGTCACCGTCAGCATCGACCCGAAGGACACCCCGGTGCAGAGCGCGGAGCGGCGGCGCAAGTACCTCCAGTCCATGGGCAAGCCGGAGACGGCCCCCTGGCATTTCCTCACCGGCACCGACGAGAACATCCACAAGCTCGCCGACGCCGTGGGCTTCAAGTACACGTATGAGCCGAGCACGAAGCAGTACGCCCACCCCGCGGTGGTCACCGTGCTCACGCCGGAGGGGAGCATCTCCCGCTATCTCTACGGCACGTCGTTCGACCGCAAGGACGTGAAGCTTTCGCTGCTGGAAGCAGCGGGCGGTCGGGTCGGGACGAGCGTCGATCGCATCGTCATGTCCTGTTTCAAGTATGACACCGCCACGCGGCGGTACGGTTTCTACATCTTCGGGTTCATCCGCCTGGGCTCCCTGGCTGTCTTCGGCGCCCTGGCCACGATGCTGATCTATTTCTGGAGGCGCGAGCTGAAGAAAGGCGCGACTACATGAGCGACCTGGCCAACCAATTCCTGTTCCTCCCGGAGCGCGCGTCCACGTTCGCGGAACGGGTCGACTTCCTGCACTACTTCGTCGTTGGTACGACGATGGTGATGTCCGCGGGCGTCGGCCTCGCGGCGCTCTTCATGTTCTTCCGCTACCGCCGGCGGGAGGCCCACCAGCACACGGAATACGTGGTGCCGGACCTGAAGACGGAGTTCCTCTTCGTCTCCGTCCCGCTGGTGTTCTTCCTGGCGTGGTTCGCCATCGGGTTCCGGGACTTCACCTGGTACACCACTCCGCCCAAGGACTCGATGGATGTCTACGTCATGGGCAAGCAGTGGATGTGGAAGTTCTCCTACCCGGAGGGCCCCAACGGCGTGAACGTGCTGCACGTGCCGGCCAACCGCCCGGTGCGCCTGCTCATCACGTCCCGCGACGTCATCCACTCCTTCTACGTCCCGTCCTTCCGCATCAAGATGGACGCGGTGCCGGGCCGCTACACGCAGGCCTGGTTCGAGGCGACGAAGCCCGGCACGTACCAGGTGCTCTGCACCGAGTACTGCGGCCTGTCGCACTCGAAGATGCTGGCCGAGGTCGTCGTGCTCGCGCCGGAGGACTACGAGAACTGGCTGAAGGAGCAGCAGCGTGGCCGCCTCCAGGACCGGCAGGACGCGCTGGCGGACACGTCGCTCGTGCCGCCCGTCGCCCGCATGGCCGAGCAGGGCCAGAAGCTGGTGGGCACGCAGGGCTGCCTCAAGTGCCACTCGGTGGACGGCTCGAAGCACATCGGCCCCACCTTCCTGGGCATGTACGAGCGTGAAGAGAAGCTCGACGATGGCCAGAGCATCCGCGTGGATGAAGCCTACATCACCCAGTCGATGATGGACCCGGGCGCGCACATCGTCGCCGGCTACCAGAACGTGATGCCGACCTACCAGGGCAAGCTGCAGGGCCCCGAGTCGGCCGCCATCGTCGAGTACATCAAGACGCTGCGCACCGCGAACGTGCGCGAGACCGCTTCCGAGGGCCCCGCCTATGACCCCATCCAGTAGCATCGCCGCGCCGGGGGCCGTCCCCGGCCATGAGGCGCACGACGACCACGGCCACCACCCGAGCTACCTGACGGACGGCACCACGGTGAAGTCGTGGCTGCTGACGGTGGACCACAAGCGCATCGGCATCATGTACATGGCCTGGGTGCTGCTCTTCTTCCTCGTGGGCGGCATCTTCGCGCTGCTCATCCGGATCGAGCTGCTCACGCCCGGCCCGACCATCATGGACGCGATGACGTACAACCGCGTCTTCACGTTGCATGGCGTGGTCATGATCTTCCTGTTCATGATCCCCGCCATCCCGGCCATCTTCGGCAACTTCATGCTGCCGCTGATGCTGGGCGCCAAGGACGTGGCGTTCCCCCGCCTGAACCTGCTGTCGCTCTACGTGTACCTGGCCGGCGCGGGCTTCGCGCTCTGGGGCATGCTCAACGGCGGCCTGGACACCGGCTGGACGTTCTACACGCCGTACAGCGCGCACACGACGACCACGGTGGCGCCGGTGCTCTTCGGCGCGTTCATCATCGGGTTCAGCTCCATCCTCACGGGCATGAACTTCATCGTCACCGCGCACACCATGCGCGCGCCGGGCATCACCTGGTTCAAGATGCCCCTGATGGTGTGGGCGCTCTACGCCACCAGTTGCATCCAGGTGCTGGCGACGCCGGTGATTGGCCTGCTGCTCCTGCTGGTGACGGCGGAGAACCTGTTCAGCCTGGGCATGTTCGACGTGGCCCGCGGCGGTGACCCGGTGCTCTTCCAGCACCTGTTCTGGTTCTACAGCCACCCGGCCGTGTACATCATGGTGCTGCCGGCGTTCGGCGTGATGAGCGAGGTCGTCTCCACGTTCAGCCGCAAGAACATCTTCGGCTACCGCGCGGTGGCGTACTCGTCGCTGGGCATCGCGTTCGTGGGCTTCTTCGCCTGGGGCCACCACATGTTCGTGTCCGGCCAGTCCACCTTCAACGCCGGCGTGTTCGGCGTGCTGACGATGCTGGTGGGCGTGTTCACCGCCATCAAGGTCTTCAACTGGGTGGGCACGGTCTACAAGGGCGCGGTGGAGTTCACGACCCCGTTCGCCTACTTCTGCGGCTTCCTGTTCTTCACCGTGTTCGGCGGCATGACGGGCATCGCGGTGGGCACCGTGTCGCTGGACGTGGCGTGGCACGACACCTACTTCGTCGTGGCGCACTTCCACTTCATCATGGTGGGCGCGACGATCATGGCCTTCCTGGCCGCGCTCCACTACTGGTTCCCGAAGATGTTCGGGAAGATGTACCACGAGGGGTGGGGCCTGGTTTCCGCGGCGCTCATCATCCTGGGCTTCAACGCGACGTTCATCCCCCAGTTCCTCGTGGGCAACGCGGGCATGCCGCGCCGCTACTACGAGTACCCGGAGCGCTTCCAGGCGCTGAACGTGGCGTCCACCGCCGGTGCGTCGCTGCTCGCGTTCGGCTTCATCATCATCGCCATCTACCTGACCTACGCGCTCATCTACGGCGAGCGCGTGGACAACCCGTGGAACAGCAAGGGCTACGAGTGGCTGACCATGTCCCCTCCGCCCACGCACAACTTCATCGGGCCCCAGCCGACCTACCCCGAGGAGCCGCACTTCTACGTGGATCCGAAGAAGGCCGAGGGCGAGGTGTCGGATGTCTAGCGCTCACGTGACGCCGGGCTCGGTGCCCGGTCCCAAGCTGGCTGCCCACTTCGCGTCGCTGGATGTCCAGAAGCACGCGGCGCGGCTGGGCATGTGGCTGTTCCTCGCCACGGAAATCCTGCTCTTCGCGGGTCTGTTCGCGTGCTACGCGGCCTACCGCTTCCTGTTCCCGGAAGCGTGGGCGGCCTCCAGCCGGAGCCTGGACCTGACGATGGGCACCATCAACACGGTGGTGCTCATCACCTCCTCGTTCACCGCCGCCATGGCGGTGCACTACGCCAAGGAGGGGAAGAACAAGATGGTGGGGCACATGAACGTGCTCACCCTCCTGATGGCGCTGGGCTTCCTCGTCATCAAGTTCTTCGAGTACAAGCACAAGTTCCACATCGGGACGCTGCCGGGCCGCTACTACTTCTACGAAGGCATCCAGTTGCCGGGCGCGCCGCTGTACTTCTCCGTGTACTTCGCCTCCACCGCGCTGCACGCGCTGCACGTCATCATCGGCATGACGGTGCTGGCGTTCGCCACGGTGCGCGCGTACCGCGTCGGGGACTTCAGCGCGAACAACTACACGCAGGTCGAGCTGGGCTCCATGTACTGGCACCTCGTCGACCTGGTGTGGATCTTCCTCTTCCCGATGCTGTACCTGGTCTGAGGGTTACGACATGGCCATCGCCAACGAATCGCGTCAGGAAGAGCACAACATGCAGGAGCACCACGGCGCCGGGCGCTACGTGGTCATCTGGATTGCCCTGCTGGTGCTGACGCTCGTCACCGTGTTCACCGGCCGCATGCACCTGCCTGACTTCGGTCTGGTGCTCGCGCTCATCATCGCCAGCGTGAAGGGCACGCTGGTGGCGCTCTACTTCATGCACCTGTCGGAGCACCAGGGCGCCAACCGCCTGGTGTTCGCCGTGTCCATCCTGTTCGTGGTGCTGCTCATCGGCTTCTCGCTGATGGACCTGGGCACCCGCTTCCGTCTGGCCAACCCGCCGGGGTCGCAGTACAGCGACCTGCAGTCGGTGGACATCGGCGCGAACCCGACGGAAGGCCGCACGGGTGGCCACCAGCAGCTCCAGAAGCAGGGACACGAGACGCACGAGTAGTCCCCCGCTTCCGTCAGCCCCCTGAAGCACGAACGCGGCGCCCGGGATTCTTCCCTGGCGCCGCGTCGCTTTGGGGCGGGCCCGGCGGGCCCGCCCCGCCCGGCGGAGGACTACAGGGCGACGGTCAGGTTGAAGGAGAGCGCCGTGTCCGTGGACACCTTGCCCGGGGGCGGGGCGCTGTCGGCCTTCACCTGGAAGCCCACGCCCAGGGCCAGCGCGTCGGTGAGGCTCGCCATCACCTGCGTCTGGCTGCTGAAGAGGATGCGCGAGTCGGAGATGACGCTGACGAGGATCTCCGCGTCCTCCTGGAAGGTGATGTCCTTGGAGATGCCGTAGCGGAACAGGGCACCGAAGCGCGGGCCGCCCAGGTCCACGTCCGGCAGGTCCACGCGGTCCGGGTAGTACTGGAAGCGCGTCTCGCGGGCGTAGCGGAAGGCGAAGTCGGTGCGCAGGACGGAGTCGCGCGTGCCCAGCTTCTCGTCCTTCTTGGTGTCGAACCAGAGGATGCTGGCGCCGGCTTCACCGTAGGGCCGCGACTCCACGCTCTTGATGTGGTCCGTGTCCACGCCGGCCAGCAGGTAGCCGCTGAGCTGATCCGTGAAGCGGCGGTCCCCACGCAGCTCGAAGCCGGCGTTGAGGGCCACCACCTGGGACAGGGACTCCACCTCCCCTTCCACCTCGGGCGGGCGGCTGCGGCCGTACGCGCCGTAGGCCTTGATGGAGTAGATCCACTTGTCCGTCTTGCGCAGCGCGCTGGCCAGGCCGCTCACGGTCAGCGTGGACGCGTTGCCGGTGAGGGAGATGAGGCTCAGGCCCACGCTGACGTCCCAGGCGCTGGGCTTCGCGGGGGCCGCGGCGGCAGCGGCCTCGACGGCGGGCGCGGGAGGCGGCGCGACGGGCCCGCGCGCGGTCACCTCGGCCAGCTTCTCGATGGCCTCCGCGAGCCGGGCGCTGGCCTCGGCGGCGCGCTCCGCGGCGAGGGCGGCGCGCTCGGCGGCGGCGGCGGCGCGCTCCGCGGCGGGGGCGTCCTCGGGGAGGGCGGGCGGCGCCGGAGCGCGGACGGCGGCCGGCGGCGGCGGGGCGGCGGGACGCGGGGCGGGTGCCGGCGGCGTCTGGGATTGCAGTGACGAGGCGAGCAGCAGCGCGACGGGGAGCATCAAGGTTCCTTGGGTGAGGCAGGTGCGGCAGCGGACCTGCAAGGGAGCGTGAGAGTGCCGGCTCCCTTTCCGGCGTGAACTTCTTAACGCCATGGGACAGGGAGCGTCTCCACCTTCTAGGCTCGAAATGCGGGCCCTTCCTGGCCCCGGTACGTGAGGACCCGCCCTTGAGGCCCACCCTGCTCGCGCTGCTGTTCGTGTCGTTGTCCTGGCCCGCGGTCGTCACGGCGGCGCAGAAGGTCACCGTTCCGGTGGACGTGGGCGTGGGGCCGGCGGTGTTCGTGTTCTCCGGCCCCATCGCGGACGACCAGTTGCTGCACACGGGGCTGAAGCTGTCGGTGGACGCGGTGCTGGACAAGGAGTGGCTGCGCAAGAACCAGCGCGCGATTCCCGCGCGCTACCGGAAGCAGGCGAAGCAGATGGACGAGATCCGCATCTCGCCGTCCATCTTCATCCCGGACTCGTTCATCATCTCGCCGAAGTACCGCGACACGGGGATGTACGGCGTGACGTTCAAGCCGCTGGGGCTGGGGGTGCCGCTGTCGTCCAGTCCGGTGCGCTTCAAGCTGGGCGTGGGGCTGGTGTTGACGTACGCGTACATCTTCTCCGACACGCTGCCGGACACGCACTTCCTGCGGCCCGGAGCGAGCCTGGGCGCGGACCTGGAGTTCCAGTTGGCGAAGAGCTTCCTCGTCAGCGTGGGCTGGGAGTCCACGTTCTACGTGCCGCAGGAGCTGGGCGGGTTGGGGCTGCCGGACTCCCTGGGGGACGGCATCTTCCACGTGGGGCAGGCGTACCTGCAACTGCACTTCCGGTTCCCGTACACCACGACGCTGTAGGGCTCGCGCGCGGGCGGGGCGCGCGTCTAGGGTGCCCGGCACCATGTCCCTCGTCCTCGCCACCGACGCGCAGAAGGCGCAGCGCGACTCCGTCACCCATGCCGCGTGGGGTTCGCCCCTGAGCGTGCCGCAGTACCAGGAGCGCGAAGCGCGGCTGCGCGCGCACCCGTGGAGCCGCGAGGGCATGAACACGTGGCTGTGGCTGGCGGATGACGGCCGGGTGCTGGCGTCATGCGAGACCTTCCACACGGACAGCTTCCTGCGGGGCGCGGACGGACACCTGACGCAAGGGGACAGCTACGCCATCGCCAGCGTGTACACGGAGGAGCACCTGCGCGGGCGGGGGCACGCCACGCGGTTGATGGACGCCGTCGCCGCGGAGCTGGAGCGGGTGGCGCCGCGTCCGCACTCGGTGGTCCTGTTCTCCGACGTGGGGGCGCCGCTGTACCGCCGGTCCGGCTACGTGGAGGTGCCCGCGTGGGACTGGCACCTGGACGCGGTGGACGCGCCGGGGGGACGGCCCGTGGACGCGGGGCTCCAGGAGACGGACGTGGCGGGGGCGCTCGCGCGGATGCGCCGGCCGAACGTGCCCTTCTTCCTGTGGCCTGGCGCCGCGCAGGTGGACTGGCACCTGGAGCGGGAGCGCATCTACGCGGACCTGCTGGCGCGGCCCCGTCCCCGGACGTGCGGCGCGGTGGTGGGGGAGTCCACCGCGCTGTGGACGATGAACGCGCGCTACGGCGAGCTGGTGGTGCTGATGCTGGATGCGCGGGACGCCTCGTCGGCGGAGGCGCTGCTCACGGAGGCGCGCCGCGTGGCGCATCAGGCCGGGCTCAAGCGCGTGGTGTGGTGGGAGGAGCCCGCGACGGCGTCACTGCTGGGCGGGGTCCCCGGCGCGGTGCGGGTGCAGCGGGACGGGTCGCTGCCCATGCTGCGTCCGCTGCGCCCGGGGCTGCCCGCCGCGCCGGAGGTCCCCTTCCCTCGCGCCCTCTGGGTGTGAGCCCGGTGCTTCGGGACCGCCGCCACCGTCCGACGTGACAGGGGAACCCGCGCGCCGCCATCCCTGGAAGGGCGCGCTGGCCGCCTGACCTCCGGCCGGGTGGGAGCAGGGGCGCTGCCCCCAACCCGGATGTGTCAGGCGGCGACAGGTCCCCTAGGATGCGCCCCATGGCCGAGCGAAGGCGCATCATCGAGGGCACCTGGAACTGCACGTCCTGTGGCGCCCGCAACATCCCTGCCCGTCACAAGAACTGCCCCTCCTGCAACAACCCGCGGGAGCTCACCGGCAAGGAGTCCGAGTTCGACTTCGGTGACGTGGACGCGGCCTCCGGAAGGTCCACCCGCGAAGGCGTCACCGACGAACAGGCCCTGGACCTGGCCGGCGCCGGCGAGGACTGGTTCTGCGCCTACTGCGGCGCGGCCAACCGGGGCGACGGCAAGCGCTGCCGGCAGTGCTCCGCCGAGCGGGGCTCGGACGCGAAGGCCGCGCCGCTGGCGGACCTGTCCCCCCAGGCCCCACCGAAGCCCGCGCCCAAGCCGCGCCGCCTCGGGAAGGTGGCGCTCATCGTGGTGGGCATCCTGGGCTCGTGCTGCCTGGGCACCTGCGCGGTGGGCATCTGGGGCAACATGAAGCATGAGCTCCAGGGCGAGGTGGTGGCCACGAACTGGCGCCGCGCGCTGGTGCAGGAGCGCTTCGTCCCGGAGACGCGCACGGGCTGGCGGGACGAGCTGCGCCCCACGTCTCCGCGCATGCCGGTGAACGGCACGGGCGAGGTCGCGGGCGTGGCGAACATCCGCGACTGCGAGTCCCGCCAGCGCGGCACCCGCCGGGTGGCGGACGGCACCCAGCGCGTGTGCCGGACGAAGACGCGCAAGGTGGCCTGCGGCACCGAGGAGAAGTGCACCCGTCGCGACAAGGGCAACGGCTTCGCCGAGGAGGTCTGCCACGACGTGACGAAGTACTGCAGCGAGTCCTACGAGGACTGCGACACGGAGACGCGCTACCGCAACGAGCCCGTCTACGCGCAGCAGTGCTCCTACGACACGTACGCCTGGAAGCCGGTGGACACGCGCGAGCTCAAGGGCACGGAGGGGCCGCCGCGCTGGCCGGAGCTCACCGCCGGGACGAACGAGCGGGTGCGGCGGGAAGAGGACTACACCGTGCTGGTGCGCTACGACGACGGCGGCGTGAAGCAGCACGAGGTGAAGCCCACGCGCGAGGAGGAGTTCGCCGCGTGGAAGAAGGGCCAGGGCGTCACGCTCACCGTGACGAACCTGGGCAAGGTGGAGCAGGCCGTCCGCCGCTGAAGGAGTCCCATGGAGTGCACCTGCTGTGGCGCCTGCTGCGTGGCGCCGGACATCGCCGCGCTGGACAAGCCGCTGGGGCTGAGGTGCCCGCACCTGGGCGCGGACAACCTGTGCACCGTGTACGAGCGGCGGCCCCAGGTGTGCCGGGACTACGCGGCGGATGAGGTCTGCCGCCGCATCGAGGCCCCCACGCTGGAGGAGCGCGTGCACAACTACCTGGCGCTGTTCCAGCTCACCGCGGAGGCCCAGGCCGTGCGTGAGTCCGGCTGCGCCTCCATGCGGATGGCGCGCGCCATCAGGGAGCGGAAGTGACCTTCCAGCCCACCGAGCCGTTCATCCCCGCGCCGGGCCTTCGCGGCGCGCACGCGCAGACCATCTACGCGTCCCTCGTGCGCCCCACGCGCGTGCCTCCCCTGCGCCGGGAGCGGAGGGACCTGCCGGACGGGGACTTCGTCGACCTGGACACCTTCGACGGGCCCACGGGCGCGCCGCACGTGGTGGTGCTGCACGGCCTGGAGGGGTCTTCCCAGGCGGGCTACGTCACGGAGGTGCTGCGGGGCGCGGCGAAGCGCGGCTGGGGCGCCACGGCGATCAACTTCCGCTCGTGCAGCGGGGAGCCGAACCGGCTGGCCCGGGCGTACCACTCCGGGGACACGGCGGACACGCTGCTGGTGATGGCGGACGTGCGCGCGCGCATCACCGGGCCCATGCTCGCGGTGGGCTTCTCCCTGGGCGCCAACGTGCTGTGCCGGCTGCTGGAGGAGACGGGCGAAGCGGCGCCGGTCGTGGCCGCCGCGTCCATCAGCGCGCCGTACGACCTGGACGCGTGCTGCCGCAAGCTGGATGGTGGCGGCGGCTACCACTGGCTCTACCGCGAGCGGTTCCTGCGCACGCTCAAGAGCAAGGCCCGCGCGAAGCTGCGGCGGTTCCCGGGCGCGTTCGACGGCAAGCGCATGGAGGCGGCGCGCACCATCCGGGGCTATGACGACGTGGTCACCGGGCCGCTGCATGGCTTCCGGGACGCGGAGCACTACTACCGGGAGGCGTCGTCGGGGCCCCGGCTCGCGGACATCCGCCGGCCCACGCTGCTCTTGAGCTCCGCGGATGATCCGATGCTGGAGGCGCCGGTGATTCCGCCTTCCGCGCGGGACAACCCGCTGCTCAGCGTGGTGCTGACCGAGCAGGGCGGCCACGTGGGCTTCGTCGCGGGCCGCGTGCACCGTCCGTACTTCTGGGCGGAGGCGCAAGCGCTCGCGTTCTTCGAGCGGGTGCTCGCCCGCTGATCAGCCGAAGAAGAAGGTGAGGCCGAGTTTTCCGGACGGCTGGAGTTTGCGCATCATCCACGACTGCGTCTCCGCGGGAGACAGCGAGTCGCGGAAGGGCTCGTCCAGCTTCTTGAGGCTGGGGACGTCCATCTCCATGAAGCTCATGCCGCCGCGCACGAAGAAGCTGAGGCGCCGGGTGGCGTTGAACTCCAGGCCCAGGTGCGTGCTGATGTACGTGTAACCCACGCGCTCCATGGAGGAGGTGGGCAACTGCGTGCGGTCCGCGAGCCTCCGGTTCAGCGTCTTCGTGCTCGCGGCCTGCGCGTGTCCGAACTCCCAGGAGAACGAGGGAGAGACCTTGCTCTTCAGCGGGAGGAGCGTGAGTCCCGCGCGCAAGGCGCCTCGCAGGCCGTTGTGCGCGCCGCCGAGGTGGATTCGCAGGTGCGGCGAGGGCCGGAGGACGCCGGAGAGTCCCGCGCCCTCGGGCATGCCCGCGTCGAGCATGAGGCCGAAGGGCGCCAGCCGCTCCGGATCATTCATGCGGCGCCGGCCTTCGCCCTGCTGGGCCTGGACCTGCGGCAACTGCGCCTGCGGTGCTGACTGGGCCATGGCCGTGTGAGTCGCCAGGACCATGACCGCCGCGGTGACGATGGACACCGCTCCCATGAGGCTTCTCCCCGTTCCAGACATCGCGGCCACGCGCGATGAGATTTGCGAGGTACGCCGGATCCCGGAATCACTCGCGCTCCGAGACCCGGCTGCGTGTTGCTCCCCCCGACCCGCCACTCCACTCCCGCCACTGCCACACGCCCGGTGCTGACTGTCGCGTCGCCTCGATGCCGCCGCCGGCTGGATCGCGAAGCTCTCGCACCGCCACGTCTTGATTCACGGCCCTTCACGTCTCCCGTCCGGCGACCACGGCCGCCATTGCCGGACTCCCCCAAACTGCGCACTGCTCCGTCCCGCCGCCCAGCCCCGTCCCGCGACCTGCTTGCTGCCCTGCTCGACCGCGCAGCCTGCTGCCCCCCGGTGCCGCGCGGTGTGAGGTGATGCGCACTGCCCTGATCCACCGTGCTGCGTGCTGCGTCCCCCTCCACCGTCCCGCCCGTGCTGCCCCGTCCCGCCCTACCCCGTCCTGCGTGCTGCCCCGTCCCGCCCGTCCTGCCCCGTCCTGCGTGCCGCCCCAACCCGCCCGACCCCGTACCGCCTTTGCGCCCCCGTCCTGCGTGCTGCCCCGACCCGCCCGACCCCGTCCTGCGTGCTGCCCCGTCCCGCCCGTCCTGCCCCGTGCTGCCTTTGCTGCCCGACCCGCCCGACCCCGTCCTGCCTTTGCTGCCCCGTCCCACCCGTCCTGCCCCGTGCTGCCTTTACTGCCCCGACCCGCCCTACCCCGTCCTGCGTGCTGCCCCGACCCGCCCTACCCCGTCCTGCCTTTGCTGCCCCGTCCCACCCTGCCCCGTCCTGCTTTTGCTGCCCCGTCCCGCCCTGCCCCGTCCTGCTTTTGCTGCCCCGTCCCGCCCTGCCCCGTCCTGCTTTTGCTGCCCCAACCCGCCCTACCCCGTCCCGCCTTTGCTGCCCCGTCCCGCCCTGTTCCCCTTGAAGCAGTACGGCTTCCCCCCACCGACTCCGTCCCCCCCGCCGTGCTGCCCGTTGCTGATGCCGGGGTGCCTAAGCATTCGCCGTGCCGACACTTCTTCGCGGGATATTCCCCTTTGATATCGGGGACTTGAGCCATCCCGGCCCACGGGCCGACCCCGACTGTGGGCCCTGAGCCGGAAAAAACTCCTGACCCTCCGGGGCCCCGGCCTAACGTGTGACAGCCTTGTTGACGGGATGATGGAGGAACCCGTGCGCCTTCCGGTCGCCGCCGCACTGCTCAGCCTGGTCGCCTGCTCCGAATCGACCGAAGGCACCACCCCGAAGCTCGAAGGCCTCATCAATCCGAGGCAGCGGCTCATCACCCCCGCGCGCGTCTGCAACGCCGGTGGCGCCCCGTCGGGATGGCGCCTGGAGCTCATCGGCGACCGCTTCACCCCCGTGCCTCGCGACGCGCTCACCGACTCGCCGTCCGTGGAGCTTCCCACGGTCTCCCTGAGCGGCCCCGCCGACTACACGCTCCCCGCGGACCACCTCTTCTTCGCGCGCACCGAGCTCATGCGGATGGACCTGCCCACCCGCGACAGCACGCCGTCGAACACGCTCCCGCCCGGCGCCTATACCGTCTCCGTGACGAACCCCCTCGGCGGCACCGCCGAGCTCGAGGACGCCCTGCGCGTCGTGCCACCGCCCGTCATCACGACCCTCACCGCGCCCGAGGGCTTCCGCTACAACGCCGCCAGCCCCCTCGTCATCGAAGGCAGCGGCTTCCGCGCGGACGCACTGCCGCTCATCGTCCTCCAGCGCCAGGGCGAAGAGGACCAGCCCCTCTTCACCGTCACCGTCGTCTCCGACACGCGCATCGAAACCGAGGTGCCCCCCGCGACGCCGGAGGGCACCTACGCGCTCACCCTCACCAACCCCGAGGGCTGCTCCGTCACGCGTCCCCAGGCGCTCACCATCACCTATCCGCGGCTGGGCAACCTCTCCGTGTCGCCCGCGAGCGGCCCCGCCAACAGCGACACGACCATCACCCTCACCAACACCGCGTCCGGCACCGCGAAGCCCTTCACGCCCGGCACCCACGACGTGTACCTCGTCGCGCCCGTGAAGACGGACCCCGGCCAGACGGTGAACATCCCGCTGTACGACGTGACGTACGTCTCCCAGGCGCAGCTCCGCGCCACCGTACCCAACTGCTCCGGCTTCGACTCGCGGCCCGTCACGGACCCCGCGTGTCCCGGCGGCATCGTGCCCGGCACCTACGGGCTCATCGTCGCGGACCCCAGCGGTGCCTTCGGAACCCTCCCCGCGTCCTCCGGCTTCACCGTCACCCCATGAACGCCCTCGCCCTGCTCGCGGCCGCGGCGCTGGCCGCCGCCCCCGCCTCCAAGAAGGACACCGGAGGCCCCCTCTTCATCGCGCCCAAGGTGGGCTTCATCAAGCCCGTCACCTCGCTCGGCGGCGACCTCTTCCTCGGCGGCGAGGTGGGCTACCTCACGCCCCTCCTCCAGCGGCGCCTCGCGCTGGTGCTGGAGGTGAACTACCACCGGCCCTCCACGTCGGGGACGCTGCGCGGGCCACAACTGGACAACCTGGGCCAGCCCATCGAGTCGCCGTACACGCTCGCCGAGCGCGAGGTGGCCATCCAACTGTCCGCCGTGTTCCGCTTCCCCCGCGCGCTGGGGCCGCTCACGCCCTACGTGGGCGCGGGCCCCGGCCTGTACCTGCACCGCGCGACGGTGGAGTCCTTCGACAGCACCACGTCGGAGAGCGGCAGCGGGCCAGGCTTCCAGGTGCTCGCGGGCGCGGAGCTGCCGCTGGGTCCCGGCGGCGCCTTCCTGGAGGCGAAGTACCACTTCGCCCGGGTGGACTTCCTCACCACCGGCAGCGTGAACGCGGGCGCGGTGCTCGCGGCCCTGGGCTACCGGCTGCGCCTGTAGTCGCGCGGGGGCTTCAGGCCCGCCCCACCGGCGGGCGCAGCATCCGCAGGAGGTGCTGGGCCAGCAGGTCGCGCGTGGCCTGGAGCACCGACCCCATCAGGTGGTGCAGCGCCTCCGCGGTGTCGCCGTGGGCTTCGCGCACGCGCTCGGAGCGGCCGTCGAAGATGCGCAGCCGGCCGGGCACCAGCGAGATGACCGGCAGCGACGGGTGCCGCTTGCGCAAGAGCCCCAGGAACAGCGGGTGGTCCTCGTCCGGACGGCGCAGGTCCACCACCACCAGCGCGGGCTTGTTCTCCTTGATGGAGGCGAAGGCGTCATCGGGCTCGCCCGTGGCGGACACCTCCACGTCCGGCTCCGCGTCCAGGAAGCGGCTGAGCAGCGCGCGCGACGCCGCATGCGGGCTGACGACCAGGACCCGCATCAGCGCGACGCCCGGAAGGACACGGGCCTCCAGCCGACGGGCGGAACACGGCGAGCAGCGGCGGGGCGGGTCCAGGACATGGGATGAGCAGGTAACGCCCGGACCCCCTTCGAATCAATCCATCCCGCGTCCAGGTGCGCACGCCGTCCATCCAGGCGGCCAACCGTCCGCGCCCGTGGCTTCTTCCGGCCGCACGGGCCAGAGTGGCGGAGCGCCCTCCAACCCGCTACTTCCCATCCCGCGCGAGTCTCCCCCCACGTCGGTTCCCCCCGCGTCCCGAGCGTCCGCCATCGAGCCCCTGCCCTCCCCCCTCACCGAGCTGCACTACGACAGCGGCACGCTGGTGGCCCCGACGCTGCCCGACGACGCGCGCCTGCACGCGCTCTTCCAGAAGGACGGGCGCACGGGCGTCTTCCGCGCGCCCGCGCTGCACTACCGCGACGTCGTCCTGCGCCTGCGCGAATGCGGGCTGCCCTACGAGGACCGCGCGAAGCGCTTCGAGCCGGCGGAGCTGCCCCTGGCGGTGCCCATCGAGCCGTTTCCGCACCAGCGCGCGGCGCTGGACGCCTGGACGCGCGCGGGAGGCCGGGGGCTGGTGGAGCTGCCCACCGGCGCGGGCAAGACGCTGCTGGCGGTGCTCGCCATCGCGTGGGTGAAGCGGCCCACGCTGGTGGTGGTGCCCACGCTGGACCTGATGGCGCAGTGGCAGGGCGTGCTGGCGAAGCACTTCGCCACGCCGGTGGGCATGGTGGGCGGCGGCGTCAACGACCGGCAGACGCTCACGGTGACGACGTACGACTCCGCGGCGATGCAGATGGAGTTCACGGGCAACCGCTTCGGCCTGCTCATCTGCGACGAGTGCCACCACCTGCCCGCGCCCAGCTACCGCTTCATCGCGGAGGGGACGCTCGCGCCCTACCGGCTGGGGCTCACCGCGACGCTGGAGCGCGCGGACGGCGGCGAGCGCGTGTGCGAGGAGCTCCTGGGCCCGCTCGTGCACCGCACCGGCATCGACGAGCTCCAGGGCCAGTACCTGGCGCCCTATGAAGTCCGCCGCATCGAGGTGCCGCTCACGCCCGACGAGAAGACCCGCTACGACGAGGCGCGGGGCCGCTACCTCACGTTCGTGCGCAAGCTGGGCGTGCCGCTCGCGTCTCCCGAAGGCTGGGCGCGCTTCCTGGCGCAGAGCCAGCGCAGCGACGAGGGGCGCGCGGCGTACCGGGGCTACCGGGAGCAGCGCCGCATCGCGCTCACCTCCAGCGGCAAGCTGGACGCGCTCTGGAAGATATTGCTGGAGCACCGCGAGGACCGCGTCATCGTCTTCACGGACGACAACGAGACGGTCTACACGCTGGCGCGCAGGCTGCTGCTGCCCGCACTCACGCACCACACGCCGCTGCCGGAGCGCAAGGCGCTGCTCGCCGCGTTCGCCAGCGCGGAGCTGCCGGTGCTGCTCACCTCGCGGGTGCTCAACGAAGGCGTGGACGTGCCGGACGCGCGCGTGGGCGTGGTGCTCAGCGGCAGCGGCAGCGTGCGCGAGCACGTCCAGCGCCTGGGCCGCATCCTGCGAAAGCGCCCCGGCAAGCGCGCCCTCCTGTACGAGGTGTGCTCCGCGCAGACGGCGGAGAGCGGCATCAGCGAGAGACGCCGGCAGCACCGCGCCTACCAGGAGCCGGAGGGTCCGCCCGATGCTGGAACATGACGTCCGCCCGCGCGCGTGCCAGGAGCGCGAGCGCATCACCTCGCGCCGTGCGCGGGGGTCCTCGGCATGCTGACGCGTGAGCTGCTCGCCTCGCGCGTGCGCGAAGGCATCCTGCGCCCGTCGTTCGTGAAGACGCACGACCCGTCCCTCCAGGCGCTCGCGAAGGAGCTGCTCGCGGACGCGGAGGCGTTCCGGGGCCAGAGCCGCGACGACGTGGAGGAGTCCTTCAGCCTCAAGGCCGGCGCGTTCAGCCGCCCCAAGGTCGCGCGCGGCCTGGTGAAGCTGCTGCTCGACCGGCTCCTCTTCGACGAGGCCGGTGAAGGCGCCACGGAGGCGCGCTGGCGCACGCTGCTCGTGGGCGCGAAGGTGCTGCGGACCCTTGCCCCGGACACAGCGCTGGAGGCCTACGAAGCGCGCCTCACGGAGGCCCTGGACGCGCCCCTGGCGGACACGCGCGAGGCGCTCTACTCGGACCTGCCCGGCAACCGGAAGCTGCTCGGGTGGGACGGCGAGGCGCTCACGCCGCAGGCGCTCTTGGACCGCTACAACCTGGCGCTCGCGCAGGGGCCGCTGCTCAACGCCCGGCGCCTCACCCTGCGCGCGCGGTCGCCGGAGCTCTTGCGCGTGCGCAAGCTCCTGCGCTGGCTGAAGTTCTGCCGGCTGGTGGCGGAGGTGCGGCGCGACGGCGAGGACTGGTCCCTGGAGGTGGAGGGCCCCGGCGCCATGCTGGCCCTGCAGAAGAAGTACGGCCTGCAGCTCGCGAGCTTCCTCTCCGTGGTCCCCGTCCTGGAGCGCTGGGAGCTGTCCGCGGTGCTGGAGGACGCGCGCAAGGTCTCCACGCTCCAGCTCTCCCACGAGGATCCGCTGGTGTCCCCGCTGCCCGCCGCGCTGGGTCACGTGCCGCCGGAGGTGGCCGCGCTGGCGGAGGGCTTCGAGGACGAGGCCTGGGAGCTGGACTTGACGCCGCTGCCCCGCCACACCGGCGCCGCCGGCCTGTGCGTGCCGGACCTCACCTTCCGCCACCGGAAGACGGGCCAGCAGGTCGCGCTGGAGCTGTTCCACCCGTGGCACGCCGCGCCGCTGTCACGCCGGCTGGCGGAGCTGCGCGCGCGCCCGGACGCGGGGCTGCTGCTGGGCGTGGACCGGGCGCTGGCGAAGGAGGCGGCGGAGCGGCAGGCGCTGGAGGGCCACCCGCAGGTGGTGCTCTTCAACGGCTTTCCCTCCGTCCGGAAGCTGCGGGAGCGGCTCGCGCGATGGGACGGCGCGGCGCAGGCCGGATGAGCGCCCGCGCGTCCTCAGCCGCGGGGTTTGAACTGCGAGGCCAGCACGCTGAGGATGCGCACGGAGCCCCGGTCCAGTTGCTTCGCGCGGCGCAGCAGCCGGCGCAACTCCGCGGACTCGCCGTAGTCGGACGGAGGCTCCGCGGCCCACTTCACGTCCTGCGACGGCTTGAGCCCCAGCGCCTCGTCCGCGGAGATGGACAGCACCACGCACAACCGGCGGAAGGTCTGGATGCTGGGCAGCATGTGGCCGCGCTCCAGGCGCCCGTAGACCTCACTGGCGATGCCGATGCGCTCCGCCACGTCCGCCTGGGTCAGGTTCAGGCGGGTGCGGGCGACGCGGGCCGCGCCTCCGAGCCGGGATGCGAGGGTCTTTTCCATGGGGTCGTTAACCTACCGGGTTCGCCCATGTCGATATGACTTGAGAGGTTGGCTTCCAAGAACTTCCGGGGTAGGCTTTTCGCGACACAACCTCTTGCGTCTAGCCTGTCCGCACCACCCATTGCCTTCATGCGAGAGCCCTCCGGCCCCCCTCCCAGCTTCCTCTTCGTGGACGCGGATCCGCGTGCGCTGGCCGCGCTGCGGCGACTCTCCAGGTACCTGCCCGGAGACAAGCGTTTCGCACTGGGCGTGCGCGAAGCGGAGCGGCTGATGGGGGAAGCGGCGCCGTCCGTGGTGGTGAGCGGCTATGGCCTGCCGGATGGTGACGGGCTGGGCCTGCTCACGTGCGTGCGCGCCCGGCTTCCGCGCGCCGCGTGCGCGCTGCACACCACGCATCCCCCGTCCCGCGGGTTGCGGGAGAAGGGCATCACCTGGATGGACCGCGCCGCGCCGCCGCAGCAGGTGCTGGCACTCCTGGCGTCGTTGAGCTGATGGGAGCTGACGGCGAGCGGACGGCCGGGCGTTCCCATGGCGTGCGCGGCCGTGCGCGTTAAGGTAGGGCCTTCCCCACGCACGCCATGAAGCTCTACGCCATCAGCGACCTGCACCTGCGGCACAAGGAGAACCACGAGGCGCTGGCGGCACTCGCGCCGCGTCCGGACGACTGGCTCATCGTCGGCGGCGACGTGGGCGAGACGCTCGCGGAGATGGAGCTGATGCTGCGCACGCTCACCGCGCGCTTCCGCCAGGTCGTCTGGGTGCCGGGCAACCACGAGCTGTGGACCATGCCCTCCGAGCAGCCCCCGCTGAAGGGCGAGGCGCGCTACCTGCGCATGGTGGACCTGTGCCACCGCTACGGCGCGCTCACGCCGGAGGACCCGTATCCGCGCTGGCCCGGCGAGGGCCCGCCCCGCGTCATCGTCCCCATGTTCCTGGGCTACGACTACACCTTCCGCCCGGACACCGTGCCCGCGGACAAGGCGCTGGAGTGGGCCTGGGAGGACGACCTGATGTGCACGGACGAGGTGCTGCTGCATCCGGAGCCCTACCCCACCCGTCAGGCCTGGTGCCACGCGCGCGTGGAGCGCACCCGCGCGCGGCTGGAGCGGCTGCCGCCGGAGTGCTCCACCATCCTCATCAACCACTACCCGCTGCGCTACGAGCACGTGCGGCTGCCCCGCATCCCGCGCTTCTCCATCTGGTGCGGCACGCGGCTCACCGAGGACTGGCACACGCGCTACCGCGCGGAGGTGGTGGTGACGGGGCACCTGCACATGCCCGCCACGCTGTGGCGCGACGGCGTGCGCTTCGAGGAGGTCTCCCTGGGCTACCCCATGCAATGGCGCCACCGGGGCGGCCTGGAGCGCTGCCTGCGCGAGGTCCTCCCCGGTCCCCAGCCCGTCCCCCAGCCGTGACGTCGCGAGTCACCGTCCGGCGCGCGCCGCGCCATCCCCCACGCGTTTGACGGTGCGCGGCCCGCGGGCGTGTAGTTGCACGCCATGCCCGAGCCCTCCTCCGCTGGCCCCGTCGAGATCTCCGAGCGCGTGCACCTGCTGGATGCCCTGCGCGGCTTCGCGCTGCTGGGCGTCTTCGTCTCCAACAGCCTGAGCTGGTTCAGCGGCCGGCAGCTCCTGCCGAGCGAACAGTCCCAGGCGCTGGCCGCGCCCCCGCTGGAGATGGTGGTCCGCCAGCTCTACGCCTTCTTCGTGGACCAGAAGTTCGTCACCCTCTTCTCCCTCCTCTTCGGCCTGGGCTTCGCGCTCCAGATGACGCGCGCGGAAGGGCGGGGCGCCTCCATCGTGCCGGTGTACCGGCGCCGGCTGCTCGTGCTGCTGGGCATCGGGCTGGTGCACATGTTCGCCGTCTGGGTGGGGGACATCCTCAGCACCTACGCGCTGGTGGGCTTCGTGCTGCTCCTGTTCCGGCAGCGCTCGGACAGGACGGTGCTCACCTGGGTGGCGGTGCTCTTCGTCGTCCTGCCGCTCGCGCTGTCCGTCGCGCAGCGCTTCGGCCCGGAGCTGCTGCACGGCAAGGAGGCCGCGGAGCAGGCCGCCAAGGCCACGCGCGAACTGGAGAACGCGCACCGCACGGCGTTCCTCACCGGCCTGTCCAGCGACTCCGTGCTGACGTCACAGCAGGCCAACGCCGTCTTCGCCTGGCAGAACCTGCCCAACCCGGGCCGCCCCATCTGGCTGTGCATCATCCTGGGCCGCTTCCTCCTGGGCCTGTGGGTCGGACGCCGCCGGCTGCTGGAGGACGTGGAGCGCCACCGCGCGCTGCTCGTGCGGGTGATGGCCTGGGGGCTGGGCGTGGGCAGCGCCGTCGCCACCCTGTCGCTGGTGCTCTACCTGAGGAAACAGGGCGCCCCCGGCGGCCCCGGCGCCCAGCTCGAGCAACCGGTGTGGATGGTGGGCATGCGCACCCTGCGGGAGGTGGGCTACCTCTTCATGGGCTGCGGGTACGCGGCGGCCTTCGCGCTGCTCTTCCAGAAGGAGCGCTGGAGGAAGGTGCTGGGCGTGCTCACGCCCGCGGGCCGCATGGCGCTGACGCTCTACCTCATGCAGTCGGTCATCAGCATCTGGCTATATGACGGCTGGGGGCTGGGGCTCGTCGGCCGCACGCCGCCGTCTCGCACGGTGCTCATGTGCCTGGGCGTCTTCGCGGCGCAGGTGGCCTTCAGTCACTGGTGGCTGGCGCGCTTCCGCTTCGGCCCGGTGGAGTGGCTGTGGCGCTCGCTCACCTACGGCCGCATCCAGCCCATGCGACTGGTCCCCGCCAGCGCGGCGCGCGCGGCGCACTGAGCTGTATCGCCATCTCAAAAGCGGGGGCGCGTGATTTGACGCTGCCGAGGGCACCGGCATGTAGTGCCCGGCATGTCCGAGTCCCCTTCCGCCGGTCCCATTGAGAGCGCGCAGCGCGTCCACGCCCTGGACGCCCTGCGCGGCTTCGCGCTCCTGGGCGTCTTCATCTCCAACAGCCTGAACTGGTTCAACGGCCGGCTGTTCCTGCCGAAAGAGCAGGCCCTGGCGCTGGCCGCGTCGCCGCTGGAGCTCACGGTCAATTCGCTCTTCGCGCTGCTCATCGAGCAGAAGTTCGTCACCCTCTTCACCCTCCTCTTCGGCCTGGGCTTCGCGCTCCAGATGACGCGCGCGGAGGGGCGGGGCACCTCCATCGTGCCGGTGTACCGGCGCCGGCTGCTCGTGCTGCTGGGCATCGGGCTGGTGCACATGTTCGCCATCTGGTTCGGCGACATCCTCACCACCTATGCGCTGGTGGGCTTCCTGCTGCTGTCGTTCCGCGAGTGCTCCGGGAAGACGGTGCTCGTCTGGGCGGCGCTGTTCCTGTTCGTGGTGCCCATCGTCTTCTCCATCGGGCAGCGGCTGCTCCCGGTGCTGCTGGACGGCGCGGCGGCGACGGAGCGCGCCCAGAAGGCCACGCGGGAGGAGGAGGCGGAGCGCCGCGCGGCGTTCCTCGCCGGACTGTCCAGCGACTCGGTGGTGACGACCCAGCAGGCCAACGCGGACTACGGCTGGGCCAGCATCCCCAACCCCAACCGCCCGGTGCTGCTGTCCATCATCCTGGGCCGCTTCCTCCTGGGCCTGTGGGCCGGGCGCCGGGGGCTCCTGCAGGACGTGGAGCGCCACCGCCCGCTCCTGCGGAAGCTGGCCGCCTGGGGGCTGGGGGTGGGCGGCGCCATCGGGCTCTTCGTCCTGGCGCTCAACCTGGCGTACCGGGGCGTGACGAGCCTGCCGGGGTGGCTGGTGTGGATGCGCATCCCCAAGGACGTCGGCATCCTCTTCCTGGGCGTGGGCTACGCGGCGGCCTTCGCGCTGCTCTTCCAGAGGGAGCGCTGGCGCAAGGTGCTGGGCGTCTTCACCCCCGCGGGCCGCATGGCGCTGACGCTCTACCTCATGCAGTCCGTGCTGAGCCTGTGCGTGTATGACGGCTGGGGCCTGGGGCTGGTCGGCAAGACGCCGCCGTCGCTCACGCTGCTCATGTGCCTGGCCCTGTTCGCGGGACAGGTGGCCTTCAGCCACTGGTGGCTGGCGCGCTTCCGCTTCGGGCCGGTGGAGTGGCTGTGGCGCTCGCTCACCTACGGCCGCGCCCAGCCCATGCGCCTGGCACCCACCGCGGCGCCCGCGGCGAGCTGAAGCGGGGACAAAAAAGAACCCCGGGTCCCGCGAGGAGGCGGGAGCCCGGGGTCTCAGGAGCGGAGCGCGGCACCTTCGCCGCGCCCTGCGCCTTCAGGCACTACTTGACCTTGTAGGAGGCCGCGAACACGGTGTTGATGTAGCCGTCCACCGTCGTGTCGACCAGGCTCGGCACACCGACAATCGTGATGTAGTACTTGCCCGCCGGGATGTTGCGCAGGATGACGCTCTCCGTCGCGCTCTCCTTCACGCCACGGCCCAGGTAGGACGTGAACGTCGGAGCGGCGGCGGCCTGCACGTAGACGTCGGCGTTGCCCTCGCCCTCGCCCAGCGCGATGGACAGGGTGTTGATGCCGGAGTCCTTCTTGAACTCAGGCATGTCGATGATGAAGGTGCGGCTGGAGCCCGGCACGCCGGAGAGGCCCTCGATGCGGGTCTCGTTGCCGATGTCCTCGAAGCCACCCTTCCAGGTCACGGACAGGCTGGTGTTCGAGTAGGTCGTGAAGCCCTTGATCATCACGTACCAGATGCCCTTGGCGCCGGAGGTGGCGAAGGTGCAGGTCTCCGCGTTGCCGGACTTGTACGGACGGCAGTCGTACAGGGAGTCCGTCGGGGCGTTGTTCTTGCGGACGTAGAGGTCCGCGTCACCCGTGCCACCGGACAGCGTGAAGGTCACGTCCGTGGCGCCCTCGGGGATCGTCACGGAGTAGTACACCTTGCTGCCGGAGGTGCCGCTGATGCCCGTCACGGGCACGCCCTTCTCGATCGGCGTGGTCACCGGAGGAGGCACGGGCACGCCCACGCCCACGGCCTTCCAGGCGTTGCCGACCTCGGTGATCTCCGCCGCGGTGAAGCCCAACTGCGTCGCGGCCTGCTCCGACGCGGTCTTCGCCGCCTCGAAGTTGGAGGACGCGGTCAGCAGGTCGGCGTTGATCTTGTAGAAGACCTTGGCGGCCTTCTCGAAGCCGATGCCGTTGACGACCTGGGTCGTCTTGGCGCGCGGGTGCGTGCCACCCTGGGACATCAGGTAGAACGCCAGGTTGGAGATACCCGAGCTGTAGTGCACGTCCACGCCCGAGCCGTAGTCCGGGTAGTAGTCGAGCGAGTCCCCGTCCTGCGTGGGGTTCTTCATGTAGCGCAGGCCGTCACCCGGGATGTTCGGGGTCCAGACGTCGTCGCCGACGATCCAGGTGCCCTCGTCGATGACCTTGCCCTTGCCGTACCACTCGCAGACCGCGCCGAAGATGTCGGAGATGGACTCGTTGAGGCCACCGGACTCACCGGAGTAGGTGAGGTTGGACTCGTACTCCGTCACCGCGTGCGTCAGCTCGTGCGCCGTCACGTCCAGCGAGTTCGCCAGGTTGGAGGCGTTCACGCCGTCGCCATCGCCGTACACCATCTGGGAGCCGTCCCAGTAGGCGTTGACGTAGTTGTTGCTGTAGTGGACGTAGCTCTTCAGCAGGTGGCCGGCGTTGTCGTACGAGTCACGGCCGAACAGGTTGCTGTAGCAGTCGTAGACGGTGCCGAGGTGGTCGTAGTTGTTGTTGATGACCTGGTCGGCGACCGGGGCCTCACCCTCGAAGCGGCCCTTGACGGCCGTGGAGGGCGTGGTGCGGTGCTGCAGATCCCACACCTCGCGCTTCTTCGCGGAGTGGATGTGCGGAACGCGCTCGAAGACGTCACCCGTCTTGGCGTTCACGTACACGGAGTCATCCACCGGGGTGGTGTCCTTCAGCTCGCCCTGGACGCGAACCTCGTAGGCCAGGATGAGCTCGTTGCCCGAGCGGCGGTACACGAGCTGGGGCTCGCCGTTGGCGGCCGCGCGCTCCGGGGAGCCGCGATCACCGACGGCCGCCGCGATGGCCGCGTCGGACGCGATGGAGGCCTTCAGCTCGCCCTTCAGGTCGCCGCGGGCGTTCGAGTTCACCGCGAACACGGAGCCGTTGCGCGCGTGCAGGCGGACCTCGGCGTCCTGCACCAGGATGCCGTTCTGGGTCACGCCGTAACGGAAGTGGGTGTCACCGTCGAAGCCCACGTAGGCGCGCTTCAGGAACAGGTCGTTCGCGTTCAGGCGGAACAGCGGCGCCACGTTCGCGAGCACCGGCGCCAACTGCTGCTGGGCCGCGATGCCCTGGATGGCCGAGGGAGCGGGAACGGAACCGAAGGAACCGGTGAGGAAGGTGGGGACCGCGTCGGAGTCCGCCGCGATGACCTTCTGGCCCGCCGACAGGTTGGCGGAAGCCTTCTGGATGTTCGCGTCCTCCGTGTTCGCGGCGGGAGCGCCGTCGGTGCAGGCGCCGACCATCAGGGACAGGGCAGCGGCACCCAGGGCGCCGCGTACTCGCTTCTCGTACATGCAATCCTCCTAAGGGGAAAGATTAGGAAAACACTGTGCCACAGGAGACGCGCGTTTTTCAAGTACAGGCGAGATTTCTACTTTTACATCTTTTCTCAAACTTCGAGATATCTCGCAACTGCTTGAAATGACGGAGGGACTCACGCAGCCCGGCGGGAACGGGGTAGGTGCTTCAATCCGGAAAGGCGGTTACTTCATGGCTGAAGCACCTGTCGGCGGATGCGTGCAATGAGTGAACGCCGGGGAGAAATTGCCGTCTCATTTATTCCCGACCCGGGTGGGTCCTGTGTCACCGCTGACATCCCGAGGGCCTCCGGGGCGGGGCGGACGGGCTAGCGTCCCGGGTCCAGGAGGCGACACACATGCGCGCGTTGCAGCTTCAGCGGCTGGCGGGGCCGGACGGCCTGGCGATGGTGGAGGTCCCGGAGCCGGAGGCCGGGGACGGGGTGCTCATCGACGTGGTGGCGGCCGGGGTGAGCTTCCCGGATCTGCTGCTCACCCGGGGCCAGTACCAGATGAAGCCGGAGGTGCCCTTCGTGCCGGGGGTGGAGGTGGCGGGCGTGGTGCGCGCCGCGCCGGCGGGGGCGCGGGTGAAGCCGGGCGACCGGGTGATGGGCTTCTCCTTCACCCTGGGCGGCTTCGCGGAGGCCTGCGTGGTGGCGCCGGAGCTGGCCTTCCCCATTCCGGAGGCGTGGAGCTTCGAGCAGGCGGCGGGCGTGGTGATGAACTACCACACGGCGCACTTCGCGCTGCACCGGCGCGGGAAGCTGCACCCGGGTGAGACGGTGGTGGTGCACGGCGCGGCGGGCGGCGTGGGCACCGCGGCCGTGCAGGTGGCGAAGGGCGCCGGGGCGCGCGTGCTGGCGGTGGTGAGCGACGAGCGCAAGCGGGAGGTGGCGAAGCGCGCGGGCGCGGACGTCGTCCTCCTCTCGAAGGACTTCCAGGCCGGCGTGCGCGAGGCCACGGACGACCGGGGCGCGGACGTGGTGCTGGACCCCGTGGGCGGCGACGTCTTCGAGAAGAGCCTCAAGGTGCTGGCCCCGGAGGGGCGCCTGCTGGTGGTGGGCTTCGCCAGCGGCCAGATTCCCTCCGTCACGGTGAACCGGCTGCTCCTGCGCAACGTCTCCGTGGTGGGCGTGGCGTGGGGCGCCTCCCTGATGCAGGCGCCGGAGCTGGCGGGCACCATCGCCCGGGAGCTGGAGGCGCTCGCGGCGAAGGGCTTCGTCAACCCGGTGGTGGGCCGCGTCTTCCCCTTCGAGGAGGGCGCCCGGGCGCTGCGCGAGCTGGAGTCGCGTCAGGCCGTGGGCAAGGTCGTCCTGAAGGTGAAGGCCGGCTGACGCCCCCCCGGCGTCACTCCTCGGGGCGAGGCAGGGGCGTGGGGGTCCCCGCCTCGCGCTCCAGGACGTCCGCGGCGCGGGCGTCCCGGGGCAGGCCGAAGCGGGCGCGCGAGCACATGAGGAGCTGCCCCGCGTAGACGCTGTCCGCCAGCGCGTCCGCGTACCGGCCGTGGGCCTCGCACAGGCGCGCCCGCTCATCCACCAGCCGGGCGAGGATGCGCGCCTGCTCCGGGTGGGCGAAGAGCCCGACGACGGAGCGCGCGTCGAAGCGGGAGAGCGTGTCGTACTCCATGCCCAGCGTCGTGACGCACGCCTCGCGGATCCGCTCCAGGCACGCGTCCCAGGAGGCGCGCGAGCGGGCGATGTCCGGCACCGAGCGGCCAAGCTCGCGGACGGCGTTGAGCAGGAAGGCGTGTCGTAGCGAAGGCATCCGGTCCTCCACTACAGCCCAGGCCCCCTGAATCATCCAGCGCGTCAGGGGGTGCGGCCCCACCCCGACGAATCAGGCCGCACCCACCCGCCCGGGGGCCCGCGCGCGGCGGCGGCACACCCCCACGGGAAAAAGACAGACATCGTCCACCTGCCGTGGCGATACGCGCCCGCGATGTTTTAAAGATATATCCAGACAGGAATGACACACACCGTGTGCGGGCGTCCCCTGACGGAGACGGGGGCGTGGATGACCCGAGCGTGTGTGTCGCAATCAAGACTCCGCGTGTATCACCGCGCGGTTCCTACGTATTGCGCGAGCGCTGCCAGTCTTTAGACTTTTCCGACGCGAAGCCCCCCGCGCGTAAGTCACCACATCCCAAGGAATGCACCATGGCCCTTCCGTCCACGCTGCGTCTTCCCCCGACCGCGGAGGTCGCCTTCGGCGCCACGGTGCTGAAGCAGCCGGAGCTGTTGCGAAGGGCGGCCCGGGTGGCGCGGCGGCTGCGGGCCGAGTGGAACGTCCAGCCGGGAGACCGCGTGGGGTTGATGGTGGTGCCCGGGCCGGAGGTCATCCCGGCCATCCTGGGCATCTGGATGGCGGGCGCGGCCTACGTGCCCTTGGACCCGTTCCTCCCCGACGAGCGGCTGCTGCGCATCCTGCGCGACGCGGGCCTGCGCGGCGTCGTCACGCAGCGCATGCACCGCGTCTCCGTGGGGCTCCTGGAGACGTGGCTGGGGACGCCCCTGCCCTTCCTGGAGGCGGACGCGGCGGCGGTGGACGCGGCGGAGGACGGCGAGGTCCCGGACGTCATCGACGCGCCGTTGGAGCGGCCCGCCTACCTCATCTACACCTCCGGCAGCACGGGTGAGCCCAAGGGCGTGGTGTGCACGTTCCGGGGGCTCGTGAACCTGGTGCAGGGCGTGGCGCCGCTCCTGGGCCTGGGGCCGGACACGCGGCACCTCCAGTTCGCCAGCATCAACTTCGACGCGTCCGTGTGGGAGGTGTTCCCCACGCTGTTCGCGGGCGGCACCGTGGTGCAGGGCACGCGCGAGGACCTGCTGCCCGGCCGGCGCATGGCGGACTACCTGCGCCGGCAGCGCGTGACGCACCTGTGCCTGCCGCCGTCCGTGCTGGGGCAGTTGGGGCCGCACGTGGACACGCTGCCGGACGTGGCGTGCGTGGTGATGGCGGGCGAGCGCTGCCCGGCGCCGCTCGCGGAGCGGTGGCACGCGTCCGGCCGCCGCGTCTTCAACGCCTACGGCCCCACGGAGGGGACGGTCTGCGCGACCGCGTACCGGGTGAAGGGCGGCGAGTCGCCCGTGCCCATCGGGCAGGCGCTGCCGGGCGTGCGCGTGCGCGTGGTGGGGCCGGACGGCCAGGACGTCGCGGTGGGCGCCACCGGCGAGGTGTGGATTGGCGGCGAGGGCGTGGCGGAGGGCTACCGCCACCAGCCCGAGCGCACGCGGGAGCGCTTCCCCACGGACGCGCAGGGCGCCCGGTGGTACCGCACCGGGGACGAGGCCGTGCGCCGCGAGGACGGGGCGCTGGTGTTCCTGGGCCGGATGGACCAGCAGGTGAAGCTGCGCGGCTTCCGCATCGAGCTGGAGGCCATCGAGCAGGCGCTGTACGCGTATCCGGGCGTCGCGCAGGCGGCGGTGACGGTCTTCGAGCACACGGACGCACAGGGCCAGACGACGGGCCTGCTGGTGGCGTACCACAGCGTGCAGGAGGGCCACACGGTGTCGCTGGACGCGCTGCGCGCGCACCTGGGCGCCGTGCTGCCGGACTACATGGTGCCGCACCGCTTCGTGGCGCTGCCGCGCCTGCCGCTCATGCCCCACCTGGGCAAGGTGGACCGGGCGGCGCTGCCGCCGCCGGTGGACTGGGTGGGCGCCACCGCGGCAGAGCCCCACGCCGCGCCCGCGACGCCCGCCACCCCCATCGAACGGCTGTGCCGCGCCTTCGAGCGGGGCCTGCGCGCGGCCCCGGGCACCGTCACGGCGAACACGCACTTCTTCCAGGCGGGCGGTGACTCGCTGGGCGTGGCGCACGTCCTGGCCCAGGTGGAGGAGGATTTCGGCGTGTCGCTGCCGTCGCGCCGCGTGTACTCGCACCCCACGCCCGCGCTGCTGCTGCCCTTCTGCGAGGCCGGCGCGGCCCCGGCCGAAGCGGGCCCCCAGGGCGTGCGCGCCACGCTGCTGACGGACGCGCGGTCCGCGGCCCTGCCCCGGCTGACGGCCCCCGTGCCCGTCACGCAGCCGCCGCGCACGCTCCTGCTCACGGGGGCGACGGGGTTCCTGGGCATCCACCTGCTGGCCGCGCTGGCGCCCCGCGTGGAGCGCATCCACTGCCTGGTGCGGGCGCGCGACGACGCGGAGGCCGGCGCGCGGCTTCGCGCCACCGCGCGCAAGTACGGCGTGCACCTGCCCTGGCGCGACGGGCGCATCCAGGCGGTGGCGGGCGACATCACCCGGACGCGGCTGGGGCTGGAGGCGTCCGTGCATGACGCCCTGGCGCTCCAGTGCGACGCGGTGGTGCACTCGGCCGCGAGCATCAGCTACATCCTGCCGTACGCGGACGCGGGGCGGCCCAACGTCGCCGGCACGCAGCAGGTGCTGGCCTTCTGCGCGCACGGCCGCGCGAAGCCGCTGCACCACGTGTCCTCGCTCAGCGTCCACGGCGCGGTGGGCACGCTGCTGGGCCTGGAGGAGGTGGACGAGGACTTCGCGCTGGAGCGCTCGCTGGACCTGATGGCCTACGAGAACGGCTACACGCGGGCCAAGTGGGTCGCGGAGCGGCTCGCCGTGGACGCGCGCGACAGCGGCCTGCCCGTCAGCATCTACCGGCCGGGCTTCATCCAGGGCCACAGCCGCACGGGCATCGGCAACGCGGACGACATGCTGTGCCGGCTGCTGGTGGGCAACGCGCAACTGGGCATGTCGCCGGACCTGCCGGACAAGTACTGGCTGCCGGTGCCGGTGGACTACGTGGCCAGCGCCACCGCGCACCTGGTGCTCACCCAGGCGCCGGGCGGCACGTACAACCTGGCGCCGGAGCGCGAGCAGGAGCCCTCCCACAACGCCCTCTTCGACATGCTGGGCGAGCACGGGCACCCGGTGCGCCGCGTGGCGCCCGCGGTGTGGCTGCGCGAGCTGGGGCGGGTGGGGCCGGACAACGCCCTCTTCCCGCTGGTCGCGTTCCTGCGGGAGAAGGTCTACCACGGCACCCGCACGGTGCTGGAGCTGCACCACCGCACGCCGCGCGTGCGCACGGACCACACCCGCGCCGCGCTGGCGGGCACGGACATCCAGTGCCCGGACATCGACTCGGCCCTGCTGCGCCGCTACGTGAAGGACCTCTTCGCGCGTCACCGCGCCGCGGCCCTCGCCGCGTAGGCGAGGGCGGGGGCGTCAGTGGTGCGGCGGGGACTTCACATGTCCGTCGCCGAAGCGGTAGTGGGCCACCACCGGCTGGTGGTCCGAGGACTCCGTGGAGCGGTCCACCTCGAAGAGGACCGGAATCAGGGAGCGCGTCGCGTAGAAGTTGTCGAAGCGCTTGCCGGTGGCGTGCACCACGCCGTGGCTGTCCGGGTGCGAGGTGAGCGTGGCGCAGTCCGCGATGTCCTGCAGGCGCCACCACGCGGGGCTGTGCTTGGGAATCTGGCCGGAGCTCAGCTCCTGACGGGCGTGCTGGGGCGTCGTCAGCGAGTGGTCCGCCAGCCGCACGCGCACCGTCGTCGCGTGGCACACCGTCTCCGGCAGGTCCTGCTCCAGCGTGTGCAGCTCATGGCGCAGGCGCGGGTCCGCGATGTTGCCCACGCCGCGGTCGCCCACCGTGACGTTGTGCATGTCGTCGCCGTAGCGCTGGCGGAACTCCTCGATGGTGTCCGTGTCGTTGTCCTGCTTCGGGTGCAGCAGGTGCGCCACCAGCCAGGAGCCGCCCCGCTTGATGGCGGTGTTGGCGTTGAAGTCGCCCAGCACGACGGCGGGGACGCCCTCGCGGCGGCGCAGGAGCGCGTTGAGCTGGCGCAGGTTGAGGGCGTTGATGCCCGAGTCCCCCAGCGCGTGGTGCAGGTTGTAGAGGTAGAGCGGGCGGCCCTCCACCTGGACCTTCAGCCACAGCACGCCCCGGTCCTCCACCAGCTCCCCCGCGTAGCCCTGGCGCGTGATGGCCTCATCGCGCTCGGCGTCCGTGAGGACGTAGGTGAAGTGCGCGGCGTCCACGATGGGGTGGCGGCTCAGCCAGGCCTTGCCGTTCACCAGCCGGGTGCCGTTGTCGCCGTCGCTGCCCTGGTACGCCAGGTGGAAGCCGAAGCGGGACGCGAGCAGCACCGACATGGGCACGCCCGCCTCCTGCAGGCCGATGACGTCCGGCATGCGGTCCTGGGCCTCCAGTTGGGTGAAGTACTCCAGCAGCGCCTCCTGGCGCTCGCCGCCCAGGAGGATGTTGTAGCTCATCACCGTGAGGCCCGGTCCCCGGGGCGCGCGCGGCGCGGGGTGGTGCACGATGAAGGTGCGGCCGTCTCCCAGCCGGCGCTCGCTGGAGGGCAGCGGCACGGCCTGGAAGTCCGGCAGGGTCAGGGTGGGGTCACGCCTCGGCAAGACATCCTCCGGCCCGCTCGGCTTGCGTCCGAGCAGGTGTCCCACGGCGGGCAGGTGCTCCAGCACTTCGGGCATCTTCATGCCGCCCTCCCCTTGCTGGGGCGCCAGGCCCGCGGGGTGCCACGAGCAGAGGGGAAGCGATGTCGGGCGTCATGCCGTCGCGCTGTGAATTCCACCGAGCCTCCATCCAGAAGTCCTCCGCTCAAGTTCGTGGCGGGAGGCCTCGTCCGCCAGCGTCATGCAGGGGGCGGGCGCTCGGCCGGAGGGTTGCCCTGCGTGCGCCGGGCGTCGGGCGGTGCACATCCGCCGGTGGCGGAATCGGCCCGGGCCTGGGGCGCGGGTGGTTAGATGGACGGGCGATGAAGGAACTCGATGAGCTGCTGCGGGCCTGCGGGCGTGCCTCCGGCCCGGTGGTGCTGGCGACGGTGGTGGCGGTGTCCGGTTCGTCGTACCGGCGCCCGGGTGCCCGCATGCTGATGGGCGCGGACGGGTGGCTCGCGGGCGGGGTGAGCGGCGGGTGTCTGGAGGGAGACCTGGTGCGCAAGGCCTTCTTCTGGACGTCGGATGGGCCGCGCGTGCTGCGCTACGACACCACCGGCGACGCCGCGGAGGACGAGGGCGGCCTGTCGTTCGCGCTCGGGTGCAACGGCGTGGTGGACATCCTGCTGGAGCGCTGGGAGCAAGGCCCGGGTGACGCGCTCGGCTTCGCGGCGGAGGCGCGCAAGCAGTCGCTGCGCGCGGTGGTGGCCACCGTGTACCGGGGCCCCGAGGACGCGGTGGGTTCGCGGCTGATGCTGCGCGAGGACGGCGTGTCGGCGGGCAACCTCCAGGGCGCGCTGCTCGAGCCGGTGCGCGCGGCGGCGACGGAGGCGCTGGTGCGCGGCGAGCCCTGGAGCGGCGCGTGCGGGGGCGCGGAGGTGCTGGTGGAGGTGGTGGAGCCGGCGCCGCCGGTGGTGGTGTTCGGCAGCGGCTTCGACGTCGCGCCCGTGGTGGCGCGCGCGCAGGGGCTGGGGTGGCACCTCACGGTGGTGGCGGACCGGCCCGTGGAGCTGCTGCGCCGCAGGTTCCCGGGGGCCCAGGCGCACGTCGCGTCACGGGCCAGCGAGGTGTTGGAGAAGGTGCCGCTGTCCGCGCGCAGCGTGGTGCTGGTGATGACGCACAGCCTGCCGCAGGACCGGGAGCTGCTGGAGCGGCTGGTGCCGCTGCCTGTGCGCTACCTGGGAGTGCTCGGGCCACGCGCGAGGACGGAGCGCATCTTGCGGGAGCTGGCGCGTACGCCCACCGCCGCGCAGTTGGAGAAGCTGCACGCGCCCATGGGGTTGGACCTGGGCGCGGAGGGCGCGGACGAGATTGCGCTGTCCATCATCGCGGAGGTGCAGGCGGTGCTGGCCGGACGCGACGGGGGACGGCTGCGCGAGCGGCAGGCGCCCATCCACGCGGAGGCCACCCCGCAGGAGCGCAGGTCGGCGTGAGGGACCGCCTCCGCGAGCCGCACGCGACCAACGGGCTCGCGACACGCACGGCGCATGCGCCCATCTTCGCGCGGAGGCGCGCATGAGCGTCGCCATCGTGCTGCTCGCCGCGGGGGGGTCTTCGCGGCTGGGGCAGCCCAAGCAGCTCCTGCGCCATGAGGGCATGTCGCTGGTTCGGCGCGCGGCGGAGCGGGCGCTGGCCGCGAGTCCCCTGGTCGCCGTGGTGCTCGGCGCGCGGCGTGAGGACGTCGCCTCGGAGCTGGACGGGCTCGCCGTGCGGTGCGTGGACAACCCGGACTGGGCGCTGGGTCAGGGCTCCTCGCTGCACGCAGGCCTGCGGGCGCTTCCCCCGGACGTGGACGGCGCCCTCTGGATGCTCTGCGACCAGCTTCGCGTGGACACGGCCCACCTGCGCTCGCTCATCTCGACCTTCGAGCGCACGCGCGCGCCCATCGTCGCGTCCTCCTACGCGGGCACCCGGGGCGTCCCCGCCCTCTTCTCCCGCGCCCTCTTCCCCGAACTGGACGCCCTTCCCGCCACGGGCGGCGCACGCGGGCTCATCGCCCGGGACCCTTCTCGCGTCGTGGAGGTCCCGCTGCCCGGCGGCGAGGAGGACGTGGACACCGCCGAGGACGCCCTGCGCCTCACGCGCCCCGGACGCGGTGGGTGATGCCCTCCGGCCCGGCCACCACCAGGTCGGTGGTCAGGTTCAGGAACAGGCCGTGCGCCATCACCCCGGCGCGGGACTCCAGCTTCGCGGCCAGCGCCGCCGGGTCGCTGATGGGACCGAAGTCACAGTCCAACACCACGTTGCCCTGATCCGTGTGGTACGGCGCCCCGTCCAGCGCGAGCCGCACCACCACGCGCGCGCCCAGCGACTCCAGGAACAGCGCCTGCGAGCGCCAGCCGAAGGGCAGCACCTCCACCGGCACCGGCCACTTCGTGCCCAGCCGGGGCGACAGCTTGGCCGCGTCCACCACGATGACCTCGCGGCGGCTGGCCTGCGCCACCACCTTCTCGCGCAGCAGCGCCCCACCGCCGCCCTTGATGAGCGACAGGTCCGGCGCCACCTCGTCCGCGCCGTCGATGGTGAGGTCCACCACCGGGTGCACGTCCAGCGTGGTGAGCGGCACGCCCAGCGACGCGGCCAGGGCCTCCGTCGCGTGAGACGTGGGGATGCCCACCACGTCCTTCAACGTCCCGGCGGAGAGCAGCGCGCCCAGCCGCCGCACCGCGTGCGCGGCCGTGCTGCCCGTGCCCAACCCCACCACCATGCCCGGCTGGATGAAGTCCACCGCGCGCTCCGCCGCCGCGCGCTTGTAGGAAGCCGAAACACTCTCGTCGGAAGTCATCGCGGGCTCAGGGAAGGAAGCGGCTCAGTGCGGCGACCCAGGATGCCCGGAGTCGGCCGGAGGTGCACGCCGCGCTTCACTTCGCGGCGGCGCGAGTGGACCCGCCAACAGTGCCTCGTCCGCGTTCCCCAACCCGGAGGGCGCGGCCACCGCCTGACGGCGCTCCCGCCTCCACGTCTTGCGGCGCTCGCGCTGCACCTCCGTGAGCAGCACCTGCCCCGCCGCCGCCGCCGGCACCGCGAGGATGACGCCCAGCAGCCCCGCGACCGTGCCTCCCACCAGCGCCACCAGGGAGATGAGCAGCGGGTTCATCTTGATGGCGCGCCGCTGCACCAGGGGGCTGAGCAGGTGGGCCTCGAACTGCTGGTAGACCATGAACAGCGCCAGCGCGAGGAGCGCCCGCTTCGAGCCCACCGACGCCAGCGTGGTGACGGCCACCAGCAGCGCGGTGATGATGCTGCCGATGAACGGGATGAGCCCCAGCACCATCGCCGCCAGGCCGAGCGGCAGGAAGTACGGCACCCCCAGCGCCAGCGACATGCCCGCCGTGAAGGCGCCGCCCACCGAGACGATGAGCAGCGTGCCGAAGAGGTAGTTGCCCACCGCCTCGCGCATCCGGCCCACCACGCGGCGCACGCGGGCACGGTTGCGCGGACGCACCCAGCCCAGGATGCTCGCGTAGAGGTCGTGCCCGAAGAGCAGACCGAACACGGCCAGCGCCAGCACCGTGATGCCCGCGCCCAGCAACTCCACCGTGGACGACAGCACCGTGATGAGCGGCCGGGCCAGGATGCCGGGCTCCACGTTGAACGCGTCCTGCGGATGCGACAACACGCCGAAGTGCTCGTCCAGCTTGCGCACCCACGGGGCCTGGGTCAGCTCGGTGAAGAAGACCGGCGCCGCCTCCACCAGGTGCTGGAGCTGCTCCACGAGCAGCGGCACCAGCGTGAGGATGAGCAGGCCGATGATTCCCAACAGCGTCAACGCGATGAGCGCCACGCCCAGGCCCCGGCGCAGGCCCCACGACTGAAACCGGCGCACGACGGGCTCCGCCGCCAGCCCCAGGAGCAGCGCCGCCGCCAGCAGCGTCAGCACGGGTCCCAGGCTCCGCATCGCCGTGCCCAGCAACACGAGCAGCACCACCTGGGCACCGACCGACCACACCGTCCGGGGCGGCACGTAGACCGGCAGCCCCTTGCGCGAAGGCCTCATGCACTCAAGGTAGGGAGTGCCCTCCAGGCAGGCGACAGGCTTCCACGGACCGTCCCAAGTGGACGCCACGTGAAGCTGGTGCCCGACCGGTGGGCAGGCGGGCAGCCTGTGGCGCCCGTCCATCGCTCCGGGCAGACTGCCGCGCCCATGGACAAGCCCCAGACAATGCGGTCCTTCGTGAAGCTGCTGGTGACGGATGCGCAGGCCTCCGTCCGCTTCTATGAAGGCCTCGGCTTCGAACGCATCGCGTCGGACCCTCCCATCCTCCGCCTCCAGTGGGGCGGCGAATCGGACGTGTACCTCGTGAGCCCTCCTTCGAACCTGAAGCTGGAGGGGCGAAGGGGCATGGGCGTGCTCGTGGGCTTCCGCGCGGGCTCGGACGGCGTGGACGCGGTGGCCGCGAAGGCGGCGGCGCTGGGCGCGCACGTGGAGGGCCCGACGGTGCAGCCCTGGTACACCCGCGAAGTCGTCGTCACGGACCCGGACGGCTACCGGCTCAACTTCATCGAACCCGCCTGACGCGCGGCCCCGGGGACGCCGCCGCCCCGACACTTGATTGCCCCAGCGGCTTGCGCCAGCCTGTCGCGGCCTCCGTGAGCACACCCCGCTACTTCGTTCCCCACGCCGCCAGCCCGGTCGAACCCGTGCCGTGCGATGCCTCGGAGGTCGTCCACGTCCTGGACGCCTTCCGGCTGGAGCCCGCCTCCCTGGGCGAAGCCGAGTGGTTCGTCTGCACCGACGTCGTGGGCCAGCTCCAGCTCATCCCCGGCAGCGAACGCGCGCGGCTGCCCGCGTCCGTGCAGGCGCAGCTCGCGCACCATGAAGTCGCCTCCGGCAAGCCCCCGCGCCGCCTGGCCGCGACGGAGCTGTTCTTCTTCTCCACGGAGGTGGTGGAGCACCCCTCCAACACGGAGGGCTTCAACGACCCCGTCTACCTCTACGGGACGCTCACGGGCCCGTGGCCGGGCAACGCCGTCACGCGCGTGAACGGGCAGCTCACCGTCACCCGGGGCGACGTGCTCGCGGGCTTCGCGCACGGCGCGCAGGAGGCCTTCCACTACGTGCAGGACGCGGAGAGCCGCGACGCGCCTCGCGCCTACCACGCGCTGTTGCCGGGCGACCGCGCGGATCAGCTCGCGCAGGGACGCGGGCTCGTCCTCACCTACCCCGCGGTGCCCGCGGAGCTGCAGACCCACCACGCCGCCAACGGCGCGCAGGTCGCGAGCGTGCTGCACGCGGTGCTCAGCCAGCTCCAGGAGGACGCGCGCGCGAACCAGGGCCCCCAGGCCATCGCTTCGCTGGAGCTGCCCGTGCCGAGCCGCGCGATGGCCATCGCGGACCTGGAGCTGCGCGGCTACGAGGTGAAGGGCGACCTCGCCACGCCGCGCCCCACGAAGGGCGGGCTGGTGGGGAAGCTCGCCGGGTGGCTCCAGGACGAAGCCGTGCGCGTGCCCCGGGAAGCGCCGCCGCCGGAGTTCCTGGAGCTCGCGCGCCGGGTGCTGCCGCTCCTGCCGGGCTGGCCCACGGAGACGGAGCGCGCGCTGCGCGCCCACGTGCTCGCGGGCACGCCGGTGACGCGCCCCACGGTGCCTCGCGCGCCCACCCCGCCCGCGTCCATCCCGCCGCGCCTGCCCACGCCGCCCGTGCGCTCCAGCGACTGGATGCGGGACTTCATCGACGCGCATGGCAAGCCCGGCGGCGAGAAGCCGCGCCTCACGCGCATGCAGCCGAAGCCCGCGCCCCGCCCGCCTCCCGCGAAGCCCGCATCCCCGGCCTCATGGCAGGCGGACTTCGCGCCGGCTCCGGCCGCGCCCGCCCGCCCGGACACCCGGCAGCAGGAGAAGTCGCCCGCCCCGCCCGGCAAGAAGCCGGACTGGATGAGCGACTTCGACGACTGACCCCCTCGCGCGTTTGCGCGGCTCGCACACCGGGCGATAGCGTTTTCACCCTCCAGAAAGGCAGACCATGGGACACGAGAAGCCGATCGAGCCGTTTTCGGACCTGCACCGCGAAGGGGACCACGTGCGCGCGGTGCTGCTGCATGACCCCACGGTGGAAGGCCTGGACATGGCCATCTACATGGACGCGTCGGGCAGCATGCGCGAGGAGTACGCCTACAAGGCGCAGCAGCGCACCTTCCTGGAGTGGCTGCGCGGCGCGCCGCTGAAGGAGCCCTCCAACGACGTGGAGCCGCAGGTCCGGTGGATGCTGGAGTACCTGGCCACCAAGGACCGCAACGGCCTCCTGCGCGTGGCCTACTGGGCCTGTGGCACCAACGGCCGCCAGGTGGAGCCCGTGGGTGAGCTCAAGGGCACCGACGTGAAGCAGTACAAGTTCCCCGGCGCGAAGCAGTTGGGCGGCTACACGTACCTGGAGCCCGCGCTGCGCGACTACGTGAAGTACCTGGAGGAGCAGGTGAAGGTGGGCGCCAGGCGAGGCTGCGCCATCATCGTCACCGACGGCCGCCTCCATGACGCCGAAGCGGTGGAGAAGTTCTCCGAGGAGGTCGCGAAGAAGATCGCCTCCGGCCGCCTGCCGCGCATCAACTTCGTGCTGGTGGGCGTGGGCGACGACATCGACGAGGAGCAGTTGGAGCACATCGCCCACGCGGAGTACCCGGGCGTGGGCCACCTCTGGTGCCACCGCATCGCGAAGGAGATCACCCAGGTGGCGGAGCTGGTCGCCGTGCTGGTGGACGAGACCATGACGGTCGCCGCCGGCGGCACCATCTACGACGACAAGGGCAAGGTGCTGAAGACGTACGAGGGCCGCCTGCCCGCGGTGCTGGAGTTCGAGGTGCCGGAAGAGGCGAAGAGCTTCACGCTGGAGGTGAACGGCCAGCGCTACACCCAGCCGCTCCCCGACGAAGAGCACCACGACGAGGACGAAGACGAGGACCACCACTGATGGCCGGCCACGAAGTCATCAACCGCCCCTTCTCCGACGTCCACCGGATGGGCAACAAGGTCGTCGCGACGCTGTTGCACGACCCCACCGTGGAGGGCCTGGACGTGGCCCTCTACATGGACGGCTCCGCGAGCATGGAGAACGCGTACGGGCCGCGCGGCATCCTGGCGAAGCTCGCCCCGGTGAAGAACCAGGTCGAGCCGCAGATGCAGTGGATGCTGGAGTACCTGGCCAACAAGGACCGGGACGGCAAGGTGCGCGTCACCTACTGGGCCTGCGGCGACGGCACCCAGTTGGAGGTGGTGGGCGACCTCACGGGCCCGCAGGCCAAGGGCTACCGCTTCCCCGGGCCCAAGTCCTACGGCAAGGCCACGGTGATGCTGCCGGTGCTGCGCGACTTCGTGGCGCACATCAAGCAGCAGGTGGGCGAAGGCGCCAAGCGGGGCCTGGCGGTCATCATCACGGACTCGCAGATCAACGACGCCCATGACGTGACGGCCTACGCCACGCAGGTGGCCAAGGAGATCGCCTCCGGCCGCCTGCCGCGCATCAACTTCGTCTTCATGGGCGTGGGCGAGCACGTGGACGAGGAGCAGATGGAGGAGATCTCCCATACGACCTATCCGGGCGTGGGACACCTCTGGTGCCACCGCCACGCGGACCGCATGGAGGAGATGGCGGAGCTCGTGGCCGTGCTGGTGGACGAGACCATGACCGTCGCCGCGGGCGGCACCGTCTACGACGAGCAGGGCAACGTCCTGAAGACGTACGAGGGCCGCCTGCCCGCGGTGCTGGAGTTCGACATCCCCCCGACGTGCAAGCGCTTCACGCTGGAGGTCGCCGGCCAGCGCTTCGACCAGCCCGTCCCCGAGGAGCACGAGGACGGGGACCACGACGAGGATGAGGATGACGGCCCCAAGGCGGAAGCTCCGCCTCCGGCCGCCGCGTCCTCGCACTCACGCCGCGGACACCGCCACTAGGGCGACAGGAAGAGCCAAGCCATGTCGGAGCAGAAGAAGAGCGGTTCGCGGTTCGGCACGCTGAACATCAAGGGCCTCAAGGAGGCGCCAGCCGGCGGCAACGCCGTGCAGCGCCACGTCCACGGCCCGGGGTGCGACCACGACCATGGCCATGAAGGCCATGATCACGGGCACGCGCATGCGCACGGCGAGCCCCACGCGCACGGCCCCTCCTGCTCCCATGGCCACGACCACGGGCATGACCACCACGGCCATGCCCACTCCCAGCGCGTCATCCGTCCGCCGGCCCACCGTCCGGCGGAAGGGGGCGGCGCGGCGCTCCAGTTGGACCTGGAGGGCACGCTGCCGGGAGAGACGGACGACCAGGGCCGCTTCGCGCGGCTGGAGGCGGCCCTGGAGTCGCAGCACGGCATCACCGACGTGCACCTGCGCCGCGACGCGGGCCACGCGGAGGTGTGCATCCACTACCAGCCGTCGCTGGTGAGCGTGTCTCAGTTGCTGACGCTCGCTCGGAAGACGGGCGCGCAGGTGGCCGCGCGCTACCTGCATCACACCTGGTTCGTGCGCGGGATGGACTCCGCGGACGCGGCCCAGGTCATCGAGCACGCAGTCTCCAGGATGAAGGGCGTGCTCACCGCCAGCGTCGCGTACGCCAGCGAGCGCCTGGTCATCGAGTACGACAAGCAGGAGCTGAAGCTCCCGGACGTGGAGGCCCGGGTGAAGTCGCTCGGGTACGGGCTGGAGGTGCCCATGGCGGGCCACGCCTGCTCGCACCACGCGCACGGTGGCGGTCTGGCGCCGCTGCTGGAGCTGCCGCTGGTGGTCGCATCCGGCGTGCTGCTGGCTGCGGGCTTCGTGGTGGAGCACTTCGCGCTGGCGCCGCCGCTGGTGGCCACGGTGCTCTGGGCGCTGTCCATGGCGAGCGGCGGCTTCTTCGCCATCCGGGGCTCGGTGCAGTCCATCGCGCAACTGCGCATCGACATCGAAACGATGATGGTGGTGGCGGCGCTGGGCGCGGCGGTGCTCGGCGCGTGGTTCGAGGGCGCGTTCCTGCTCTTCCTCTTCAGCGCGGGCCACGCGCTGGAGCACCGGGCCATGGAGAAGGCGCGCCGCTCCATTGAAGCGCTGGGCCAGTTGCGTCCCGAAGTGGCGCGCGTGCGCCGGGGCTCGGAGGTGGTGGAGGTGCCGGTGGCGGACGTGAAGCGCGGTGAGCGCATCGTCGTGCGCCCGGGCGACCGCGTCCCGCTGGACGGCGTCATCCTGGAAGGAAAGAGTTCCCTGGATCAGGCGGCCATCACCGGCGAGTCCATGCCGGTGGCGCGCAAGCCGGGCGACGAGGTGTTCTCCGGCACCATCAACTGCGAGGCGGCGCTGGAGGTGGAGGTGACGCGCCTGTCGTCGGAGTCCGTGCTGGCGCGCGTGGTGGACATGGTGGCGCAGGCGGAGGCGCAGAAGGGCAAGCGGCAGCGCTTCGCCCAGCGGCTGGAGCGCACCGTGGCGCCGCTCGTGATGGCGTCCGCGGTGGTGTTCCCGGTGGTGCTGGTGCTGACGGGCACGCCGATGAAGGAAGCGGTGCTGCGCGCGGTGGGGCTGCTGGTGGCCGCGTCGCCGTGCGCGCTCGCCATCTCCACGCCGTCCGCCGTGCTCTCCGCGGTGGCGTCGGCCGCGCGCGGCGGCGTGCTGATCAAGGGCGGCATCTACCTGGAGCTGTTGAGCGGCATCCGCGCCATCGCCTTCGACAAGACGGGCACGCTCACCGTGGGCCGCCCCCGGCTGCTGACCACGTGGGCCGCGCCGGGCGTGACGCGCGAGGAGCTGCTGGGCACCGCCGCGGGCGTGGAGGCGCTGTCCGCGCACCCGCTGGCCAGGGCGGTGGTGGACGGCGCCGCCGAGGCGCGCATCGCCGTGCCCGCGGGCCGCGACCTGGAGGCCATCCACGGCCAGGGCATCCGCGCGAAGGTGGGCGATGACGCCGTGGAGGTGGGCAGCACGGCCCTCTTCGCGGGCGAGGCGATTCCCGCCGAGGTCACCGCGGAGGTGACGCGGCTGGAGGAGGCGGGCCAGACGACGATGGTGGTGCGCCGCGCGGGCCGCTACCTGGGCGTGCTGGGCGTGGCGGACACGCTGCGCGGCGGCGCGCGCCAGGTGGTGCAGGCGCTGAAGGCGGGCGGCATCGAGCGCACGGTGATGCTGTCCGGAGACAACGCGCTCGTGGCCCGCTCCATCGCGCAGCAGGTGGGCCTGGACGAGGCGAAGGCGCCGCTGATGCCCGTGGACAAGGTGACCGCGGTGAAGGAGCTGGGCCGCACGCACGCGGTGGCCATGGTGGGCGACGGCGTCAACGACGCGCCCGCGCTCGCCGCCGCGGCGGTGGGCGTGGCCATGGGCGGCGCCGGCAGCGACGCGGCGCTGGAGACGGCGGACGTGGTGCTGATGAGCGACGACCTGGCGAAGCTGCCCTTCGCGCTGGAGCTGTCCAGGCGCGCCACGGCGGTGATGAAGCAGAACCTGGTCATCGCGCTGGGCGTGAGCGCCGTCCTCGTCGTCGCCGCCGTGCTGGGCCTCACGCGCATCAGCCAGGCCGTGGTGCTCCACGAGGGCAGCACGCTGCTCGTCGTCTTCAACGGCCTGCGCCTGCTCGCCTTCCGGCCGAAGGCGCCCGCCTCGCCGCCCCAGCCCGCCACCGGCCCGCAGCCCGCCGCCGGTTAGCCCGCCCGCGTCATGCTTGGCATGACAACTTCCCCCACGCCCGGAGGAGCGGGCGCACGCGGGATGTGTTGTCTTGCGGGCGGCATGACTTGAAGTGGATGCACGCAGCGCGTCGTGAGCGGGGGGTCACAGGCGGCGCGGGTTGAACGTGGCATGGTGGGGCCCCCCATGCCCGTCAGCGTCTTCGACCTCTTCAAGATTGGAATTGGACCCTCCAGCTCGCACACGGTGGGGCCCATGCGCGCGGCCCGCACGTTCGTGGTGGGGCTGTCGGACGCGGGGCTCCTGGAGCGCGTGACGCGGCTCAAGGTGGAGCTGTTCGGTTCGCTGGGTGCGACGGGCAAGGGGCACGGCAGCGACAAGGCGGTGCTGCTGGGCCTGCGCGGAGACACGCCCGAGGACGTGGACGTGGAGCTGGTGCCCTCCATCGTCGCGCACTGGCGCGCGGAGGGGCGCGTGTCGCTGCTCCAGCGGCTGGTGCTCCCCTTCCGCGACGGCGAGCACCTGGTGATGCACAAGCGCAAGGTGCTGCCCTACCACCCCAACGGCATGCGCTTCACCGCGTTCGGCGAGGGCGGGGAGACGCTGGCCTGCCGCATCTACTACTCGGTGGGCGGCGGCTTCGTGGTGGACGAGCACGCGGCGGCGGGCGCGGATCCGCTGCGCGCGGAGAGCGCGTCGGTGCCGCTGCCCTTCAAGTCCGCGGAGGAGCTGCTCCAGCACTGCGAGCGGGAGCGGCTGCCCATCAGCTCGGTGATGCTGCGCAACGAGCTGACGTCGCGGAGCGAGGAGGACATCCGCGCGGGGCTCTTGCGCATCTGGACGGTGATGCAGGCGTGCGTGACGCGCGGGTGCACCACGGGGGGCATCCTGCCCGGCGGGCTGAAGGTGGAGCGGCGCGCGGCGGCGATGTACCAGCGGCTCATCAGCCGGCCGGAGGCGGGGCTCACCAATCCGTTGACGGTGCTGGACTGGGTGAACCTGTACGCGCTCGCGGTGAACGAGGAGAACGCGGCGGGCGGGCGCGTCGTCACCGCGCCCACGAACGGCGCGGCGGGCATCATCCCGGCGGTGCTGCACTACTACTGGCGCTTCGTGCCGGGGGCGAACGCGGACGGCGTGGTGCGCTTCCTCCTCACGGCGGGCGCCATTGGCGCGCTCTACAAGGAGAACGCGTCCATCAGCGGCGCGGAGGTGGGCTGCCAGGGGGAGGTGGGCAGCGCGTGCTCCATGGCGGCGGGAGGGCTCGCGGAGGTGCTGGGCGGCACGCCGTTGCAGGTGGAGAACGCGGCGGAGATCGCCATGGAGCACAACCTGGGGCTCACCTGCGACCCGATTGGCGGGCTGGTGCAGGTGCCCTGCATCGAGCGCAACGCGATGGCGTCCGTGAAGGCCATCAACGCGGTGCGCATGGCGCTGTCCGGCGACGGGAAGCACTTCGTCAGCCTGGACAAGGTCATCAAGACGATGCGCGACACCGGCCGCGACATGAAGGACAAGTACAAGGAGACCGCGCGCGGCGGCCTCGCGGTCAACGTCCTGGAGGTCGCGAACCTCAGCGTCGGCCTGCCGGAGTGCTGAGGCCTCCGGAGGCCTGAAGCCCTACCGCCTGCGCTTGCCACCACGCCCGGCGGACACGGGCACCGCCTTCACCACCGGCGAGGGCCTCGCGGAGAGCCAGGCCTCCACCTCCTTCGACTGCGCGGTGCGCCCCGAGGACCTGAAGCGCGTGAGCGCCTGTGACGCCGCGTCTCGTGCTTCCCCCTCCTCGCCGTCCTTCCACAGCGCCTGCGCCAGCGCGAAGCCGGACTCACCCAGCGAGTCCTCCTGCACGTCCTTGAAGGACAGCGCCCGCTTCAGCGAGGCAATCGCCTCACGCGTGCGGCCCAGCCCCAGTTGCGCCTGCCCCACCCCGTCCAGCGAGTAGTAGACCAGCTCGTCCTCGGGCCCCAGCTTCGCCTCCTTCACCTTCAGCGCTTCCTCGTAGTCCCGCAGCGCGTCCTCGTAGCGCTGGAGCGCGAGCAGGCTCATGCCCTCCTCGTCCAGCGCCTCCGCCAGCTTCACGCTGTCGTTCCCCAGCAGCGTGCGGTGCAGCGACACCGACACCCGCGCGTGCTCCAGCGCCCCGGTGAAGTCCCGCTGCTCGCGCAGCGCCATGGACAGCGCCTGGTGCCGGCGCGCCGTGTCCAGGTGCACGGGCCCCATCGCCTTCTCCGTCTGCGCCAGCGCGTCCTTCAGCACCGTCACCGCCTGCGCGCTCTTGCCCGTCTCCAGCAGCGTGCGCCCCAGCGTGAACGCCACCCGCGCCCGCTTCGGGTGCCCTTCCGGGAGCGCCTTCGCCAGCAGCCCCGACGCCTGCTCCAGCAGCTTCAGCGCGTCGTCCGGGTGGTCCTGCATCAGCGCGAGGTTAGCCGCGTTCACCTTCAGGTCGCTCTCCAGCACCGCGTCGCCGCCCACGCGCTGGAGCGTCGCCTCACCCAGCCGGCCCCAGCGCTGCGCGAGCGCGAACTGCTCCTGCTCGCCGTCCACGTAGAGCAGCTTGTTCATCACCGCCACCGCGAGCCGGTCCGCGCGGCCAGCCTCCGCGTCGTAGACGGCCTGCTCCAGCACCGCGCCACCCGCGGCCTTGTCGCCCAGCACCGCCTGCGCCCAGCCCAGGTGGAAGCGCAGTTCCGCCATCAGCGGCAGGTAGCCCGTGGCCATCACGCGCGCCTCCGCGGCCTTCGCCAGCTCCAGCGCCTTGGGCATCCGGCTCAGGTCCACGCGGGCCTTCACGTCCGCCAGCGTCCCCTCCAGCGCCTCCAGCTCCGCGCGCTTCGCGGGATCCGCGGGCCGGGGCTGAAGCTCCGTCAGTGACTCCACGTCCGCGCAGTCGCCCGGCGCAGGCAGCGCGTACGCCGCGTCCAGCGACTTGTCCACCAGCGCCACGTCCGCCGTCTGGAGCGTGGCCACCAGCGCGCCCAGGTCCTTGCGCCGCCGCTCCAGGCACACGAAGCGCTGGGACAGCAGCTCCTCCGTCTGCACCTCGCGCACGCGCGTGTCCTCGCACGCCGCCGTGTGCTGCTTCGCCCACTCCGCGCCGTAGCCGTCCAGCACCTCGCCCACCCGGCGCGCCATGTCCTGCGCCACCGGGCTCTTCGTCGCCAGGAACGACTGCTTCACCTTCTCTCGCGCGTCCGGCCCCCAGCGCTCCGCCACCAGGTTCGCGGCGCCCTCGCACACCTGGGAGCGCGACCACGCCACCCCGCCCGCCACGCCCAGCACCACCGTGGCCGCCACCGCCGCTCCCGCGCGGCGCTGGAGCAGGGCCCGCCGCTCCCGCTGGCCCAGCACCGTCAGCAGCTCCGCCATGGAGCGGAACCGGTCGCGAGGCTCCAGCGACAGCCCCTTCATCAGCGCGCGGCGCACCCACGCCGGCACCTTCGAGTCGCGCGGCGGCTCCAGGATGGGCGACGGCGGCAGCACCTGCACCGCCGCGGCCCGTGTCACGCCGGGCTCGTCCTCCGCGCCCACCTGGGGCCGGAGCTGGGACGCCACCCGCGACAGCTCGTCCGGGTCGAACGGGCGGATGCCGTACAGCGCGCGGTACAGCGCCGCGCAGAAGCTGAACTGATCCGACCGCGAGTCCAGCAGCTCCCCCCGGAACTGCTCCGGGGACATGTACGCGGGCGTGCCCATCACCAGGCCCGCCTGCGTGAGCTGCGAGTTCAACGGCGAGTCGTCCCCCACCGGCCGCGTGCGCTCGCCGTCCTCATCGTCCTCCACCTCGCCCATGGGCCGCGCCAGCCCGAAGTCCGTGACGTAGACGCGCCCGTCCTTGCCCACCAGCACGTTGGCCGGCTTGAAGTCCCGGTGCACCAGCCCCGCCACGTGCGCCGCCTCCAGGCCCCGCCCCGCCGCCAGGTATTTGTCCAACAACTCCTGCCACGTCCGGGGCTTCGCCTTCGTCCAGTCGCGCAGCGTGCCGCCGTCCACCAGCGCCATCGCCACGTAGACCTGCTGCTCCCACTGCCCCACCTCGAAGACGGGGATGACGTTGGGATGGGAGATGCGCGCCATGGCCTGCGCCTCGCGCAACAGCCGCGCCCGCCCCTGCTCCAGGTCCTCGTGGCTGCCCTTCACCCGCAGGAGCTTCAGCGCCACCTTGCGGTCCAGGTCCGGGTCATAGGCGGCGTACACCACCCCCATGCCCCCCTGCCCCAGCACCTTCAGCGGGACGAACCGGCCCACCTGCCGTGACGACAGCCGCTGCGACTCGCCGCCCCCCGCCCCTCGCGACGGCGCCGAGGCCTCCGCCCCGCCCTGCCCTGTCGCTGGCGCGCTGCCTCGACCCGTACCGTAAGTTTCTCGCGACGTCGAAACGCGCGGCGCGGAGCCGGGCGCGGAAGCCCCGTCGTCCCTGTCATGCCGGTTCGCCATGGGTCCAGTGTACCCCTCATTCCAGGATTCCATGGTTCTTCGGCCCGGCCGCCTGCCCGGTTGCGTCGGAAATCACGCGCTTCCCTCAAAAGCCGTGATCCGGAAGCAACCCCCAAAGTCCTGCGCGGATAATGCGGGAGGAAAAAGACCCAGACGCGACAGGAGACGCCTCATGGCACTCGGTATTGGCTCCAAGCTCGATTCGGTCATGGCCCGCATCCGCCAGGCCGCGGAGCAGGCCCGCGCGGAGATGGCGGCGGCCGCCCAGTCCGTGAAGGAGCCCCTGCCGGACGCTCCGGACGCCAAGCCGCTCAACGCCGCGGAGGGCCGCTACCTGGACTCCTTCCAGGAGGAGCGCGCCAAGAAGATGGGCATGCCGGAGCTGGCCGCCCCCCCGCCGCCGGGCACGGACCCGGCCGCCAGCGCCATCCCCACCAACGAGGCGACGCAGGCCCAGAAGGAGCAGGGCTGGAACGCGCCGCAGACGACGGTCGCGCAGACGAGCAAGAAGGGCTGCGCGGAGGCCACCCTCACGTACCTGGAGCAGTCCAGCGCCGAGGAGGCCGCCCCGCTGACGCAGCAGGAGGCCCGCGAGAAGGTCCGCAACAAGGCGGACACGATGAGCACGTCCGTGCGGGACCGCGTGGACGTGAACCTGGATGACGGCGCGACCCCGGACGAGATGGGCGCCATGCTCGGCAGCATGGGCATCAAGGTCACCAACGGCTTCAACGAGTGCGACACGGACGCGCTGAGCGGCGCGCTGAAGCACGGTCAGATGGCGCTGGCGCTGGTGGACTCCAACGCCCTGCTCAACACGACCCTGGCCGAAGGCGACAAGGGCCCGGAGAGCGGCGAGCTGCACTGGCTCACCATCGACGGCGTGAACCCGGGCAAGAGCAAGGGCACGGACGACGACCTCTACCGCGTGCGCGACCCCGTCAACGGCGCCTACTGGGTGAAGGCCAGCGACCTGAAGAAGAGCATCGAACAGGCCCAGGCGCAGCACGGCAGCGGCGGCGTGATGACCGTGCAGAAGGACGGCACCGCGAAGACGACCGAGCAGCGCGAGGCCCTGGCCCAATCCAACCTGGAGCGCACCCAGTCCCTGGGCAAGGGCAACGGCGGAGCCAGCCGGCGCCTGAGCGTGGGCGAGTCCAGCTAACCCGCGCGCCTCCCCTGCTTCACCCCGACGCCTTCCCCCGGACTCGAGCCAGGGGAAGGCGTTCGCGCGTCCGGAGGACTCCCGCGCGCGGCGCTCAGGTGCCGTCGATGAGGCGGTTGGCCAGGTCCGGGCTGAACTGTCCGGCGGGCGTGCCCGGCGCGATGCCGCACTGGCCATCCGAGTCCCCCGGCGTCTTCACCCACAGGAGCATCTCCGCGCCGCCGCCCGTCTGCGACGTCACGCCCAGCTTGCGGCCCGCGGGGTTGCACCACTCGCCGTTGGAGCCGTTCCCGTTGCGGCTGGTGTCGATGACGTACTGCCGCGTGTAGCCGTAGCGGCTGTTGAGCGCGGCGTTCACCGCGTTGCCGTACGTGGAGGTCTGCGCGGTGGGGTAGAAGTTGGAGACGTTGAGGGAGAAGCCGCGCACGTTGCGCACGCCCGCGGACTCCAGGCGCTGCGCCATGGTGTCGGCGGTAATCCAGCTCGCGTTGCCGCCGTCCAGGTAGGTCCACGTGTTGGGCGCGCGGTCGCGCAGTTGCTCGGAGGCGTAGCGGATGAGGCTCAGCCGCGTGGCGCGCTCCGTGTCGTTGGGGAGGCAGTCGAGCTGCGCGACGGCGTCCGGCTCCACGATGACCACCGCCGGCCGGTTGCCGATGGCCGTCGCGAAGGCGGAAATCCACGCGCGGTACGCATCCGCGCTGCCGGCCCCGCCGCCGGAGTGGCTGCCGCAGTCACGGCCGGGGATGTTGTAGGCCACCAGCACGGGCAGCTTGTCCGCCGCGTCCGCCGCGGCCACGAAGTTGGACACATCCTGGGAGATGTTGCTGTTCCAGTTGCCGAACCAGCGCGCCATCGGCTTGGAGGCGATGGACGCCTGGATGCGCGACGCGCGGCCATCCCCGCTGTTGTTGCGCACCCACACCGCGGGGTTGGAGTTGGGGTCCACGTAGAAGCCGCTCGTCATCGCCACCGGGCCGGAGCCGGTGCCGCCCTCCGTGGTGAGCGAGATGTCATCCAGCCGCACCGTGACGGCGTTCGTCCGGCCGCCCAACTGGAACGTCACCTGTCCCTGGGCGGACGTGAACGACGACGTGAAGGGGAAGGAGAACCGGCGCGACGTGCCGTCCAGCGTGAAGGACTGCGTGAGCGTGGCCGTGTACGGAGACACCTCCTGCTGCACGGTGGCCCGCGCGGTGATGGCCGCCGTGGCGGTGGCGGTGAACGCCAGCGTGTACGTCTTCCCAGCGGTGAGCGTCAGGCCGCTCTGTCCCACGATGGCGTCCCACGGGTTCGCCGTGTTCGCCGCCACGTCCACGCGCCACGCGCCGCCCTCCACATAGGACTGCGTGCTGGCGTTGTTCCACCACGGCGCCACGGTGCCGGAGCTGAAGGTGCCGTTGGTGAGCAGCTCGGTGAGCGCGGCCTCCCGCGCCGTGAGCGCCGGAGCGTCGGCCGGAGCTTCGGGAGTGACAGGCTCCGCCGGGCCACAGGCCGCGAGCGCGAACAGCGGGACGAACGACAACCGACGCACGGAACGAGGGATGCGCATGAAGGGGAGCTCCTCACCACGGGGGAGCCCCCTTCTTGCGGCGCGCCACTCAGGAATACAAGACTAAGCGGCTATTTCAGCTATTGACGGAATATTGCCGGACCCTTCACGCCGAGCGGCCAACCGCGCGGGGCTCACGGCCCCTGCGGTCCGGGGCTGGAGTTGCCGCCGTCGGTGACGTAGCGCCACTGACCGTCGGCCTGCCGGCGCCAGACGGTGAGGTACTTCACGTGGTCCACCTCCGGCTGGCCCTTCGCGTCCTTGCCCGTGGCGATGGCGCGGCCCACCGTGTACGCGAGGTCGCCGGAGCCCGCCGCGTCGCCCAGCACCGGCTCCCAGCGCAGGTCGATGGCCTCCAGCGTGAACGGCGCGTAGGCCTTCGCGATGGCGTCATGGCCGAAGATGCCGGCGGTTCCCTGCGGCATCACCGCGTCCTCCGCGGCCCAGGCGGTGAAGGCCTTGCCCATGCCCTCGGTGATGGACATGGCGGAGAACGCGCTGTCCGCGGCCTTCGCCTCCTCCAGCACCTTCGCGGGCGCGAGCGCGCGCGGCTCCGGCGCCGGCTGCGTGGACGAAGGCGGGAAGCCCGCGGGCGGCGTCATCGGCGCCTTGGCGGCGTTGAGCACCGCCACCGCCACGCGCCACTGTCCGTCAGGCTGGCGCTTCCACGCCGTGATGTAGCGCGCGGTCGGCCGGACCGACGTGCCCCCCGACTCCACGGACACGTTGCCCACCGCGTACCCCAGCGTCCCGTCCGCGCTCACGTCCCAGCGCACGGGCGCCCAGCGCACCTTGCCCTCCGCCTCCAGCGGATGCGCGGCCAGCCACGCGCGGATGGCCTCCTTGCCCTTCTGCGCGTACGCGCCGTCCACCAGCAGCACCGCGTCGTCCGCGACGAAGTCCGCGAAGGCCTGCGCCGAACCGGCCTTCTCCGCCGCGTCCGACATCGCCTGATCCGCCGCGCGCAGCCCCGCGCGCTGGTCCTCCAGCGATTGCCTCGCCGCCACGGCCTCCGCCCCCGGCCCGGAGGCCTTCGCGCCACCACACCCCAGGGTCCCCAACGCCGCGACGACGAGCGCGCCCGCGAACATCCGTTTCATGTGCTGGTTTCCTTTCGTGAAACACCGGGCCCGCGCGCCATGGCCGGCACCCCGGGCTCCCGGGCCCCTGCCATACACCCGAACCCCCACCGGATGCGTCCTGGTGAGACTGCACGATCCAGGAATGATGCGTTTCTACACTTAGAAGGGAATTTCTCTCCCCACCGTGAAAGGAACCCCTCGAATGGATGGACGTAACGGAAGGACCGGCGCCCGGCTGCTGCCGCTGACGGCACTGCTGCTGGCCACCGGGTGTGAGCCGCGCACCGGGACGCCCCCGGCGCCGGAGGGCCCCACCGCGTCGCTGAAGCAGGGGGCGGGCAGCCTCTCCGCCACGGTGCGCAGGACGGCGCACGGCATCCCCCACGTGCTGGCGGACGACTTCGCGGGCGTGGGCTACGGCTACGGCTACGCGTTCGCGCAGGACAACTTCTGCGCGCTGATGGACGCGCTGGTGACGGTGAACGCGGAGCGCTCGCGCTACTTCGGGCCGGACGGCACGTACCTGGCCGCGCTGGGCAGCCAGTACAACAACCTGAAGAGCGACTTCTTCTACCAGGCCATCAACGACGACGGCACGGTGGAGGCGCTGCTGGCGAAGCCGCCGCCCCTGGGGCCCTCCCAGGACGTGCGCGAGCTGGTGCGCGGCTACACGGCGGGCATCAACCGTTACCTGCGGGACACCGGCGTGGACGCGCTGCCGGACGCGCGCTGCCGGGGCGCGGCCTGGGTGCGCCCCGTCACCGAGCGCGACCTGTACCGGCGCTACTACCAGCTCAGCCTCTTCGCCAGCTCGCTCTTCTTCCTGGACGCGCTGGTGGACGCGAAGCCCCCGTCCCTCTTGCCGGACGGCACGCTGCCCCTGCCGCTGCCCGTGCCCGCCACGCTGGACCGCAAGGTCTTCCCCAGCTCCGAGACGCTGGGCCTGGGCAGCAACGCCTTCGGCCTGGGCAGTCAGGCCACGCGCAACGGCAAGGGCATGCTGCTGGCCAACCCGCACTTCCCCTGGGAAGGCTCGGAGCGCTTCTACGAGGCGCACCTCACGGTGCCGGGCAAGCTCAACGTCTCCGGCGTGAGCCTGCTGGGCGTGCCCGCCATCCTCATCGGCCACAACGAGACGCTGGCCTGGAGCCACACCGTCTCCACCGCGTACCGCTTCACCCCCTTCGAGCTGAAGCTCGTCCCGGGCTTCCCCACGAAGTACCTGTACGACGGCCAGGTTCGCGACATGACCACCCGCACCGTCACGGTGCAGGCGAAGCAGGCGGACGGGTCGCTCACGGCGCGCCAGCACACCTTCTACCGCTCCCACCTGGGCCCGATGCTGGAGTACCCGTCCGGCCTGATGACGTGGAACGGCCTCACCGGCTACGCGTTCCATGACGCCAACGCGTCCAACCTGCGCATCTTGGACGCCTTCTTCGCCATGGACCGCGCGGCGAGCGTGGACGCGCTGCGCACGGCGCAGAACACCTGGCAGGGCATCCCGTGGGTGAACACCATCGCCACGGACGCGCAGGGCCGCGCGTACTACGCGGACATGAGCGTGGTGCCGCACGTCACCGACGCGAAGCTCGCGCGCTGCGTCCTCTCCCCCATCCCGCTCCTGGTGCTCGCGAGCGCGGGGCTGCCGGTGCTGGACGGCTCGCGCTCCGACTGCGCGCTGGGCAGCGACGCGGACGCGGTGGAGCCGGGCATCTTCGGCCCGGGCAGCCTGCCGCGCCTCACCCGCGCCGACTACGTCACCAACTCCAATGACAGCTACTGGCTGCCCAACCCCGCCCAGCCGCTCACCGGCTTCCCGCGCATCCTGGGCGGAGAGAAGAACGTGCGCAGCCTGCGCACGCGCCTGGGCCTGAAGATGGTGCAGGGCCGGCTCGCGGGCACGGACGGCCTGGAGGGCCAGGGCTTCACGCTGGAGCAGCTCCAGACGGTGATGTTCAACAACCGCAACCACTCCGGCGAGCTGCTGCGCGACGCCGCGGTGTCGCTGTGCCGCCGCACGCCCTTCGTGCTGATGCCGGACCTCACCTTCGAGGACCTGCGCCCCGCCTGCCCCGTGCTGGCCGCGTGGGACCTGAAGGGAGACCTGGACAGCCGGGGCGAGCTGCTCTGGCGCGTGTTCATCTTCAACGCGGTGGGCATCACGGGCGGGCCGTACCTGGTGCCCTTCAGCGCGAACGACCCCGTCAACACGCCGCGCACGCTCAACACCCTGAACCCGCAGGTGGCCCAGGCGCTGGGCACCGCCATCCGCACGCTGCGCGAGCGCGGCATCGCCCTGGACGCGACGACGGGCTCCGTGCAGGGCAAGCGCAAGAACGGCATCTTCTACCCGGTGCACGGCTGCGCCCACGACGAGGGCTGCTTCAACCAGATCGCCAACCAGCTCCTGCCGGACGGCACGTACGAGCCCATCCTGGGCTCCAGCTTCGTCATGGCCGTGTCCTTCACGGACGCAGGCCCCGTGGCGAAGTCCGTGCTCACCTACTCCCAGTCCACCCATCCTGCCTCGCCCTGGTACGCGGACCAGACGGCGATGTTCTCCCAGAAGCAGTGGGTGGACCGTCGCTACACGGAGGCGGAGATCGCCGCCGACCCGGCGCTGACCGTCACGCGGCTCCAGGAGTAGTCGCGGCCAGACGGCAGGCCCCAGGCGGCCCGGTGTCCCTCCCGAGGAGGGGCGCCGGGCCGCGGTGCTTTCAGCCCTTCGCGCGCGGGGCCTGGAGGTCCAGCGCCACCTCCACGCGTTCCACGATGCAATCGCCAGGGGAGCCGCTCGTAGGGGGGCGAGAGCGCCGCCACGACTTCACAGCCCAGCGCATCCCCAGGCGTTCCGCGCGCCACGGGGATGCGTCTGTCAAACGCATTTCCCAGAGCGCGAGGCTGATATTTTTGTATCCAATGCCAATTGCCAAACCAACTCACAAAAGACATACTTCACCACGGGTGAAACAATGATTTCCCTTCAGGTGGCGCAATCTCGCGCCCCTTTCTGGGATTTCGCCCGAGGAGACCCCGTGAAGATGCTTCGTTGGAGTGCGGCGGCGCTGGCGCTGTTCGTCGTGGGCTGCGGGAGCGTGGAGGAGGCGGCGCTGGAGACACAGGAGGCGGAACTCCGGAGCTGTTCCTCGATCCTCGACTGTGTGTCGGGCTGCACCTGCGGCAGCGGGCTGTGTGTTCCGGGCCCCGGCCCCACTCCGCCCGCGGGCTACTGCGACCAGGCCCCCGTGCGCGCCTGCACCACGTCGTCGCAGTGCGCCGCCGGCTGCGCCTGCACGGGCAGCGTCTGCGTCGCCAGCCCGTCCAACCCTTCCGCCAACTGCCTGGTGGCGCCTCCGGATGGGTACGAGAGCGACAACACGCACACCTCCGCCTCGTCGTACCTGGGCACGCCGCAGCTCAACCACACGTTCCACAACCGGTTGGACATCGACTGGGTGCTGGTCGCCACGCCGGTGAACCAGGTGCTGACGGTGGAGGCGTACAACCTGCGCGACAACGTCCAGGCCCAACTGGACCTCTACGCGTACGACTACGCCACCCGCACGCGGGGCGCCCTGCTGGCCACCACCCAATCCAAGGTCTGCGCGGACTTCACCCCCACGTGCCAGCGGTACCGGGTCACGGCCAACGTGGTGGCGGGCGGCGTCTACGCGGTGCGGCTGGTGAACCGCGCCGACACCCCGGCGGGCAGCGACTGGCGCCCCACGCCGACGTATGACCTGAAGATGTACTGAGCCCCAGCGCCTTCAGTCGCGGGACGGCGGGTCGTCCGCCGCCGCCCCATGACCAGACACCTCGCCGAGTCTCACCACTTGGTGAAGTCGATAGGGATTGTCAGGCCCATCCCAGGAAGGCAGTATTCACTCCGGGTGAACATGGAGATTTCCCTCGAGTGACGCAACCCCGCGTCCCCAGGGAGTCTCACCTGGAGATGGAGCCATGAAGATGCTTCGTGTGAGTGTGGCGGCGCTGGCGCTGTTCGCGGTGGCCTGCGGCCCCGTGGAGGAGCAGCAGGCGCCCGAGGCCGAGGCGCTGGAGACGCAGGGGTCGGCGTTGGCGGCCCGGGCCTGTGTGAACAGCCTCGGATGCCGTCAAGCCTGTGCGTGCGAGGGCGGCTATTGCGTCCCGGACGGGTTCGGCCCGCCGCCGCCCGACGGGCACTGCGACCTGCCGCCCGAGCGCGCCTGTTCGACGGGGTCGGACTGCGCGTCCGGCTGCAACTGCGTGGGCAACGTCTGCGTCAATGACGGCTTCAGCCCGCCCGCCAACTGCCTGCTGGCGCCTCCAGACGCCTACGAGAGCGACAACACGCACACCTCCGCCTCGTCGTACCTGGGCACGCCGCAGCTCAACCACTCCTTCCACCGCCAGAACGACGTGGACTGGGTGCTGGTGGCCACGCCGGTGAACCAGGTGATGACGGTGGAGACCTACAACCTGCGCAACGGCCCCACGATGCGCGTCGAAATCTACGCGTACAACTACGGCACCCGCACGTTGGGGGCGCTCCTGGGCAGCACGCAGTCCACCGTCTGCTCGCTGTTCATCCCGTCATGCCAGCTGTACCGCGCGACGGCCAACGTCGTGGCGGGGGGCGTCTACGCGGTGAAGCTCACGGACAAGCGCAACCGGCCCTCGGGGGACGACTACACGCCCACCGCGAAGTACGACCTGAAGATGTACTGAGCCCCAGCGCCTTCAGTCGCGGGACGGCACGTCGTCCGCCGTCCCGTCGATGACGCGCTTCGCGATGGCGAAGGAGAAGCCCGCGCGGGCGAGCGCCGCCAGGTCCCGCTGGCGGTGCTCCTCACGCGTGCTCGGGTCGCGCCGGAAGGGGCCCAGCCGCTTCTTGCGCGCCCAGATGCGGGCGGCGGCGTCCTCGGGCACGTCCTGGGTGGCCTCCGCCAGCTTCTCCTGCACCAGCTCCGGCGCCACGCCCTTCATGCGCAGCTTCTGGGTGATGACGCGCGCGCTGCGGCCGGACGCGCGCAGCGAGTGCACGCGCGTCTCCGCGTAGGCCCGGTCGTTGATGAGGCCGTTGCGGATGAGCTTCTCCGCCAGCGCGTCCACCCAGCCCACGGCCTCCGCGCGGTCGCCGCCGTGGAACTTCACGGAGCGGTCCACCCGGCGCATCAGCACGCGCTTGAGCTGGCTCACCGTGGCCGAGTACCGCTTGAGGTAGTGCAGCGCCGCGTTCTCCAGGTAGCGCGGCGACACCTTCCGGGGCGGCTTCGGCTTGCGAGGCTCCCGGCGGCGCTCCGGGTCCCTGTCGGTGGGGTCATCCATGGCGGGACAGCTCTACCACCGGGGTCCGACGCTTGGGGACGCGTCCGCCGCCCCGCCGGGTGGGCCGCCCGGGGCCCGTCCGTCCGGCGGGCCTCCACGAAGGCCCGTCACGACGCCACCTGCTCCCGCGCGTAGTGCGTGGGGGGCAGGCCGACGTGGCGGGTGAAGGCCACGCTGAAGGTGCTCGCGGAGCTGTAGCCGACCTGCTCCGCGACCTCGGCGACGGTGACCTCCTTCCTGCGCCGCAGCAGGTCCTTCGCCTTGGCCATGCGCCAGCCGAGCAGGTACTCCATCGGGGCCATGCCCACCGCGCGGCTGAAGCGCTCGAAGAACGCGGAGCGGGACAGCGCGGCCTCCTTCGCCAACTGCGCCACGGTCCATGCGTGGGTCGGGCGCTCGTGCATCCGGCGGAGGGCCACGGACAGGCGCTCGTCGGAGAGCCCGCGCAGGAGGCCCGGCGACGCCGCGAGGCCCGCCGTGGAGCGGAGCGCTTCGATGAGCAGCACCTCCATGAGGCGGGCGAGGATGACGTCGCGCGCGGGCCGCCGCTCGCGAGACTCGTCCCTCAAGAGCTCCACGAGGGAGGTGAGCCGCTGCTCGCCGCGGACGTGCACGAACTGGGGAAGGAGCGAGACGAGCAGGCTCGCGTCCGGCGAGGCGAAGGTGCAGTACCCCACCATCATCCGGACATCCGGCGGGCCCTGGTGGACGCCGTTCCTGATTTCGCCATCGGGCAACACGATGCGCGGCGTCTCCTGCCTTCCCCTGGGCGGTTCGATGCTCGTCGTCGTGAAGTCGAACGCCGCGGGAACCAGGACGAAGTCCCCCTTCTCGAGGATGACCGGCTCGCGTCCGTCAATCGTGAGGCGGCAGCGCCCCATGAGGACCGCGCAGTAGAAGGGCCGCCCATTCTCCGCGCGCCGCACCCGCCACCTGCCCGCGCCGCTGACGAACTTCGAGAACGGAGCGCCCGGATGGAGCAGCGAGACCACCTCCGTGAGCGGATCCACCATGGCCGGACTCCCGCGAATGAAATCTGGACTCCCTGTTGTAGCAGGTCCGGATGGCGCTCCGTATATCCGTCACCGAACCCGCACCGACAGGAATCCCCATGAAGACCATCTTGATCACCGGCTGCTCGTCCGGCTTCGGCCTCGACACCGCCCGCCACTTCCTCGAACACGGCTGGAAGGTCATCGCCACGATGCGCAAGCCGCGCGAGGACGTGCTGCCCCGCTCCGAGCACCTGCGCGTGCTCCCGCTCGACGTCACCGACCCGGCGAGCATCCGCGGGTTGGTGGAGGCCGCGGGCCCCATCGACGTGCTGGTCAACAACGCGGGCGTGGGCCTGATGGGCGTCTTCGAGGGCACGTCCATGCAGACGGTCCGCGACACCTTCGAGACGAACACCTTCGGAGCGATGACCGTGACCCAGGCGTTCCTGCCCCACTTCCGGCAGCAGAAGTCGGGGGTCATCGTGAACGTCTCGTCGGGAACGACGTTGAGGCCGCTCCCGCTGCTCGCCGTGTACTCCGCGAGCAAGGCGGCGCTCAACGCGTTCACCGAATCACTCGCGCTGGAGCTCCAGCCCTTCGGCGTGCGGGTGGGCCTGGTGATTCCGGGACGGTCCCCGGAGACGCCCTTCGCCCAGAACGCCCAGTCCCGGGGGCAGAATCAGGGCGTCACCGTCCCCGAGGCCTACGCCGGCTTCGTGCGGAGCATCTTCGAGCAGAGGACGGCGCATGCCTCGGGACCGGTCACCCGGTCGGTTGACGTGGTGGAGGCCATCTGGCGCGTGGTGAACGACCCGTCCGCCCCGCTCCGCCTGCCCGCGGGCGCGGACGCCGTGGAGATGGAGCGGGCCCGGACGAGCTGAACCCGGGGTTGCGCTTCAAGCGCACCGGCTCGTGAGATATCCGTGTCGATCCACCGCACGGTCATTCGTCGTGCGGTTGGACCCCACTGCCAGGAGCCCCCCATGCGCTTCATGCTCATTCCCCGCCCGTCCACCCTCGAGCCCACGCACTCGGACGCGCCCTTCGACGAGGCCGTCTTCATCGCGCAGATGAAGTTCAACGAGGAGATGCACCGGGCCGGCGTGCTCGTCGCCTCGGAGGGGCTCAGCCCCGCCCCGGGTGCGCACGTGGTCTTCAAGGACGGCAAGTCCACCGTGAAGGACGGCCCCTACGCGGAGACCAAGGAGCTCATCGGTGGCTTCTACGTGCTGGAGGTGAAGTCGAAGGAGGAGGCCATCGAGTGGGCCCGCCGCTATCCGGGCGGCATGGGCAACGACGACGTGATGGAGGTCCGCCCCCTCACCGGCGCCGCGGACATCCCGCCGGAGCTGGTGACGCTCATCGAGAAGGTGGCGCCCACCTGGAGCCAGACCTTCAAGAAGTCGTCGTGACGCGGGGGGCTCCCAGGCCCTCCGGAACCGCCCCGGCGTCATCTCCAGGGTGAGGCCCCCTGCCCGCTCGCCCTCCAGCCCCGCGTGCGCCGCTCCTTTCCCTGGGGCGCCCGGGAGGGTAATCACCAGGGCGTGAAGACTCCGGCCGTCGAGAACCTCCCGCCCCCGTCCGACACCGAAACGGCTCCGCCGCCCGACGTCTCCGTGGAGGACGTGCGCCGCGCCACGGCGCTGCTCAGCACGCTCGCCGAGCACCGCGCGCTGCTGCACCACCTGCCGCAGCAGGACCACCACGCGCTGATGGCCGCCGCGGGCCGGCTCATCCACCCGGACAAGGCCACGAAGTCCCGGATGGTCAACGCGCTCCGCAAGGAGAAGAAGGACGTGCTGCGCGCCAACGACCGCGCGGTGCGCTCCAGCACGGAGATCCGCGTGCTGCGCAAGGCGCCGGTGCTCTCCCTGCCCGCGCTGCCCGCGCCGCCCCCGGAGGCCGCGCCGGAGCGCCTGCTGGAGGTGCCGCGCAAGTGCTACGTGTGCAAGGTGGAGTTCCGCAAGGTCCACTTCTTCTACGACGCCATGTGCATCCCGTGCGGGGACCTGAACTACGCCCGGCGCACGCAGCGCGCGGACCTCCAGGGCCAGGTGGCGCTCATCACCGGCGCGCGGGTGAAGATTGGCTTCCAGGCTTCGCTGATGCTGCTGCGCTCGGGGGCGACCGTCATCTCCACCACGCGGTTCCCGAAGGACGCGGTGCACCGCTACGCGCGCGAGCCGGACTTCGCGGACTGGGCCCACCGGCTCCAGGTGCACGGCCTGGACCTGCGTCACGCGCCCAGCGTGGAGCTGTTCGCGCGCCACATCGAACAGACGTACGAGCGGCTGGACATCCTCATCAACAACGCCGCCCAGACGGTGCGCCGGCCGCCGGGCTTCTACCAGCACCTGCTGGACGGCGAGCTGCGCGACCTGGAGTCCCTGGCCCCGGAGCTGCGCCCGCTGCTCGCGGGTCACGCGTCCTGCGTCGCCGCGCTCCGCCCCGCGCTGGGTTCGGGGGACCCGGGCAGCACGTCCCTGCCCGTGGCGACCTGGCGCAGCAGCGACCCGGCGCTGGGCATCCACTCGTCCGCCGCGCTGTCGCTGCTCCCCTACGCCATGGAGCAGGAGGGCGACACGCGCGCCCTCTTCCCGGAGGGCCGGCTGGACGCGGACCTCCAGCAGGTGGACCTGCGGGCCACGAACTCCTGGCGCCTCAAGCTGTCGGAGGTGCGCACCGCGGAGATGCTGGAGGTGCACCTGGTGAACGCGGTGGCGCCCTTCATCCTGTGCGGGAAGCTGAAGCCGCTGATGCTGAAGGACCGCTCGCGCCCGGGCCACATCGTCAACGTGTCCGCCATGGAGGGCAGCTTCAGCCGCTGGACGAAGACGGACCGGCACCCGCACACCAACATGGCCAAGGCCGCGCTGAACATGATGACGCTCACCTCCGCGCCGGACTACGCGCGGGACAACATCTTCATGAACGCGGTGGACACCGGCTGGGTGACGGACGAAGACCCCGCCCGCTTCGCCGAGCGCAAGACGCAGGAGTTGGACTTCCAGCCCCCGCTGGACATCGTGGACGGGGCCGCGCGCGTCGTGGACCCCGTCATCACCGCCGTGAACACCGGCGAGAACGTCTGGGGCAACTTCTTCAAGGACTACCGCCCCACGGACTGGTGAGCCCCCGGCCGCCAGCCAGGATTCCTGGCATTCCAGCTTAGGCGAATCTGTCTACCGGCGTGCGGGCGGGTTCGCAAGGCCCCGGATTCACTGCCAAAGGGCCGGGCCGGTGGTATCAAGCACGCCACCATGTCCGAAAAGCCTTCGCCCCTGTTCAACGCGGTCCCCGTGGAGATGGACTTCCCGGCCGAGGAGCGCCGCATCCTGGCCTTCTGGAAGGAGCGCGGCATCTTCGAGAAATCGCTCAAGGCGAACGAAGGCAAGACTCCCTTCGTCTTCTACGAAGGCCCGCCCACCGCGAACGGCCTGCCCCACAACGGCCACGTCCTCACGCGCGTCATCAAGGACCTGTTCCCCCGCTACCAGACCATGCTGGGCCACTACGTGCCGCGCAAGGCGGGCTGGGACACGCACGGCCTGCCGGTCGAGGTGGAGGTGGAGAAGGAGCTCCGCATCCACGGCAAGGCGGAGATCGAGAAGTACGGCGTGGAGCCCTTCACGGAGCGCTGCATCGAGTCCGTGTTCCGCTACACCTCCGAGTGGGAGCGGCTGACCCAGCGCATCGGCTTCTGGGTGGACCTCAACGAGGCCTACGTCACCTATCACCGCGGCTTCGTGCAGAGCGTGTGGTGGGCGCTCTCCGAGCTCTACAAGAAGGGCCTCCTGTACCAGGGCCACAAGGTGGTCTGGTGGTGGCCGCGCGGCGGCACCGCGCTGTCCGCGGCCGAAGTGGGCCTGGGCTACAAGACGGTGGACGACCCCAGCGTCTACGTGGCCTTCCCGCTGCGCGACGCTCCGGACACGGCGCTGCTCATCTGGACGACGACGCCCTGGACGCTGCCGTCCAACATGTACGCCGCCGTCAACCCGTCCGTGGACTACGTCACGGTGGACGCGGGCGACCGCAAGCTCATCCTCGCCGCCGCGCTGCGCGAGGAGCTGGCCAAGAAGCTGAAGAAGGACCTGCCCGTGCTGTCCACGCAGAAGGGCAGCGACCTGGTCGGCAAGCGCTACACGCCGCCCTTCGACACGTACTTCGCGAAGGAGGCGGACGCCACGCTGCCGCTGAAGGACGGCGAGCAGGACACGGTGGGCTGGCGCGTGATTCCGGCGGACTTCGTCACGCTGGACAGCGGCACGGGCATCGTCCACACGGCGCCCGCCTTCGGCGAGGACGACTACAAGGCCTACCGCAAGGACGCCACGCGCTTCCAGGACCCGGACGCCCTGGTCATGCGCTGCGCGGTGAAGCCGGACGGCACCTTCTCCGACGAGGTGCCGCTCGTCACCGGCCGCTTCGTGAAGGACGCGGACAAGGACCTGCAGCGCAACCTGAAGGAGCGCGGGCTGCTCATCCACACGGAGCAGTACCGCCACGAGTACCCCTTCTGCTGGCGCGCGGACGAAGACCCGCTCATCCAGTACGCCCGCCCCGCCTGGTACATCCGCACCACCTCCGTCATCGAGCAGGCCCAGGCCAACAACCAGCAGGTCAACTGGGTCCCGGAGAACATCAAGGACGGCCGCTTCGGCGACTTCCTGGCCAACAACGTGGACTGGGCCCTGTCGCGCGAGCGCTACTGGGGCACGCCGCTGCCCCTGTGGATCCACTCCGAAACGGGTGAGACGGAGGCCGTGGCCTCCATCGCGGAGCTGCGCCAGAAGCCGGGCAACAACGTGGCCGCCGTGGAGGCGGAGCTGAAGGCGTTCCTCGCCGGCAAGCCCCACGAGTCCAACGCGGAGCACCTGCTGGTCCACAAGCCGTGGATCGACAAGGTGACGTACGAGAAGCCCGGCGCCGGCGGGAAGTTCCAGCGCGTCCCGGAAGTGGTGGACGTGTGGTTCGACTCCGGCTGCATGCCCTTCGCGCAGTGGGGCTTCCCGCACGCGGAAGGCTCCCGGGAGATCTTCAACCGCGCGTTCCCGGCGGACTTCATCTCGGAGGCCATCGACCAGACGCGCGGCTGGTTCTACTCGCTGCTCATGGTCAGCACGCTCCTCTTCGACGAGGAGACGCAGAAGCGCATGGGCCTGACGCCCAAGCGCGAGTGGCCCATGCCGTACAAGAGCTGCATCGTGCTGGGACACGTCTCCGACAAGGAGGGCAAGAAGGAGTCCAAGTCCAAGGGCAACTACACCCCGCCGGAGATCATCCTGGACGAGGTGCGCATGGACTTCGCGGTGCTCACCGCCACGGAGGCCGGCGTCCCCGCGGAGCCCGGCGTGGCGCTCATCGCGCGCGAGGACCTGGAGGGCCTGGACACGCAGGAGGGCGCGAAGGTGCAGCTCTTCCGCCCGGACCGGCCGGAGAAGCCCGTCACGGTGACGCTGAAGGTGCACAAGAAGCTCAAGCGCCGCGTGGTGCTGCTGGCGCCGCCGGAGCTCCAGCAGTTGGACGTGAAGCCCTCCGCGCGCGGCGTGGACGTGATGCCGGTGGAGGTGCCCCGGCTGGCGGCCACCGAGCGCGTGGTGCTCAAGGACCCCGCCACCAAGGCGCCGGGCGCGGACGCGTTCCGGTGGTTCTTCTACGCGGCGAGCCCCACCTGGTCCAACACGCGCCACTCGCTGGCGAACGTGCGGCTGTTGCAGAAGGACTTCCAGGTCAAGCTGCGCAACGTCTACTCGTTCTTCACCATCTACGCGAACATCGACGGGTTCAACCCGGCGAAGGGCACCGCGGGCAGCACGGAGGCCCCGTGGCTGGCCATCCGCAAGAGCCAGGGCTGGCGCGAGGTGAAGGCCCGGCCGGTGCTGGACCGGTGGATCCTCTCCGAGGTGCAGCTCACCCTGCGCGACGTGGCCAAGGCGCTGGACACGTACCAGGTCTACGACGCGGCCCAGCGGATGGTGGCGCTGGTGGACGCGCTGTCCAACTGGTACCTGCGCCGCAGCCGCGAGCGCTTCTGGGCGCCGGGCTTCGAGCAGGACAAGCAGGACGCGTACTTCACGCTCTACGAAGCCCTGACCACCCTCACCGCCATGGCCGCCCCCTTCATCCCGTTCTTCGCGGACGAGATGTGGGGCAACCTGGTGGGCAAGCCGTGGGGCGCGTCGCAGCCGGAGAGCGTGCACCTGGCGCGCTTCCCGGACGTGGACACGAGCCTCATCGACGAGGGGCTGGCGGCGGAAATGGGCGCCGTGCGCGAGCTGGTGTCGCTGGGCCTCAAGGTCCGCACGGACAACCGGCTCAAGGTGCGCCAGCCGCTGTCGCGCGCGGACGTCATCCTGTCGCGCCGTGAGCTGACGGAGCGCGTGGCGGTGTACCAGGCGCTCATCAGCGACGAGCTGAACGTGCACACCGTGAAGCTGGTGGAGCCGGGCAGCCCGGAGGCGGACGTGGTGCGCTACCGCGTGCGCCCCAACCTGCGCGCCATGGGCAGCCGGCTGGGCCCCAAGCTCGCGCCGGTGCGCAAGGCGTTCGACTCGGGCGACGGCCGCGCGCTGCACCAGGAGCTGCTCACCACGGGCAAGGTGGCCCTGAACGTGGGCGGCGAGGACATGGTCTTCCCGGCCGAGGAGCTGGAGACGCTGGTGGAGGCGCAGCCGGGCTACGCCGCCGCGGGCGGGGCCGTGGGCGTGGTGGTGATGCACACGCAGCTCACGGAGGCCCTGGTGGACGAAGGCCTGGTGCGCGAGCTGCTGGCGCGCGTGCAGGGCTCCCGCAAGGACATGAACCTGGGCTACACCGACCGCATCCGCCTCTGGGTGGACGGCGATGAGCGCGTGAAGCGCGTGGTCGACGCGGCCCGCGAGGAGATCGCCCGCGAGACGCTCGCCTCCGAAATCCACGTGGGCCCCGAGGGGCTCACCGGCACGGAGGAGGAGGCCAGCCTCAACGGCCTCCCCGCGAAGCTCCGCGTCGAGCGCGCCTGAGCTCCGGACCTCCGGAGCGCAGGGAAGGACCGCTCCGGGGAGCCCCATCCCCGGAGCCTCGGGTGTCGCCCGTCAGCGCCACTTCGTGAACCACGTCAGGGCGCGGGCTTGAACATGACCCCACCGAGGACCGCCGGAAGGCCGCGCCTCAGTTCACGGTGAACGTCGTGTCGTTGCGGTACAGCAGCGTCTGGGACCAGTCCGCCGTGTAGACGAGCGTGTCCACGCGGCAGGTGCCCGCGCTCAGCGACGTGGGGCGGGTCATACGTCCCGCCGCGCACTTTACAGCTTACGTGTCAGCAAGGACCAGGCGGGCTTCGCTGTCCGTGGGCGCCCGCCGATATGCGCCGGGCCCCACGCCCCAGTGGCGCTTGAAGGCCTTGCTGAAGGCGGGCCCGCTTTCGTAGCCGGCGCGCTCGGCGATGGTGTCCAGGCTGTCAGTGGATTCGCGCAGCCAGCGCGCGGCGCGGATCATCCGCCAGTGGGCCAGGTAGTGCAGCGGCGTCTCTCCCACCAGCGAGTGGAAGCGCGCGGCGAACCCGGAGCGGGACACCCCCACGGACCGGGCCAGCCGCTCCAACGTCCATGGGGCGCCGGGCTGCTCGTGCATCAACGCGAGCGCGTTCCCGATGGCCGGATCCGCCAGCGCCTTCCATCCCGCCTGCCCCGCGCCTCCGAGCGCCGTCTGGGCCCGCAGCGCATGGACGAGCAGCACGTCCGCCAGCCGGCCCAGCACCAGCGCGCTGCCGGGCCCCGGCAGGGCGGTCTCCGCGGTGATGAGCTGCACGCTCGCGGCGAGCGAGGGCGTCCCCTGCCCCTCCTGCGTGGACAGGCGGATGATGGAGGGGAAGGCCCTCAGCAGCGGATGCGACGGGTCCGCGCCGAACTGGAAGCAGCCGGTGATGAGCGTGGTGAGCGGCCCGGTGCCCCCCAGCCGCGTGGCGGGTGGGCGGAGCCGTTGCGCCGGGACGAAGTCGCTCGCGGCGGGGGTGCGACGGCCGCCGTCATCCAGCACGTGCGCGGGCGCCCGGGGCAGCAGCACCACGTCTCCGGCGGACAGGAACACCGGCTTCGCCGCGCCCTCCACCTGGAGGCGCAGGCTCCCACGCGCCACCACGTAGAAGGAGGCGTTGGCCTTGCGGGGCAGGCGCACCGCCCAGGGCACGCCCAGCTCGAAGCGGCCGAAGAGAAGCGTCTTGAACCGCAGCGTCTCCAGCACGTCGGAGACCACGTCGGTCTTCCCGTCCGGAGGCATTGGACTTTGAGACAGTTCTTTTGGACGCGGTGACATGGGGCGTCCATAACGAGCGGCCTATTCCTGGTCCATCACCTCTTGCTGGAGGCCGCACATGGACCGCACTTCCCCTGACCTGTCCCGGCTGATGGACGCGCACCTCGCGCTCATCGCCACGGACGTCGAGCGCTGGCTGGCGCTCTTCGCGGACGACGCCGTCGTCGAGTTCCCCTACGCCCCCTCGCTCGGCAGGCCGTCGCGGCTGGAGGGCATCGAGGCCATCCGCGCCTACTTCGCGCCCATCACGAAGCACTTCCAGGGGCTCACCTTCACGGACGTCCGGCGCTACCCGGGCGTGGATTCAACGACGGGTTGGCTGGAGGTGCACGGCGCGGCCACGTTGCAGCCCGGGAACATCCCCTACGAGCAGGACTACGTGATGCGGGTGCAGGTGCGCGACGGCCGCATCGTGCACTACCGCGAGTACTGGAACCCGCTGGCCGCGCCCCGCGGCACCTTCGAGTCCTTCACCCGGGAGCAGGCATGACGCGCATCCTCGTCATTGGAGCCGCTGGCAACACGGGCCGCCCCATCGCGCAAGGGCTCATGGCGGAGGGCTTCACGGTGCGCACCGCCACGCGCGATGCGCGACCGCCCACCGCCGCCGAGCACGTGCGCTTCGACTGGGCGGATCCGTCCACGCACGAGGCCGCGTTCGAAGGCGTGGACCGGATGTATGCCCTGGCGCCCGCGCTGGTGGAGGACCCGTCCGTCCTGATGACCTCCGTCCTGAAGCGCGCGCTGGCTGGCGGCGTGCGGCGGGTCGTCCTGCTCTCCTCGTCCGTCGTTCCAGAGCAGGGCCCGGGGCTGGGGCAGGTGCACCACCTCCTGCGCACGCACGCGCCGGAGTGGGCCGTGCTCCAGCCGTCGTGGTTCATGCAGAACTTCATCAGCCCCGGCCACCACCACGCGGCCAGCCTCCAGCGCGACGGCGCGCTGGTGACGGCCACCGGCCAGGGACGGGTGGGCTTCGTGGACGCGGCGGACATCGCGGCGGTGGGCGTCCGGGCGCTGGCGGATGCGAAGCCGCACGACACCGCGCACGTCATCACCGGGCCCCAGGCGCTGAGCTACGACGACCTCGCGGCCATCCTGTCCCGGGTGGCGGGCCGCTCCATCCGGCACGTGCACGCGACGCCCGCCGAGGCCCAACGGCACCTCCAGGACTCCGGCATGCCGGAAGTCTACGCGCGCTTCCTCACGCAGCTCGACATGCTCATCCGCGACGGCGCGGAGGACCGCGTCACGGACACCGTGCTCCGGGTCACCGGCCGGCCGCCTCGGGACTTCGAGTCCTTCATCCGGGCCCACCCGGACGTCTGGCGTTGAGTCCGCGCCCTCAAGGGAGACGCGCCACCGCCCGGGCGACGGGCGGCGGCGCGGACGGCTCAGGTGCAGGTCTTCGGATAGCTGGAGTTCGGCAGGCAGACCTTCACCTGCCCACCGTTGCAGCCGCACCAGTTGGACGTGCACTGCGAATCGCTGGTGCACGCCGTCCAGTTGGCACACTGCTTCGGATACGTCGAGTTCGGCAGACACACGCGGGTCGTGCCCCCGTTGCAGCCACAGCGATTGGAGGCGCAGTCCGCGTCTCCGCTGCACGACGCCCAGTTGGGCTGCAACTGCGACTCGATGCTGCCCACCTCCACGTCAGACGTCGTCTCCTCCGGCGCCATGTCCATGCCGCCGCACGCCAGCAACGGCAACACCAACAAGGCCAGGAACAGGCTTTGACGCTTCATCACATCGCCTCCATGCAGGGGTGATGTCCCAGCTCGCCTGGGATTGCGATTGCCGGGACGCCCAATCCCTACCAAAAGCAAAAATACGAGTCAAAGCCGCTTAATCCGATTTAATTGCAGCTAACGGCCATCTGGGGACGTCCCGGTGACGCATGGGGACTGCCGTGCACTCCGGGCGGGCGGGCCCACCAGGGCATTGCCCCGGGCAGGGCATTGCGCCTATGGGAGGGGCATGGCTGACGTGCCTCTTACCGCAGCGGACTTCCCGCCCCCTTCCGTCGAGGAGTGGCGCCGGCTGGTGGACAAGGACCTCAAGGGCAAGCCCTTCACGGTGCTCCAGTCCCCCCTGGAGGGCGGCCTGTCCCTCCAGCCCCTCTACACGCCCCAGGACGCCCCGGCGCCCTCCGAGCCGCCCGGCGTCGCACCCTACGTGCGCGGCACCCAGCCGCTGGGCCACACCGAGGGCGGATGGCTTCTTTGCCAGGAGTACGCGGGCCCGGACGTGGCCGCGACCGCCGGCGCGCTCCGCGAGGACCTGGAGCGCGGCACCCAGGGCGTGTGGCTGCTCCTGGACGCGCCCCACGGCCTGGACGTGAAGGACGAGGCCACGCTGGAGCGGCTGCTCCACCACGTGCCGCTGGAGCGCACGCCGGTGCACCTGGAGCCGACCGCGGACGTGCTGCGGCCCGCGTCCCTGCTCCTGGAGGTGCTGGCGAAGAAGGCCGGCGCCGCGAAGCAGGCCCTGCGCGGCAGCCTGGGCATCGACCCCATCGCCGCGCTCGCGCGCCACGGCGCCGCGAAGGTGGACGTGGCCCGCACGCTGAAGGAGGCCGCGCCCCTCGTCACGTCGCTGCTCAAGGACGCGCCGGGCCTGCGCGCGCTGCTCGTGTCCTCGCGCCCCTGGGCGGACGCGGGCGCCACGTCCGTGCACGAGCTGGCGTGGACCCTCGCCACCGGCGTGGAGTACCTGCGCGAGCTGGAGCGCGCGGGCGTGACGCCGGGCGAGGCCGCGCGGTCCATGCAGTTCGCCCTGTCCGTGGGCGGGCAGTTCTTCCCGGAGATCGCCAAGCTGCGCGCGGCGCGGCTGCTCTGGTCCAAGGTGGTCGCCGCTTCGGGCGGCGCGCCGGAGTCGCAGGCCATGGCGCTGCACGCGCGCACGGCCAGCGCCACCAAGACGCGGCGCGACCCGTGGGTGAACATCCTGCGCGGCACCGCGGAGTCCTTCGCCGCCGTCGTCGCGGGCGCGGACAGCGTCAGCACCGCTCCCTTCGACGAGCCCCTGGGCACGCCCGACGAGCAGAGCCGGCGGCTGGCGCGCAACACGCAGCTCATCCTGCGCGACGAGTCCAGCCTCAACCGTGTCGCGGACCCCGCGGGCGGCAGCTACTACCTGGAGCAGCTCACCGGCGAGTTCGCCCGCGCGGCCTGGGCGGAGCTCCAGCGCATCGAGGCGCTGGGCGGCATCTCCCGCGCCATCGCGCAGGGCGACGTGGCCCGCGTCCTCACGGAGACGCGCGCCGCGCGCGACAAGGCCGTGCGCACGCGCAAGCTCCCCATCGTGGGCGTCAGCGAGTTCCCCCACCTCCACGAGGCCCCCGTGCAGCGCGAGGCCCGTCCGGCGGCGCCCGCTCCGGCGGAGGGCGCCGTCACCCCGCCCCAGCCCTTCCGCGTGGCGGAGGCCTTCGAGTCCCTGCGCGACGCGAGCGACCGCTACCACGCGGCGCACGGCGCCCGTCCTCGCGCCTTCATGGCCAACCTGGGCACCGTGGCGGAGCACACCGCGCGCTCCACCTGGATTGCCAACGTGCTCGCCGTGGGCGGCATCGAAGCCGTCGAGCACCACGGCTTCGCGGACGCGAACGCCGCCGCGGAGCTGTTCGCGAAGGCGGGCACGACGCTCGCCGTCATCTCCGGTCCGGACGCCCTCTACCCGGAGGCCGTGCCCGCCTACGTCGCGGCCCTCAGGGCGAAGGGCGCCCGCACGGTCGCCGTCGCGGGCCGCCCCGGTGACCACGAGGCCACCTTCCGCGCGGCCGGCGTGGACCTCTTCCTCTACGCGGGAGCGGACCTGTTCCAGCTCCTGAAGACGCTGCACACGCACCTGGGAGTGGCCTGATGCGCCCCACCGTTCCGGACTTCTCCCGCGTCGCCTTCGACGCCCCCGAAACCCAGACGCCCGCGTCCGTGCTGGAGCAGCAGCGCGCGAAGGCGAGTGAGGCCACGCGCGCCGCGGAGGCCTGGGACACGCCCGAGGGCATCCCGGTGAAGCCGCTCTACACCCGCGAGGACCTGGAGGGCGTGGCGCACCTGGGCTCGCTGCCGGGCCTGCCGCCCTTCGTGCGCGGCCCGTACTCCACCATGTACGTGCAGCAGCCGTGGACGGTGCGCCAGTACGCGGGCTTCTCCACGGCGGAGGCGTCCAACGCCTTCTACCGCCGCAACCTCGCGGCCGGTCAGAAGGGCCTGTCCATCGCGTTCGACCTGGCCACGCACCGCGGCTACGACAGCGACCACCCGCGCGTCGCGGGTGACGTGGGCATGGCGGGCGTCGCCATCGACTCCATCAAGGACATGCGCATCCTGTTCGACCGCATCCCGCTCGACCAGATGAGCGTGTCGATGACGATGAACGGCGCCGTCCTCCCCGTGGTCGCGCTCTACGTGGTCGCGGCCGAGGAGCAGGGCGTGAAGCCCGAGCAGCTCAGCGGGACCATCCAGAACGACATCCTCAAGGAGTTCATGGTCCGCAACACGTACATCTATCCGCCCGGCCCCTCGATGCGCATCATCGGGGACATCTTCAAGTTCACGGCGGAGCGGATGCCGCGCTTCAACAGCATCAGCATCAGCGGCTACCACATGCAGGAGGCCGGCGCGACGCAGGACCTGGAGCTGGGCTACACGCTCGCGGACGGCGTGGAGTACGTGCGGGCGGGGCTCGCCGCGGGCCTGGGCGTGGACGCGTTCGCCCCGCGCCTGTCGTTCTTCTGGGCCATCGGGATGAACTTCTTCATGGAGGTGGCCAAGATGCGCGCGGCCCGCCTCCTGTGGGCCCGCCTCATCAAGGGCTTCAATCCCAAGAGCGACAAGAGCCTGGCGCTGCGCACCCACTGCCAGACGTCCGGCTGGAGCCTCACCGCGCAGGACGTCTACAACAACGTCGTGCGCACCTGCGTGGAGGCCATGGCCGCGACGCAGGGCCACACCCAGAGCCTGCACACCAACTCGCTGGATGAGGCCATCGCGCTGCCCACGGACTTCAGCGCGCGCATCGCCCGCAACACGCAGCTCTACCTCCAGTTGGAGAGCGGCACCACGCGCGTCATCGACCCGTGGGGCGGCAGCTACTACGTGGAGCGCCTCACCCACGAGCTGGCCCAGAAGGCCTGGGGCCACATCCAGGAGGTCGAGGCGCTGGGCGGCATGACCCAGGCCATTGAAGCGGGCCTGCCCAAGCTGCGCATCGAAGAGGCCGCCGCGCGCACGCAGGCGCGCATCGACTCCGGACGCCAGGCCATCATCGGCGTGAACAAGTACCCGCCGGAGCGCCCGGACAACATCGAAATCCTCAAGGTGGACAACTCCGCCGTGCGCGAGGCGCAGATTTCCCGCCTGCGCGAGCTGCGCGCGGAGCGCGATGGCGAAGAGGTCCGCCGCCGCCTGGACGCGCTCACGGAGGCGGGCCGCCGCAACGAGGGCAACCTGCTGGCGCTGGCCATCGACGCGGCGCGGGCGAAGGCCACCGTCGGAGAAATCAGCGACGCACTGGAGAAGGTCTTCGGGCGCTACGAGGCCACCGTGCGCGGGGTGACGGGCGTGTACTCAGCGGAAGCAGGACAGGCGCAGGGCATCTCCGAGGCGCGGGCGAAGGCGGATGACTTCCTGGCGCGCTTCGGCCGCCGGCCGCGCATCCTCATCGCGAAGATGGGCCAGGACGGCCACGACCGCGGGCAGAAGGTCATCGCCACCGCGTTCGCGGACCTGGGCTTCGACGTGGACATCGGGCCGCTGTTCCAGACGCCGGAGGAGTCCGCGCGCCAGGCGGTGGAGAACGACGTGCACGTGGTGGGCGCGTCGTCGCTGGCCGCGGGCCACCTCACGCTGGTGCCGCAGCTCAAGCACGCCCTCAAGGCCCTGGGCCGCGAGGACATCATGGTCGTGGTGGGCGGCGTCATCCCGCCGCAGGACTACGACGCGCTCCGCGCCGCTGGCGCCGCCGCCATCTTCGGCCCCGGCACCGTCATCGCGAAGGCCGCCATCGAGCTGCTCGACAAGCTGGCCGCCGAGCAGGAGGCGGCGTGAAGCTGCTGCCCGCGGACACCTACGTGGACGGCGTGCGCGCGGGCGACAGGGCGGTGCTCGCGCGCGCCATCACCCTGGTGGAGAGCGAGCACCCGCGCCACGCCGCGCTCGCGCAGGAGGTCCTCACGCGGCTGTTGCCCCACACCGGCAAGAGCCGCCGCGTGGGCATCAGCGGCGTGCCCGGCGTGGGCAAGAGCACCTTCATCGACGCGCTGGGCATGCACCTGGTGGGAAGCGGCCACAAGGTGGCGGTGCTCGCCATCGACCCGTCCAGCAGCGTCACGGGCGGCAGCATCCTGGGCGACAAGACGCGCATGTACCGGCTGGCGCGCGAGCTGGCCGCGTACATCCGCCCCAGCCCCTCCAGCGGCACGCTGGGCGGCGTCGCGCGCAAGACGCGGGAGACGCTGCTGCTCTGCGAGGCCGCCGGCTTCGACGTGGTGCTGGTGGAGACGGTGGGCGTGGGCCAGTCCGAGACGGTGGTCGCGGACCTGGTGGACTTCTACCTGGTGCTGATGCTCGCGGGCGCCGGGGACGAGCTGCAGGGCATCAAGCGCGGCATCCTGGAAGTCGCGGACATGGTGGCCATCAACAAGGCGGACGGCGACAACCTGCCGCGCGCCACGCGAGCCCGCGCGGAGTACCGCGCCGCCCTGCACCTGATGCGCCCCGGCGCGGAGCCGGTGGTCACCACGTGCAGCGCCATGGAGGGCACCGGCATCGACACGCTGTGGGCCTCCGTGGAGGACGTCGTCGCCCGGCGCGAGGCCTCCGGCGAGCTCCTGCGCCGGCGCACCCAGCAGCAGGTGGGCTGGATGTGGGCCATGGTGAACGACGGCCTGCGAGCGGCCCTGCGGGCGCACCCCGAGGTGTCCGCCCTGGTGCCGGAATTGGAGCAGGCCGTACGCGAAGGACGCGCGACGCCCACCTCCGCCGCACTGCGTGTGCTGGGCGCGTTCCTGCCGCAATCGCAGCCCTGACGAGGCGCGTTGTCCAGAGGGCAACGCCTGTCTCAATCGCTTGCCGGGCCTGCACCGCACTCCTAGTGTACGCCCGTGCGACACCCCCAACCGAACACCGCTCCCCAGCCGTACCGGCCCCGCCACCACGTCCGCATCGTCACGGCCGCCAGCCTCTTCGACGGACACGACGCGGCCATCAACGTGATGCGCCGCCTGATGCAGTCCTCCGGCGCGGAGATCATCCACCTGGGCCACAACCGGTCCGTGGCGGAGATCGTCGACTGCGCCATCCAGGAGGACGCCCAGGGCATCGCCCTCACGTCCTACCAGGGCGGCCACGTCGAGTACTTCAAGTACATGATCGACCTGCTGCGCGAGCGCGGCGCGAACATCAAGGTGTTCGGCGGCGGCGGCGGCACCATCCTCCCCACCGAAATCGACGAACTGCACAAGTACGGCGTCGCGCGCATCTATTCCCCGGACGACGGCCGCGCCATGGGCCTGCAGGGGATGATTGACGACCTCATCTCCCAGTGCGACTTCGAGAAGCGCCCGTCCGACTTCAAGGGCCTCCTGAAGCAGCCGCTGCCCCGCGAGCCGGAGCGCATCGCGTCGCTCATCACCATCGCGGAGAACTTCGCGGACGCGGGCGAAGCGCTGCGCGCCGCGCTGAAGACCGCCGTCGCGGACGCCCCCCGGGTGCCCGTGCTGGGCATCACCGGCACGGGCGGCGCAGGCAAGTCCAGCCTGGTGGACGAGCTGGTGCGCCGCTTCCTGGCGGACTTCCCGGACAAGACGCTGGCGGTGCTCTCCGTGGACCCGTCCAAGCGCAAGTCCGGCGGCGCGCTCCTGGGCGACCGCATCCGCATGAACGCCATCGACAATCCGCGCGTCTACATGCGCTCGATGGCCACCCGCCAGAGCAACCTGGCCCTGTCCCGGCACGTCGCCCACTCGATCGAGGTCTGCAAGGCGGCGGGCTTCGACCTCATCGTCGTGGAGACCTCCGGCATCGGTCAGTCGGACACGGAGATCACCGAGCACTCGGACGTGGCGCTCTACGTGATGACGGCCGAGTACGGCGCGGCGACGCAGCTCGAGAAGATCGACATGCTCGACTTCGCGGACGTCATCGCCATCAACAAGTTCGACAAGCGCGGGTCGCTGGACGCGCTGCGCGACGTGAAGAAGCAGTGGAAGCGCAACCACAACGCCTTCACCCTGGCGGATGACGCGGTGCCCGTGTACGGCACCATCGCGTCGCAGTTCAACGACCCGGGCATGAACACGCTCTACCGGGCGCTCATCGACGCGCTGGTGAAGAAGACGGGCGCGAAGCTGGACAGCCGCTTCCAGCTCACGCCCGGCATGAGCGAGAAGAAGTGGATCATCCCCCCGGAGCGCACGCGCTACCTGGCGGAGATCGTCGACGCCTGCGAGTCCTACGACGGCTTCGCGCGCGCCCAGGCCGCCATCGCCCGGCGCATGTACCAGTTGCACGGCACCATCCAGGCCCTGCGCCAGAACGTGGGGAAGAAGAAGCTGGAGATCGTCGAGCCGAAGGACGCGGCCGACGTGGTGCAGGTGACGGAGCGCGTGGAGGGCGAGCCCGCGTACCTGGGCGACCTGGTGGCGCTGTACCAGGACCTGGAGAGCCGCCTGCACGCGGACTGCCGGCGCCTCCTGGCCGAGTGGCCCGCGACGAAGAAGCGCTACGCCGCGTCCAAGTACCAGTTCCAGGTGCGCGACAAGGTCATCGAGCTGGATCTCATCTCGGAGACGCTGTCGCACCTGCGCGTGCCCAAGATTGCCCTGCCGAAGTATGAGGACTGGGGCGACATCCTGACGTGGCTCTTGCGGGAGAACGCGCCGGGCGCCTTCCCGTTCACCGCGGGCGTCTTCCCGCTCAAGCGCGAGGGCGAGGACCCCGCGCGCATGTTCGCGGGCGAGGGCGGCCCGGAGCGCACCAACAAGCGCTTCCACTACGTGTCGCGCGGCCTGCCGGCGAAGCGCCTGTCCACGGCGTTCGACTCGGTGACGCTGTACGGCGAGGACCCGGACCACCGGCCGGACATCTACGGCAAGGTGGGCAACTCGGGCGTGTCCATCGCGAACGTGGACGACGCGAAGAAGCTCTACTCCGGCTTCGACCTGGCGGACCCGTCCACGTCCGTGTCCATGACCATCAACGGCCCGGCGCCCATGCTGCTGGGCTTCTTCCTCAACGCCGCGGTGGATCAGCAGTGCGAGAAGTGGATCCGCGCCAACGGCAAGGTGGAGGAGGTCGAGAAGAAGATTGAAGCGCTCTACCGGGAGCGCGGCCTGCCGCGTCCGCGCTACCAGGGCGAGCTGCCCCAGGGCAACGACGGCCTGGGCCTGCTGCTGCTGGGCGTTTCGGGTGACGAGGTGCTGCCGGCGGACGTCTACGCGAAGATCCGCGCGTCCACGCTCCAGGCGGTGCGCGGCACGGTGCAGGCGGACATCCTCAAGGAGGACCAGGCGCAGAACACCTGCATCTTCTCCACGGAGTTCGCCCTGCGCGTGATGGGCGACATCCAGCAGTACTTCATCGACCAGAAGGTGCGGAACTTCTACTCGGTGTCGATCTCCGGGTACCACATCGCGGAGGCCGGGGCGAACCCCATCTCCCAACTGGCCTTCACGCTGGCCAACGGCTTCACCTTCGTCGAGTACTACCTGTCGCGCGGGATGCACATCGACGACTTCGCGCCCAACCTGTCGTTCTTCTTCTCCAACGGCATGGACCCGGAGTACGCGGTGCTGGGGCGCGTGGCCCGCCGCATCTGGGCCAAGGCCATCCGGGACAAGTACGGCGGCAACGACCGGTCGCAGAAGCTGAAGTATCACATCCAGACGTCGGGCCGTTCCCTGCACGCGCAGGAGATTGCCTTCAACGACATCCGCACCACGCTGCAGGCGTTGCTGGCGCTCAACGACAACTGCAATTCGTTGCACACCAACGCCTACGACGAGGCCATCACCACGCCCACGGAGGAGAGCGTTCGGCGGGCGCTGGCCATCCAGTTGGTCATCAACAAGGAGTTCGGCCTGTCGAAGAACGAGAACCCGAACCAGGGCTCGTTCATCATCGAGGAGCTGACGGACCTGGTGGAGGCGGCGGTGCTCAACGAGTTCCGCGCCATCTCCGAGCGCGGCGGCGTGCTGGGCGCGATGGAGCGCATGTACCAGCGCTCCAAGATTCAAGAGGAGTCGCTCTACTACGAGACGCTCAAGCACGACGGGACGCTGCCCATCATCGGGGTGAACACCTTCCTGGACCCGAAGGGTTCGCCCACGGTGACGCCGCCGGAGGTGATTCGCGCGACGAAGGAGGAGAAGGACTACGCCATCACGGCGCGGGACGCCTTCTGGAAGCGCAACGCGAAGACGGCGCCCGCGGCCCTGGAGGCGGTGCGCCGCGCGGCCCTGGACAACGGCAACGTGTTCGGCGCGCTGATGGACGCCTGCAAGGTGTGCACGCTGGGCCAGTTGTCCCGCGCGCTGTACGAGGTGGGCGGCCAGTACCGGCGCAACATGTGATGCGAGCGCCGCGGTCCCGGGCGGACGTCCCGGGACCGCGCCAGCCCTTCGCACACCCAACCCCTCTCAGTACGGGCTGGACGTGGGGCGGATGATGATTTCGCTCACGTCCACGTCCGCGGGCTGGCTGATGGCGTAGCGGATGGCGCGGGCGATGGCGTCCGCCGGGATCGCGTCCTTGCGGAACTCGCGCATGTACTCACGCGACGCCGGGTCGCTGATGCTGTCCGCCAGCTCCGACTGGGTGACTCCCGGCGAAATCACCGTCACCCGGATGTCCGCGCCCACCTCCTGGCGCAGCCCCTCCGAAATGGCCATCACCGCGAACTTCGTGGCGCAGTACACCGCCGCCGTCGGGCTCACCGCGTGCCCGCCAATGGAAGACAGGTTGATGAACTGCCCTGACTTCTGGCGCTTCATCACCGGCAGCCCCGCCGCGATGCCGTGCAGCACGCCCCGGATGTTCACGTCGATCATCCGGTTCCACTCGTCCAGCTTCAGCTCCTCCAGCCTGGACAGCGGCATCACCCCCGCGTTGTTGATGAGCACGTCCAGCCGCCCGAACTCCTTCAGCGTGAAGGCCACGAAGCCCTCCACGTCCTCGCGCTTCGTCACGTCCAGCGGGCGGTAGCGCGCCTCGCCGCCCTTCGACCTCAATTCGCCCGTCAGCGCCTCCAGCCGGTCCGTGCGGCGCGCGCCCAGCACCACCTTCGCCCCCTGGCTGGCGAGCAGGCGGGCTGTCGCCTCGCCAATGCCGCTGCTCGCTCCCGTGATGGCCACCACCTTGCCCTGGATGTCCGTCGTCATCGCGTTCGTCCTCTCTTGAAGGCCCGGCGCGGAAAAAAATGGGCGCCGGGGACGAGGACACCCTCTCAAGGAGCGCGGCGATGGCGGTATCCGGATGCTCGCGGACTCTTGCCCATTCCTGCACGAGCACCCATCCCCGGCAGGAGTTAGAACGGACGCGCATGCCGAGCGACCCGAGCCCGCACCTGTCCGAGCTGGCGACCCTCCTGGAGCGCCACACGCCCACGGACGGCATCCACGCCACCGCCATCCCCCGCGTGGTGCTCATCCGCGCCTCCCAGCCCTCCACGCCCCTGCACGCGCTGCAGGAGCCCGCGCTGTGCATCGTGGCGCGGGGCCGCAAGCAGGTGCTGCTGGGGGAAGAGCTGTATGTCTATGGCCCGGACCAGTGCCTCGTCGCGTCCGTGGACCTGCCCGTCACGGGACAGGTGGTGGAGGCCTCCGCCGACGCGCCCTACCTCTGCTTCCGGTTGGACCTGGAGCCCGGACAACTGGGCAGCCTGATGATGGAGGCGGAGCTGGAGGCGCCCGGCCCCACGGACACGGCCCGGGGCCTGGCCCTGGGACCGGTGGGCGCGCCGCTGCTGGACGCGACGGCGCGGCTGGTGCGCCTGTTGGATACGCCGCGCGACATCCCCGTGCTCGCGCCGCTCGTCATCCGGGAAATCCTCTACCGCCTGCTGTCCGGTGAGAACTCCGAACGGCTGCGGCGCATCGCCGTGGCGGACAGCCGCCGCGAGTCCGTCACCCGCGCCATCCACTGGCTCAAGGAGCACTACGCCGCGCCGCTGCGCATCGAGCGGCTGGCGCGCGCCGTCCACATGAGCCCGTCCGCGCTCCACCACCACTTCAAGTCCGTCACCGCGATGAGCCCGCTGCAATACCAGAAGCAGCTCCGGCTCCAGGAGGCCCGCCGGCTGATGCTGGCCCAGGCCATGGACGCGGCCATGGCCGGCCACTCCGTGGGCTACGAGAGCCCGTCCCAGTTCAGCCGCGAGTACAGCAGGATGTTCGGTGCACCACCTTCGCGTGACATCGCGAGGCTGCGGGAGTCGCTCGGCTCCGCCCCGGCGGCGGTGCGCTAGTCCCTGGGGCCGATGGCGGCCCCAGCGCATCGTTTCCACGTTGTGCCCCCCTTCCGAGGCCAGCGCCCCGGAAGGCATCCCTGGCGGGAGGGGCGCGATGTCATCTGGTGAAGGCGGAGACTGGGGACTGAAGCACGCGGCGGCACAGCTCACCGCCGGGGAGCTGGAGCAGGTGGCCCACGAGGAGCCGTTCCGGGACTCCGCCCTGCCCCCCTCGGGCAGCGCCGTGCGGTTCCTGCGCGTGCACCTCATGCGCATCGCGGGACACCTGGGCGAGCTGCACCTGCCGGACTTCAAGGAGGTGGTGGGCCACGCGCTCCAGGCCGTGGACGGCGCCACGCCCCTGGTCTTCGTCGCCCAGCTCCGGGAGCGGCTCGCCTTCGAGCGGACCAGCTCGCGGCTCTACGCGGGCCTGCTGGTGAAGACGCATGCCCTGGGCAGCTACCCGGGAGGCCCCACGCCGGAGCGGCTGGTGGAGCTGCACAACCAGGAGCTGGACCACCTGAACCTCATCCGCGAGTGCATCTACCGGCTCGGCATGGACGCGCCCCAGTTGACGGCGCACGGAGACAGCGCGGATCCGCGCCCCCATGGGCTGCTCCGGGCCGTGGACGACCCGTGCGCCACGCTCGCGGACGCGCTGCGCGCGGTCCTCATCTCCGAGATCCTCAACAACGCCGGCTGGGCGATGCTCGTGGACCTGGCCCAGGAGCTGGGGCCGCCCGACCTGGTGGACGCGTTCCGCGAAGTGCTTCGCGAGGAGACGCTCCACCTGGAGGAGGTCACGGTCTGGGTCGCCAACCTGCCGGACGACGTCCGCGCCGCCGACGCGCGGGCCTCCGCCAGTTGAGGTACGTCAGCGGGCCACGGGCCGCCTCCGGGCGACGCGCTCCCGCACGGTGGCGATGAAGGCCGGCTTGTCCGCGCTGCCCTTCACGCCGTCGAAGTCCAGGTCCAGGTTCTCGGCGACGGCGCGGAGGTATTCCAGACAGGGCTCGTCCGGGGGCGTCTTCCCTTCCGCGAACAGCGGATGACAGGTGGGGCAGTAATTGACCACCCAGACGCGCTCGCCCTCTGGAATCTCCAGGGAGACGGGGCTGCCGTCGCTCACGTCTTCGTCATACGGCTCGATACACCAGACGCCCGTGGCGTCATCATCGTCCATGAGCAGTTGGCGGTAGTTGAGGCTGGGGACGAACTCCCACTCGCCCCAGTCGTAGCCGAAGGCCTGCGTCCGCGTGCGGCGGGCGCGGCCCCGGGCCTCCTCGAAGGCATCCGCGTCCTCCGGCGCCCCGTCGGCTGCGAAGAAGAACAGGTCCAGGAGGGCCTCGTCGTTGCCAAAGCCCTCCTCCTCGCACTCCTTGCCGGTCTTCTCACCACACACGAACGACGAGGGAGGACCGCAGACGCTGCATCGGTAGTCGTGGACGCCCATGGTTCGAGACTACCAGCCGCGGCCGCGCGGCTCAGTCGTCGTCATCGTCGTCGTCTCCGACGCCGTCCAGCCAGTCGCCATCCTCGGTGTAGAGCCGGTCGGTGATGTTGAAGGTGCACGTCAGCTCGCCGCCGTCCTCGTAGCGATAGACGAACCGGCCCTGGGCCTGACCGTCTCCGTGCAGCAGCCGCTCCAGCGTCAGGGTTCCCTCCACCGGGACGCCGGTGACGGACGGATAGCCCTCCTGGCCCGGCCCGGTGAAGGCGCCCCATTCGAGGACCCGGGACGTGTCCTCGGCCACCAGCACCTCGCCCTGCCGCAGGAGCTTCGCGGTCCACGCCCCTCCGGCCACCGTGGGTGCTCCCGGTATCACGATGTTCACGCCGAAGAGCGGGAGCTCGGGGGCACCGTTTGGCGTGTACGCTAGGTGGAGCTGCGTTCCCTGGGTCCCGTCGTTGTGGACGTACGCGGACATCACGGAGTTGTTTTCGATGGGCCACGCGATGCTCTGGGCGCCGTACGGCCCGCGGCATTCGCCCTCGGGCTTGGGGACGGAGTCACAGGCGGTGGAGGACAGGGCGCACGCCAGCAGCGGCAGCGCGGTGCGGAACAGGGGTCGGAACATCCGCCCATCCTAACCAGGGAATCCCGTCAGAAGCAGGAGGGGCCACGGAGGCCACAAGGGGGCTCGGAGCCATGGGGCCGTCTGGGCTTGGGCCTGGACCCGCGGGAACAACCCACCGGGACGCGTGCCTCCGTATGAAAAGGCATGCGAGTCATGGACCTCCGCCGGACGCGGTCTCTGCTGGGCGCCCTGCTGTCGTTTGGCGCCGCCGCCTGTCACGGGACGGACGGGCCTGCCTCCCCGTGCGAGGACGCGGACTGCGCGGTGCCCGGACTCACCCGGGCGTTCGAGCAGGGCACGCCGTCCTCCCAGACACAGCCGCGCGCGGACTTCGGCGGCCTCAAGGTGCGGCGGGCCTCCGGACGCACGTTCGCGCTGGAGACGACGCGGGACGCGGAAGGACGGGACACCCGCCGGCTCACCGTGTCCGCGAGCGACGGCACGCGGCTGTGGCGGTTCGACGCCGAGGCCGGTGACCACCTGAGCGACTTCACCGTGCATCCGTCCGGGGAAGTCACGCTGGGCGTCGAGCGCACCGGCGCGACCGCGGACGCCTACGACCTGGTGCGCCTGTCCGCCGAAGGCCAGGTGCTGTCGCGGCGGCCCCTGCCCACGCCCGCGACGGTGCCCGGCGAGGACCTGGGAGGCACCCTGCCCTCCCCCGCGTTCCGCATGAAGTCGCCCTGGGTCCACGCCCTCACCGACGGCTGGCTGCGCACGGAGGCGCGCGGCGAGGACGTGGCCGTGGTCTTCCTGTCGCTCGTGACCATCCCGGAAGGCGGGCCCGCCACCCAGGAGCTGGCGTCAGGCCTGATGACGCTCCAATGGATGGACGGGCGCTACACCGAGCAGTGGACCCGCGTCGTCGACGGGCGCCACTCCACGCAGCCGGCCGCCTGGGCCTACGACGAGTTCCGCTGGCGCGAGGCCGCGCTCCGGCCGCTGCTCGCGGTGGACGCGGACGGAAGGCTGGTGGTGGGCCGCACCTGGAACAGCTCCCGCTGCCTGGCCTCCAGCCGCACGTTCAACGACTTCACCTCCGTGCACTGCCGCTCCGGCGACGACGTCACCACGCCCATGGACACCGAACGGCAGCCCTTCGCCGTGACAACTTTCACGCCGGTGGGGACGCGCATCGGGACGCACGTCTTCGTCCCCGCCCGGGCGGCGGAGTTCGTCGTCTTCGACATGGCGGTGCGCGACGGGGAGGTGGCGCTCGCGGGCACCGTGGTGACGGAGGGCCCGGATGGCACCGTCGCCTGGTATCCGTCCGCGCCGGACGCGCAGGACCGGATGACGCCCTACGACGGCTACCTGGGCGTGCTGTCACTCGACTCGGGCGCCCTGCGCTTCGAGCACCGCGTGGACACGGGCCGCGCGGACCACTTCTCCGCGCTGCGCTGGACGGCCCCGGGGTGGGCCGCCGTGGGCGCGTCCGGCTGGGACCGGTGGTACGGCGGGATGAGCATCTCGCGCGGCGCCGGGGCCCTGCTCGCGCTCGCGTCGCATAACGGCCAGACGGTGCGCACCCGGAAGGCCGGCCCCGAGGGACAGGGCCGACACTTCCACCTGCTGGGCGTGGACGCGGACGGGGACTCGCTGGTGGCGGTGGGGCTCGCGGAGGCGCCGATGACGCACTCCGGAGACGATGGCCACCCGGAGGCCATGACCTTCGGCGGGCTCACGGTGGAGCTGCGCTGAGAGCCCCCACGGGCTCAGTAGCCCGGCGACACGTAGCAGAAGTCAGACAGGTACGGGCAATCCTGCGGGCAACTGGACGGCGTCTCTCCGTCGCAGCACACGCCGTCGCCGCAGACGGGTCCGAAGCCACAATCCTGCGGGCAGTTGAAGGCATTCTCCGTGCTGGGGTCGCAGGTGTAATCGCCGCAATAGCCGCCGGGGCTGCCGCAGTCCTGAGGACAGTTGGATGTGTTCTCCGCGCTGGGGTCGCAATAGCTGTCACCACAGACGGCGCACAGGCCGGCGGAGGACGCGGACGCGAACCCCAGGGGGCTCACGTAGCAGAAGTCAGACAGGTACGGGCAGTCCTGCGGACAACTGGACGGCGTCTCCCCGTCGCAACACACGGAGTCACCACAGGTGGGCCCGCTGCCACAGTCCTGCGGGCAGTTGAAGGGGTTCTCCGTCGCGGGGTCGCAGATGAAGTCGCCGCAGGAACCGCACAGGGCCTTCTCCTGCCGCGCCAGCTCGGGCGCCGAGGCCTCCGTCTCCACGGCTCCTCCGCACGCCAGCAGCAGGCCCGACACCAGGGCCAGCAGCCCCGTCTTCATCACGTTCATCGTCTGTCTCCGTGTTTTTCAGCGTTTCCACCCTGAACGGGCTTCCGCTTGTTAATACGGTTCACGGATGGCGCTCAAAGGCGCGGGGAGCGCGGCGTACACTGCCGGGCATGACGACCTCCGCTTCCGACGCCTCGCGGCTCCTGGACCTGCTGTGGGAGCGCTACGCCTCTGAAGTCTCCTTCGCGCGCACCTTCGTGGCGCTGTCCGGGGGACACTTCCGCAACGACCACGTCGCGTTCCGCACCCTCGCGCGGCCGGAGGGAGGCATTGCCCTCTTCTCCCGTGTGTTCGAGCGGCTCGGGTGGAAGCCGGCCGGCGCGTACACGTTCCCGGACGCGCACCTGTCCGCCATCTACCTGTCGCATCCGGACGGACTGCCGCGCGTCTTCCTGTCCGAGCTGAAGCAGGAGGAGCTGTCGCCGCGCGCCCGCGAATTGCTCGCCGCGCTGCCGGTGGATCCGCCGCCTCCGGAGGACGTGGAGGCGCTCGCGGGGTGGTTCACGGCGCCGCCGCCTCCCGAGGAGGCCGCGCTGCTGGAGCTGGAGAAGGAGACGCAGTACGGCGCGTGGCTGCTGGCCTTCGGCCGCAAGGTGAATCACTTCACCGGCGCGGTGGACGACGTGGAGGCGTGGCAGCGGCGCATGCGCGACGCGGGAGTGCCCATGAAGGCGGACATCGAGGGCGCGCCCGGCACTTCGCTCCGGCAGACGGCCACGCACGCGGCCCCGCTGCCCCTGACGCTCCGGGGCGGTGGCACGCGCGCATGGCCGTACGCGTACTTTGAAATCGCCCAGCGCTCGGGAGGGTTCGACGGGTTCCTGGGGCCGCAGGCCCGCGCGCTGTTCGACATGACGAAGCGGGGCTGAGGCTCGCGGCCCGAGGGGCGCTCAGGGGAGGGGTTTGGGTGCGTCCCCCGGACCGCGACGCCTCGTGAGACTAGTGGCGGCCGCCGCCGCGCTCGCCACGGTCGGGCAGGCTCAGCGCCGCGCCGTCGAGCGTGCCGTCGCCGCACTCCGGACCGAAGGTGAGCACGTGGCTGGCGCCGTCCGCGGTGGTGCGCGTGAGCGTGCCGCTCGTGGGCCAGGGGCACACGTCGCGCGGCGGCCGGACGATGCCCTCCAGCGTCACGGTGCCCTGCGAGCCGTCGAGCGCGGTCTCCGTGTACGCGCCGTCGATGGTGCGCACCGGCGGCGTGTCCGTGGAGAACGCGATGGACAGCGAGCCCTCCAGCCGCACCGACTTCACCACCGTGCCGTCCGCGTCCGTGCGCGTGCGCGTCACGTCCGCCTGCGTGCTCTTGCGCCGGGGCGGAGCGCCGTCCACCAGCTCCGACGTGGAGGCGGTGGTGCCCTTCACGGTGGAGACCTCACCGTCGGAGTGGGTGCTGGAGACCTCGAAGGTGACGGTCTGGTTCTGGGTCACCGCGCCCGTGCAGTCCTCGGCGGCTTCGTACGCGTTCACGATGTCCACCGTGCCGCTGGAGGGCCCCCGCGGGCCCGGTCCGCCCGGCCTGCCGCCGCCGTCGAAGGACTGGCCGCGCACCTGCGAGCCCGTGCCGTCCTGCGGGGGAGGCGCGCCACCTCCGCCGGGCGGCTGTCCACCGCCACGGCCGGGGCCCTCGGGGCGCGTAGGGGGCGCGCAGTCCGTCCACTCCAGGTGCACGGTGGCGGGCAGCGTCTTGCCGCACACCTCCACGGTGGTGATGTCGGGGCTCGCGTCACAGTGGAAGCCTTCGATGGCCTGGGGGCGCAGCTTGTCCAGGCCGTGCAGGAGGCTGGACACCTCCACCGCGTCGCTCGAGTCCGACGTGGCCTCCACCGCCTGGGATACCTCCGACGTGGCGTCCAGGGTCGAGCCCTGCGACCCGCCGCAACCGACCGTCATGGTGCCCACCACCAGCGCGACTGCTCCCAGCCACTGACTGCCCCTGCTCCAGTGCCTCATGAGTGCGTGCTCCCTTGTCATCCGGTGCCCGGCCGCTGTCCGTACGCCCCGGTGAGACGAAATGAATTTCCGCCGTGTTCCCGGCAGGGGATTTCCCGTGGCTTTTTGAGCGTGCGCGGCGGCCGGATAGAGTGCCGCCGACCGTGAACGACGAGCTGCGCGCACTCATCCTCGAAGCCCAGGACGGCAGCGTGCGTGCCTTTGAGTTGCTCGTGTCCTCGCACCTGCCGCGCGTGCGCCGCTTCGCGCGGGCCTTCGCCGCGTCGGATTCGGACGTGGATGACCTGGCGCAGGAAGCGCTGGTGAAGGTCTACAAGAACCTGCGCTCGTTCCGCTTCCAGTCCGCGTTCCAGACGTGGCTCTATTCGGTGGTGCGCAACGCGTTCTATGACGCCACCCGCAGCCGCGCCGGCCGCGAGCGCACCCGCGAGGAGCCGCTGGAGCAGGAGCACGTCCAGGCGGCGTCGGACGCCGAGTCCGCGGATGCAGGGATGATGCGCGCCCAGGAGCGGGACCGGCTGTGGCGGGCGCTCCGGGCGCTGCCGCCGGAGTTCCGCACGGCGGTGGTGCTCTTCGACGTGGAGGGGCACAGCTATGAAGAGGTGGCGGACATCGAAGGGGTGCCCGTGGGCACCGTGAAGTCGCGCCTGTCGCGGGGCCGGGCGCACCTGAAGGCCCTGCTGGCGGGGGACCAGGGCCCCGGCGGCCCGGAAGATGACGCGCGGGTGGGAACATCCGGGCAGGACATTTCGTCGCATGCTGCGAGGAGCAGGAGATGAGTGAGCCCGAGGACAGGGAGGACCGCGCGCTGCGCGAGCGTCTGGCAGCGCTGCGGGACGACGCGCCCGGGCCCGACTTCCAGGCCCTGCTCCACCGGAGGCTCGTGGAGGCCGGACCGCCCACACCGGCGTCGGGGTGGGATGCGGTGCGGGACTTCTGGCGCCGCCGAGCGCCGGTGCTCTGGCCGGCGGTGGGCGTCGCCATGGGTGTGGCCACGTTCCTGGTGCTGGGGGCGGTGCGAGGCACGCCTGGGGTCCCGGGCACGGCAGCCGCGGGGATGGCGGCGCTCGAGCGGCCCGGCACGCAGGTGCCGGTGAGCAAGGTGGCGGTCATCAAGCTGGACTTCACGGCGGACGTGGCCGTGGAGCAGGCGGACTTCCAGGTGAGCCTGCCGGAGGGGCTGTCCTTCTGGGCGGACGGAGAGGAGTTGCCGCTGCGCTCCTACCAGTGGACGCAGCCCCTGAGCGCGGGCAGCAACGTGATTCCCATCGCGGTGCGCGCCCAGCGGCCGGGGCGCTATCTGGTGACGGCGCTGGCGCGCGCGGGCGACCAGCGCATCGAGCACGACGTGGTGCTGGAGGTCACGGGCGGATGAAGACGGGGTACTCGACACCGGCGCTCGCCGTCCTCCTCTGGTTGGGAGGCGGAGCCGCGCACGCCCAGCAGGCACCGGCCCCTCCGCCAACGGAGGCCGCGAGGCCGCCCGAGGCGCCCGTGCCGCCCCCTCCATCCGGAGCGCAGCAGGCGCACGTGCGCAGCTCGCACACGGTGGACGTCATCGCGCCGGGGGAACAGGTGGACACCATCCTGAGGCGCAGGAACGCGGAGCGCCCACCCCCGCCGCCCCGAGGAGACAGGGTCCGTCCAGCGCCGGGTCCGGACGCCCGCGGCCCTGCAGGAGGGCCGGGACATGACGGACGACCCAACGGGTCGCGCCAGCCAGGGGATGAGGGCCGCATGCGCTCGCCGTCGCCCAGGACCGACGGAGCGCCACCGCCGCCCAATCAGCAGCCGCCCACGCAGCCCCACCAGGCACCGCGGCGCTGAACGAAGGCCCGTGAGCAGCGAGGAGCGCGGCACGCTGACGGCGAAGCCTGGACCTCTCCAGGAACAAGCCGTGCGCAAGAGCCGCGCTCGCGCCTCATGAAGCAGCAAGGAGCCAGGGGCGCCCCCCGCCCGAGGCGGTTCTCCAAAACCTGTCCGACAGTCGGACAGGTTTCCGCGGCTCGAATGGAACAGAGGTCCTCCAACCAGGTTGGCTGACGCGCCAGGTCCAAGGAGGGGACATCGGAGTGGCGGCCAGGAGTGCCACCCGCTTCGTCCAAACCTGTCCGACAGGTTCGCGCGATGCACCGCCAAGGAGGGCGTCCGCCACGCCCAAGCCTCTCCTTGTGGGCCGCGCAGCCATCATGTCCGGAAGCCCCGCGCGGCCCAAACCGGTCCGACAGTCCGACAAGTCCCCTCGGCCCGAATGAAGAGGCAGCGCCGTCCTGCCGCGGTTCCCCCAAACCTGTCCGACTGTCCGACAGGTTGGTGCGGTTCACCGCCAAGGGGGCCGCCCCCACGGGTCTTCGACTCGCCGGCAGAGCGTCTCGGTGTTCCAGAACCTGTCGGACTGTCCGACAGGTTTCTGCAGTGCCCCCAAGGAGGGCGCTCCCATGGGTCTTCGACTCGAGGGGAGAGCGTCGCTGTGCCCCCGAACCGGTCCGACTGTCCGACCAGTTGGTGCGGTGCACCGCCAAGGGGGCGGCCCCCACGGTCTTCGACTCGAAGGGAGAGAGTCTCGGCGCCCCTGAACCGGTCCGACTGTCCAACTGGTTGGGGCGGTGCGCCGCCAAGGGGGGCTCCCACGGAGGTTCTCGACTCGCAGAGAGAGCGTCCTGGTGCTCCAAACCTGTCCGACTGTCGGACAGGTTTCCGCGATGCATCCCAGGAGGGTTCTCGGCTCGCAGGGGGAGCGTCTCGGTGTTCCAGAACCGGTCCGACTGTCGGACCGGTTTCCGCGATGCATCCCAGGAAGGTTCTCGGCTCGCAGGGAGAGTGTCTTGGTGCTCCAGGACCGGTCCGACTGTCGGACTGGTTTGCGCGGTGCGCCTCCAAGGGGGCGCTCCCATGGAGGTTCTTGACTCGGCTCTGGATGGACTTGGGCCTGGACTGGTGACTGGCGGGGCCGTTTGCACGGGATGGGTCTGTGCACACCGGTCCCTGCTCCCGTGCCGGAGGGGGCGGTGCGCCGCCCTCGCACCCTTGCGGGGAATGCGCTACGTCGCGATGCGTGTGGACGGGCTTGCTGCTTCTGGTGGCACTCGCGGCCGGGGAGCCGCTGGAGGACGCGCGCGAGTCCTTCGCGGCGGGCCGGTATGCGGAGGCGGAACAGCAGGCACTCCTGGCCCCTTCTTCCGGCGCCTCGATGTACCTCGCGGGCCTGGCCCGCTTCCGCCTGGGCCGCCCCGAGGAAGCGCTGGCGGCCCTGGATGCCGCGGGGCGTGCTCCGGATGCTCCCGAGCCCGACGCCTGGAACTTCAACCGGGGCGCTTGCCTCTATGCGCTCGGGCGCTTCGCGGAGGCCGAGGAGGCCTTCGCCCGCGTCCGTGAAGGGGCCCCGCTCGCTCGCGTGGCGTGGATCAACGCGGGCTTCGCCGCCTTCGACGCGGGCGCTCCAGAGCGCGCCGCGCAATGGGCGGAGCGCGCCTCGGCCGGTGCCTCCACGGAGGAGGCGCTGCAGGTGGAGGAGCTGCGCGCCCTGCTCGCGCCTCCCGTGAACGAAGGCGATGAGGCCTACCGACAGGGGCTCGCGTCCTTCGACGCCGGCCGCTTCGACGAGGCCCGTGCCCACTTCCTGCGCGCGGCGGAGCGACAGCCCGACTCCGGCAGGGCCCGGCTCATGGCGGGCGCGTCGGCCTGGCGCCTGGGCTTGCGCGCGGAGGCCCGCGAGGACCTCAACGCGGCGCTCGCGCTGACGTTGACTCCGGTGGACCGCGCGACGGCGCATCAGTACCTGGACCTGCTCTCCCACGGACTGCGCGCCAGCGGCCCGGGCCTCTGGGCCTCCGCGAGCGTGGGGCCGGGCTTCGACAGCAACGTGCTCCAGGTGGGCGTCGCCGCCCGCGACGTCTCCGGCGCGAACGCGGACGTGGTGACCGCGAGCGCCTTCGCCGAGGCCGGCGTGGGCCTCACCGCCCGCTTCCGCCTGTCCGACCGACTCTTCGCGGCCCTGTCCTACGGCGGCAGCCAGCGCGCCTACGCCGTCTCCTCCGTGCGGGACTACTCGCTCCAGCTCCACCGCGCGACGGCGTCCGCGGAGTGGGAGGCCGCGCGCAGGGTGCGCGTGGGGCTCCTCGCGGGCGGCGACATCTTCTTCACCGGCCTGGAGGACTTCCGGGGGCTCCAGGCCTCCGTCAACGCCAACGCGTGGCTGGCCTGGGACGAGACCGAACACACCCGCACGCGGCTGGACCTGGGGGTCGCCGGCAAGGACGGAATCGGAGAGGAGTTCGCCTACCTCACCGGTCCACGCCTGGACGCGACGCTGTCCCAGGAGTGGCACCTGGGCCCCGCGAACCTCACCGCGTGGTACCGCTACCGGCAGGACCGCATTGGCACGCTGGAGCAATCCTTCACCAGTGACGGCTCGGTCCTCCTGTCACAGACGTATGTCATTCCCTTCGGCTTCACGGGCCACGCCGTGGGCGCCTCCGGCCGGTGGCAACCGCGGCCCTGGCTCACCGCGAGCCTGGACGCGGACGTGGAGTGGCGCCGCTACCTGGACGACAACGCCCTGCGCGTCGTGACGGCCGGAGGAGACAGCGAGACGTGGAACGTCCGCCGCCGCCACGACACGCGCTTCGTGCTGATCCCCAGCGTGAGCGCCCGGCTGTCAGGCCACCTGCGGCTCACCGCCCGCTACGAGCTGCTGGTGAACCGCTCCAACATCGACATGCGGCTGACGGACGACGACCCCGCCGCGTGCGAAGGCGCGGAGCACCTGTGCCACGCGTATGACGCCACGAACGGCAACTACGAGAAGCACGGGGTGATGCTCCAGCTCGAAGCCGCGTGGTGAGCCGGGCCCCCGCGTGTCGGCTCCGCGATGGAGCGGTCCACCTCCGGGGTGGGGCCTTCAGGCAGGGCGGCGCACAGGGTGCGTTGCGAGGGCGGGGGCGGCTCGCCACCTTGCCGCACGACGAACCCACGACAGAGGAGGCACACCATGCCCACGTCCCGACTTCCGCTGACGCTCGCCGCGGCCGCGGCGCTTTGTTTCTCCGCGGGTTGTTCCAAGAAGGGGATGCACAAGGAGGAGTCCCAGCAGCCGCTGCCCGCGTCCGCCCAGTCCGCCGCGACGCCGGCCACCACGGACCCGCGCTGCCCCATGTCGGTCCCAGGCACGCAGGTCCACACGAAGGACACGCCCAACGGCGTGTCGATGATGTTCACCACGTCCGACCCATCGCAGGTGGGGGACCTCCAGATGCGCGCCCGGCGGCTGCTGGACGAGCAGTCCAAGCGCACCAACTCCGAGCCCGTCATGAACAGGGCGCAAGCGGAGGACCTGGGCGACAGCAGCACGGAGATCCAGAGCGGGCTCGACGAGAGCGGCACCGGCGGCGGCGGCAACCGGGACATGGCAGGAGCGCCCACCGTCCCCGCCGCCGCCGTGGGCGAGGACACGCCGGATGGCATCACCATCACCTACACCGCGCAGGACCCCAGGCAGACGCGCCGCCTCATCGACGAGATCCATGAGACCGCGCGCCAGATGCAGGGCGGCCACTGCCCCGGCATGTAGCCCCGCGCCGGGACGGCGTGGCGAACGCCGTCCCGGTGGAGGCCCTACCGGCGGAACACCACCGTGAGGTTGTTGCTCGGCATCTCCACCACGCGCTCGCGCTGGAGCCCGTGGCGCGCCGCCTCGGCGGTCACCGCGCCCAGCTCGCGCACGCCCCAGGACGGGTCTCGCGCGCGGAGCGATTCGTCGAAGGCGAGGTTGCTCGGCGCGGTCTGCTTCCCCTCCACGAAGTAGGGGCCGTACAGCACCAGCCGCCCGCCCGGGCGCAGCACCCGCGCCGCGCCCCGCATCAACCCCTGGCAGGCCGCCCACGGCGCGATGTGGATCATGTTCACGCAGAGCATGGCGTCCGCGTGCTCCACCGGCCACGCGTCCGAGCTCGCGTCCAGCACGCGCGCGGGCAGGACGTTGGACAGCCCCTCCTCCCCGCGCCACGCGTCGATGCTCTCCAGCGCCGCCGGGTCGCCGTCCGTCGGCTGCCAGGCCAACCCCGGGAACGCCTTCGCGAAGAAGGCCGCGTGCTGGCCGGTGCCGCTCGCCACCTCCAGCAACGTGCCCTCCGCGGGCAGCACCTCCCGGAGGACGGCGAGGAGCGGTTCGCGGTTGCGTTCGGTGGCCGGGGCGTGACGCTTCATGCCCTCCCCTCTTCCACACCCGCGCACGCGAAGAAAGGCCGCTCGCGGAAGATTGCAATCACAGCCAACACAGCGGCCGCCCGCGCACGGAATCCGCAACACTTTCCGGGTCCCTTCGAAAACCTCCTGCCTCGACTCGCCTCATCCCCCAGGCAGGAGTGACCTTGACGTTCTTCAACCGGAATGTTTCACGCATGCTGTGCTCGGTGTCGCTGCTTGCGTTCGCGGGCTGCGGGCCGATGACGGAAGACGCCCCCTCCCTCCCCGAGCAGGAGGTCGCGACCGCCCGGCAGGCGGTGTCCACCATCGCGTACCGGAGCAGCGCCACGGCGGGCGGCAGCACGCGCACGTCGCTGAGCATCGCGCTGCCCGCGGGCACGGCGGCGGGTGACGTGCTGCTGGCGCGCATCATCAACCGCAACAACGTGGCCGCGGTGGCGACGCCGCCCGCGGGCTGGACGCTGGTGCGCTCGGACCAGAGCGCGTCGCAGATCAAGGCGTGGATCTTCTACAAGGTCGCCACCGCGTCCGAGCCGTCCACGTACGCGTTCACCATCGACATCGCCAGCTACATGGCCGGCAGCATCTCCGCGTTCTCCGGCGTGGACACGGCCAACCCCATCGACGCGCAGACGGGCCAGAAGAACGGCCTCACCGCCAGCTTCAACACGCCCGCCCTCACCACCAGCACGGCCAACGGCGTCGCGGTGTGGTTCGGCTCGCAGTTGTGGACCGGCACCGCGTGCCCGGCGAGCCCCATCGTCCCGCCCGCGGGCTTCACCGAGCCCGTGGACACCTGCCTCGTGTCCTCGTCCACGGGCCTCCTCTACAACGTGGCCCACAAGGACCTGGGCGCCGCGGGCGCGCAGGGCTCGTTCAACGGCTCGTCCCCCTACGCGGAGACGAACATCGCGCAGGTGGTGGCGCTGCGCGCGGCCAACGCCTCCGCCTCCTGCTCCGTGGGGGACACCTTCTCCACCGCGTACACCCCCCAGGGCACCGTGACGGCCACCGCGCTGGTGGAGCCGTCCGGCCTGGCCGCCAGCCGCCTCACGCCGGGCGTCCTCTACGCGCACAACGAGGACACCACCGCCATCGTCGCCATCAGCACCACGGACGCGAGCACGAAGGGCACCTTCACCGTGTCCAACGTGACGCCCGCGGACTGGGAGGACGTCGCCACCGGCCCGTGCCCCGCCGGCCAGTGCATCTACATGGGCGACATCGGCCGCTCGAGCGCCAACTTCCCCACGCCGCCGTCCACCTTCGCCGTCTACCGCATCCCGGAGCCCGACATCGGCGCGGGACAGACGAGCGGAAACCTCACCGCCGAGGCCTTCCCCTTCCAGTACCCGGACACGCCCAAGGACGCGGAGACCCTCATGGTCCACCCCACCACGGGCGACATCTACATCGTCACCAAGTCCTACTCGGGCGCGAGCAAGGTCTACAAGTTCCCCCAGCCGCTGCCCACGCCGGGCACCCTGAGCACGCTGGTGTTCGTGGCCAACCTCCCGCTGCCCACCACCACGGACACCAACTACGGCGCCGCCACGTCCGGCGCCATCCACCCGTGCGCCAACCGCTTCCTGCTGCGCACCTACCGCAAGGTGTATGAGTTCCGCGCCGCCACCGGCGCGGCCTTCGAGACCGCGTTCGCCGCCACGCCCGTCTCCCTGACGGACACCGTGGAGGGCCAGGGCGAGGCCATCGAGTACGACCCGACCGGCACGGCCTATTACACGATGAGCGAGTCGCCCTCGCCCTTCAGGCTCAAGCGCGTCGTGCGCCAGTAGCGCGCAATCGCAGCCATGCGCAGGCCGCGTCCGGCGCCCGGGCCGGGCGCGGCCCCTCGTACGCCGTGAGACATCCACGCCGTGACAACGCCTGGATGGAATTTAAGTTATTTCTCGTTTTCCGTGTATAATCGCAACCATGCGATGCCTCCGTCCCCGTCTCGTGCGCGCCGCCGCGCTGCTCTCGGTGTTCACTCCGCTGCTGGCCTGCGGGCCGGAAGCGGGCGCGCCGCCCTCCGCTGACGCGCTGTCCGCGCAGCCTCGGCCGCTGGCCGCGACGGGCCACAAGGCGTTCCGGGTGATGACGTACAACGTGCGCGGTCCGCTGGACACGGGGGTGCGCGCGTGGCCCAACCGCAAGGCGGCGGTCATCGAGCGCATCCTCGCGAACAACGCGGACATCGTCGGCGTGCAGGAGGCCCAGGCGCCCTCGGGCGGCCCCAGCATCCCCGCGGACCTCATCGCGGGGCTGACGGGCACGGACAAGCCCTACGGTGTCTTCAACCCGGGCGGCGGCAGCCCGAAGCTCATCTTCTTCAAGAAGAGCCGCTTCGAGCTGGCCCCGGAGGTGGGCCAGGGCAACGAGGCGCTCGTGAACCCCTACGCCTCCAGCGACCCGTGCTTCAGCCACGCGGAGGGGAAGAAGCTCGCCTGGGTGGGCCTGCGCGACCTGACGTCCGGACAGGTGTACTTCGTGGCCAACACGCACTTCGCCTACGCGGCGGCGTGTTCCCTGGGGCGGCTCAAGGAAGCGGAGCAGATGGCGTCCTTCCTGGCCACGAAGCCCGGGGGCCTGCCGGTCGTCGCCATGGGGGACTTCAACTCCGACGCGCAGGGCCTGTCCACGCCGGGGGAGACGACCATCGCGGACCTGGAGGGCGGGGCCCGGCTGTTCCGCACCGCGCGCTTCGACGGCGTGACGGGCGTGGACGACGCCACGTTCAACAACGCGTGGAGCGGCTCCACGTCCACGAAGTACCAGCGGCTGGACTACATCTTCCACAACGGGGGCGCGCTCACCTCGTCCGCGCCCGCCATCGACCGGACGGAGAGCGGCGGCCTCACGCCGTCGGACCACTACCCGGTGCTCGCCACCCTTCGCCCGGCCGTCTTCTCCGCGGGCTCCACGCTTTCGCCGACGCCCAACGGCACGTCCACCAGCACGCAGCTCTTCTTCGCGGACGTCACCGGCGACGGCTGCGCGGACCGCATCACCTGGAACTACGCGGTGGGCGAGGGCGAGACGTGGGTGGCGAAGTCGAGGTGCGACGGCGGCTTCGCCACGGCGGTGAAGAACACGGGCGCGACGAGCGGTGTCGCCACCACGCGCTTCTTCTTCGCGGACGTCACCGGCGACGGCTGCGCGGACAAGGTCCTCTGGCGTCCCAACCTGGGGGACGGCGAGGTGCGCGTCTACCCCGCGAAGTGCGACGGCACCTTCGGCGACCGCGTGGCCGTCACCCAGGCGGCGAGCACCAGCGACGCGACGCGCTTCTTCTTCGCGGACATCACCGGTGACGGGTGCGCGGACCTGGTGCGCTGGAACCCCACGCAGAAGTCCGGCGCCTTCGACGCCTTCGTGTCGAAGTGCAACGGCACGGTGTCCTTCGGCGCGGCGGTGACGAGCACGACGGGGGCGAACACGAGCGCCGGCACGCGCGTGTTCTTCGCGGACGTGGACGGCGACGGCAAGGCGGACCGCATCCTCTGGAACCCGGGCCAGGAGGGGGGCCGCACGCGCGTATACCGCTCCACCGGCGCGGGCGCGTTCGCGCTGTTCTTCCTGCACGAGTCAGGCACCAGCGGCGTGGACACGTCCCGCTTCTACTTCGCGGACGTGGACGGCGACGGCAAGGCGGACAAGGTCTTCTGGCGGCCGGGCTTCCGCGAGGGCCGGATGCAGATCTACCCGAGCACCGGCACCAACTTCGCGGGCAGCCCGGTGATGGACAACACGGGCTACAGCAACTCGGAGAACACCGGCTTCTTCTTCGCGGACATCGACGGCCGGGATGGCGCGGACAAGGTGTACTGGAACCCCAACAACTACGACGGCGACACGAAGGTGTTCCGCGCGCTGGCGCCGTAGCGCCCTCGTGCACGAAGCAGGGCACTCCGGGGGCCCTGCCCCACGAACCCATGGCCCCGGACGGTGCGACGCGCGCAGACTGCGCCTCCACATGCGCGCCCTGCTCATCGCCACCGTCCTGTCCGGGGTCCTCGGCTCCGCGTCCGCGCGGGCCCAGGCCCCCGCCCGCTCCTACGTGCTGCGCCCCGCGCGCGTCTTCGACGGCGCCACCGCGAAGCCCCACACGGGCTGGGTGGTGGTCGTCACCGGAGAGCGCATCGCCGCCGCGGGGCCCGCGCAGGGCGTGAAGGCGCCGGAGGGCGCGGAGGTCATCGACCTGCCCGGCGCGACGCTGCTGCCCGGGCTCATCGAGGGCCACTCGCACCTGTTCCTGCACCCGTACAACGAGGCGCCCTGGAACGACCAGGTGCTCAAGGAGTCCCTGGCGCTGCGCGTGGCGCGGGCCACGAACCACGCCAGGGCGGCGCTGATGGCGGGCTTCACCACCACGCGCGACCTGGGCACGGAGGGCGCGGCGGACGCGGACGTGGGCCTCAAGCAGGCCATCGACCAGGGCATCATCCCGGGCCCGCGCATGGTCGTCACCACGCGCGCGCTGGTGGCCACCGGCAGCTACGGCCCCAAGGGCTTCGCGTCCGAATGGACGGTGCCCCAGGGCGCGGAGGAGGCGGACGGCGTGGACGGCCTCACGCGCGCGGTGCGCGGGCAGATGGGGCGCGGCGCGGAGTGGATCAAGGTCTACGGCGACTACCGCTGGGGCCCTCGCGGCGAGGCGCTCCCCACCTTCTCCCTGGAGGAGCTGCGCCTCATCGTGGAGACGGCCAGGAGCGGCGGGCGCCCGGTGGCCGTGCACGCCAGCACGCCGGAGGGCATGAAGCGCGCGGTGCTCGCGGGCGCGGAGAGCATCGAGCACGGCGACGCCGGCACGCCGGAGGTCTGGAAGCTGATGGCCCAGCGGGGCGTGTTCCTGTGCCCCACGCTCGCGGCGGGCGACGCCATGCTCCAGTACCGGGGCTGGAAGCGCGGCGTGGACCCGGAGCCCGAGTCCGCGAAGAAGAAGCGAGAGGGCCTCAAGGCCGCGCTGGCCGCGGGCGTGCCCCTGTGCGTGGGTGGGGACTCGGGCGTCTTCCCGCACGGGGAGAACGCGCGCGAGCTGGAGCTGCTGGTGGCCAGCGGCGTGACGCCCGCGCAGGCGCTCCAGGCCGCCACCTCCGGCAACGCGCGGATGCTGCACTGGGAGGACCGCGTCGGACAGGTGAAGGCCGGGCTCCTCGCGGACCTCGTGGCCGTGGAGGGCGACCCCACGCAGGACATCCGCGCCGTGCGCCAGGTGCGGCTGGTGATGAAGGGCGGCACGCTGTACCGGCGCTGAAGCGGCGCTCAAGGCCTCTCACGGCGGACCCGGCCGAGCAGGGCGTCCGCGAGCCCCGCCAGCAGCAGCACCGGCGCGGCCAGCACCGCGCCGAACCAGGACAGCGCGTAGAGGACCCCGAAGCCCATGCGCCAGGGACCGCCCACGACAGTCCCGGACAGCACGCCCACGGACTCGATGCCTCCGCCCAGGTGCAGCGCCAGGAAGAGCGCGCCAAGGCCCAGCGCGACGAGCACGAACGGGTGTCGCATCATCGGTGCGCCTCCTGGGTGAGGCGCCAGAGGGGTCCTTCGACGAGCGCGTACAGCAGCACCGCGTCCGCGAGCGGATTGCCCGCCGCGAAGCGCAAGCCGGTGCCGTCGTGCACCGGGAACGCCGCGAAGTGGAGGCTGGTGAGCAGCCCGTCCAATGCCTCCTCGTCGTCGAACGCCGCCGCGCCCACGAGCGCGAGCCCGCTGGAGCCCGCGTTCGCGTTCACCCACGGAATCGTGGGACCGGAGTCGATGTCCTGCACCGCCTCCGCCTCCCCTGGCCACTCCCCCGCCCACGCGAAGCCCAGCGCCTGCCCCAAGAGCGCGGCGCGGGCCCGCTGGTACTGGTCGCGCGCGAAATCCGCGTCCACCACCTGGAGCATGTGCGCCGCGAGCCACAGCGTGGAGCCCTCCGGCCCGTCCTTCGTCACGCCGTCGTAGGTGAAGCTCGACACGAGCAGACCGGTCCGGCGGTCGGACAGGTGCTCCCGCGCGGAGGCCACCCACCGGCGCAGGAGCGCGCCATGGTCCCGCCCGTCCACGCGGTCCGACAGGCGCAGCGCCGCGAGCGCCACCGTGTTGCAGAAGGTCCAGCCCTCATCCGGGTAGCTCTCCGCGGCGAGCACCGGCGCGCGCTCCAACTGTCCGGCGATGAGGTCCACGCGCTCGCGCAGGAGCGGCGAATAGTCCGCGCGCTCCTCCACGCTCTGGCGCGCGGCGAGCATCAGCGCCAGCTCGCCGTCCACGAAGAGGCTGCGCCCGGCCGGATCCTTGAAGGGGCCCGCGTGCACGTAGGGAAGGAAGAAGGCCTCATGCGCCCGTCGCTCGTCTCGCAGCGTCCGGGCGATGAGCACGTCCACCACGGCCAGGTGCTCCGCCTTCCGCGCGGGCTCCGACAGCGCGAGGTTGGCGAACGACAGCACGGAGAAGGTGCGCACCATCAGGTCCCACTCCGGGTTCGTGCGGTGGAGCACGTCGCGCTCCGCGCTCGATTCCTGGAGCGAGAACGCGCGTTGACGGAGGGCCAGCGCCGCCGTCAGCGCTCCCCGGTCGCGGGGCCGGAACAAGAGCTGGAGCGCCGGCAGCCACACCGCCACGGCCAGCACCAGCAGCACGAGTTTGCGTCGCATGCCCGCCAGTCTCGGCCGCTGGCAGGGCTGAAGCGTGGCCTCTCGGGCCGGACGGTCGGGCCCGCTCGCTGAACGGTCGCGGTCCCGCCCGAACCGGCGCATCCCTTGAACGTCATGTCCCAACCCGCCGGGCTCGCGTGTCCCAAGGGCCATGAAGACACCCGGATGGACCGCGCTGACGGTGGGAGTGTTCCTGGGAGGGCTGGGCCTGGCGAAGCCTCCTTCGGCGGAGGCCTGCAGTGGCGTCGCCTGTGACCCGCGGATGATCCGTGTCCCGCTGCCGGAGGACCCGGTCGTGCCCGCGAACGTGCCGGCCCTGGTGATGCTGCCGATGGGCTGGCCCCTGTTCGATTCCGAAAGCCTGCGCCTGCGCACGGAGGACGGCGCCGACGTGGAGGCGAGCCTCCTGCAGGGCCGGCACGGGAGCGCGGTCCTCGTTCCGGCCACCCCGCTCACGCCGGGAACCCGCTATCGCCTGGAGGGCCACAGCCCGTGCGCGGGCTACCCGGAGGAATGGGACACGGTGTCGGCGACGTTCACCGCGGGCCCGGCGGTCGCGCTTCCAGCGGCCTCGGGGACCCTGCGAGCCGCTCCCGAGCAGCATGGCCCCTTCCAGGTCTTTGGCGGCGCTTCCTGTTCGACGGAGGTGGAGGGCAGCCAGGTGACGCTGGGCTTCACGCCCTCGCCGGAGCTGGTGCCCTTCCTGCCGTGGGTGCACTGGGCGCTGGAGGTGGATGGGCAGCCGTGGGCCTCCGCACCGCACGGCGCGGTGGGGCCGGCGGGCACCCTCCTCTTCCTGGACCGGCTCCAGTACCCGCATGCGCTGCTCACCGTGTACTCGGTCTGCGAGTTCTCCCGGCAGCAGCCGCCCCCCACGGACCCGGGGCTCGCTCCCGGGACGCACGTGGCCACGCTGCGTCCGGTGCTCGAACAGTCCGGCACGCCGCTCCCGCCCCTGGAGGTCTCCTTCGAGCTGACGTGCCCCGAGAATGAGCCCGAGCCCCAGGCGCCCCGGAGCGAGGGGTGCTCCCAGGCGGGCGGAGGCCTCGCGGCGTTCGGGCTCCTGGCCACGCTCCGGCTCTGGCGACGCGGGCCGCGCACGAACCGTCCCTGAGGGATGTCCCAACCTCCCGGGCTCCCGTGTCTGATGAAGCAAATGCACGGACACGCTTGGACATGGGGCGCGGTGGGCATGTTCCTCCTGGGGCTGGGGGCGCTCGCGCCACCCTCCGCGGAGGCGTGCGCCGCGCCCAACTGCCTCGTCGACGTCCGCTTCCCGCTCCCCGAGGACGGCGGAGCGGTCCCCGCGAACGTCCCCGGCCTGGTGGTGGTGCCGCCGCTCCTGGAGAACACGGACGTCTCCACGCTCCGGCTGCTCCAGTCGGATGGCACGCCGGTGCCCTTCACGCTGGAGGATGGCGCTCGCCGGACGCAGGTCGTGGTGCCGAAGGCGCCGCTCGTGCCGGGCACGCAGTACCGCATCGAGGCGAAGGGCCTCTGCCAGTTCCAGGAGACGCGGACGCAGTCCGCGACCTTCACCGCGGGCCCGGAGCTGCCCCTGCCCACGACCCTGGGCACGCTGAGCGTGGACACGCCGAGCCGGGGGGTGTTCCCGGTGTACGGGGACTCGAACTGCGGCAGCCCGCAGGAGGGCGACGCCACCACGCTGCGCTTCACCCCGTCACCAGAGCTGGTGCCGTTCCTGCCCTGGGTGCACTGGACGGTGGAGGTGGACGGGCAGCCCTGGTCGTTCTCCAACCACCACGGGTTGACCGCGACGGGCGAGGACAACGCGGACAGCCACAAGTACGAGTACATCCGGCGGCTGCTCTTCCTCTACACGGTCTGCACGACGTACGACCCGCCCCCGCCCGGGCTGGGCGTCACGCCCGGACGTCATCAGGCCACGCTCCGGGGGACGCTGGAGCACGCGGACATCACGCTGCCGCCGCTGAGCGTGGACTTCGAGCTCTCCTGTCCCAGGCCCTGCATGTCCGCGGGCTGCGCCGACGGAGGCACCGGAGCTGTCGGAGACCCCGGGGACGAGGAGCCCATCCAAGGCCCTTCCAAGAGCGGCTGCACCCAGGCAGGCGGGGGCCTGACGCTGCTGGGGCTCCTCGCCACGCTGCGGCTCTGGCGAAGGAGGACCTGACGCTCCGGGCGCGGGGGTCTCGCCTGCCACCCGCAGGGCCAGCGTGGCGAAGGTGGCGATGACCGACCAGTAGAGGAAGCGGAAGTCGCAGCCGATGCTGATGACCAGGTAGCTCAGCCCGTAGCCCAGGCCTGACAGCGCGGTGAAGAACGCAAGCGGCCGGCGCCTCACGTCGCGCAGCGAGAGCAGGGCCAGCACGGTGAGCGCTCCCAGCCAGGCCCAGCCCCGGAACAGCAGGGAGTCGCGCACGAGGTCCGCGGCCCCCCGGAACCACCGGTGCAGCCCGCCCTGCTCCGGCAGGCGGAATCCCCAGGGATTGGGGTCGATCCGTCCCTGGAAGGGGAAGAACACCGGCCCGTCGAAGGCTCCGAGGAGGCGCCGGAAGGTCTCCCAGCGGTGGTGCGCGTACGCGGCGGGCCAGGCGTGGACGACGCGGGCCCATTCGCGCACCAGCACGTCGCGCCGGCCGGGCAGGCTCTCCAGATGGATGGGCCGCGCGTCCGGCGCGCCCGCGAGGAGGAACCCGACGTGGAAGGGCGAATAGCCGCGCGCCAGCTCCGCGGCGGAGAGGTCCTGCGCCAGGGAGGAGGCCGGGAACAGCTCGGGGTGCGCCGCGTAGATGCCCGCGAGGTCGAAGACGAAGAGCTGGCCCGCGGCCCAGGCCCTGCTGGCGCCCAGCGCGCGGTTGATCAGCGAGGGCGTGAGGGCCAGTCCGGCCACGAGCCCCGCGAGCACCAGGGCCCGCGCGGGCCAGCGCCACGTCGGGCGCGCCACCTGGGCCATCACGGGAACCGCCAGGGGCAGGGCCGCGACGAGCGCGTTGTGCCGCAACGCCGTGCCCGCCACCATCAGCACCAGCGCCCAGAGCGGACGGCGATACCTGAGCGCGGCCACCGCGCCGAGCAGCACCGCGGCGGACATCACGTCCTTCCAGAGGGTGACCGCGAGCGCCCAGACCGTGGGCACGAGCAGGAAGGCCCCGAGGACGAACAGGCCCTTGCGTCCCGTGCGCCCATCGGGAGAGCGCACCAGCAGCGCCATGCTCCCCGCCAGCAGGAGGAGCTGGCCCAGGAGGACCAGCGACGGAGAGCCCACCCACCTCCCGCTGAGGCCCAGCAGCCACGAGCCCAGGGGCGGGTGGACGTCATTGAAGGTGCCGCGGAGCCCCTGCGCGTACTGGTCGAGCGTGTCGACCGACATCAGCCCCGGATGGAAGGCCGCGAACAGCACGCCCACCCAGAGCACGACGCCGGCCGCCGGAGGACCGGCGTCCCGCCAGGGGACGTGAGCCGGCGAGGAGGAGACCTCCGAGGGGTGCGCCATGAGCATCGCCCTGCCTGTGCTGGAGTGGCCCAGGACCAGGGCCCGGGGAATCGCGCGTCAATGGAATCGACGCGCAATTCCAGCCGGTTTTGGATGGCTCAGGGAGGCGGCGGCTAGGGAGCCGTGAAGTTCACAACGGTGCTGCCGTCGCCTGCCGCGGCGAACCGGGTAGGCCTGGGGCCGTCCAGCGACCGGAGCGTCTTTGCCGCCGTGTGCACGGTGCTCCAGGCGCTGCCATTGAAGAACTCGATCGTATTCGCGGACGTCACCGCATAGATGCCGTTCTTGCTGAAGGCGAGCACGTCCAGGATGTCCGGGGGATTCGTCTGGCCGTTGGGAACAGGGATGGACGGCAGGGACTGCCAGCCTGTTCCGCCGATCCAGCCGAAGAGGCGACCCTTGTCGCCCGCGACGTATGTGTATTGTCCGTTCAGGACATGCACCGCGCGCACGTATTCTGCGTCCGGAGCATTGAGAGACTCCTCCGTCCACGTGGTTCCTGCCGAATTGGTGCGATAGGCCCGCGCCTTGCCGTCCGTGTCCGAAACACCGACCGCCACGAGCGAATCCACCGTCTTCAAGCCACCAATCGCACGCAGGTTCGAGGGGACGTCCGTGACCTCAGCCAGAGCGTTGGGTGCATCGTAGGCAGGAGACCAGCGGTAGATCTTGCCGTTGCTCGCGACCGCGTAGACCGTGGCACCGGCCATGGGATCGTCAATTCCAAAGACGCCATTGAAGTCCGTGTTGTTCTTGTCGGTCGCCACCTGAAGTGTGAAACACGTGTTCCCGACGTCGGCCAACGTTCGAGTCGACACCCAGCCATCCTCTCCGACGACGAAGACCCGGCCACCCGGGGAGACCCAGGCTGCATTCCAGGACTTCCGACAGGAACCATCCGTGAACTCGTTGGCGCCAGGGATTGTACCGTCCAGATGCGCCAGCTTGTTCGGGCCCGCGATCCAGGCCTTCTGCCCGTCTTCGTAAAGGGCAATGGCCTTCAGCGAGTCCCCGGCTCCGAGGACCCCTGCATCGGTGGTCCAATCAGGGAGGGTGCACTCCTCGTCCACCCCGCCAGCGCAGTTGTTGTCCAGCCGGTCGCAGGCCTCCGGCAGTCCATTGCGGACGTAGATGGAGCTCTCATCGCAGTCCTCGGACTGGGCAACACCGCCGTCCACGGGCGACTCGCAGCCCAGTCCCGCGTCCTGGCCCTTGGAACCGTCGCCGTCGCCGTCCACGAACCAGGCCACCGGATTCGCGGTCGCGAGTCGCGCGCAGGCCGTCTGGCTCGGGGTGGAGGCACACGCGGTCTTGCCCGCGCACTTGAGCTCATCCTTGCAATCAGCGCCGACGCCGAAGTCCTCGTCGTTCATGCCATTGCAGTTGTCATCCATGCCATCGCAGAGGAACTCCGTGCGATCCGGCCGGATCTGCCCGTTGCCGTCGTTGCAATCTCCGCCAACAGCCACGGTGCCCGCGGGCTGGACGCAGTTCTCCACCCGGGTGCTGCCGTAACCGTCGTTGTCCGCGTCCGTGTACCAGACCTTCTTGTCCGTCGCGTCCGACTCCCCGAGGGTGCAGTTGTCATCCTTCCCGTTGCACACCTCGGGGGCGCTGGGGTGCACGGCGCTGTCCGCGTCGTTGCAATCGGAGCCGCTGACGACACCCTCCGCGTCGGCGCTGCTGAAGTAGCCGTCGCCGTCATCATCGAGGGCCCTCACGTTGAAGGCCACATCCAGCGTGCCCTCCTCGGGGACCTCCGCCCTCATCACCTGCGGCTCGCCCACCGCGGTGCCCGAACAGCCGAGCTCCCGGAGCTGCGTCGTCACGCTCAGCACGCGGCCCCAGTCCTTCTGCCGGAACACCGCCACCGACGCGGTTCCCGGCGTCTTGCTGGGGAGCTCCACGTCGACGCTCTTCGTGTTCCCCGCGTTCTCCACGTCCGTGGCGGTCACCGTGAAGCAGCCGCGCGTGAAGCCGCTGTAGCTGAGGGTGACTTTCAGCGCTCCGGCCTTCGAGTCGTCCTTCTTGCACCCCGCCAACACGGAGGCACACAGCACTGTCATCAGGAGTAGACGCATGGACCGGCATTTTCGGGCGCGCCCCGGAACCGGGCAAGGCGCATCGGAGAGAAAACATGCCTACACGCACCCCGACGTGTGTCAGGGGCATGCAGGCAGGCTGCGGCTCCGGCGGGGTGACCGAGGGCGCTTCACCGCCTCAGAGGTTGCTCTCGTCGGTGTCGGGGTCGAGGCGAACGAGGTAGGGCGGGACGGTCCACTTCAGGGCCTGGTCGACATCCCCCTTCCCACTCTTGCCGAAGAGCATGACGCGGGAGAGCGCCATGCCGCTGATCAGGCCGTTGTTCTTGATGATGGCCTTGCGGAACTCGGAGAGGGTGTCCTGGAGGTGGGTGGTGTTGGGGCGCGACGCGATCAGCGCGTTCAGCATGCCCGCGGCGAGCATCCCCTTTTCGACCAGCGCGGAGAGCGCCTCCATGTATCCGTCGTACTCCTCCTTCGTGAGCAGGGGCCGGCGGCGGATCCGCTTGAGGAAGCGGAGCTTCGGGATCATCGGGTCGGACTGGTCGCGCAGCAGGCTGCCCATGAGCGGCACCTCACCGTCCGGGTCGTTGTGGAAGTACGTCTGCGTGAGGTCCATGTCCCCCAGGGAGATGTCGACATCCATGTGGATGCCTCCCACGAAGTTGAGGTACAGCAGCCGCGCGAGGTCGGAGAAGTATTTGACCTCATCCCAGTTGCGCGACACCGCCGAGCCCCCGACGACGGTCGCGAGCTTCGAGAGCCAGTTGCTGGAGTCATCCAGCTTCTCGATGGGGAGCACCCGGAAGCCCGCCTGCTCCAACCTGCGCCGTTGGATGGCGCGCGTCGGCCGCTTGTCCACGGGCTTCGGAGGCCGCTTCGAGAAGATGAAGATGCCCTCGCTCTTCTTCATCTCTCCTTCGAGATGCCCATCCAGCACCCGCTCGACCTCGGCGGAGTACCACAGGTAGCAGGTCCAACCCGCCCGCCTGGCCCGTGCGCCGTCGGAGACCAGGTCGTCGACGACCGCCGGGCTCATCGGTCCGCCCGTCCAGAAGCGATGGATGTTCTTGGGGATCGCGTGCTTCGTCCCCATGGGGGAGTTGAGGAGCCGCGAGATGATCAGCGCTTCGTCCGATTGGCTGGGGTTCCAATACGTCCGGTTCTCCAGGCCGCTCAGGATGCCTCGAAGCGGCGTCGACGACACCGTCGTCAGCGCCGTGGAGGAGTTGTTGGAGCGCAGCGACCGCTTGAAGTCGAAGATCGGAACGGTCGTCTCCTCGACCGGCGGCCCCGAGGCGCCGTGGGTCAGGCAGATCCCCATCGAGCAGAAGACGCAGGTGTCGCGCACCCACTCGCGCACCAGCGACTTGCTTCGATGCCCGGGGTCGCTACAGATTCCCAGCTCACAGAACGTACACATGGCCCGCGCCCCTCGTGCGGTGGTCGAGCGGAGGACTCTCGCACTTCCCGCCCGGGGATGGGAGGCCTACCAGGTGATGGGCAGCGCGTGCACACCGAGCAGGTTCTCTTCCTTCTTGAAGCGGAGCTCCTCCGGTGACACGGCCAGCCGCAGCGTGGGGATGCGCTGGAAGAGCGTCTTGAAGACCACCTCGAACTCGATGAGCGCCAGCGCCCGCCCCGTGCACAGGTGGATGCCATGGCCGAAGGCGAAGTGACGGTGCACCTCGCGTTGGAGGTCCAGCCGGTCCGGCTCCTCGAAGACCGTCTCGTCGCGGTTGGCGGAGTCCGGCTGGGCGAGGATACCCTCACCGGCGCGGATGAGCTGGCCACCAAGGGTGACGTCCACCGTGGCGACGCGCTGCCGGGCCAGGTGCGAGACGTTGATGAAGCGCAGGAGCTCCTGGACGGCCGCGGTGAGGGCCGCGGGGTCCTCCATCGCGCGGAACTTCGCCAGCTCGCCCGGGTCGAGCAGCAGCGCCAGCGTGCCCAGGCCGAACATGTACGCGGACGGCCCGTGGCCCGCGTAGAACAGCGCATGGAACAAGGCGGCGGCATCCGGGGCGCTCAGCTTGCCCGTCGCCACCTGCTCGGCCACGACGCGACCGATGAGCGTGTCCGTGGGCTCCCGCAGGTTCGCCTCCACCAGCGCCAGGAAGAAGGCATCCAGTCCGGCCAGGGCCGCCGTCGCCTCCTCGCGCGACGAGGTCCGGGAGCCGACGGTCCGGCTGAGGACGTGCAGCCGGTCCGCGCCGTCATGCGGCACCCCGAGCAGGTCGCAGATGACGCGAATGGCGACGGGCAGCGCGAACGTGGCCATCAGGTCCACCGGCCGAGGGCCGGCCAGCATCGCGCCGAGCGCCTCATCCACGGTGCGCTGGATGCTCGGCCGCAGGGCCTCCATCCGCCGGGGCAGGAACTCCTGCACGAGCATGGCCCGCTGCGCCCGGTACTCCGCGTCCGGGCGCAGGAAGAACGGCAGGGGCCGCCCCTGCCGGGCCGCCGAGGAGGCGGAGATGTGCGGGAACCCCGGCAGCGTGGAGTCCAGGACCAGCCGGGGATCGCTCAGGACCGCGAGCACGTCCTGGTAGCGGCTGACCAGCCACGCCGTGTTGCCGTCGAACAGCCGGACCGGACACACCGGGGCCTCCTGTCTCAACCGCTTGTATTCAGCGGGGGGCTCCAGCGGATGCCGCCAGTCCTTGGGGAATGGATAGGAATTGCTCATCGGGAGGCTCCTGGTCGTGTCAGCAGGGCGGCGGCGCCCGCCACGGTGGGGTGCTGGTACAGCTCGCGCACTCCGAGGTCCCGGCCCAGCTCGCTCCGGACCCGGGCCGCGATTTCAATCAACTGAAGGGAGTGGCCGCCGAGCCGGAAGAAGTCGTCGTACGGGTCGACCGAAGCGACCTTCAGCACGTCGGCGAAGATGCGGGCGAGCCGCGCCTGCGTCGCGCTCGGGGGCGGGCGCAGGCTCGTCGCGCGCGCGGTGGGATTCACGGTCCGGAGGACCTCCTCGTAGTCCGCCAGCAGCCCCTCGATGAACGCGAGGTCGAAGAGGCTCTCATCGAATTCGGCCCACACCGTGAACAGGCCATCGGAGCGCTCCTCGACCCGCAGGGTGAGCTCGAACTTCGCGGAGGGGAGGTCCAGCGACAGCTCCGTCACCTCGCAGCCGTGCAGGGCCAGCGCTCCCGCCGTGTGGGGCGGATGGTGGGCGAAGTTCACCTGGACCACGGGAGACCGCGTGGGGTCCCTGGGAGGCGACAGGTCCGCGACGAGCTGCTCGAAGGGCAGGTCCTTGTGTGCGTACGCGTCCGCCCTGGAGGCGGCCACCCTCGCGAGCAGTTGGCGGAAGTCGGGGTCGCCGCGCAGGTCCACTTCCAGCGCGACGGTGTTGACGAAGAAGCCGAGCACGCGCTCGACCTCGGGCAGGTCCCGGTTGGCCACGGCCAGCCCCAGCAACACCCGCTCACGTCCCGCGCGCTGACCGAGCACGAGCCCGCACGCGGCGGCCAGCACCGTGAACACCGTCTGACGTTCAGCGCTCGCGAGGGCGTGCACGGACCGGGCAATGGCGGCGGGCAGCACGCGATGCGCGCGGCGCCCCCGGCCCAGCGCGGGACGCGGGGGGACGAGGTCGAGGATGAGGGGGACGCCCGCCAGCCGCTCGCGCCACCAGCGCGACAGGGACTCGCGCCGTGAAGCGGTGAGCTGTTCGTGCTGCCACGCGGCCCAGTCCACGTACTGCACGGGCAGCTCGGCCAGGCCCGTGGGTTCGCCCAGGACCGCCGCGCGGTAGGCCAGCGCCAGGTCCTCGGAGAAGACCTGAAGCGACGCGCCGTCCGCCGCGAGCAGGTGCAGCGCGAAGACCAGGAAGTGCGTCCCGGGCTCCAGCCGGAGCACGGTGAGCCGCAGCAGCGGCCCGTGCTCCACATCGAACGGACGCGCCGCCTCGGCTTGCGCGTGGAGTAGGGCCTCGGCTTCGGTCGCCACGTCCACGACGTGGACATGGGCCTGCCCCTGGGGCGAGAGGTGCTGCTGCGTCCCCAGGGGGAAGACGGTCCGCAGCGGTTCGTGCCGGGCCTCCAGCACGTCCAGGGCCTCCCGCAGGGCGCGCAGGTCCAGCGGCCCCGCCACCCGGTGGCAGCGGACCGTGGCGTGGGCCGCGCCGGTGGGGTCCATCCGGTGCAGGAAGCACAGCCGCTGCTGGGCGAAGGACATCGGGAACGCGGTCGTCATGCGCGCGGCAATCGCTTGATGGACGTGGAGGCGGCCGGCGCCACGGTGAGCGCGTCCGCCAGTTGCGCGACGGTGGGCCCCATCAGGATGGTCGCGAGCCCGACCTCGCGCCCCATCATCCGCCCCAGCCGCGAGGCCAGCCGCATCGCCTGCAGGGAGTGCATGCCCAGCGCGAGCAGGCTCTCGTGGACATCCACCCGGGTGACGCCCAGCAGCTCCGAGACCACCGCCGCGATGCGGACCTCGGTCTCGGTCCTGGGCGCCGTGAAGGGCGCCTCCGGGCTCCGCTGGGTCGTGGTGGGCAGCCGGGAGCGGTCCACCTTTCCGTGCGGGGTCAACGGCCACGCCTCCAGGACCACGACCTCCGAGGGCACGAGGTGTCCCGGCAGCCTGCGCGCCAGGTCCTCGCGCACGGCCCGGGCGGACACCGCGACGCCCGGCTCGGCCACCACGTAGCCCACGAGGCGGGGCTCCTCCGCGCGCGAGTCGATGACCGCGAGGGTGTCCGCCACGCCGGGATGTCCGGCCAGGGCGGCGCGCACCTCCGCCAGCTCCACCCGGAAGCCCCGGACCTTCACCTGCTCATCACGGCGGCCCAGGAACTCGATGATGCCCCCCGGAAGCCACCGGCCCAGGTCTCCGCTGCGGTAGAGCCGCCCGCCAGGATGCGCCGCGAGCGGATCCGGCACGAACTGCTCCGCGGTGAGCTCGGGCCTGCCCCGGTACCCCCGCGCGACACCGTCCCCGCCGATGCAGATCTCCCCCACCGCGCCCGGCGGCGCCACCTGCCCGTGCGCGTCGAGCACGACGAGGTGGGCATTGAACAGCGCCCGGCCGATGGGCACGTTCGAGGCCTCGGGATCATGCCCTTCGTCGAGCTTGTAGGCGCTGGCCATGACGGTGGCCTCCGTGGGGCCGTAGCCGTTCGTCAGCCTGGTGAAGCCCGCGCGCTGGAGCGTGCGGAACGCCTCCGGGGGGAAGGCCTCTCCGCCCACGATCACCCGGTCCAGGGCTGCGAAGGACTCCGGGGCCTCCGCCGCCAGCCGGGGCAACACCACGGGGGGAATCACCGCATGCGTGATGCGCTCCTCGACGAGGCACCGGACCAGCGACGGCACGTCCCAGACCGGCGGCAGGAAGTGGACCGCGGCGCCGTTCAACAGCGCCCCCCAGACCTCCAGCACCGAGACATCGAAGGAGACCGACGCCATCGCCAGCATCGTCTTGCCCGGTCCCAGGTCCTCGGCCAGGGCCGTCCGGTGCAGGAGCGACACGACCGAGCGGTGTTCGATTTGAACGCCCTTGGGCTTGCCGGTGGAGCCGGAGGTGTAGAGGACGTAGGCCAGGTCCGATGGACTCACCGGGGGCAACGGCGGACCGGACTTCGCGGGAAGGTCGTCCAGCACGACGGTGGGCAGGCACGTGAGCCGGTCCGTCAGCGCCGCCGTGGTGACCAGCGCGTGGGCCCCGGCGTCCCGGACGAGCGACTCCAGGTACGCCGGTGGCGCCTTCGGATCCAGCGAGAGGAAGGCCGCCCCCGCCAGGAGGCTCCCCAACTGGGCCACGACCAGCTCCGCCGAGCGGTGGAGGCACACCGCCACCAGCGCCCCCTGGCGGACGCCCAGGGCTCGCAGGTGGTGCGCCAGGGTCTCCGCCCGGTGCCACAGCGCTCCGTATGTCAGCACGGAGGCACCCGCCTTCACCGCCGGAGCGTCGGGCGAAAGCCGGGTCCAGTGGGCCAGCAGCTCATGCACCTGATACGTGGGAGCCTCCGTCCTGGCGCCCACGCTGACGAGCGCGCGCTGCCGCGCTTCGTTCATCAAGGCCAGCCGGGACACGCGGGTGTCCGGCGCGGCGGTGATGGAGCGCAGCAAGTGCTGGTACGCGGACAGCATGCCGGTGACGAAGAAGTCCTCGAAGAAGTCGGAGTCGAACTCCCACGAGAGCAGGATGCCGGACAGGGAGGCGCGGGGACTGGAGCGCACGGGGCCGCCGGAGCGGGGGATGCTCACCAGGTCCCCGGCGAAGCGGCTGATGTGTCCCGGTTCGGCGTAGAGGGGCACCGCGACGACGGACAGCTCGAACTTGGCGGAGCCATTGCTCAGGCCCTCGACGATGGTGACGTCGAGCGGAGACGCGTCGAGCGAGCCCACCGACGAGTCATGGAAGTTGAACATCGTCTGGATCAACGGGTTGAGCCCGCCCTGATGCCGCGCGGGTGACTCCGCGAAGATGTGCTCGTACGGCAGCTCCTGGTGGTCGAAGACCTCCAGCGTGTTGCGCCGCACCCGCGACAGGAGCTCCGTGAAGGTCGGGTCCTCGTGCAGCCGGCCGCGCAGCACCACCGTGTTGACGAACATGCCCAGCAGGCTCTCCGTGTCCTGCCAGCGCCGGTTCGCGACGGCGGTTCCCACGAGGATGTCCCGCGAGCCGGTGTAGCGGTGCAACAGGACGAAGAACGCCGCCAGGAGCGTGGTGAAGAGGGACGTGTGGTTGCGGTCCGCCAGGTCCTGCAACCGGCGCGCGAGCTCCGCGTCCAGCTCCATCCGGGGCGCCACCCCGCGGAAGCGCCGGGGCCCGGACACCCCGCGACGCGGGAGCTGGAGCTGCGTCTGCGCGCCCTCCAGGGCCTGACGCCAGAAGCGGCGCTGCGCGTTCGCGGCCTCCGTGCCCACCCACTCCCGCTGCCAGCGCGCGTAGTCGTAGTACTGCACGGCCAGCGGAGGGCGGCGCACCTCTCCGTGGCGGACATGGTCGGTGTAGCCGTTGATCAGCTCGCGGACGAAGACGTTGAACGACCAGCCGTCATGCACGACGTGGTGCTCGACGTGCACGAGGAGGTGCTCCTCCTCGCCCACCTTCAGGAGCCGCCAGCGGAACGGCCTGCCCTCCGCCAGCGCGAAGTGCGCCTGGACCGCCTCGCGAACCGCCTCGCCCACCCGGGCCTCCAGCACGTCCTCGCCCACGCCGCTGAGGTCCTGGAGCGGCACCTCCACCGCCCAGGGCGGCTCCAGCTCGCAGAGCAGCTCCCCATCCACCTCGGGGAAGCGGGTGCGCATCACGTCGTGGCGACGGACGATGTCCGTGAGGCTCGCGTGCAGCGCGGTGAGGTCCAGGGCCCCCGCCAGCCGGAAGACGGCTTGCGTGTGGTAGGCCCGCGCGTCCGGGTTGAGCTTGTGCATCAACCACACGCGCTCCTGGCCAAACGACGGAGCGATGGCGGCACCGGCCTGGCCTCCGCGAGGCCCCAGGTCCACCCCACCCTGCCCCTGCTGCAAGCCGGACGCGAGCTGGGCGACCGTGGGCGACTGGAGCACCGCGCTCAACTCCAACCGCGCGCCCAGGACGCGGCGCACCCGGGCGACGAGCTGGGTCGCGAACAGCGAGTGCCCGCCCAGCTCGAACAGGTCGTCATGCCGCCCCACCCGCTCCATCCCGAGCAGCGCCGCCGCGATGCCCGCCAGGGCCTCCTCGGCGGGGGACTCCGGCGGCTGATAGCCGGTCCGCTCCCTCCGCCGCGGACGGGGCAGCCGGGCCCGGTCCACCTTGCCGCTCGTGTTCAGCGGCCACGCGTCCACCACCACCACGACGTCCGGCACCAGATAGCCGGGCAGCCGGTGGCGCAGCTCCGCGCGCACCGCGTCGCCCGACAGCACCGCGCCGGCGACGGGCATCACGTAGCCCAGCAGCCGCTCCCCCGTGCCGTCGACGAGCGCCACCGCGTCCCGCACGTCCGGCAGCGCGGCCAGGGCCGCCTCCACCTGCCCCAGCTCGATGCGCGCGCCCCGGATCTTCACCTGGTCGTCGCGGCGGCCCAGGAACTCCAGCGTGCCGTCCGGCAACCCGCGGCCCAGGTCGCCACTGCGGTACAGCCGTCCTCCCGGCAGCGGGCTGAACGCGTCCGGAATGAACCGCTCGGCGGTGAGGCCCGGCAGGCCCAGGTAACCGCGCCCGACCCCGGCGCCTCCGATGCACAGCTCCCCCGGGGCTCCGTCGGGGACGGGGCGCAGGTGCTCATCGAGCAGGACCACGTGGTAGTTCGAGATGGGGCGGCCGATGGGCACGCGCTCGCCTTCCACGGAGCGCACGGCCTGGAGCGTGCTGGCCACCGTCACCTCCGTGGGGCCGTAGCCGTTGATGAAGCGGTGCTGCGCGCCCCACTGCCGGACGGTCTCCGGCAGGCACACGTCCCCCACGCTCATCAGCATCTGGAGGTCGGGGAAGCCTCCCGGCCGCAGCGTGCGCAGCACCGTCGCGGGCAGCACCGCGTGGGTGATGCGGCGAGCCACCAGCACCTGGGCCAGCGGCTCGCCGGAGAGCTGTGCCGCGTCCAGGGTCTCCAGCCGCCCGCCGTTGGGCAGCGCCATCAGGACGTCGAACAGGGACGCGTCGAACGACGGGTGGAAGAACTGGAGCGCGCGCGTCTCCGGCCCCAGCGCGCCCAGGAGGTCCCGCTGGGCATGCAGGAGGTTGGAGACCCCGCGATGCTCGCTCATCACCAGCTTGGGCTCACCCGTCGAGCCGGACGTGCAGATGATGTACGCGAGGTCCTCCGGAACGAGCACCGCGTCGTCCTCCCGCGACGCGACGGAGTCCGCTTCGGCCCCCGCCTCCAGGAAGGGGATCGCCGGCACCGCGCTGTCCGGCGAGGCGCCGACCACGAGCGCCGCGCCGATCCTGCGAACGATGTCCTCCCGCCAGGCCCGCGGATGCGATGGCGACAGCGGGAGGTAGGCCGCGCCCACCTTCCACACCGCGAGTGCGAGCTCGACGAAGGCGGGGCCCCGGTCCAGCACGAGCGTGACCACGTCCCCCCGCCCGATGCCCCGGGCCCGCAGGTTCGAGGCCAGGGCGCGGGTGCGCGCGTCCAGTCGCGAATAGGTTGTTTCACGGGTCCCGTCCGAGAGCGCCACGCGGTCCGCGTGCAGCCGGCATTGCTCCGCGATGACGTCCACCACCGAGCGCCATGGACCGTGGTCGACCCGGGAGTCCGGGACGCGCGCGGCGACGTCCCCCAGCGCCTCCCGAGCCACCGCGCTGCTCCGGCCCTCCAGCGCCCAGGGGCTCTTGCGCCGCAGGCTGGCGAGCAGGCGTTCGTATTCGGTTCCGGTGACGCGGGAGGAAGGGGGCGAGGAGGGCAAGCGAGGGGCTCCTGATACAATAAAATAAACGCCGCGGGGCCCTCGTAATCGGCTCGCGGCGTCAGAGCACGTCGTTCTCCTCCAGCAAGCCCCGTGGGCCTGGCAGCGCGGGCTGTCTCACGCGCCACCTTCGTCCTTGGCTTACGGCGCAGGCCTCCAGGCCGGACTGGAATCCGCGTTCAGGGCGCAGCCCCAGGGCTCGTGACCCGCTGGCCGCGCACCTGGAGCCAGAGTGGAACCTCCATTGTCTTCGCGTGCCACGTTCCGTGCTCCCACAGCCCGTCCTCGCCCCAGCAGTCCCCATGATCCGCCGTGACGAGGATGGTCGCCTCGCTGAAGGCGTCGAGCAGCGGCGCGAGCCGGGCGTCGATGAACTCCAGACAGGAGCGCTGTCGTGACTCGCAGAGCGCGCGGTTGTTGGTCTGGCCATAGGGAACGCAAGGGTTGTCCCCAAGGCTCCATGAGGCCCCTTCATGCCAGTAGGGCACATGCGTCTCGCCGGCATTGAGAAAGCAGAAGGTGGGAGCTTCGCCGGTGGTCAGTTCCCTGGACAGCCACGCCAACTGACGGCCCAGCGCGGAGGGATTTCGTGGGTAGAAGAAGCGCTGGAAGTCCTGGCAGAGCCAGGCCCCGGTGGGTGTGCCGGGGTCGAACCAATCGACAGCGCCCGTGCCAACCGTGCGGTAACCGAGCTGGCCGAACCCGTCGATGATGCTGCGCCCCGGCAACAGGAAACCGTCTCGGGGCGTGGCGCGGACCTTTCCATTCACCAGCCGGAAGAGGCGTCCCCACTTCGGGTCGAGGAAGGGCTGCTTCAGGCCCGGAACGCCCGGCGTGGTGCCCACCCACATCGCCGCGTGCGAGGCGAACGTGAAGTGGGCCGGTGCCATGGCCCGGATGGGCAAGCCCAGCCGAGACAGCGAGGAACAGGTGGCCCGCACGGCCGTGTCATAGCGAAGCGAGTCCAGCGTCACGAGCAGCACACTCTCCGGCGGCTGTTTACGAAGCTCCGTCATGGGCAGCCTCGGGAGGTGGGCTCCTGCACCAACTCCATGAAGCGCTGGTGCAGGATTTCAAATGGGTCCACTGCCTCCAGCCGCGCGGCACGCCAGCCCGGCGGGCCCTCCCAGAAGCCCTGCGACAGGTCCTGCTCAAGGACCCGCTGGCCGTCCTCGTCGATGACGCTGGAGGAAACCGCCAGGTTCCAGTCCGGCCACGGAGTGTCCGGCTTTTGGCGTGCGGCAAGCCGCTCGTGCCTGCGTGCATGCGGTATGACCAACCAGACGGTGAGCAGCGGGATGGCGCTCTCCTGAAATGCCTGCCGGACGGCGGCCCGGTGGATGCCGGAGCCGGAGAACTCGAAGATGCCCCGGGGCGTGCGCGAGCAGGCGCGGAGGAACCAGGCCCTGGCGAAGTAATCCCCTGCGACTGTGCCGTCACCGTACTCGCGGCGGAAACCGTCGATGTGGACGTGGGGCAGCTCCCAGCGGGAGCACAGGGCCTGCGCAAGCGTGGACTTCCCCACCCCAGAGAGTCCGATGAGAAGGATGCGCGGCGGCACGGCAACGGAACCGGACATTTCCAGACTCCTCCCCACGGCGGCAGGCACATCATCCTAGCCTCACTCCACGCTCATCCGGGGCTTGCATGGCACAAACCACGTTCAACCGCGGTGAGGAGCGGATGGAAGCCGTGCTCAAGCCACTGTCCGAGTCGTCGAGGATGGACGCGCCTCTCAAGCGTTCCCCCGGGAGTATGTCTTGTCTGGACATTCACGACGACATTGGGAAATCCCAACTGGCATTGCGCAACCCTGGTGAGCCCGGCGCCCTCGACATCACGTCAGTGGCGGATCGGGTTCAACGGTCGACGCGTGATACGCGGATGTGTGGGAAATGACGGCGCTCGGCGCGGTCGCGGTTCCCTGGTTCGGCCCGCCCCTGCGCAGTGGTTCACATCCCGGGACCTCGGGAGGCGATGCCCGGGTGACGTGACGCGCATCACGCGGTCCGCTATGTCCCTGCTGCGTGAGCACGCCCCTCCTCACCCTGCTGGCCCTCCTGGGCTTCGCCGCGAACTCGCTGCTGTGCCGCGCGGCCCTCTCGGGTGGCGCGGCGCGAAGCATCGACGCGGGTTCGTTCACGCTGGTGCGGCTTGCGTCGGGAGCGCTGGTGCTGGCGCTGCTGCTGCGGCTGCGACGGGGTGGCCGCGGGGCGACGGGACAGGGGAGCTGGGCCTCCGCGCTCGCGCTCTTCGTGTATGCGGCCGGCTTCAGCTTCGCGTACGTGCGCATCGGAGCGGGCGTGGGCGCACTGCTGCTCTTCGGCTGTGTGCAGCTCACCATGCTCGCGGCAGGGCTCGCGCGCGGTGAGCGGCCCCGCGCGCTCGAATGGGCGGGGCTCGCGGTGGCACTCGCGGGGCTCGCGGGGCTCACGCTTCCTGGAGCGAGCGCGCCGGATGCGCTCGGCGCGGGGCTCATGGCCGCGGCGGGCGTGGCGTGGGGCATCTACAGCCTGCGGGGGCGTGGAAGCACGGACCCTCTGGCGGCAACGGCCGGCAACTTCGTGCGCGGCGTGCCGCTGGCCCTGGCGCTCGTGATGCTCGCCCGCGCTCTGGACGCGGCCCCACACCTCTCGTCGAAGGGGCTGCTGCTCGCCGTCACGTCAGGCGCGCTCGCCTCGGGTGTGGGCTACAGCCTCTGGTACGCGGCGCTGCCACACCTGAGCAGCGCGCGCGCGGCGGTGGTGCAATTGTCCGTCCCGGTCATCGCGGCGGTGGGCGCCGTGCTGCTGCTGGGAGAGCCCCTCACCCAGCGGCTGCTCTGGGGCGGCACCGCGCTGCTCGCGGGCGTTCTGCTGAGCCTGCGTGCGAAGCAGCGCCCCATGACGGCGAAACGCTAATCCCAGACGCCAAGACCGCCCCACGCGTAGCTTTTCAGCGGCATCGCGATTTCCAGGCAAAGCTTGACCAACACTCTCATTCGCAGTTGCATCAATGCCTCACCAGCGAAAGGGAGCGTCACATGTTGCTTCGTGGGTTCGCGATGTTCGCCGTCGTCTCCATCTTCGGGATGGGCTGTGGTGGCGCGGAAGTGACGGATGATGCGGAGAGCGGTGTGCAGCCCGGTCAGGACTCCGCCGCGCTCGCCACGAGCTGCGAGACGCTCCAGACCCGCACCTGTTCTCCGGGGGCGGAGACGGGCTGCCAGTGGGCCAATGGCACCTTTGGCGAGTGCTTCTGCCAGGAGATCCCCTTCAACAAGTGGGTCTGCTTGAGCACCTGAAGTCCCCGCGGCAGCCGCCTCTGGCAGGGAAGGCCTGTCAGAGGCGCGGGGAACGCTGCCTCACTGGCGGATCAGCTCATGGACGGGCTGCCCATCCGGGCCCACGCCATCCAGCCGCACGAAGTCGACCGAGAAGGGCCAGGACGTCTTCACGAAGACGTGCTCCAGCCGGGAGACGCTGTCGCCCAGCTTCGTCCACGCCTGGAGCCGGCATTGGCCGTCGACCCGCGCGGCGGTGATGTCGATGGGGCGCGAGGGAAAGGCCCGCAGCCGCACCCGTACCCGCCAGCCATTGTCGGTGGCTTCAACCTGCTGCGGGTCCTCCAGCCCATACACGGGCTGCTCGACCCCCAGCAGCTCCTCCACCTCCGAGGGCCCGCGCTCCAACATCCGCCAGTACACCTGCACGGGATGCGTCCCCACGGGGCGGCAAGCCTCGTCCAGGCGCAGGGCGTAGTGGACCTGGTTCCGGTTCTCGCTCCGGGACAGGAAGAAGGCGGACTGCGCCGGGAGGGGCGCCCCGGCCGCGGAGGCCAGGGTCGCGACGGTCGTCAGCGCGACGGCGGTGAGGTTGCGGAGCCCGGATTCAGGAGACATAGGATGGCGCGGTGACGGCCGTCGCTCGCGAGGCCGTATCGGGAGGACGCATACCCCTGTTCCCCCGGCAATGTCACCCGTCCCTCAAGCCCGGCGCCAGAGGATGTCCCCGCAAGGACTGGAGACGGCCTGTCCTTCACTGCCCACGGGCTCCTGCTTCCCGTCGCACAGGAAGTCGATGCCCGCGGTGTCATGGGCCGGGACCTTCGCGAGGAAGCGCTCACCGGCTGCCCCGCGCCCGACGATGACGCCGAACCTCGGGCTGCCGTCGCGTTCGTACAGCACCGTGTACGTCTCGATACGGCCGGGGCCCGTGGCGTCCTCCACGAACGGAGGGATGGGGCCGCGCGCGGCGTCCGCTTCCGCCTGATGCTCGAAGGACCGGGGGACCGCTCCGGCGAGCCGCGGTTCGCGCGTGAGCACGAGGCTGTGATTGTAGGTCGCGAAGCCGCCGTTGCCGAAGAGCAGGCCGTGGCGTCCCTGCTCACGCAGCCGCTGCACCATGCTGACCACCGCGTGGCCCATGTAGTTGGCGATGGGGCCGCCGCCGAACGTGAGCCCACCGAACACGGTGGCGGGCTTCTCCACCGGCCAGCCCAGCACCCGGCGCGCCATCTTCGGCACGCAGGGGAAGCAACTGTAGAGCTCCACGAAGTCCAACGCGTCGACGGTCAGCCCGTTCAGCTCCAGCGTGCGGCGCAGCGACACGGCCATGCTCGGTGAGCTTGCATAGCCATCGCGCGCGAGGAAGTCCTCCGGCTCGTGCGCCGCCGCGCCCTGTCCCACGTACACGAGGCGGTCCTCCGGTACGCCCCGCGCGAGCGCCTTCGCCAGGCTGGTGACCAGGAACCCCGCGCCCTGGTTCACGGCGCTGTTCGCCACCATCCGCTTGCAGTACGGGAACGCGATGGGCCGGTTGGACGCGGAGGGCGTCAGGATGTCCTCCACGGACGCGGGCTCGCGGATCCACGCGCCCGGGTTGCTCGCGGCGACTTGCGAGAACCGCGACCAGATCTCCCCGCTCTCCCGCTGCGCCTCCGCCAGGGTCTGGCCATACGCGGCGCGGCCGGCGTTCTCGTAGAGGGGATACACGTCGACCGGCGAGTTGAGGCCGTAGCGCTTCCGGTAGGCCGCGTGCGCCTGGACGCCGATGCTTGTCGCGGCGTTGTGCGCGGAGGGCGCATCCCCCGCCGCCAGCGCCGCACGCCGCGCCGCCGTGCGCAGCGCCTCGCCGCCCACCACCGCCGCGACCTCCACCGCGCCGGAGGCAACGCGGAGGGCGGCCTCGTGGAGCAACCGCACCGGGCTGTCGCCGCTGGCCTCCGCCGTCTGCTCCTGGAGGCGAGGCCGGGCGCCCAGCCGCTCCGCCAGCGCCAGCGGCAACGGGCCCATCTGCCGGAACGAGAGCTGATCCACCACCGCCAGCGAGTCCAACCGGGAGAGCCAGCCACCGCCCGCATCCGCGTCCGCCGCTCGCAGCGCGGCCTCCATCAAGCCCAGCGAATCCAGGCCCCGCAGCGGATCCTCCGGCCGGTCGTTGATCTGCCCCACACCCACGATGACGGGAATCCGGTTCGCGTCCTTCATGCCTCGCCTCCTGACCGACCTGCTCCCACGGCCAGCCAGCCCGGTCAATGCGCCGATACTACCCGGGTCCTGGCGAGCGACAGGCGCTGCTCAATCCCTCGTCAGCCCCTCCAGCTTCGAAAGACAGGCCCCCAGCCGCTTCATTCCTTCCGGAATGTGTGTCGCGGGAATGCCGCCATAACCCAACACCAGCCCCGGCCGGGCGCGGGGCCCCGCGAAGTAGCGCGACAGGGTGATGAGCCCGACGCCCGAGGCCCGCGCCCGGGTCACGGTCTCCCGTTCCAATGCCAGACCGCCCCGCCGGAATGTCGCGCACAGGTGCAGGCCCGCCACGGAGGGCACCTCCTGGAGCCAGTCGCCGCAGTGACGTGAAAGCCCGTCCACCACGCGCGCGTGCCGCGCCTCATAGTCCCGCCGCATCTTGCGGATGTGCCGCGCCAGCAGCCCGCTGTCGATGAACCGCGCGAGCGCGGCCTGCTCCGGCACCGGACTGTGCCAGTCCATCACCCGCCGGGCCCACCGCAGCTCCCGCTGGAGCGACGGCGGCGCGACGAGGAACCCCATCCTCAACATGGGGACCATCACCTTCGAGAACGAGCCCACGTAGAGCACCCGTCCGGAGCGGTCCATCCCATGCAGGGTCTCCAGGGGCCGGCCGCCAAAGCGGAACTCGCTGTCGTAGTCGTCTTCCATCACCACCGCGTCCCGCCGCTTCGCCCACTCCAGCAGCGCCACCCGGCGCGCGGGGGACATGGGCATGCCCAGTGGGAACTGGTGTGACGGCGTGACATAGACGAGCCGCGCGGTGTCCGGCAGCGCCGCCACGTCCAGCCCCTCCGCGTCCACCGGCACGGGCACGACGCGCGCCCCCAGCGACTGGAACACCTGCCGCGCGGGCGGATAGCCCGGCTCCTCCATGGCGACACAGTCGCCCGGCTCGATGAGCACCCGGCCCACGAGGTCCAACGCCTGCTGCGCGCCATTGGTGATGAACACGTCGTCCGCCTCCGCGCGCACGCCCCGCGCGACGCCCACGTGCCGCGCCACCGCCTCCCGCAGCCCCCGGTGCCCGGCGGCGTCCACGTAGCCTCCGGCCACCGTGGCGGGCCGGAGCTGGCGAGACACCAGCCGGCGCCAGGACTCGAAGGGGAAGCCCGAGACATCCGGGCTGCCCACGCCAAAGTCATACGCGGCGGGGGCCAGCGGCGCGGGCAGGTCCGGCAGCGCGCGCCAGAAGGCCCGGGCTCGCAGCGACACCTGCGCCTCCCGCCCTGCCCTGCCGCGCGGCCGGGAGGCCTCTCCCTGGACGAAGCTCCCCGCCCGCGTGCGCCCCGCGATGAGGCCCTCGGCGGTGAGCCACTCATACGCCACGCCCACGGTGTTGCGAGCCACGTCCAGGCGCAGGGCCAGCTCGCGGGTGGGCGGCAACCGCTCCCCGCGCCGCAGCCGTCCGTCCAGGATGGCCGCGCGCAGCCCCCGGTAGATCTGCCCGGCCAAGTCCCGGCGCCCCCGGAGCTCCACATGGAAGTCCATGCGGCATCCTCCCACGGATTGGCCCAATGGAATTCGTCAATCCTGGCCCTGTCACCGGGCCAGCGGCGGACCATCCTGCCGGCATGACCGATTCCACCTACGCCTCCCACCCCGTCGACTCCGAACGCATGCCGTGGATCCCCATGGGCCGGCCCGGGCTCGCGTTCAAGCCGCTGCGCTTCTTCCGCGACGGCAGCGGCTGGATGTACCTCTTCCGCCTGGAGCCCGGCACGCTCATCCCCCGGCACCGCCATGTCGGCGAGTCGCACGCCTTCAACATCTCCGGGCGCCGCAAGCTGCTCGACACCGGCGAGGTGATTGGCCCGGGCACGTATGTCCATGAGCCGCCCGGCAACGTCGATAGCTGGCAGGTCGTGGGCGACGAGCCCGTCGTCCTGCACATCACCGTGAAGGGCGCCATCGAATACCTGGGCGAAGACGGCCAGGTCCTCAAGAGCGTGAGCCCCGCGGAGCGGCTGGAGACGTACCGGCGCTGGTGCCAGGAGCACGGCGCCGAGTTCCTCGCCACGCTCGAGTAGCCCGAAGGAGCCTCGGCCACGCGCGGCCATCCCGCGGCAGCAATGTCAGACACGCTTGCCAGGCGGGGTGCGGTGCGGAGCTGGAGCCCACCGGAGTCCTGGAAGCGGGAGGCATCGGAGCGCCGCCTCCTGACCGGCGGCAACACGGAGCCGTGCCTCATCAACGCCCCCACGGCGGGCGTTTATCACGTGATGATCAAGGGCTACACGGACTCCTCCGGGCTGACGCTTCAGGCGTCCTACTGACGTCGTCCCAGCCGCGCTGATGTGTGAAGCAGTGCCCGGCCCTCAGGTGATTTCTTCCCTCGGGGCCGGGGTTGGGGGAACACTCCGGCCCCATGAGCGCTCGGCGGTTCGACGTGGTGGTCCTCGGCTCCGGTCCCGGCGGTGAAGGGGCCTCGATGAAGGCGGTGAAGTCCGGCCGCAAGGTGTGCACCGTGGAGCAGGGAGCCCTGGTGGGCGGCGCCTGCACCCACACCGCCACCATCCCCTCCAAGGCGCTGCGCCACGCCATCCAGCGGCTGCTGGACGTGCAGCAGGACCACCCGGAGATGCGGGCGGAGCTGGCCCGGCACACCACGCTCAACGACATGATGCGCGTGGCGACCACCGTCGTGTCCAAGCAGGTGCAGCTCCGCACCACCTTCTACGAGCGCAACCGCGTGGAGCTGTTGACGGGCCGCGCGAAGTTCCGGGACGCGCACACGGTGGAGGTGACGGAGCCGCGCGGCTCCGTGGAGCTGCTCACCGCGGACGCCTTCGTCATCGCCACGGGCTCCAGGCCCTACCGGCCTGCGGGCGTGGACTTCCGCCACCCGCGCATCTTCGACTCGGACACCATCCTCAAGCTGCGCGAGTCCCCGCTGTCGATGATCATCTACGGCGCGGGCGTCATCGGCTGCGAGTACGCCTCCATGTTCCGGATGCTCGGCGTGAAGGTGGACCTGGTGAACACGCGCGACCGGCTCCTGTCCTTCCTGGACGACGAAATCTCCGACGCCCTCTCCTACCACCTGCGGGAGCAGGGCGTGCTCATCCGCCACCAGGAGGAGATGGTCTCCGTGGAGCCGCACGACGACAGCGTGGTGCTCCAGCTCAAGAGCGGCAAGCGGCTGAAGGCGGACGTCTTCCTCTGGGCCAACGGCCGCTCCGGCAACAGCCAGGACCTGGGGCTGGAGGCGCTGGGCATCGCGGTGGACTCGCGCGGGTGCATCCAGGTCAACGACGGCTACCAGACGTCCGTGCCCCACATCTACGCGGTGGGTGACGTGGTGGGCGCCCCGTCCCTGGCGAGCGCCTCCTATGATCAGGGCCGCTTCGCCGCCACGCACATCGTGGAGGGGCGGATGGAGCACAAGCTGGTGAAGGACATCCCCACCGGCATCTACACCAGCCCTGAAATCAGCAGCCTGGGCCGCACCGAGCGCGAGCTCACCCAGGCGGGGGTCCCCTATGAAGTGGGCCACGCCTTCTTCAAGAGCCTGGCGCGCGCACAGATCACGGGCCGCACCGTGGGCATGCTGAAGCTGCTGTTCCACCGGGAGACGCGAGAGATTCTCGGCATCCACTGCTTCGGGGACAACGCCTCCGAGATCATCCACATCGGCCAGGCCATCATGGCGCAGGACTGGCCGGGCAACGGCATCGACTACTTCATCAACACGACCTTCAACTACCCCACCATGGCGGAGGCGTACCGCGTGGCGGCGCTCAACGGCCTCAACCGGCTGTTCTGAAAACACGAAGGGCACCGCGGGCGCTGGAAGGCCCACGGTGCCCCGGAGGTGTCACGTCAGGACGCGCCGCTTAGTAGCGGTAGGTGTCCTGCTTGTAGGGGCCGCTCTTCTCCACGCCGATGTACTTCGCCTGCTCGGGGGTGAGCTCCGTGAGCTGGGCGTTGAGCTTCTTGAGCTGGAGGCGGGCGACCTTCTCGTCCAGGTGCTTGGGCAGCACGTACACCTTGCCCACCTGGTACTTGTCGCTGTGCGAGTACAGCTCGATCTGCGCGATGGTCTGGTTCGCGAAGGAGCTGGACATCACGTAGCTGGGGTGGCCGGTGCCGCAGCCCAGGTTCACCAGGCGGCCCTTGGCCAGCAGGATGATGCGCTTGTTGTCCGGGAAGATGACGTGGTCGACCTGGGGCTTGATCTCCTCCCACTGGTACTTCTCCAGGGAGGCGACCTCGATCTCATTGTCGAAGTGGCCGATGTTGCAGACGATGGCCTGGTCCTTCATCTTGGCCATGTGCTCATGGGTGATGACGGACTTGTTGCCCGTGGCGGTGACGAAGATGTCCGCCTTGTCCGCGGCGTAGTCCATGGTCACGACGCGGTAGCCCTCCATCGCGGCCTGGAGCGCGCAGATGGGGTCGATTTCGGTCACCCACACCTGGGCGGACAGCGCGCGCAGGGCCTGCGCGGAGCCCTTGCCCACGTCGCCGTAGCCCGCGACGACGGCGATCTTCCCGGCCACCATCACGTCCGTGGCGCGCTTGATGCCGTCCACCAGGGACTCACGGCAGCCGTAGAGGTTGTCGAACTTGCTCTTCGTCACGCTGTCGTTGACGTTGATGGCGCGGAACAGGAGCGTGCCCTTCTGGGACATCTCCTGCAGGCGGTGCACGCCCGTGGTCGTCTCCTCGGTGACGCCGAGGATCTTGGCGCTCTTGCGCGAGTACCAGGTGGCGTCCTCGGCGAGCTTGGCCTTGATGGAGGCGTACAGCTCCGTCTCCTCCTCGCTCTGGGGGTTGGCGATGACGGAGGGGTCCTTCTCCGCGCGCTTGCCCAGGTGCATGAGCAGCGTGGCGTCACCGCCGTCGTCGAGGATCATGTTCGGACCCTCGTGGTCGCTGCCGGCGGGGCCGAACTCGAAGATGCGGTGGGTGAAGTCCCAGTACTCCTTGAGGGACTCGCCCTTGTGGGCGAACACCGGGGTGCCGGCCTCCACCAGCGCGGCGGCGGCGTGGTCCTGGGTGGAGAAGATGTTGCAGGACGCCCAGCGGACCTGCGCGCCCAGCGCCTGGAGCGTCTCCACCAGCACGGCCGTCTGGATGGTCATGTGCAGCGAGCCCGTGACGCGAGCGCCCTTGAGCGGCTGCTGCTTCGCGTACTCCTCGCGGATCGCCATGAGCGCGGGCATCTCGCTCTCGGCGATGCGGATCTCCTTGCGGCCCCAGCTCGCGAGCTTGAGGTCGGCGATGGCGTAGTCCTGATTCTGCTGCTTGGTAACCGCGGTCATGGTGTGGCTCCGGATCCAGGGTGGCGCGCCTGCTGGCAAGGGAGCGGCCGAGCCCTGGGAAGAAAGGCCGCCTCACCCTCGCAAGAAACGCGTTCAGGTGAGCGCCGTTGGGTCATTCGGCTTCGAGCCTGGGGCCGGGAAGGCCTCGCAACGCTCCTCGAAGTCGCGGGGGAAACTACGGGAAGGCGCCCTGAATTTCAAAGGGAGTTTGCCTCCCTGGAGGGCAGCCGGAAGTCGCACCCGGGGTGCCCTGGCGGACAGCCTCAGGGAATGTCACGAGGGGTGGGAGAAGCTGCCCCCTCCTCCGGCTGAACGCGGGCGTGCTCTGCCTGTGGAGGGCAGGAGACCGGGCGAGTCCCCATCGTGGTGTCCGAGGTGTCACCGGAACGCATTGACCACGACGGCTGACGCCACGGAGCCATCGAGAATGGCCGTGCCGGGCTTTGACTCGGGCCGCTTCCGCATCTGGTCCTCGCTCAGCCGTGCCACGGCGCAGATGGGGACCTCGTCGCCGTCGGGTGGATGGGCCTTGTAGTACCGGACAACGGCCTGTGGCCCGCTCGTCCAGACCTCTCCGTACAGCCGTGTTGTTGTCTCCAACGGGCCCAGATCGCGCATGAGGACGCTCTCAATCGGGCCATCGTAGAGGGTGATGCGGCGCGATCTCATCTGGTTCGCGTCCAGTTCCACGAGCGCGGCGTCCCCCACATGCAGCTTCAGGTATCGCATGGCTTCGAGCGCCTTCTCTGGACACGCCTGCATTCCAGGAGAGCCGTCCGAGCGCAATGAAACGCCACCGGCCGTGGTGCACGCAGAGGACGTGACAAGCAGGATGACAGAGGAGAGCAGGGGGGCTCGGCGGGTGGGCATGTCAGGAACTTCTACTGCCGAACCAGGGTGCGATCCATCCTCACCAGGACCTGCTGGTTGCCGTCAGACCTGAAGATCTGAAGGGCCAGATCCACCAGTTGCCCGTTCTTCTCGAAGGCTCTCTTGTCCGCTACGACGGCGATGGTTCCTGACTGCCCTGGAGCGATCGCGGAACGGGTCATCCGAAGCGCGAAGGACTGCTTCGTGTGGCTCGTCATGTCGCGCGTCAGGTAGGCGTCCGCGAACTCCCATGTGCCGACGGAGCCCGTGTTCGTCAGGGAGATAACGGCTGCCGCCTTGCCTTGGCCCGAGTAGACCTCAACGATCATTTCCATGTCCGGGTCCTTCGGGCGGGCGGATGCCACGAATCGAAACGGCGTCTTCTTTGCCTGCCCATTCGCCAGAAGCGTCGCGTAGGCATGGTCGATGGAGTTCTCCTCCTTGCGATAGCGCTCGTTTTCCTCGGTCAGGACGTCGTTCTTCTTGAGGGCGTCCATCAGGGCCGAGTGCATGGCCGCGTAGCTCTCCCGATTCTTGAAAACGTCGACCTGCTGGTCGAGAATCGGTGGCCACCCACCGCCATCCTTCTCCCTCCACGGAGGCCTTACGAGGAATGGGATCCCAGTGCCATCCGCCAGGGTCACGATCAGGGGGAGCCCTTCATCGCTGTCGAGGTCCCGGATGGGCTCGATGATGACCTTGTTGCGAACCACCGTCAGCGGTTCGAGCCGGCCCTCCCAGCCAATGACTTTCGTCTCGCTCGGATCAACGAACGCCTCGAAGCGCAAGGTCGTGATGACATGACCCTTCACGTAGACGGTTTGGGTGCCGTCTGACGGGTGCTCCGAGAGCAGGATGGTCCGCTGATTGGGGCGGTCGCACTTGTCGCTTGCCTTCACGGCCGCTCCGGTCAGCAGGACGAAAAGCAGGATCGATCTTGCGAATGGGCCCAGTCGCATAGAATAGGCAACGTATCAGGATGGAAGGCCGACGGCCAACCCAAGACCACCCCAAAACCCCACAAAGATGCAGATCACACCAAGCCTTGAAATCTAAAAACCTGAAGTAAGGATGACGCACCCCTGATCTCCAGAGGGGCCGGCTCCTGGGAGTTCCATGCAATCCATCTGACTTGTTCTGTTACTCCTCTTGCTGGGAGGGTGTGCAACCACCCGCGTCGTCCACGTGGATGTTGGAGCCGGCAGGCAGGTGGTTCACGAGTCCCTGGACGTGGATCTGGTCCGGGTGGGTGAGGACGACTTCAAGGCGGCCCTCACGGGGCTCATCCTGGACATGCGCATGGACGTGGCCTTCCGCGAGACGGATGCCGCCGACCAGCGGGGGTGGGTGCGGTCCAGGGCCCTGCTCGCGTCCTCGAAGGGATTCGCGGACCCGGGCTCGGGCAGTTCACCTGACGCGCTGTACGCGCGCATCTGCCCTGACGGGGACGACTGCTTGCCCCTGGTGGGTGGAACCGGGCTGCCCTTCTCGCGCAAGGACCGGACGTTGATGGCCCTGTCGTTCGCGCTGGATGCGGTCTGGGGGAGTGTCGAGGCGGAGATCGGCAAGCTGCTGAACCCGGTGGTGCTCAAGGCCATGGTGACCTCGGCCGCGCTGTCCGTGCTCCTCACCATGACGCTTCCCGAGCCCGTCACCAAGGTCATCGCGGTGGCGTTGACCGCGGCGATGGTGGCCTATCTGGGCATCGTGCCGGTCTGGGAGATGGGCCGGGGCTTCGTGCGGCTGTGGGATGACGCAGGGACGGCGACGAGCGTCATCGAGTTGCAGGACATCGGGCACCGCTTCGGCAAGGTGCTCGGGACCAATGGGACGCGTGTCCTGGTGTTGCTCGTCACCGCGGCCCTGGGCGGAAGGAGTGCGATGGCGGCCCAGGGGCCCAGGCTCCCGGGCTTCCCTCAGGCCGCGCTTCGAGGACAGGCCGAGGCGGGATTCATCCTCGGAGAGGCACTGAATGGCGGCGTGACGTCCATCTCGATGCCTGCCGCGGGAGTGCTGAACGTGGCGCTGGCTCCGGGGGCGGCCGCTGCCGGCGCGATGTACTCGAATGGCATTCCGGGTGATGCCGAAGGCCCGGTCCATCACATCTGCACGAACAAGAACCTGGTTTCGACTGCCTCAGGCGGCCCTTGGACGCCGAAATGTGAGGACGTGTTCAAGAAGGCAGGGATGGGCCTGGAAGATGCCGCCAACAAGGTGCGACTCAAGGGGCACGAGGGACCTCACCCCGAGCTGTATCACCGAGAGGTGATTCGGCGCCTCAATCGTTCTGTTTCGCGCTGCCAAACGACGGAGGCTTGCCGGGCCAGTTTGACGAGAGAACTTGCGAGAATCGCCAACGACCTTCTAACGCAGGGCTCCGACCTGCGGAGGTTGATTGTGAATGGGGAGCATTGAAGTGGAACGTCACTTTTACTCGGTGGTGCTTGGAGATGTGCCCCAGTGGCTCCTTGCGACGCCGACACGGGATTCGGGGCAGGCGTTTGACGAACCTTGGATGTTCACGGATGGCCGCGTCCTACCAGACTCTGGCCTAGCCAGATCCTGGGTGACACATCCCGGAGTGAGGCGCACCTTCGTGTTCGCAGGAGTAGAGGAAACGCCCATTGTCAGTGAAGCCGTCGCGAACGTCTTCAGGGCGCTCGCACCCGGCGACGTGCAGCTCTTCCCGATGTCCATTGAGGGAGAGGCCGACCCGTTCTTCGTCGTCAACGCCACCAAGGTGGTTGATGCCATCGACGAGGCACGGTGCCGGGAGGTGCATCACTATGACGAGGGCACCCATCCCCCTGAATTCGAAGGGGAGTACAACTGGATCTACGGACTGCGAATCGACCCCGCCAAGACCGAGGGCGCGCAGGTCTTCCGGCTGAAGAAGCTCAAGGTTGCGTTCATCGTCTCGGAAGACGTCAAGAACGCCCTCGAAGCGGTCGGCAACCTGGGCGTGTCGTTCGAGCGCGTCACGGGCAGCGCGTCCAATGACACGCGGACCTTCAATTCCTGAGTCCCTCCTGGCACGCTTGGAACCATGACGGACCTCATCCTGACTGGTGCCTCCCGTGGGATTGGCCATGCACTGGCATTGGCGCTGGCCCCGTCCAGGGACACGCGGCTGTTGCTCGTGGCCCGTGACGCGGGCCGGCTCCAGGCGCTGGCCGCGGACGTGGAGCGGCTCGGGGGCCGGGCGCTGGCGGTGCCCGGGGACCTGGGGACGCTGGCGGGGGCCCGGGAGCTGGGGACGCGCCTGGCGGAGCTCGCCGCGCCGGGGGCGACGCTCGTGCACAACGCGGGGCTGTGGCCGTCCCAGCGGGTGCTCAACGCGGACGGACTGGAGACGGCGTTCGTCACCAACCACCTGGCGCCGCTGGTGATGCAGCGCCCGCTGCTGGAGTCCGGGCGGCTGCGGCGCATCCTGGTCGTCAGCGCCGGCCTCATCATCAAGGGCCGCTTCGACGCCGCCCGCACGCCCACGGGCGAGGACTTCTCCAGCATCCGCACCTACTGCGACACCAAGCTGTGCTTCGCGCTGGCCATGCGCGACGTGGCCACCGCGCACCCGGAGGTGGACGTGGTGGTGCTCCACCCGGGCGTGGTGCGCACCGACCTGGGCTCGCGGCCGGGGTTCGTGGGCTGGCTGCTGTCCCAGGTGAAGCGCGCCTGGGAGCGCCCGGAGGTCTGCGCGGCCCGGCTTGCGCGCATCCTCGCGCGCGAGCGCTGGTCCCCTCCCGGGGATGCCCGCTGGCTGCTGGAGGAGACCGAGCAGCCGTGGCCCGCCGTGGCCCGGGACGCGGTCACACGACAGGCGTTGCGCGACACCACCGCCCGGCTGCTCGCCTCCCGCTGACGGGCGGCCCTGCCCGTGGCCAGCTTCCCCAGGGGAGGCACGCCATGCAGGAGCCGACACAGCCGAGGAAGCAGGCAGGACTTCGCGCCCCGGACGCGCCTCCCGTCCCCTGGCACGCGCTGCTCCCGGAGGCCGTGCTGGAGCGGCTCGCCAGCACGCCGCAGGGACTGACGGAGGCGGCGGCCCGGGAGCGGCTCGCGCGCCATGGCCCCAACGTGCTGGAGCGCTCGCGGCCGGACAGCGCGTGGCGGCTGCTGTGGCGGCAGATCGACAGCCCGCTCATCTGGGTCCTCATCGCGTCCGCGGGCCTGGCCATCCTGCTGGGCAAGGTGACCGACGGGCTCGTCGTCGCCGCCGTCGTGGTCCTCAACACCCTCATCGGCTTCGTGCAGGAGTACCGCGCGGGCCGGGCCATCGAGGCGCTGAACCACATGGTGCCGGAGACCGCGCAGGTGCTGCGCGACGGGCACCCTGTCACCCGGCCCGCGGCGGAGCTCGTCCCCGGGGACGTCGTGCAGCTCGCGTCCGGGGACCGCGTGCCCGCGGACCTGCGCCTGCTGCGCTCGCGCAACTTCCAGGTGGAGGAGGCCGCCCTCACCGGCGAGTCCGTTCCCTCGAGCAAGCACGTCGCGGCCGTGGCCGAGGACTCGGAGCTGGGGGACCGGGCGAGCCTCGCCTTCGGCGGCACGCTGGTGACGTCCGGCACCTCCACCGCCGTCGTCGTCGCCACCGGCGGCGCCACGGAGCTGGGCCGCATCTCCCACTTGATGCAGCAGGCCGCGGACCTGAGCACGCCGCTCACGCGGGAGCTAGCCCGGCTGGGCCGCCTCATCAGCGCGGGCATCGTCGTGCTGTCCGCCGTGCTGCTCGGGGTGGGCCTGGTCCGGGGGTATGCCTTCAGCGACGCGGTGCTGGTGGCCATCACCCTCGCGGTGGCCGCCATCCCGGAGGGGCTGCCCGCCATCGTCACCATCGCCCTGGCCATCGGCGTGCAGCGCATGGCGTCCCGCCGCGCCGTCATCCGCAAGCTGCCCGCCGTGGAGACCCTGGGCAGCACGACCGTCATCTGCACGGACAAGACGGGCACCCTCACCCGCAACGAGATGACCGTGCAGGCGCTGTGGACCTGGCGCGGGCACTACACCCTCACCGGCGTGGGCCACTCCCCCCTCGGCGAGCTCTTCCGCGCGGGGCGCGCCCTGGACGTGGCTCCGGACGACGTGCGCGCGCTGCTGGTCGCGGGCGTGCTCTGCAGCGAGGCCGACCTCCAGCCTCGCGAGGGGCGCTGGGGGATGACGGGCGACCCCACGGAGGGGGCGCTGCTGTTCGCCGCGAAGAAGGCGGACCTGGGCGTGATGGAGCTGCGCGAGCGCAACCCGCGCCTGGACGCCATCCCCTTCGAGTCCGAGCACCAGTACATGGCCACGCTCCACGCGGGGGGACCGGAGGGGCGCGAGCTGGTCCTCAAGGGCGCCCCGGAGGTCGTGCTGCGCCGCTGCGGGCCGGCGGTGGACCGCGACGCCGTGCTGGTGGAGGTGGAGCGCATGGCGCGGCAGGGGCTGCGCGTGCTCGCCTTCGCGCGCAAGGGCCTGCCCGGGGCGGAGGCCCTGCGGCCCCAGGACGTGGAGGCCGGCTTCACGCTGCTGGGCCTGCAGGGGATGATCGACCCGCCCCGCGAGGAGGCCGTGGCCTCCGTGAAGGCCTGCCACGCCGCCGGCATCCGCGTGAAGATGATGACCGGGGACCACCCGGGCACGGCGGAGGCCATTGGCCTTCAGCTCGGCCTCCAGGACCCGGGCCAGCCGGGCCTCACCGGCGCGCACCTGTCCGGCATGAGCGACGCGGAGCTGGCCGTGGCGGTGAAGGACACGAACGTGTTCGCGCGCCTGGCCCCCGAACACAAGCTGCGGCTGGTGCGCGCGCTCCAGACGCAGCGGCACGTGGTGGCCATGACGGGCGACGGCGTCAACGACGCGCCCGCGCTCAAGCAGGCGGACATCGGCGTGGCCATGGGCATCACCGGCACGGCCGTGTCCCGCGAGGCCGCGGACCTGGTGCTGACGGACGACAACTTCGCCACCATCGTCGCCGCCGTCGAGGAGGGCCGCCGCGTCTACGACAACCTCGTCAAGTCGCTCGCCTTCGTGCTGCCCACCAACCTGGGGCTCGCCCTCATCCTCATGCTGGGCGTGACGTTCTTCCCCCTGCAGGAGGCCGGCGGCGTGCGCGAGCCGCTGCTGGCCATGCGCCCCACGCAGTTGTTGTGGATCAACCTGGTGGCCACCGTCACCCTGGCGCTGCCCCTGGCCTTCGAGGCGAAGGAGCGCCACGTCATGCGCCGCCCGCCGCGCGCGCCGGACACGCCCGTCCTGAGCCGCTTCGTGGTGATGCGCACGGGGCTCGTCGCGCTGCTGATGGCGGCGGGCGCCATCGGCCTGTTCCTCTGGGAGTTCACGCGCCAGGGCGGCACCCACGGCGCCCCCAACCCCCTGGCCCTGGCCGAGGCGCGCACCATGGCCGTGAACACCGTGGTCAGCTTCCAAATCTTCTACCTGTGGCTGTGCCGCACGCTGACGGGCTCCTCGCGCGAGGTGGGCTTCGCGAGCAACCCCACCGTGTTCGTGGGCGTCGCCGCGCTGGTGCTGCTCCAGGCCGCGTTCATGTACGTGCCCTTCCTCCAGCGCCTCTTCGGCTCCGCGCCCCTGTCGCTGGCGGACATCGCGCGGTCGGTGCTGGTGGGCGCCTGCGTGCTGCCCGTGGTGGGCCTGGAGAAGTGGCTGCGCTCGCGGCGGCGGGAGGCGGGCCGGAGCGTGAGCGCCACCTAGACGCCCCCGTCCGCGCGCACGCCCAGCTCCTGGAGCAGGGCCATGAAGTCGGTGAGGTGGCGGGCGGCGGTGAAGCGGGTGCGGACGTGTTCGTGCGCCTGGGTCCCCAGGCGGGCCGCGAGGACGGGGTCGTCCAGCAGCCGTCGCACCGCGGCGGCGAACCCGGCCAGGTCCCCGGGGTCCCGCACGAGCAGGCCGTCCACCTCGTGGCGGACCTGGTCCTGGAGGCCACCCACCGCGCTGGCCACCACGGGCCGGGACTTCCACATGGCCTCCGTGATGGTGAGCCCGAAGCCCTCCCGCAGGCTCTTCTGCACCACCACCGCCGCCTGGCGCTGGAGCGCGTTGACGATGGCGGCGTTCTCGTCCGGGTCCACCATGGGCAGACAGGCCAGGTGGACGCGCTGGCGCAGGAAGTGCGGCTGCTCGTGCCACGCGGCGATGACGGACTCGAGCGTCGCCGCCGCCTCCGGATCATCCGCGACGGACGTCACGGAGGGCCCCGCCAGGACCAGCTCCGCGCGCAGGCCGGGCGACTCGCGCAGGAGCCGCGCGAAGCCCCGCAGCACCCCCACCGGGTCCTTCAGGGGGTCCCACCGGGAGACCTGCACCACGAGCGGCGTGCCGGGGACGGGCGCCGAGCCCAGCCGCGTGATGTCCGCGCCACGCGACACGCGGGCCGGGACCCCGTCCATCCGGGTGAAGACCGGGTCGGGCGCGTCTGGCGCGAGCCCCACGAGCCCCGTGTGGCCCAGGATGGCGAGCGCGACCTCCGGCGCCATGGGCTGGTTCTTCACCGCGAAGATGTCGATGGAGGGCGGGATGACGACGGACCGGTCCGCGAGCAGGGGGGGCACGTAGGCGGCCCTTGAGAAGACCGCGAGCCGCGCGGCGGCCAGGTCCGGCGCGAGGAAGGCCCACGCCCGCGCCACCTCCTCGTCGGGCGTGTCACACCCGATGTGGCAGCGCCAGACCACGTGCGCGCCCGCCGCGGTGAACGTCGGGGCCAGCCCCGCGGTCTGGGGGTCGTGCAGCAACACCACGTCCCCGGGCCGCACCAGGACGAGCAGCTCCTCCGCGTTGTCGCGGAGCACCTCCTCGTAGCAGGCGCGCTCGGCGGCCCCCAGCGGCGAGCCGTCTCCCCGCGAGCCATGCAGCGCGTGGTGCAGCCGCTTGGTGACGTGGAAGAACGCGGGCGTGCCCTGCACCACCATCCAGCGCGTGTCCACGCCCGCCCCGCGCGCGTACGCGAGCAGCCGGGGCAGCATCTCCGCCACGCCGCCGCCCCGGGCCGTGGAGTTCACGTTCCAGAAGGTGCGGCCCAGCATGCGCGCGCGGGCCTCGTCCGCGTTCGCCTGGAGCATCTCCCACTCCAGCCCCGTGAGCCCCGGCCGGAAGCGCTCCAGGGAGCTGGCCTGCACGTGGACCTCGAAGGGCTTCAGCATGGCGTCACCATCACGGCAGCGTGGGGTGCTTGACGACCAGCACGGGCCGGCGGCTTCGGGCCACCACCTCCTGCGCCACGGAGCCGAGCACCGCGCGGCGCACACCCGTGCGCCCGTGCGAGCTGAGGCAGAAGATGTCCGCCCCGTACCGCTCCGCCGCCTGGCAGAGCGCCTGCGCGGCGTGGACCCCGGGCAGCAGCTCCAGCCGGACGGTGATGCCCCGGCCGGCCACGTCGCGGGGGACCAGCGCCTGGAGCTGGCGCCGCAGCTCGGGCTCGTCGTCCTCGTCCCCGCTCAGCGCCACCGCGGGCCAGAAGTCCGCGTAGACGATGGGGACCGGCGACTCGATGACGTACGCCAGGATGAGCTCTCCGCCCCGGGGCAGGAGCGACAGGGCGTGGGGGATGGCCCGGTTCGCCAGCGGCGAGAAGTCCGTCGACACGAGGACGCGCTGGATGGCCGGGATCTCCACGGGCGCCTCGGCCTCCCGCTCCACGCAGGTCGGGACGCAGGCGACCGCGGCCACCGGCGCGAGCTGGAGGGCGGAGAGCGACACCGAGCCATGCCGCACGCGCCGCAGCCCCCGCCGCTGGTGGGTGCCCAGCAGGAGGAGGTCCGCCCGCGCCGCCTCCGCCAGCCGGGACAGCGGCTCCGCCGCGTTCCCGTGGTCCGAGGCCATCCGGACCTCCGCGTGGGGCTCGCCGATGCGCGACAGGCGCTCCCGCAGGTCGCGCTCGAGGATGGCCTCCAGGTTCTCCGACTCCGGGTTCACGCGGTACAGCCCGAGCCGTCCGTACTCCGTGGCCGGGTTGTAGACATGGGCGACCGTCAGGTCGACCGGCCCCACCCGCCGCAGCTCCGGCAGCCAGCGCAGCGCGAGCTCCGCGCTGTGGGAGAAGTCATCGCCCACGGCGACCCGCAGGGGGCGCTTGCCCTGGCACCAGTCCAGGAACGGCTCGGGCAGGCGGACCATCAGGAAGGGGCAGCGCGACATCTGCGCGATGCGCGCCGGGACGCCGCCCAGCCGCCAGCGCTTCTCCGAGCGCCAGCCCAGGGCCGCCGTGATGATCATCCGCGCCTGGAGCTTCGCGGCGTGCTCGACCAGCGCCTCGTCCGGCATGCCCAGCAGCACCTGGGGCTCCACGGACAGCCCCGGGTGGCTCAACCGGTCGGCCTCGGCGGCCAGCCGCTGCTCCAGCTCGGTGATGGCGCTGCCGCGCTCGGCCGGCCAGTCCCGCCGGAGCATGCCGGGCTCCGCGGCGTGCACGAGCACCAGCGGCGTGCGCGTCCGCTCCGCGATGGCCGCCGCGACGCGGACGGCCTCCCGGGCATGGTCGGTGAAATCCGTGCCGACGACGATGGCCATGACGTCTCCCCAGGGCCTTCGCATGCCCCGCTGCCGCGCGGGACGCGCCCCTCCCGTGGAACGTTGGGGCCGGCGGCGGAGCGCGCAAGCGTTCCGGGCAGGCGCAGGCGGCGAGCGGTCCCTCAGCCGGGCCCGGGGGCCGGCGCGGCGGGCGCCTCCGGGAAGAGCAGCTCCAAATGGTACGTGCCGTCCACGCGGCGGCTGCGCACGGGCAGGCCGCTTTCGTGGAAGACGTCCAGCATGGAGGTGTTCGTCACCAGGACGTCCGCCTGGAAGCCGGGGATGCCCCGGGCCATGGCGGCCTCGCGGATGCGCCGCATCAGCACCGTGCCCACGCCCCGCCCCTGCCAGTCGTCGCGGACCACGAAGGACACGTCCGCCAGGCGCGTGGCCGGGTCCACGATGTAGTGCACCACGCCCACCACCTCCTCCGTGCCGGGCGGGCATGCGACCAGGGCCATGTCGTGCTCGAAGTCCAGGTCCACCAGCCGTTGGATCTCCTCGTGCGGGTGCTCCTTCTTGAAGCCCATGAAGCGCCGGTAGCAGCTCTCTTGCGACAGGCCGTACAGCAGGTCCTGCAGGGCGCGCTCGTCGGTGATGCGGGCCGCGCGGACGACCAGCGCGTCGTGCGACAGCGTGTGCTCCAGCCGCTCCTCCGCCCAGGGGTAGCGCGCCCGAGGGACCACTTGATCCGGCAGCACCCAGCGGCGGCCCTTGGCCGCGGCCAGCAGCTCCGCCCGGAAGTCCGGGTGGGCGACGTTGATGAGCGCGAGCGCGCGCTCCCGGATGCTCTTGCCCCAGAGCTCCGCGACGCCGTACTCCGTGACGACGGAGTGGACGTCCCCCCGGCTCGTCACCACGCCGGTGCCGGGCTCCAGCGCCAATTGGATGCGGCTCACGGTGCCGCCGTGCGCGGTGGAGGGCAGCGCGATGATGGCCCGGCCTCCGGGGCTGCGGCTCGCGCCCCGGATGAAGTCCACCTGCCCGCCGATGCCGGAGTAGAAGCAGCCGCCCAGCGTGTCGGCCGCCACCTGGCCGGTGAGGTCCACCGCCAGGGCGGAGTTGATGGCGACCATCCGCGCGTTGCGCGCCACCACCGCCGGGTCGTTGGTGTCGTCGCTCGGCCGCATCTCGATGGCCGGGTGGTCATGCGCCCACGCGTAGAGCCGCTGGCTGCCCATGATGAACGACGTGACGAGCTTGCCCGCGAGCACCGTCTTCCTGCGCCCGGTGATGACGCCCGCCTCCACCAGGTGCATGACGCCGTCGGAGAGCATCTCCGTGTGGATGCCCAGGTCGTGGTGGTTCACCAGCGCCGCCAGGACCGCGTCCGGGATCCTCCCGATGCCCGACTGCAGCGTGGCGCCATCCGGGATGAGCCGGGCGACGTGCGCCCCGATGCTCCGGGACACCGCGTCGGGCGGCTCGGGGTGGACCTCCAGCAGCGGGAGCGACACCGGCACCAGGTGGTGGATGCGGCGCACGTCCAGGAACGAGTCCCCGTGCGTGCGCGGCATGTTCGGGTTGACCTCCGCGATGATGAGCGAGGCCGCGTCCACGGCGGCGCGCACGATGTCCACGGAGACGCCCAGGCTGACGTAGCCGTGGGCGTCCGGCGGGCTGACCTGGATGAGCGCCACGTCGATGCGGACCCGCCGGCTCCGGATGAGCTCCGGAATCTCCGAGAGGAACACCGGCATGAAGTCCGCCCGCCCCTCCTGCACGGCCTGCCGCACGTTGGGCCCGATGAAGAAGGCCACGTGGCGGAAGCGCCCGGCCTGCGCGGGCTCCACGTAGGGCGCGGGCCCCAGCGTCAGCAGGTGCACCACCTCGTTGTCCGAGAGGGAGGGGCCCCGCTGCTCCACCAGGCCCCGCACCAGCGTCACCGGCTCGGCCGCGCCCGAGCCGATGAGGATGCGCCTCCCCGGCAGCACGGCACGCAGGGCCTCCTCGGCCGTCCTCACCCGGTCCGCGTAGCGTCGAGTCCAGTCGTCCATACCGGTGCGGATAAGCACGGGGCGCGGCCTCCGCGCGCAGGGGCGGTCAGGCTCGCGGGGTCCCTGCTCCCCTGACGGTGTACGTCCAGGAGGCGCCAGCCCCAGCTTGGAAGAAGCGCGAGGAGCCCAAGACCATGGATCCGTCCCTTCCCCCCGAGCCCTCTCTCCAGACACCGGAGCCCCGTCCGGCCCCTCCCCCGTCCATCCTCTGGTTCGACAGCCTGTCCCGCGAGGACGTGGCCCAGGCCGGAGGCAAGGGCGCCAACCTGGGCGAGCTGACCCGCGCCGGGCTGCCCGTGCCCCCGGGCTTCGTCATCACCGCCGCCGCCTTCCACCAGGCGATGGAGCCCGTGCGCGCCCGGCTGCGCGAGCTGTGGGAGCAAGTCGACCCGGATGACACGCGGTCGCTCGCCGGGGTCACGGAGTCGCTGCGCGCGCTCGTGCTCCAGGCGCCCCTGCCCGACTGGCTGGAGACCGCCATCCTCGCCGCCTACCACCGGCTGAGGGAGGGCGCCGCGGTGGCGGTGCGCTCGTCCGCCACGGCGGAGGACACCACCACCACCTCCTTCGCGGGCATGCACGAGTCGTTCACCAACGTCGTGGGCGATGACGCGCTCCTCGGCCGCGTGCGCGCGTGCTGGGCGTCCGCCTTTGGCCCGCGCGTGGTGGCCTACCGCAAGGCGCAGGGGCTCACGGAGCTGCCGGAGATCGCCGTGGTGGTGCAGGCCATGGTGGACTCGACGCGCTCGGGCGTCATGTTCACCGTGGACCCCACCACCGGCAACCGCCGGCACCTCGTCATCGAGGGGGCCTTCGGCCTGGGAGAGGTCGTCGTGGGGGGACAGGTGGAGCCCGACACGCACGTCGTGGACCGCGAGGGGCCGCGCCTGCTGGAGACGCGCGTGGGCGTGAAGGCCTTCCAGTGGGTGCGCGACGGCGTGGGCCGGGAGAAGCGCGAGGAGCTCCCTCCGGAGCGGGCCCGCGCGCGGGTGCTCAAGGACGTGGAGGTGCTGGAGCTGGCGCGGCTGGGGATGCGCGTGGAGCGGCACTACGGCTCCCCCCAGGACATCGAGTGGGCGGAGCAGGACGGCCGCTTCTACCTGGTCCAGTCGCGGCCGGTGACGACGGGGGCCGCCGCCGCGCCGGAGCCCCCGGAGCCTGGCGCGTCCACGGGCAAGGCGCGGGTGAGCGGCCTGGGCGCGTCTCCCGGCGTGGTCTCCGGCCGCGTGAGGGTGCTGCGCGACGCGAAGGAGGGCTCCAGGCTGGAGGCCGGTGAAATCCTCGTGGCGCCCATGACTTCTCCGGACTGGGTGCCCACGCTGCGGCGCGCGGGGGCGGTCGTCACCGACAGCGGCGGCATGACGTGCCACGCGGCCATCGTCAGCCGCGAGCTGCGCAAGCCCTGCGTGGTGGGCACGCGCACCGCCACGAAGGTCCTGCGCGACGGGGAGGAGGTCACCGTGGACGGCGCCGCCGGCACCGTGCGCGAGGGCCGCGTCCGGGAAGCGCCCTCCGTGGCGGTGGTGGGGACGCCCGCCCCGCAGGCGGCACCCCGGGAGGCCCTGGGGCCGGAGGCGCTGGGCACGCGGCTCTACGTGAACCTGGCCCTGCCGGGACAGGCCCGGGAGGCGGCGGCGCTCCCGGTGGACGGCGTGGGGCTGCTGCGGGCGGAGTTCATGCTCACCGAGGCCCTGGGCGGCGTGCACCCGCGCAAGCTCATCGCCGAGGGGAGGAGCCGCGAGTTCGTCGAGCGGATGTCCCAGGCGCTCCTGACCATCACCCGCGCCTTCCGGGGCCGCCCGGTCGTGTACCGGACCACGGACTTCCGCACGAACGAGTTCCGGGGGCTGGAGGGCGGCGACGCGTACGAGACCGTCGAGGCCAACCCGATGATCGGCTTCCGGGGCTGCTACCGCTACCTGCGCGAGCCCGAGGTGTTCCAGTTGGAGCTGGAGGTGCTCGCCCGCGTGCGGGACGAGACGCCCAACCTGCACCTGATGATTCCCTTCGTGAGGACGAAGTGGGAGCTGGAGGCGTGCCTGGAGGCCGTGGACGCGAGCCTCCTGGGACACCACCGGGGGATGGAGCGCTGGGTGATGGCGGAGGTGCCCTCCGTCGTCTACCGCATCCCGGAGTACGCGCGCATGGGCATCACCGGCGTGTCCATCGGCTCCAACGACCTGACGCAGCTCATGCTGGGCGTGGACCGGGACTCGGAGTCGTGCGCGGAGCTCTTCGACGAGGAGGACGCGGCGGTGCTGGACGCCATCGTCCGCATCATCCGGGCCAGCCGCGAGGCGGGCATCACGGCGTCCCTGTGCGGACAGGCCCCGTCCAACCGGCCCGCCTTCGCGGAGCACCTGGTCCGCGCGGGCATCACCTCCGTGTCGGTGGACCCGGCGGCAGTCGGCGCGACCCGCGCGGCCGTGGCGGCGGCGGAGCGGCGGCTCCTGCTGGAGTCCGCCCTGCGCCGGTAGGGCCTGCCTCAGGCGTACGTCCCGGCGTGCGCCTCCGCGCCCTCCGCCAGGGGCAGCGTGAAGAAGAACGTGCTGCCCACGCCGGGCGCGCTGTCCACGCCGACCTGGCCGCCGTGGGCCTCCACCAGCCCCTTCACGATGGCGAGCCCCAGCCCCGCGCCCTCCTTGCGCTTCGGCCCGGCCTGCCAGAAGCGCTCGAAGATGCGCGGCCGGTCCTCCGCCGCGATGCCGGGGCCCGTGTCGCTCACCAGGAAGCGCACCTGGCCCGCCTCCGGCTGGACGCGCAGGAGCACCCGGCCGCCCTCGGGCGTGAACTTGAGCGCGTTGCCCAGCAGGTTGGAGAGGATCTGCGACAGCCGCTGCGGATCCGCCAGGACGCGGGGCACGCCCTCCGGCACATGCGCCTGGAGGCTCAGCGACCTGGACTCCGCGAGCCCCCGGTGCTGCTCCAGGGCGTCCTGGATGAGCGGCGCCACCTCCAGCGGCGCGCGCTCCACCGTCAGGCTCCCGCCTTCCATCCGGGCCACGTCCAGCAGGTCCTGGATGAGCCGGTTCGCCCGCTGGACCGACTTCTGGAGGGTCTCCAGGCGCGGCCGGGCGCGGTCGCCTGGAGGCAGGTGCTTCTCCAGCATGGTCGCGCTGAGCTGGATGACGTTGAGCGGCGCGCGCAGGTCGTGCGCCACGATGCGCAGGACCTCCTCGCGCATGCCAATGGCCTGCTCGGCCCGCTCGAAGAGGCCGGCGTTGTCGATGGCGAGCGCCGCGCGCCGGGCGAGCTCCTCCGCCTGGGCCTGCTCCCGGGCTCCGTAGCGGCGCCCTTCCCCGGACATCGCGAACAGGATGACGCCCAGGTTCCGCTCCCGGCTGCGCAGCGGCACGATGAGGACCGAGCGCAGCGGCAGCGGCTCCCGGTGCCCGGCGTCCACCGCGGCCGCGTCGAACATCCCGGGCGGCACCTCCGCCAGCAGCAGGGTCCTCCCCGTGCGCTGCACGGAGGCGATGAGCGGGGCCGGCAAGAGGGACTCCGGCCCGTGCGCCGCGTCCAGCGCCCGCAGCCGCTCCGCCGTGCGCGCGTCCATGGCCGCGTGCGCGGTCCGGTGGACGCGCCCGCTCGCGTCCAGGCAGGCCACCACGCACCAGTCCGCCAGCGCCGGCACGGCGAGCGACGCCACCGTGGCCAGCGTCGTGCGGGATGACAGCGACGCCGCGAGCCGCGGCCCCACGTCCGCCAGGAAGCGCGAGGCCTGCTCCAGCTCCTGGCGCTCCGTGATGTCCTGCATCTGCGAGATGAAGTGGAGCGGCACGCCCCGCGCGTCACACACGACCGCGCTCCAGATGAGGATGGCGATGCGGCGGCCGTCCTTGCGCACGTAGTGCTTCTCCCGCTGGAAGGAGGACAGCTCCCCCTGGCGCATCCGCTTGGCGTACTCCACGTCCAGCGCCAGGTCCTCCGGCGCGGTGAGGTCCTGGAACGACCGGTGGAGCATCTCCTCCCGCGAGTAGCCCACCAGGTCGCAGAGCGCCGCGTTCACGTGGAGGAAGCGGCCATCCAGCCCCACCAGCGCCATGCCGACGGGCGCGCCCTCGAACGCGGTGCGGAAGCGCTCCTCGCTCAGGCGCAGCAGGTCCTCCGCCTTCCGCCGCGCGCTGATGTCCCGGAGGATGACGGTGAGCCACAGCGTGCCCTCCACGTCCAGCTTCATGATGCTGGCCTCCGCCGGGAAGGACTCTCCGCCGCGGCGCTGCCCGAGGATGGGCAGCCGCTCACCCATGTGCCGGGACATCGCCGCGCCCTGCACGAAGCGTCGCACGTGCTCCCGATGGACGGCCCGGAGGTTCTCCGGGAGGAGGATGTCCAGCGGCTGGCCCAGGACCGCTCGCGCGGAGTAGCCGAAGATGCGCTCCGCGCTCGCGTTGAACAGGACGATGCGCTGCTCCGCGTCGATGGAGATGATGGCGTCCGCGGCGTGGGTGACGATGCCCCCGAAGCGCGCCTCCGACAGCCGCAGCGACTGCTCCACCCCCCGCCGGCTCGCGTCCAGCCGGGAGAGGGCGTTCGCGTTCCAGAGGACCACGGCGAGGAAGGCCGCCATCGTCAGGAGCACGAAGAGCGTGATGCCCTCGGTGGTGCCGTAGAGCCCCAGCCGCTCCCCCAGGAGCCGGACGGCGCCCGCCGCGGGCACGACCAGCAGGACCGCGAGCAGCAGCCGCCGCGCCGAGTGGCCCCCGAAGTCCTCGCGCAGCAGCACGCCCGTCAGCCCGCGGTCCGGGTGGAGCGAGAGCAGCCCTCCCGACAGCAGCAGCAGGGCCAGCGACAGGAGGAGTCCCGGCGCCCTGGAGACCCCCGTCACGGTGTTCAGGGGGGGCAACCCGAACCAGTGCCCCTGGTACAGCCCTCCGACGAGGCCCCACACCGCGAGCAGCGCGGCGCACGTGGCCAGCCACCGCGCGGGGTACCCCCCCTGGCGCGTGCGCAGGTGCAACGTCCCGAGCGACAGCCCCGTGAACAGCAGGCCCAGCCCGCCCCCCGGGTTGCCCCGGGTGAGCTCCGCGACGCCCAGGACCACGACCCCGGCCGCCAGCACCCGCCCCACCGCGCGCCGCGCGCCACGCGCCTCCTGGGAGTGGAGCAGCCAGAGCGCGCCTCCCGCGAACATCAGGCCCCAGCCGTCCCAGGGAGGAGGACGGCCCGGGCCCGTGGAGGACGACAGGGCCTGGCCCCCCACCAGGAGCGCGCCCGCCAGGAGCGAGGACGCGCTCGCCACGGTGGCGACCTTCGCGAGCCCCCGCCAGAACAGGGGCGGGGTGACGGGAGGCGGACTCGTCATGAGGCCCCCGGGGCCGGTGTGCGCCGGCCGGTGCGCCACCGGTGGCCCCGGAGCAGGCCGCCCCGCGCGCGCGGCCCCGCGACGAGCAGGGGCACCAGCGCGGCGGTGACGGCGACGAGGACCCGGCCCCAGTCGCGAGCACCGGGCGGGTGCAGCCCCACGAGCGCGGCCAGCGCGGGCACCTGGATGAGCAGCACGGAGAGCCCCAGCGACAGGCCGCAGACCCACCGCGCGGTGCGGGTCCGCAGCCGGGTGAGCACGGCCGCGAAGGTGGCGCTCGCCAGCGTGAGCGTGGCCATCGCCACCGCCCGCGCGCGCTCGATGTCGTTGCCCTCCGACAGGCACCGCGCGAAGGCCCAGACGAGCCCGCACGCCAACAGCACGCCCACCGCCGTGAGCAGGGTCCACTCCCGCCAGGAGAAGAAGCGCGCCGCGGGCCTCGCGCGCAGCGGGGTGAGCCGCCCGGGCCGCGCGGCCGCCTGGAAGGCCAGCATCGCGGTGGGGTGGATGATGAGCTCCAGCCACACGATGTGGATGGGCAGGTACAGCAGCGGCTTGCCCCAGAGCGGCACCAGCGCCGCCGTGCCCACCAGCGGGATGTGGATGAGCAGCAGGTAGAGGAAGCAGCGCTGGAGGTTGGAGAAGAGCTGGCGGCCCTCCGCGATGGCGCGCACCAGCGTGCCGAAGTCGTCGTTGAGCAGCACGATGGAGGACGCCTCGCGGGCGCTGCGCGTCCCCCGCTCCCCCATGGCGATGCCCACGTCCGCGACCTGGAGCGCCGGCACGTCGTTCACCCCGTCCCCCGTGGCGGCCACCACCTCGCCCTGTCTCCGGAGCGCCTTCACCAGCGCGTACTTCTGGGCGGGCAGCGCGCGCGCCACCACGTCCACGGGGGGCACCCTCCCCGTGTCGTCCAGCCGCGCCACCAGGGCCTCTCCCGTGAGCACCACCGGGTGTTCGCCTCCCAGCCCCAGCCGCCTTGCGACCGCGAGCGCCGTCCGGGGGTGGTCGCCGGTCACCATCACCGTGCGCAGCCCCGCGTCGCGGCACTCCCGCACCGCCTCCTCCACGCCCGCGCGCACCGGGTCCTCGCACCCCACGAGCCCCACGAAGTCGAAGCCCCGGTCCGGCTCACCGCCATGCCAGTGCGCCGCGTCCAGCGTCCGGCTCGCGCACGCGATGACCTTGTGGCCCTCGCGCGCGAGCGCGTCCACGCGAAGCGCCCACTCCCGCCGGGCGTCCTCGGACAACGCGCACAGGTCCAGCACCCGCTCCGGCGCGCCCTTCACCGCGGCGAGCAGCGTCCCCGCGCCCTGCCGCACCACCGCCGTCTCGCGCTGGCGCTCCTCGGTGAAGGGGAAGGTGGCCTCGCGGGTGGGAGCGGGCAGCTCCGGCAGGTCCCGCGCGCCCGCCTCCAACAGCGCCACGTCCAGCGGATCCTTCCCCTCCTCCCGAGACGCCAGCACCGCGGTCCGCAGCAGCGCCTGGGGCGAGGTCCCGGGGGCAGGCAGCAGCCGGGCCACCCGCAGGAGCCCCTCCGTCAGCGTGCCCGTCTTGTCCGAGCACACGCAGCTCACGCGGCCGATGTTCTCCACGGAGATGGCCTGGCGCACCAGCGCCTGCCGCCGGGCCAGGCGGTACACCCCCGCGCCCAGGAAGAACGTGAGGGCCACCGGGAACTCCTCGGGCAGCGCCGCCACGCCGAGCGTCGCCGCGCTCAGGAGCGCGTCCAGCCACCCGAACCCCTGGCGCAGGCGGACGAGCGCCAGCACCACGCAGAGCGACGCGGCCACGCCCACCAGCACCGCCACCAGGTGCGCCACCGCGTGCTGGAGCGGCGTCCGCGCCCGCCCCTCCTGCCCCGCCGAGCGGATGATGCTCCCGTAGAGCGTCTCCTGACCGGTGGAGACGACGCGCACCCAGGCCGTCCCGGTGAGCAGCCGCGTTCCCGCGAGCCCCCAGTGCACCGAGTCCACCGGCGGCTCCGAGCCGGGCGGGAGGCGCTCCAACGGCCGCTTGCGCACGGGCAGCGACTCGCCGGTGAGCGAGGACTCCTCGGCCTGCAGGCCCTGCCCCCGCACGACCAGCCCATCCGCGGGGAACGTGCCGCCTGCTTCCACGCGCATCAGGTCTCCGGGCACCACGTCCTCCGCCGGCACCTCCACCTCATGGCCGTCGCGAGACACCGTGGCGCGCTCGGCCAGGCGTCCGCGCAGGCCCTCGGTGGAGGCCTGGGTCCGGTGGTGCAGGTAGACGTCCATGCCCAGCAACGGCACCAGGGCCAGCAGCATCACCGCGCCATTCACCTGCTCGCCCAGGGCGAAGTAGAGGGCGCTCGTGCCCACGAGGAACCAGAGCATCGGGTCGCTCGCGGCCTCGCGCACGCTCTGGAGCGCGGAGCGGGGAGGCCGGCCCCGCACGTCGTTGCGGCCGTAGCGCACGCGGCGCGCCAACACTTCATCCGCCCCCAGGCCACGCACGTCTTCCCAGCCCTGAGGCAGGCGATCGACTGGAACCAGGACTCGCATGACGCCCCCGGAAGAAGCTGGGGTCCTGAACGGGCGTCGGCAACGCGTCCGGTCCCCCGTGAGCCCCTTGGGATACGGGCGGCACGTCGCGAAGCCGCGGACGGGCCGTGCCGCCGGGAGGGACGCCTGGCCGCGGCCTCCTTGCGCCCGCGCTCCGGCCGCTCCACGCATCAGGGTGGACTCATGCGGGAGGGCACGGATGCGGATCCTCATCACCTCTGGAAGCAAGCTGGGCGGGACCCGGGAGATCGCCGGCCTGCTCGCCCGGGTCCTGCGGGACGAGGGCTTCGACGCGGAGACGACACCGCCGGAGGCCGTCGACTCCGTGCGCGCCTACGACGCCGTCATCGTCGGAGGCGGGCTCTACGCCAACCGCTGGCACCGGCAGGCCCGGCGCTTCGTGCACCGGCACCTCCACGAGCTGCGCGAGCGGCCCGTGTGGTTCTTCTCCAGCGGACCGCTCGACGACTCGGCGTCGCGGGAGCGCATCCCGCCCACGCACCAGGTCCAGGCGCTCATGGAGCAGGTGGGCGCGCGGGGCCACGCGACGTTTGGAGGAAGACTGGAGCGCGACGCCCGGGGCTTCATCGCCCGGTCCATGGCACGCGAGCACTCGGGGGACTGGCGGGACCCCGAGCGGATCGCCCGGTGGGCGCGGAGCGTGGCCGCGGAGCTGCGGGAGGCCGCGCGGCCGCTGGGCGCCTTCGAGTCCATGGGCGAGGAGTCACCGCGATGACGGCGGAGCCTCCTGACGTGCGCCGCGTCCGCTGCCTGCGCGTGGGCCTCCCTCGCTTGCGAGGTGACTAGCTTGGAGGGGCGACTGCAAGGAGAGGCCATGACCATCGCCTGCGCGACCAACTTCTCGGATGACGCCCGGCGCGCCTGTGACACGGCGGCGCTGCTCGCACGGCGGATGAAGGTCCCCCTCTGCATCGTGCACGTCCTGACCGGCAACCTGGTGCGGACCTTCGGGGACGCCATCTGCGAGACGGCCCGGTCCACGCTGCGCGACGAGTGCGACCGGCTGCGGGGCTCCGACCTCCAGGTCGACTCAGTGCTCCTCACGGGCGAGCCGGAAGAGGAGCTGCGCAAGCTGGTGGCGAAGCGCGGCTTCCAGTGGGTGGTGGCCGGGACGCCGCGCGTGGACACGCCCTTCCGGGGCCTGGGGGGCACGCTCGACCGGATGGCCCAGGTGCTGGAGGTCCCCTTGCTGGTGGTCCGCGAGGGTGCGGGCCTGGAGGCCTGGGCGCGCGGCGAGCGCCCCCTGCGGGTCATGCTGGGCGTGGACCGCTCCAGGCCCTTCGAGGTCGCCCGCGAGTGGGTGAAGCAGCTCGCGAAGGTCGGGCCGCTGGAGGTCGTGGGGGGCCGCATCGTCTGGGTGGGGAGCGAGGCGGAGCGGCTGGGCCTGGTGCATCCGCACAGCTACAAGGACATGTCCCCGGAGCTGCGGGAGGCGCTGGAGCGCGAGTCGGACTCGTTGCTGGAGCCCCTGCGCGCCGCGGGCATGCCGGTGCGCTCGCGGCTGGAGCCGGGGCTGGGCCGCATCGCGGACCACCTCATCGCCCTGGCCACGGAGGAGCAGGTGGACCTGCTGGTGGTGGGCACGCACCAGCGCAGGGCGCTCGCGAAGCTGTGGAGCGTGTCCCAGTCCGCGCGGAGGCTGGCGCCCATGTCGGTGGTCAGCGTGCCGGTGCCCGCGACGGAGCAGGCGCTGGAGCAGGAGCCGCCCCGGGTGCGCACGGTGCTCGCCACGACGGACTTCGGTGAGGCCGGCGACCGCGCCATCGCCTACGCCTTCGCCATCACGCCCCCGGGCGGCACGGTGCACCTGCTGCACGTGGAGCCGGAGGAGGCGACGCCCGAGGAGCTCCAGGCGGCGCGGCATCAACTGGCGCTGCGCGTGCCGGCCCCGGAGCACGACGGCAACCACAAGGTCGAGCTGTCGGTGCTCAAGGGCGACGACGTGGCGGCGGTCATCACCCAGGCGGCCGAGCGCCACTGCGTGGACCTGGTGTGCCTGGGCACCCACGGCCGCACGGGCGTGAGCCGGATGGTGCTGGGCTCGGTGGCGCAGCAGGTGATGGCCCGCAGTGACCGGCCCGCGGTGACGGTGCGCATGCCGCGCGCCTGAAAGACAGACGAGGTGAGACATGAAGGCAGCCGTGTTCCGAGGCCCCCAGAAGCTGGCCGTGGAGGAGGTGGAGCGGCCGAAGGCGGGGGTGGGCGAGGCCATCGTCCGGGTGACGCTCACCACCATCTGCGGCACCGACGTGCACATCCTGCGCGGCGAGTACCCGGTGAAGCCGGGCCTCACGGTGGGCCACGAGATGGTGGGCGTCATCGACGAGCTGGGCCCGGGCGTGACGGGCTACCAGGTGGGGCAGCGCGTGCTGGTGGGCGCCATCACGCCGTGCGGCCAGTGCCGGGGCTGCCTCTCCGGGCACGCGTCCCAGTGCGGCCACGGCGAGGGCCTGGAGGCCCTGGGCGGCTGGCGGCTGGGCAACACGATGAACGGCGTGCAGGCGGAGTACGCGCGCGTGCCCTTCGCGCAGGCGAACCTGGCGCCCATCCCGGACGAGCTGAAGGACGAGCAGGTGCTGCTCCTGGCGGACATCGCGTCCACGGGCTTCAGCGGCGCGGAGTCCGGCGGCGTGAAGATGGGGGACGCGGTGGTGGTGTTCGCGCAGGGGCCCATCGGCCTGTGCGCCACCGTGGGGGCGCGGCTCATGGGCGCGTCGCTGGTGATTGGCGTGGACGGGGACGACACGCGCCTGTCCATGGCGCGCAAGCTGGGCGCGGACGCGGTGATTGATATCCGCGGCCAGGACGTGGTGGCGGAGGTGAAGCGGCTGACCGGCGGCGGCGCGGACGTGGCCATCGAGGCGCTGGGCACGCAGCAGACCTTCGAGAGCGCGCTGCGCACGCTCAACCCCGGCGGCACGCTGTCCAGCCTGGGCATCTACTCCGGGAAGCTCCAGGTGCCCTACGACGCCTTCGCGGCGGGGCTGGGGGACCACCGCATCGTCACCACGCTCTGCCCGGGCGGCAAGGAGCGCATGCGGCGCCTGATGGAGGTGGTGCGCGCGAAGCGCGTGGACCTCACGCCGCTCTTCACGCACCGCTTCCAGCTCAAGGACATCCGGGAGGCGTACGAGCTGTTCAGCCAGCGCAAGGACGGCGTGCTCAAGGTCGCCATCCGGCCTTGAGCACGCCGGCGGGTGCTACCGCGGCGCGAGCGTGCCGCCGAGCATCAGCCCATTGACGCTCCCGGAGTTGGCCGCGCGGAGCTCGGCGAACCCTCCGGTGAAGTCCGTGGGCCGCAGGATGGCGTAGCCGTTCGCGTCCACGCCCGAGGCGAGCGGCGTGTTCAGCATGAGCTCGAAGCGGACGCCCCGCTCCATGTTCTCCACGATGAGCGCGCTCACGTAGGTGGTGGGCGAGCCGTCGGAGCTGATGCTGAAGGTCAGCGTCCGGCCCTGGAGCGCGGAGACCACCTGCTGCTGGAAGGCCGCGCCGGTCGCGCCGCCGAACTGGACGGTGACGGGCGAGGTCTGGATGGTGGTGAGGTAGGAGCCGTAGTCCAGCGTCCGCGTCACCGTCGCCGACTCATAGCTGATGACGTAGGGGATCTGCCGCCCGCCCACATCCGCGAAGACGTCCGGAGGGCTCCCGGGCGGAGGCGGCGGACGGGAGTCGAAGTGGATGGTTCCGGAGATCCAACCCCCGGTGTCCACGCCAATGCCCACGTCGACGGTGCCATCGCCCGGCACCTTGAACAGGAAGCGCACCGGGCGCGTCTCGCCCTCGGTCAGGGTGAACGACATGGGGTTTGGTGACACCAGCGTGACCGGCACCGTGACGCCCGGCGCATCCGTGCGCTCCACGTGCCAGTCGCCATTCATCTGGAGGGTGTACGTCCCGGCCATGAGCGGCAGGAGCACCGTCTCCGCGGTCGTGTCCGTGATGGTCGCGTTCTGCGGCCCGGTGATGTCGAACGTCGCCCCCACCAGCCTGTAGGTCCGTCCGGCCGACGTCGACACCAGCGGCAGCTCCAGCAATCCCTCGCCGTCGCGAACCACCGGCGTGGACGGTTCAGACACCTCACCACACGCGAGCGCCAGCAACGCGAGCGCGCCCACGAACCACTTCAGCATGTGCATGGACTTCCCCCTCGGAAAGGCGCCGACGATAGGATTCTGAACAACGCAAGGTCAAGACAGACAGACCCGCGCTCACAATCACAGCCATTTCCAGCCGGCGCGTGCATCCTGTGGTTCATGAGCGACACCCCTGACCTCAAGACGGCGGACCTCTGTGACGCCCACGCGGGAACTCCACGCTTCCAGGTCGCGGAGCCGGGCTTCCTGGACTACGGCGGGCGCAGGAGCTTCTTTGGCCCCATCAGCACCGTGCGCGCGCCGGAGGACAACTCCCTCGTGCGCAAGGCATTGGAGGAACCCGGCCTGGGCCGCGTGCTGGTGGTGGATGGCGGCGGCAGCCGCCGCTGCGCGCTCGTGGGTGACGTGCTCGCGGCCCTGGGGCAGAAGAACGGCTGGGCGGGCGTGGTCGTCCATGGCTGCATCCGCGACGCGGAGGAGGTGGGCCGCACCGACATCGGCGTGAAGGCGCTGGGCACCCACCCGCTCAAGAGCGGCAAGCGCAACGAGGGCCAACGCGACGTGGAGGTGCGCTTCGCCGGCGTCACCTTCACCCCGGGCCATCACCTCTACGCGGACGCGGACGGCATCGTCACTTCGGAGAAGGCCCTGCGCTGACCTTTCCCCTCCCCGTCCCGGGCCACACGGAGCGCAGCGTCCCCGCGATGGTGCGCAGCGCTTCCGCCCGGGGATGCCCCGGACGCCACGCCAGCGCGAGCGTCGGCCCGGGCGCCCGGCGGCGCGCCCCCACGCGCGTGCACAGGGCCAGGGTCTGGCTGTGGAAGCAGTGCCCGTCCTCCAGCAGCAACTCGTCCTCTTCATCCAGGTCGCTCAGCCGCACAACGACGCCGGCCAGACACCGCTGGCCGGCGCGGCCTTCAAGGGCAACGAGGCCATCGCCACGGTGCTCCTGGACGCGGGCGCGAACGTGGACGGCGCACCGCGGTGGACTCCGCGCGGGCGCTTGGCGCGTGGCGGTCAGCCACCCGGCTGGAGCCTCAGCCCTGAGCCTCCCCTGTCACGGGGAGTAGCCGTCCGAGAGCGTGCGCATGAAGGCGACGATGGCCTGCTCCTCCTGGGGTGACAGGCCCAGGTTGCCCACCGTCCGCGTGTTGATGTTCAGCCCCACCTCCGGCAGGGGCCAGCAGTCCACGCCCGGCGTCCCGGACGCGCTGCCCGTGCAGACCGGCAGCACGTCACGCGTGTTGTAGAAGTGGACGATGGACTCCAGGCTCTTGAAGTAGCCGTTGTGGCCATAGGCCTTGGTGAAGCCAGGGTAGGGGCGCTTGTCCACGTTGCGCAGGGTGGGGACCTTGACCTTGCCCAGGTTGTCGCGCGCGGAGGACGCATAATCCTGGCGCGTCTGGAGGAAGCCCCCCAGGCCGGTGTCGATCCAGAAGGGCCCGTCCGGGTTGAACTGGAGCTGCCAGTACCAGGGGTTGAGCAGGTTGCGCGGAACGCCCAGGTTGTCGAAGGTGTAGTCGGTGAAGAGCGGCGGCTCGCCATTCGGGCCGCGCTGGCTCGTGTGGCAGGTGTCGCACCGGGCCTTGCCCTCGAAGAGCTTGAGGCCCCACTGCTCCTGGGAGGAGAGCCGCGCGCGGCCGGCGAGGAATGCGTCGTACTTCGAGGAGAAGGCGTTCACCTCGCGAGAGCCCTCGTACGCGGCGATGGACCTCGCGATGTTGTCATACGCGCGCGGCACGTCCGCGCAGATGCGGGCGCCCCAGACGGCGCGGAAGAGGTCGCCGTACGGGCCGCCGCAGACCTTGGCCACCACCGCGGCCTCGCTGGGGTTGTTCTGCTCCACGGGGTTCAGGAAGGGGCCCTGCGCCTGGTCCGCGGCGGGGTTGCCCAGCTCCTCGCCCGTGGCGCGGCCGTCCCAGAAGTTGCCGCCCACGAAGTCGGCCTGTCCTGGCGTCACCCGGTGGAGGATGGGGGCCTGCGTGGCATAGGCGGACGAGGGCGGCTTGCGATTGCCGAAGCGCCCCCGCACGGCGCCTTCATAGACAGAGCCGGTGAGGTTGATGAGCAGGCTGGGGCCCGTCCAGCCCACCTCGGGGCCATGACAGACGGCGCAGGCCTGGCCCATGGGCTCGGAGAGCCGGCGGTCGAAGAAGAGCAGCTTGCCGAGCCGCTCCACCGGCTTCAGCCCTCCGGGCCCCGACGAGGCCTCCTCGCGCAACGTGGCCTCGAAGATGGCCGAGGCCTGGAGGGACTCGGCCGTCTCCGGCGGCTTCGACTCTCCCGTGTCTGCGCTCGCGGGAGAATTCAATGACAACATCCCCGGGGCCGGAGCGACTTCACACGCCAGCGACCCTCCCAGCGTCATCAGCAGGAACAACCTCCACCATGACCGTGACCCATGCATTTCCAGCACCTCGGAGCGGGAGTGGCGGCCAGGGTGCCGTCGCCACCGGACCCCGGCCATGGGCCGGAAGCGCGGGCGGCTGTCGGATTCCATGGATGGGATTGCCCTTGGGAGTTGAAAAGGCATAGGAACGCGACCATGAGCTCCACGGACGACCCCAAGAATCCTGCTCCGCCTTCGAATGCCGACGACGCCGCCGTGCTGGACTTCGTGCGGAGCGCCTTCGCGGTGGTCCGCACGGGGGACGCGCGGAAGCTGGCGGAGATGCTCGACGCCGGGCTCCCCGTGGGGGTGCGCAACGAGCGGGGGGACTCCCTGCTGATGCTGGCCAGCTACCACGGCCACGTGGAGGCGACCCGGCTGCTGCTGGAGCGCGGGTCGGACCCCGAGCAGCCCAACGACGCGGGCCAGACGCCGCTGGCCGGCGCGGCCTTCAAGGGCAACGAGGCCATCGCCTCGGTGCTCCTGGAGGCGGGCGCGAACGTGGACGGCGCGGGCCCGGATGGCCGCACGCCGCTGATGTTCGCGGCCATGTTCGACAAGGTGGAGATGATGGAGCTGCTCATCCAGCACGGCGCGGACCACAGGATCCGGGACGCGGACAGGCGCACCGCGCTGGACTACGCGCGGTCCATGGGCGCGGCGCGCGCGGCCGCCCGGCTGGATCCGAAGCCCTGACAAAGACACCCGGGGCTACGCGTTCGTGTGGCCCCAGGCGTCCTCGGACGGCCTGCCCCGGCCGTCCCCGCCCCGGGCCGCCTCCGCCTCCACCAGCGAGGTGACGGCCTCCACGATGTGCTCCGCGTCGATGCCCGCGGCGTTCAACAGCTCCGCGGGCTTGCCGGAGCCGGGCATCTTCGTCACCGCGAGCCGCACCACCGTGGGCAGCCGCTCGCGCTCGCCGGTGAAGGACTCCAGCACCGCGTCCGCCAGCCCCCCTTCCGCCCAGTGGTCCTCCACCACCACGAGCCGCCCCTGCGTCTCACGCGCGGCCTTGCGCAGCGTCTTCGCGTCCACCGGCTTCACCGAGTAGAGGTCGATGACGCGCACCGGGACGCCGTCCTCCTTCAGCGCCTCATACGCCTTGAGCGCCTCGTGCAGCGTGATGCCGGCGGCCACCACCGTCGCCACGTCCTGGCCGGACTGGCGCACCACCTTGCTGCCCCCAATGGGGAACTCCTCCGTCGCGGGGTAGAGCACCGGCGTCTTCTCACGCGTGCTGCGCAGGTAGGTGATGCCCTGACGCTCCAGCACCTGCGCCAGCAGCTTCGCGGTCTGGTTCGCGTCGCTCGGGTAGAGCACCGTGCTGCCGCCCACCGCGCGCATCATCGCCAGGTCCTCCAGCGCCATCTGCGACGGGCCGTCCTCGCCAATGGACACGCCCGCGTGGCTGCCGCACAGGTGCACCGTGGCGTTGGAGATGGCCGCCATGCGCACCTGATCATAGGCGCGTGACAGGAAGGCCGCGAAGGTGCTGACGAAGGCCCTCTTGCCCAGCACCGCCATGCCCACCGCGCTGGACACCATGTTCTGCTCCGCGATGAACATCTCGAAGTAGCGCTTCGGGTGCGCCTTCTGGAACTCGCTCGCGTACGTGGAGTTGGACACCTCCGCGTCCAGCGCCACCACGTCCGGCCGGGCGTTGCCCAGCGCCAGGAGCGCGTCGCCATACGCCTTGCGCGTGGCCTCCTTCTGGCCGACCTCGTACGTGGGCAACCGCAACGGCGAGGCCTTGTCCTGGACGGTGGCCTTCAGCGCCTCCGGCGTCTTCACCTGGATGCGGACGTGGCGCTCCCCGCCCAGCTCGCGGATGGCGTCCTTCGCCTTGTCCTCCGGCAGCGGCTTGCCGTGCCAGCCGTCATGATTGGCGATGAGCGAGGAGCCGCGCCCCTTCTCCGTCCTGCAGATGAGGCAGGTGGGCTGACCCTTCTTCGCCTGGGCTTCGGCGAAGGCCCGGTCGATGGCGTCCAGGTCGTGGCCATCCAGCGTGACGGCGTTCCACCCGAAGGCGCGGACGCGGGCCGCGTAGGCCTCCAGGTTCCAGCCCAGCTCCGTCTCGCGGCTCTGCCCCAGGCGGTTCACGTCGATGATGCCGCACAGGTTGTCCAACCCGTAGTGGCCGGCCTTGTCGAACGCCTCCCACACGGAGCCCTCCGCCGTCTCGCTGTCGCCCATGAGCACGTAGGTGCGGAAGGGCAGCCCATCCATCCTCGCGCTGAGCGCCATCCCCACGCCCACCGCCAGCCCCTGCCCGAGCGAGCCGGTGGCCACGTCCACGAGCGGCAGCACGTGCGGGTTCGGGTGGCCCTCCAGCCGGCTGCCGAACTTGCGCAGCGAGAGCAATTCCCTGTCGTCGATGGCGCCCGCCGCCTTGAAGGCGGAGTAGAGGACCGGGCAGGCGTGGCCCTTGGAGAGCACGAAGCGGTCGTTGTTGGGGGCCTTCGGCTGCTGGAAGTCGAAGCGCAGGTACTTCTGGAACAGCACGGCCATGATGTCCGCCGCGGACATGGACGAACTGGGATGGCCCGAGCCCGCCGCCGTGGTGCAGCGGATGCTGTCGATGCGCAGTTGCGCCGCGAGGTCCGCCAAGGTGTCCGCCATCTCTTCCGCTCCCGGGTTTGGGGGGCCAGGGGTGTGCCCTGGCTAGTGTGTTGACTGCCCCCGCTTCCGAGAAGCGCTGCCCCCCGCTGGCCCTGTTCGCAGGCAGAATCCGCGAGTGCCTGCCCGCCCGGCCGGACGTGGGCGACAGGGCATGCGCATCTTGAAGAAACGCCATCCGGGCGCCTCGCGCCCCCGCCGGGAGAATCCATGAATCCGCTGCGACAGCTCGCCGAGTTCGGCCAATCCGTCTGGGTGGACAACCTCCAGCGCAGCTACATCACGAAGGGCACGCTGAAGAAGTTCATCGAAGAGGACGGGCTCAAGGGGCTCACCTCCAACCCGACCATCTTCCAGAAGGCCGTGTCGGGCAGCGACGACTACCAGGACCTCTTCGACGCGGCGAAGGGCCAGGGCCTCTCCGGCAACGACCTCTACGAGCAGCTCGCGGTGCGCGACGTGCAGGGCGCCGCGGACCTCCTCAAGCCCGTGTACGACGCGACGAAGGGCCAGGACGGCTACGCGTCGCTGGAGGTGTCTCCCCGGCTGGCGCTGGACACGCAGGGCACGCTGGAGGAGGCGCGCCGGCTGTGGAAGACGCTGGCGCGGCCCAACGTGATGATCAAGGTGCCGGGCACGCTGCCGGGCCTTCCGGCCTTCGAGCAGCTCACCGCCGAGGGCATCAACGTCAACGTGACGCTGCTCTTCAGCCAGGAGCGCTACAAGCAGATCGCCGAGGCCTACGTCTCCGGCCTGGAGAAGCTCGCCGCGTCCGGCGGGGACGTGAGCCGCGTGGCGAGCGTGGCGTCGTTCTTCGTCAGCCGCATCGACGCCATCGTGGACAAGGAGATGGAAAAGAAGCTCAAGGCGGGCGCCACGCCGGAGCAGCAGAAGGCGATGGAGGGGCTGAGCGGCAAGGTCGCCATCGCCAACGCGAAGCTCGCCTACCGCACCTTCAAGGAGGTCTTCGGGAGCGCGCGCTGGAAGGCGCTCGCGGCGAAGGGCGCGAAGGTGCAGCGCGTGCTCTGGGCGAGCACCAGCACCAAGAGCCCGAAGCTGCGCGACGTGCTCTACGTGGAGGAGCTCATCGGCCGCGACACGGTGAACACCATGCCGCCCGCCACCATCGACGCGTTCCGGGACCACGGCAAGGTGCGCCCCAGCCTGGAGGAGGACCTGCCGGCGGCCGAGGCGACGATGCGCCAGTTGGAGGCGGCCGGCATCTCCATGAAGACGGTCACCGACGAGCTGGCCACCGACGGCATCCGCCTGTTCACGGAGTCCTTCGACCAGCTCCTCGCCGCGGTGGGCGACAAACTGAAGAAGACCTGAGGCCGGACGCCCACGTCCAAGGCGGCGGCGTCACCCGGTGGCGCTACCGCCTTCCGTGAGGAGGAGGCTGCTGGAAGCGCGCGGGGACGGCGGCGGGCTCCAGGTCCGCCGGGTGCGTCTCCAGCCAGCGGGCCACCGTCGCGGCCTCGGGCTCGCGCGTGGCGCGGACGAAGCGCGCGCGGGCCGTCTCCGCCTCCTGCCTCGCGGGCTGCTTCTCTCCGGCCTCCCACAACGCCCTCGCGAGCGCGAAGCCTGACTCCGCGAGCGTCGCGTCCGGCATCGACGGGTACGCCACCGCCAGCCGCAGCGGCGCGATGGCGTCCTTCGCGCGGCCCAGGCCCAGCAGCGCCTGGCCCACGCCGTCCTGGCTGTACTGGAAGGTCTCGTCCCCCGGCGGCGCCACCTGCCGCTTCGTCGCGAGCGCCTCCTCGTAGACGCGCAGCGCCTCGTCATGGCGGCCCAGCGCCAGCAGGCACATGCCCACCTCGTCCAGCCCCTCCGCCACCGGCAACGTGCGCGCGCCCAGGAGCGCCTTGCGGATCTCCACGGCGGCGCGCGCGTGCGGCAGGGCCCGGGCCGGCTCCGCCGCCTCGCGAAGCGCCCAGGCGAGGGCGTCATGCCTCCGCGCGGTGTCCGGGTGCAACGGGCCCACGTCGGCCTCCGTCAGCGACAGCGCGCGCTCCATCAACGCCACGCCGCGCGCGGTGTCCTTCATCCGGATCGCCAGCCCTCCCTGGAGGAAGAGGGTGCGCGCGCGCAGCGGGTGCCCTTCCGGCAACGCCGCCTCCGCCCGCGTCCGCGCCTCCTCGAACAGGGCCTTCGCACGGGGGAAGTCATTCCTCGCGACCGCGAGGTTGCCCTGGTTGACCCGCACCTCCGCCTCCAGCACCGCGTCGCCGCCCATGCGGCGCAGCGTCGCGTCCGCGAGCCCGCTCCAGACCTCCGCCGGCTCGAAGTGCCGCTGGCCCTCCTCCACGTAGAGCAGCCGGTTGAGGATGGTGACCTTCAGGCGGTCCGCCCTGCCGGCCTCCGCGTCGAAGGCCGCCTGCCGCAGCGCGGTCGCGGCCCCCTCGGAGTCCCCCAACTGCTCGCGCATCCAGCCCTGCTGGAGCTGGAGCCGGGCCATCAGCGGCGCGTACCCGGTGGCGCGCACGGGCTCCACGAGCGGCTCCAGCCGCGCCCGGGCCTGGGGGAGGCGTCCGCCATCCACCAGCACCTTCACCTCCGACAGGAGTGACTCCAGGCGCTCCACCTCGGCGCGCTCCGCGGGCGACTCCGGCAGGCGCTGCTGCTCGCCCAGCTTCGCCACGTCCGCGCACTCGTCCAGCGCGGGGAGCGCGTTCACCAGCGACAGGGACTTCTCCACCAGGGCGGTGTCCGCGGAAGACAGCAGCGCCACCACCGCGCGCGCGTCCTCGCGCCGCCGCTCCAGGCACACCACGCGCTCCACGCGCAGGGCCTCCGGCTGGGTGCCCTCCACGAGCGTGGCCCTGCACGCGTCCGTGTGCTGCTGGCTCCAGCTTCGCGCGTACCCGTCCAGCACGGCCGCCACGCGCCCGGCCATGTCCGCGCCCAGCGGGCTGCCCGTGGCGGTGAAGGCACGCACCACCTGCTCCCGCTGCGCCGCCCCCCACACGCGGGCCATGAGCGCGTCCGCGCCCTCGCACACGCGCGACTGCTGATGGAGCACGCCTCCGCCCAGGAGGAGTCCGCCCGCCAGCAGCGCCGCGCCGCTCCACGCGCGTCGCCGGGCCCTGCGCTTCGGCTCCTGCCCCAGCGCGTCCAGCAGCTCCGCGAGCGACGGGAAGCGCTCCGCCGGCCGCAGCGCCAGCCCGCGCATCACCGCCCGGCCCACCCACGCGGGCACCCGCGAGTCGCGCGGCGGCTCCAGGAGGCGGGGCGCGTCCGGGCCCTCCAGGTCGGCCGGCGTCCGCAGCGCCTGCATGCGCGCGACGTCGAAGGGGCGCTGGCCGTAGAGCGCGGCGTACAGCGCGGCGCAGAAGCTGAACTGGTCCGTGCTCGCGTCCGGGACCGCGCCCAGCACCTGCTCCGGGGACATGTAGTTCGGCGTGCCCATCACCGCGCCGGTGACGGTGATGGGCGCATCCAGCATGCGCCGCGACGCCGCCAGGTCGGCCACCTCCCGCGCGGCGAGGTCCGCGTCGTCGCCAGAGGGCAGCCCCACCTGGCGCGCGAGCCCGAAGTCCGTCACGCAGACGCGGCCCCGGCGGTCCCTCAGCACGTTGGCGGGCTTGAAGTCGCGGTGCACCAGCCCCACCGCGTGCGCGGCCACCAGCCCCCGGCCCGCGCCCAGGTACGCCTCCAGCACCTCGCGCCACGAGCGGGGGGCCTCCTTCAGCCACTGCCCCAGCGTGCCTCCCTCCAGCAGCTCCATCGCCAGGAAGACCTGGGCGCCCCAGAGGCCCACGTCGAACACCGGGATGACGTTCGGATGCGAGATGCGCGCCATCGCCTGCGCCTCGCGCAGCAGCCGCGCCCGTCCCTGCTCTGGATCCGCGTGCCCATCCGGGCGCAGCAGCTTCAGCGCGACCTTCCGGTCCAGGTCCGGGTCATAGGCCGCGTACACCACGCCCATGCCTCCCGCGCCCAATGGCCGCAGGAGCAGGTAGCGCCCCACCTGGATGGGCGAGGACGCGCTGGCCCGGGGTTGCCGGTCCGAATCGCTCGTCGCGGACACGGGCTCCGCCGACTTCCGCGGCAGCAGGCGCGTCGCCTCGCCCTCGGGGTTGCGCGCGGGGAGCGTGTCGTCGCGCTCATGTCCGGCCGGGGTCTTCATGGTGGGGACATCCTAGAGGCGCTGGCGCGGCCATCACCATGCCCCCACAACCGGGCTATCCTCCCCTTCGATAATAGGGGGCCGTGGTCTCTTCCCCCGAGCACAAGGGCTGATCATGAACGTCACCCGTCCCCAGCACCACCCTGTCTCCCTGCCCACCGAGCAGCCGGCCGCGACGCAAGGCAACGCGCCGGTCCAGGGCCAACGCGCGCCGGAGCCGGTGCACGAGGCGCGTCAATCCACCCACCTGCCGCAGGACCGCTTCGAGGAGTCCCCCGAGGTCGCGGGGCAATGGGCCGCGCAGGCCGCGCAGGCCGGGCAGCCCCAGGGCGCGCGGCCCCTGGAGCTGTCCCAGATGGAGCAGGTGCCCTCGCTCACGGACGCGACGTCCCCGGACGCGAAGGGCTGGGCCCAGCCGACGCCGGTCCTCCGGCAGACGGACGACATCAATTGTGGTGCGACGGCCGCCGCGATGCTGGTGCGCGCCAGCGGCGGGGGGCAGGGGCAGACGGACGCCCAGCTCGTGCAGTCGCTGCAAGCAGGCTACTCCGACAGCAAGGGCACGACGCCCAAGCAGATGAGCGACATGCTCGCGGGCCAGGGCTTCGAGGTGACGCGCGGCGCCTCCAACTTCGACCGCGACGCGCTGAACGCCGCGCTCGACTCGGGCAAGAAGGCGCTGGCCCTGGTGGACTCCAACCTCATCCAGCCCGGCGCCTCCGGCACCACGCCCGCGGGCAGCGCGCACTGGGTGGAGATCGACGGCAAGGATGCCCAGGGCCAGTACCGCATCCACGATCCGGCCACCGGCTCCAGCCATGACGTGAGCCTCCAGCACCTCACCCAGGCGATGAACTCCGGCTGGGATTCGTTCCAGGGCGGCGGGATGCTCATCGTCAATCCCAAGGGCGGTGACACGTCCACCCTCGCCGCGTCGAACGTGAACCACGCCACCCCGCTGGGGGACTCCTCCGGCATCGGCTCCAAGAACAACTCGTTCGGCTCGCGCGAGTCCGGCTCGTAGCGCCCCGGCGTGGGGACGCGAAGAGGCCCCGCGTGCATCGCACGCGGGGCCCCGTCCTCCACGCCCGACCGTCTCCTCAGATGTTCGGGATGTCGGAGGCGAAGCGCTGGTTGCTGGTCAGCGCGGACGGGTTGGCCTGGATGGACTCCAGGAAGAGGCGCGCGTTGTTGGAGATGCTGCGCTCGAAGGCGAACGCGTCATCGGCCTTCACGTTCGGGTTGTTGCTGATGCGCTGCTCGGGGTGCTCGAAGTTGGTGCGGCCGCCGCGCACGTGGTGCAGGTAGTTGTTGGCCCCCATCGCGCGCATCGCGTCCAGCGCGTTGGTCACGTTGAGCTTGATGGCCTCCGGGGTCTCCTTGTTGAGGTCCTGGAGGTTGGCTGGCAGGTGCTTGCCGTAGTTCTTGAGCAGGTCCTCGTTCAGGTTGAAGGGGCCGTAGTTCGTCGAGTCGCCCTTCTTGGCGTAGTCCGTGCCGCCCTCCTGCATCGCCTGCGCGACGAGCACCGCGGCCTCCTCGGGCGTGGCGCCCGCCTGGGTGGCGGTGTCCCAGATCTCCTTCTTCCAGAAGCCCAGCGACTTGTTGTTGTACAGCTTGTCCTCCGAGTACGAGACCGCCGGGTAGTCCCTGGACGCGTCATGCGAGCTCTTCGAGACGAGCGTGCTCGCGCTCACCGGGTCGGAGCCCGCGCCCGCGGGCCGCGCCGAGGGCGTGGTGGACTGCACCGCCTGCGTGCCCGTCGCGGGCTGGGCCTGGAAGCTGTCCGTGTGGAAGAGCTTGTTGCGCAGGGCCGCCGCGGCGCTGTCCTGGGCCGCCTGCGACGGCTGCGAAGGCTCGGTCTGCTGGAGCCGGGACGTGAAGAGCGAGGACGGGTTGGAGCGGGAGGAGATGGAGGAGATCATGGGTTGCTCGGGGTCGTCGTGGCCGTCAGTGGCCGGTGCTCATCCCCAAAGCAGGAGCGATGCCAACGCCCCGGTCCCCCTGTCGCGCCGGGCTCCCCGAGGGAGCGCCCCCCTGAGCGGGCTCGCGGGTGGGTGACTTGAGTCATCCGGTGGCGGTCCCAGTGGGTGACTGCAGTCACCCGGCGTCGTCTTCGTCCGCCCCGGGCTTGCCGTCGCTGAGCTCCAGGCCGTGCTTGCGCATCAGCTTGCGCAGGTACACCCGGTCGATGCCGGCCTCCCGGGCCGCGCGGTTGAAGCGGCCCTCGCAGCGCTTGAGGAGGCTCTTGAGGTAGTCGCGCTCGAAGCCCTCGACGAGCTGCTCCTTGGCTTCCTTGAAGGGCCGGGCCAGGTTCAGCGCGCCCGCGCGGGAGGCGGCGCGGCCGGGGACGCCCGGGTCGATGTCCGGCAGGGACTCCTCCCCCAGGTTCACCACGCGGTCCACCACGTTGCGCAGCTCGCGCACGTTGCCCGGCCAGGGATACTGGGCGAGCAGGGCGCGCGTCTGGTCCGACAGCGTGCTGGGCGGCTTGCCCAGGCGCTCCAGCACGGCGTCGATGAGCAGCGGGATGTCCTCCGGACGCTCGCGCAGCGGCGGCAGCACGACGCGCAGCACGGCCAGCCGGTGGAAGAGGTCCCGGCGGAACTTCTCCGCCTTCACCGCGGCCTCCAGGTCCACGTGGGTGGCGGCCACCACGCGCACGTCCAGCGCGCGGTAGTCGTTGCCCCCCACCCGCTTCACCTGCCGGCGCTCCAGCACGCGCAGCAGGCGCGGCTGCAACTCCAGGGGCAGCTCCCCCACCTCGTCCAGGAAGACGGTGCCCCCATGAGCGCGCTCGAAGGCACCCGCCCGGTCCGCCTGCGCCCCGGTGAAGGCGCCCTTCACGTGGCCGAACAGCTCGGACTCGATGAGCGACGGCGCGATGCCCGCGAGGTCCACCACCACGAAGGGCTTCTTCGCGCGCGGGCTCTCCTGGTGCAGCCCCTCGGCGCACAGCTCCTTGCCGGTGCCCGTCTCGCCCTGGATGAGCACGTCCGAGTCGCCCGGGGCCATGCGCTCCAGGAAGGTGAACACCTCACGCATCCGGCGGCTCTGGCCCACCAGCGCGCCGAAGCGGTCGCGCGGCGACAGCAGCAGCGAGCGCTCACGCGTGTCCTCGGGCATCACCTTGAGCTGCGTCTCCCCCAGGCGGAGGATGGCGCCGGGCTGGACCTCCAACTGGCTGAAGCGCAGGCCCTGACAGAAGGAGCCGTTGTAGGAGCCCAGGTCCGTGGCGACGACGCGGTCCTCCCGCACCTCCAGCCGCAGGTGGTGGCGGGACACGGTGCCGTCCTCGAGCACGATGTCGCAGTCCGCGCTCTTGCCCAGCCGGTACTCCCCCACCGGCAGCGGGTGGCTCCGGCCGGCCGAGGGCCCCGACAGGACCCACAGCTTCAACCGGACCTTTCCCCCGGGCTTCTCGGGAAGGGTCCGGGTCCTGTCGGAAGACGGCGTCACCCGCCCCTCCGGCCTGTCATCCCGTGTCGACACCGCGCCGACGCTAGCACGCACGCTGAGGGCAGGACGCCCCGGGGGCGGAGGCCGCACCGTGCCTACCGGTAGGTGTCCAGGTAGGCGCGGTGGCTGCTGGAGAACTCGTGGTTCGTGAAGGCGTCCCAGTTGATGGACCAGGTCATCAGCCCCTTGAAGCCCGGGTAGCCGCCGGCCTGGCGCAGCACATAGGTGCCTCCGAAGGACTGGCCCTTCATCAGGTAGTCCAGCGCCTTCTGCACGTTGGCGGGCGTGGTGTAGCCGCCGCCCGCGGCCTGCGGCGAGGACGGCAGGCCGATGACGACCTGCTCCGGCCGGAGCGCGGGGAAGACGGCGCTCGCGTTGCCGCCCACGGGGAAGCCCTGGAGCAGCATCTCCGCCATGGCCACGTGGAAGTCCGGCGTGGACTGCGCGTAGGCGCGGCCGTCCAGGGCCATCACCGTGCCGGTGTTGTAGTGCTGCACGTGCAGGTACGTCAGCCGGTCGCGCAGCGCGTGGATGACGGGGAGGTAGGCGCCCCACGGGCCGCCATACGCCGCGTAGCCGCCCTGCACGTAGGCGGTCTCCGGCGCCATGGTGAGCAGGAAGCCCGCGCCGTTGTCGTTGAGCAACTGGCGCGTGCCGGCGATGAGGTTCTGGATGCGCGGCGTGGTGGGGTTGCGGAAGTCGGTGTCCCCGCCGTTGAGTGACAGCGACGCGCCCTCCAGGTCCAGGTCCAGGCCGTCAAAGCCATACGTGTTGATGAGCCCCTGCATGCTGGTGACGAAGGCCTGCCGCGCCGCCGCGTCGTCCAGGTGGATGGTGCCGTTGGCGCCGCCCAGGGAGATGAGCACCTTGCGGCCCTGCGCCTTCAGCGTGGCGATGTCCGCCTTGAACTCGGCCACGGTGGCGTTGTACGGCGTGAAGCCCATGGTGCCCGACGGCGCGCCCACCACCGGCTCCGCGAAGGCCACCTGGATGACATTGAACATGGACGACACGTCGCGCAGCCGGATGTTGGTGGAGCCGTTGTCGAAGTTGTGCCAGTAACCGACCAGCACCTTGCTGCCCGCCGGAGCCGTGTTGCCCGTCGTCACGGCGACGCTGTTGCTCGCGGCGGAGCGGTTGCCGGCCGCGTCGCGCGCCTTCGCGGTGAACGTATAGGTCGTGTTGGCGGCGAGCCCCGTCACGGTGGCGCTGGGGGTGGTGCTGGTGGCCGCCGCGCTGGCGCCGCCGTTGACGAAGATTTCGTAGCCGGTGACGCCCACGTTGTCGCTGGACGCGTTGAACGCCAGGGACACGCTGGAGGCCGTCACGCCCGTGGAGCGCAGGGAGCCGGGCGCGGTGGGAGCCTGCGTGTCCGAGGGAGGCGTGCCAGTGCGCTCCAGCCACAGGGCGAGCACGTTGGGCGGCTCCCAGCCCACCAGGGACGTGTGGGCCTGCCGGCAGTCATAGCCCTTGCCGCCATAGGACGCGATGTCGCCCACGGCGTACGCAACGCCCGGGGCCCAGGCGCCCCGGTCCGCCGCCAGGGCCAGGGCGGGCAATAGCAACAGGAGCACGGCGAGCGCCGCGCGGGACGACGAACGAGGGGGATGCATGGGGGAAAAGCCTCCCGGAAAAGGGGTCCGGGACACAGGGAGGGCGGGCCCGGGCGATTCGGGTCAACCGCGTGGACTCCATTCCTCGCGGTGAGCATGGAGGGCATCTCGCGCCATCCTCTCCCGCATGGATGTTGCCTCTCGATACGACGCCATCTCCACCCTGGAGCTGGTGGCCATCACCCACATGGAATCGCTCGGCTGAGCCATGACGGTACGGGCCGCTCCCGTGGAAATCCCAGGGCTTCCTCCCGTCCAGCGGTCTCCGGGCGACAGGAAGCGTGCGGGCCCCCCACGTGCGCCTTGCAGCGCGGCGGTGGGTGCACTAGCCATCGGGGGACGAGGGCCGACGGCGCCGACCGCTCGGGTCCTCCGAGGATGACTTTATGGCCCAGCGCCGCCCGACCCGACCTTCCGCCTCCTCTGATTCGTCCAAGTCCCGCGGTGCCGCTGGCAAGGCCGCCTCGAAGCCCGGGGGCCGTCCTGCCGGGGGCAAGGCCCCAGCCCCGGCGAAGAAGGCCGCGGTCGCGAAGCCGAAGCAGCCCGCGAAGGTGATGAAGGGCGCGGCGGCAAAGGCCCCGGCCTCCAAGGCAAAGCCTGTCGCGAAGGCAGCTCAGGCTCCGAAGACCTCCGCTTCGAAGGGAGCGAAGACTCCGAAGGCTTCGGCGGCGAAATCGGGAGCACAGGCTTCGAAGGCGCCTGCATCGAAGTCCGCGGCGCAAGCGCCGAAGGCCTCCACCGTGAAGGCAGGCGGTGCGAAGGCGCTGAAGACGCCGGCCGCGCAGACCTCAAAGACAGCCGCCGAGAAGTCCTCCCCGGCCAAGGAGAGCCCCAAGACTTCCGCATCGAAGGCATCCGGAAGTGCGGCGCCGGCAGCCGCAGCGCCGTCTGCTTCAACCAAGAAGGCCCCCAAGGCCTCCGCGTCGAAGCCTTCCTCGACCGAGGAGAGCCCGAAGGGCGATGCATCGAAGACCGCTGAAGTCGTCGCGGAGCCCGCATCAACCGAGGAGGCCCCGAAGGCCGCCGCTTCGGTCCCCTCCGAACAGCCGCCCCAAGCTCCCGAGCCGGCCACCGCGGCTGCGGAGACGGCCGAACTGAAGACGGATGCCAGCACGGCTCCTTCGAAGCGCGCGGGGAAGACGCCGAAGGGGTCCTCCGCGAAGAAGTCCCCCGCCGAAGGAACTCCCGCCTCCACGCCTTCGGAGAGCCCCACGGAGTCCACCGCTCCCACGCCACAGGCGGAGACCGGCGCCACCGACGCCGCTCCCGCGAGCACCGTGGAAGGGACTCCCGCCACGGAGGCAACGGCCGCCGAGGAAGCCCCCTCGCGCAAAGGCACTGGCCGCGCCGCGAAGCAGAAGACGTCCGAAGCCGAAGCCGCTCCCACCAAAGCACCTGAGGAGCCCGCCGCCGCCCCCAGCGAGGAGCCCGCATCGAAGTCGAAGCGCGGCGCCAAGGGCGCGGCCCGCCCCTCCGAGGAGCCCACCCCGGCCCCCTCCGCCCCGGCGAAGCCCGCGCGCACCGCCGACCCGCAGTACCTCATCCTGACCGGCGGCTCGCCCTTCCTGCGCGCCATCGGCTCCGTGCGCCGCCCGGACGGTGAGACCCTTCCGGGCTTCGCCAACCTGGCCGTGACCAAGATGTCCGCCGCCCCGCTGCCCACCGAACCGGGCGCGTACGAGTTCCGCTTCCAGGCCAGCAACGGCACCGGCGACTTCAAGCTCGCGCAGCGCAGCGAGACCGGCGCCCCGCGCAACGTGCGCGACTTCGAGATGGCCTCCTCGGGCGGCTTCCAGCTCTACCGCTTCACCATCTCCTGAAGCCCCGTCACGGCGGCAGGAACCGCGACAGCAGCGCGAGCCCCGGCGCCTCCAGGGGCACGCGCCCCCGCAGCGCGGCGAACAGCGACCAGCCGTGGTCCGCGAGGAGGACCACGGCCGCGTCCGCCGCGACGCTGAGCCCCATGAAGCCCACGTAGCCCCCCATCACCGACGAACGCCACACCACGTCCTTCCCTCGCACCTGGGACACGTTCCATCCCAGGCCGCGCTGGAAGGCCCCCGCCTTCACCCGGGGCGCCTGCATCCGGTACAGGGCCTTCGTGAAGGACGTCTCTCCGCGCCCCAGGTTCGTCTCCAGGAAGCGCATCACGTCCCCCACCGTGGAGTGCATCGCGCCGCCGCCCGGGAGCGCCGGGAAGGTCCACGGCGGCACGGGCTTTCCTCGCGCGGCGTGGCCCTGCAACAGGCGCGGAGCCAACTCCTCCGTGACGCGCGCCGTGGTGTCCATGAGCCCCATGGGCTTGCAGAGCACGTCCCGCATCAGGTGCCCGTAGTTCAGCGCCATGCGCCGGGAGAGCGCGTGGCCGAGCACCCCCATGCCCAGGAAGGACTCGGAGGACGGGTGCGGCGGCGGCCGGCGAGGGTGGTAGTTGCGCAGGAACTCGCCGAACAGGCTCGCGGAGTAGTGGCCGAACGGGTCGTCCGGGTTCGAGGGCGCCGCGTCCAGGTTCGGCGGCAGGTGCGGCAGCCCGGAGGTGTGCGTCGCCAACTGCTCCAGCGTGATGCTCCGCGCGACCTCGTCGTTGAGCAGCGACGCGGGGATGAGGTTCCCCAGGGGCTCGTCGAGCCGCACGTCCCCCCGCTCCGCCATCACCGACAAGAGCGCCGCAGTGAAGACCTCCGTGAGCGCCCCCAGGGAGAAGAGGGCGTCCGTGGCCGGAGGCGTCCCCTTGCGCCGGAGCCCCTCCACGTGCAGCGCGCCCCGCCACGTCATCGCCGCGCACACGGAGGCCGTCGGGTAGCCGCGCAGGTAGGGCCGCAGCTCCGCGTGGAGGAGGTCGGATGGGTTCGACATGGAGTGGCGCTTTACGGGCCCGCCACCCGGTGAGCAAGCCCTCCGGAAGCGGCTCTGTCAGGCCCCACCGTGCGAGGCCGTCCGCCAAACGGAAGGCCCCTTTCGTCCCGACACGCCGCCCGCGTCCGCGCCCGCCAGCGCCCGCCGTGGCCGTGTCAGGCCCCGCGTGTGCTCGCGTCCACGGGGGCCCTTCCCCTGACGAAAGGCCACCGGATGCCCGCTTCCCCCGCCGTGAAGGCAATCCTCTTCGGTCGCAACCCGCACCAGCCGGATCCGTTCGACGTGGAGGCCGACGCGGCCGAAGCGCTGGGCGTGGACACGTACCAGGCGGACCTCTCCGCCCTGCTGTCGGGCGACGCGGCCAGGGCCCTCACGGGCGTGCCGGAGCGCGGCCACCTCCGGATGCTGTACCGGGGCTGGATGCTCACGGAGGAGGAGTACGCGGAGCTCGACGAGGCCGTGCGCGCGCTGGGACACCGGCTGGTGACGACGCCGGAGCAGTACGCCGCCGCGCACTACCTGCCCCACTGGTACCCACGGCTGGCCGGCTACACCGCGCGCTCGGTCTGGACGGAGGGGCCGGACGTGGCGGAGGCGTGGAGGGCGGCGCGGAAGCTGGGGCCTCCGCCGTACATCCTCAAGGACCACGTGAAGTCCGCGAAGGAGCGCTGGGCGGAGGCGTGCTTCGTGCCGTCGGACGCCACCCGCGAGGACTTCGAGCGCACCTGCCAGAACCTGCTCGACGAGCGCGGCGACCGCTTCGAGCGGGGCTTCGTGGTGCGCCGCTACCTGCCGCTCAAGGTGTACGGACGGACGCCCGCGGGCCCTGCGCACCTGGAGTTCCGGCTGTTCTTCGGCGCAGGCCGGCTGCTGGCCGCGGAGCCGTACCACGAGTTCGACGTGGAGGTGCCCGACTTCACCGCCTTCGAGCCGCTGGGCCGCCGCATCCCCTCCCCGTTCTTCACCATGGACGTGGCGATGCTGGAGGACGGCGGCTGGGCGGTGGTGGAGGTGAATGACGGCGGCGTCTCCGGACTGCCGCCCGGGTTGGATCCGCGCGACCTCTTCGCCGCGCTGCTCGGATGATACCGTGCGCGGACATGAAGGACTCCGTCCGCGCGCACCGGGGGCTGCGCCACCGCATCGCCGCCCTCCTCCTCGTAGGACTCACCGCGTGCGGCGGCTGTCAGAAGACAGACGCCGAGCGCGCCGCGAAGGAACGCGCGGAGATCGACCAACGCCTCCGGGACTCCGTCGCGCTCGTGCCCTACCGCGCCCTCAAGCTCTCCGTGCGCGCGGGCGACGACCCCAGGGCTCCGGAGGAGGTGGCCCTGCTCTGGAAGGCCGTGGCCGGAACGCGCGCGTTGCCGGACAAGCCCCTCACCGACGAGGCGACGCGCGCGGCGGCCCGCACGTACCTGGACCTGGGCATCGCCCTCTACAAGGCGCGCAAGACGCTCCAGACGCGCGACGAGGACGAGTTCCCCCTGCTGTGGACCCGGTGGGCCGAGGGCGCGCCCCTGCCCCTGGCGACCTACGACGCGGGCCAGGAGCACGCCTTCCTCGCCGCGGTCCTGCTGGCGCTGGACACCGCGGAGAAGTCCGACCGCATCCCCGCCACGGAGCTCGTCTTCTACGAGCTGTCGCGCGCCACGCCCTCCCCCACCTGGCCCGCGGCCCTGCGCGCCGCGGTGCAGGCGAGCCGGGGCGTCGCCTTCTGCCAGGCGGGCTACCACTACGCCGCCGAGGAGGAGCTGACCGGCTTCATCACCGAGACGGAGCGCCTGCCACCGGAGGGCTTCCCCGCCATCCAGCAGGGCACGCCCGCGCAGTCGCGGGAGGCGGTGCTCGCGGCCGGGCACTTCCTGCGCGCCTGGAACCGCATGGGCCTCAAGCGCGAGCGCGCCGCCGAGGACGACATCGAGCAGGGGCTGCGCTCGCTCCAGACGCTGGGCGTGGAGAACGAGCTGACGTGGTGGGGCTGGGCCTTCATCCACACGCGGCGCGGACGCTACGAAGAGGCGGCGGCGGCGCTCGACAAGCTCGCGGCCAGCCCCTACCTGGAGGAGGCGGAGCGGCGCGAGGTGCACGACAGCGCGCAGGCCCTGCGCAAGCACGGGGACAGCCTGCCGCTGTTCCAGCAGACCCGCGCGACGCTGCTCCTGGGCCGGACGCTGCTCGCTCGCGCGGGAGGCCTGGAGCACGTGCTCACCGTGCTGCTGGGGCCGGAGCAGGCCAAAAAGCTCTATACCCCGCTCGTCTGGATGGACCGGGTGCGCCAGCGCACGGCCCAGCTCTCCCCGGAGCAGGTGGCCCAGGGCGCGGGCGAGACGCTCGACCGCGCGCGTGAAGTGGGCAACCGCGGCTGGAAGGCCCTCCAGGAGCGCCTGGACCAGAGCACCGCCCAGGACACCCCGCCGTGAACCGCCGTCACGGCGCCACCGCTTCGCCCAGCGCCTTCACGGGGTAGTGCCCCGGGGAGGCGCGGAAGCGGCGCTCCAGCCCGCCCGGCTCGAGCACGCCCCGCTCGAACAGGCCCAGCAGGAAGGCCTCGTACGTCCCCGCGCGGGAAGGGCCCGCGCGCTTCAGCTCCTCGTAGAGCACGAAGGCCAGCACGTGCATGCCGTCGTCGTGGGCGCGGAAGAACTCCGCCCCCGTGAGCGGCCGGCCCTCCCGGTCGCGCAGCAGGCCCTCGCGCTCGCTGACGTAGACGTCGATGGCCTCCGCGCAGTCCTCCTCCGTCAGGCCGCGCGGCGTGGTGTAGCCGAACGCGGGGTCATGCTCGCGCACCAGCCGCTGGAAGTAGGGGTCCGCCTCCAGCGCGGACAGCTTCGCGTCCAGCTCGCCCTCGCGCGTGAACGGCGGATGCAGCAGCTCATGCACCGCCGTCTTCACGGTCACGTCCGCCGGATAGGTCGCGTCCGTGAGGAAGTTCCACCCCGTCACCCGGATGCCGTGCGGCTTCGCGAACTTCAGCACGTGCGCGCTCAGCGCCGCCACCGGGAGCTCCCTGCCCAGCACGGCTTCGTCCCAGCCCACCACGTCGTGCGGCGCCACCTTCACGGCCAGCCCGGAGAGGGCCTGCTCCACCTGCGGCAGGTACTCCGCCCGCCAGACGCGGGGGAACTCCACGCGCTCGAGGAACGCCAGCAGGACGCCCAGGTCCCCTCGCACGTCCTCCATCTCCGCGAAGCCGTCCTCCCGTCCGTAGGACGTGGCCAGGAAGTCCGCGCGCATGCGGCTCCACGCGGCGTCGTCCGCCACCGTCGCCGCCAGGTCCTCCACCGTGGTGGGCCCCGTGACGGAGAAGACCAGCGTCAGGAACGGCCCCACCATCTTGCCGCCCTGCTTCGCCATCCGCTCGGTGAGGTGCGCGAGCGCGGCCTGCTCCCGCGGCTCCAGGAGCGCGGAGAAGCGCTGGAACTCCGCCGGGTAGAAGCGCGTGTAGAACGCGTCGCCTCGCAGCAGGTTCAACAGGCACAGCGCGTCGTACGCCTCCGACGGGCGCAGCACCCACCGCGTGCGTCCGGCGTCCACGCGGCGCAAGGCCGGCTCCGGCGCCGCCGGGACGGGCCGGGAACCCGCGCAGGCGGTCCACATCAGCGCGCCCAGGAGCGCCACGGCGCGGCGGAAGGAATGCGATGGCAGGGTCATGGCCGGGAGATAGGACCGCCCGCCCACCGCCGTCTTGGACGAAACCTACCGCGTGGAACCGGATGCACGCCCCGCCAGCCGCCGGTACTCCGCCGGGGTGAGGTGCAGGCGGCGGCGGAACTCGCGCGTCAGGTGGCTCTGGTCGCAATAGCCCGCGTCGAGCGCGATGTCGCCCAGGGGCCGCTGCGTCTCGCGCAGCGCCCGGCCCGCGCGCTCCAGCCGGACCCGGCGCAGGTACTCCGCCGGGCTGCACCGCCAGGCCTGACGGAAGGCCCGCCCCAACCGCTGCGGGCTCACCCCCGCCTCCCGCGCCAGCGCCGCGAGCGTGGGCGGCGGTCCGCGCGCCGCGTCCAGCAGCTCCCGGACGCGCCCCAGCCACGCCGGAGGGCCCCCCGCCTCCCGCACCGGCGCTGACGCGCGCACCGCCTCCGCCAGCAGCTCCAGCGTCAGCCCTTCGATGGCCAGCGCCGCCACGTCATCCGCGCTCCGGAACTCCTGGTACACGCGCGCCGCCAGCGCCACCAGCCGCGCCGACGACAGGTCCACCCGCGGATCCAACCGCCCGGCGAGCGCGCTCCGCGACCGCCAGCACGCCTCCGAGAAGTCGATGTTGAAGGTGCGCGTGCGCACGTCCCGGATGCGCTGCGCGTGCTCCAGCCCGGGCGCCTGGAAGGCGACCGAGCGGGCCGTGCACTCCCGCGCGCGGCCCTCCACCACGTCCGTGAAGCCTCCCTCCAACGTGAGCCGGAAGCCCGCGTGCCGGTGCCCGTGGGATGGCAACCGGACACCCGGTGCGTACGTACTCTCCGTGAGCACGAGCCCCGCCACCTCCACGCGCTGGAGGGGCGTGCCCAGGTAGCGGCCGAAGTCGAGGACGGGGGCGGAGGTCACGCCTCACTTTCGCATCCGCCAGGGATCCCATTGCATCCCCGGGCGTCGATTCCGCCCTTCCTCTTCCGAGCGCCAGTCGGCCAGGCGGCCGCGGCCCGCCCACGTTGGCCGTGCACGCCCCGAGTCCCCAGCTTTGCCCAAAGCCTCTTCCCATCCTTCCCAGGAGCCGCACCGATGAAAGCCATCTGCTGGCATGGCCACGGCGACGTCCGTTACGAGTCCGCCCCCGACCCGAAGATTGAGGACCCTCGCGACGCCATCATCCGCGTCACCCGCACCGCCATCTGCGGCTCCGACCTGCACCTGCTGGACGGCTACATGCCGACCATGAAGAGCGGGGACGTGCTGGGCCACGAGTTCATGGGCGAGGTGATGGAGACGGGCTCCGGCGTCACCAAGCTCAAGAAGGGCGACCGGGTCATCGTCCCCTTCAACATCGCGTGCGGCGAGTGCTTCTTCTGCCAGAAGACCCTCTTCTCCCTCTGTGACCGCTCCAACCGCAACGCGGAGATGGCCGCGAAGGTGATGGGCTATTCGCCCTCCGGCCTCTTCGGCTACTCGCACATGCTGGGCGGCTTCTCCGGCGGCCAGGCCGAGTACGTGCGCGTGCCGTACGCGGACGTGGGCCCCCTCAAGATTCCGGACGGCCTCACCGAGGACCAGGTCCTCTTCCTCACCGACATCTTCCCCACCGGCTACATGGCGGCGGAGAACTGCGAGATGGAGAAGGGCGACACCGTGGCCGTGTGGGGCTGCGGCCCCGTGGGCCAGTTCGCCATCCAGAGCGCGTGGATGTTCGGCGCGGGCCGGGTCATCGCCATCGACCACGTGCCGGAGCGCCTGGCGCTCGCGAAGTCCTGGGGCAAGGCGGAGACCATCGACTTCACGAAGCAGGACGTCTTCGACACCCTCCACGAGATGACCCGCGGCCGCGGGCCGGACCGCTGCATCGACGCCGTGGGCGCCGAGGCCCACGGCACCGGCAGCCTGGACGCCGTCATCGACAAGGCGAAGGCCGCGGTGAAGCTGGCCACGGACCGGCTGCACGCGCTGCGCCAGGCCATCCACTGCTGCCGCAAGGGCGGCACCCTCTCCGTGCCCGGCGTCTACGTGGGCTTCCTGGACAAGGTCCCCTTCGGCTCCTTCGTCAACAAGGGCCTGACCATGAAGACGGGCCAGACGCACACGCACCGCTACACCCGGCCCCTGCTGGAGAAGATCCAAGCTGGCGCCATCGACCCGACGCGGCTCATCACCCACCGCGCCCGCCTGTCCGACGCCCCCGCCCTCTACAAGAAGTTCCGCGACAAGGAGGACGGCTGCATCAAGGTCGTGATGACGCCGTAGCCCGCGCTCAGGCCTGCCCCGTCAGCCGGTAGTACGCGTTCGGGCGGCGCCAGCGGATGAAGGCGCGCGCCAGCGGGTTCATGCCCCAGTGGATGGGCACCGGATCCACGACGAAGCCCAGCTCGTCCTTGAACTGTTCGAGCTGGGCCGCCTCGCGCGCATGCAGCCCGCCCACCAGGGTCCGGGCCCCCAGCCGGCGGCACACCTGCGCGAACTCGTAGATGAGGCCCGTGGAGATGTTCGTCGGCAGCGCCCACGTCGCGTAGTAGGCGCTGAAGCCATACGCGACGCCGTCCACGATGTAGCCGTCCAGGTAGCCGCCCAGCTTGTCGTCCACCATCCCCGCCAGCACGCACCAGTGGTCGGAGGCGAAGTACTGCCGCAGGCCCTTGAGGTACTCGTCCAGCGTGGGGATCTTCTTGTGCTGCGTGCGCGTCAGCGCGTCCCGCACCACGGGATAGCCCTGCTCCAGCAGCAGCGACGGCCCCGTGAGCTGGACGATGCGCACCGTGCGCTGGCACTTGCGCAGCTTGCTGCGCCGGTTCGAGTTCAGCCGGCTCATGTCATAGGTGTCCAGGTCCTTCAGCCGCACCACGGGCACCTTGCCGGTGGCGGCGTTCGCCGTCTCCGGCGTCAGCGCCGCGCGGTAGCCCCAGGCCAGCGGCGTGGGCGGCGTGGCCTCATCCGGCGTCAGCCGCGCCAGCAGGTGCACCGGCTGGAAGAAGCCGGGCGCCCCCGACTGCTCCCAGTAATGCCCCCGGTGGGAGATGACGCGAACGCCCTCTTCGCGCCGGCGCTCGGCCAGCTCCCGCTCCGTGAGACATGTGAAGCGGGCCTCCGCGACATCGCGGAGCTGGGGAAGTGACAGGACCATGGGAACCCCTCCACCAACGACACGGGAACGTCAGGAACGGGGCGCGCGGTAGGCGGGGAAGAAGTCCTCGCCCGCGTGCCCCTGGGACAACTGCGCGTACGCTTCCGGGTCGCAGATGATGTCGTGCGTGTAGAACCGGGACATCGCGTTGGCGAAGCCGCGCTTGAACCGCTCGACGCCGTCGCCCGGACGGACGCCGCCGCCCAGGTGGACGCAGGCCTCCAGCTTCTCCGCCAGCTCCACCATCACCGGGAACTCGTTCTTCGCCGGTGAATGCATCAGGTACGCGTCCGCCGTGCCGCCAATGAAGTTGTGCAGGAGCCCGTCGCTCAGCACCACCAGCGCGGAGGAGGCCACCGCCCCGTCCGGCGCGCGCGTCGTCACCAGCCACGCGAAGGGGCAGGTGAAGACCTCCTCGAACCAGTCATCGGAGAAGAAGTACCGCTCCCCGGCCCGGTTGCGGACCATGGTCTGCCGGTAGATGGCCTTGAGCGCCTGGCGCTGCTCCTGCGTGGAGTCCTTCGCCGGAACGACGGAGCTGACGTAGCCGAGCCGGGCGTTGCGCCGGATGTCCGCGCCGTGGTCGCCGCGGAACTTCAGCGGCAGCTTCGGGTCGATGAGGCACACCTCCCCGCGCAGCCGGCCGCCCGCGAAGCAGTACGGCCCGCCAATGCGGTCGCGCAGGAAGACGCTGACCAGCTCCGTGCCCCGCCAATCGATGGCATCCACCGGCACCTCGGAGAGCCCGTTCAGCTCCGCCCCGGGAAACCCATACGGAGAGACCGCGTCCCGGGAGCCCGTGCCTTCAATGGGCCGCACGATGAGCGGCACCCGGAGGGCCCGCCCCGCCCCGTCCTCCACGATGAGGCTGTGCGTCACGCCTTCCGCGCGCAGGTGCTGCTCGGAGCGGAAGTAGTCAGCCGAAACGGCGCGCTGGCCTCCGTCAGGGACGAGGACGGCTCTCCACGGTGCCATTGGATTCACGGGTGCGCCCCCCGGGCGGAAACAGCGGGCCTGACAGTGCCCGGAACAGCCAGAGGGTATGTGGATGGGACCCAGGTCCGTCACCGCCCCCCGGGGTGCAGCGCGGATGTCCTGATTCCAGCGCTTCGCGCCCCCCTCAGCCCCCCAGGGCAGGGCATGTGTCACCTCACCAGCGGGGCATAACGGCTTCCAGACATTTGGCATTGTTCGGGCTTACGCTCGCACGCTTCATCCGGAAGATTGCCCGCCCATGAAACACGTCCTGTTATTGGCCGCGGTGTCTTGCCTGAGCGCATGCGCCTGGGGCCCGGGAATGCATATGGACGAGGACGCCTTCCGGGAGCGCTACGAGGGAAAGGCAGACGCTGGCGCGGACGGCGCCTACGACATCATCCCCATCGACGCGTCCCTCATCAGCCACCAACTGGAGGAGCGCAGGCAGGCGCGGCCCGCGCCCCTGGTGGATCCGCTGGCGCGGGTGGCCACGGACTATGACTACCGGGTGACGCCGCACGACGTGCTGAGCGTCATCGTCTGGGACCACCCGGAGCTCACCATCCCCGCTGGCGAGTTCCGCCCCGCGGAGACCGTGGGCAACCCCGTGGCGGCGGACGGCACCATGTTCTACCCCCACGTGGGCCTCATCCCCGTCGCGGGCAAGACGCTGCGGGAGATCCGCGAGCTGCTCACGCAGCGGCTGGCGAGCGTCATCGAGAAGCCCCAACTGGACGTGCGCGTGGTGGGCTTCCGCGGCCAGAAGGTCCAGGTGACGGGCGAGGTGGTGGCCCCCGGCACCCTGCCCGTCACCGACGTGCCCCTGCGCGTGCAGGACGCCATCGCCCAGGCGAAGGGCTTCGGCCCGGAGGCGGACCTGCGCACCGTCACCCTCAGCCGGGGCGGCACCACCTTCACGCTCGACCTGCAGGCCCTCTACGAACAGGGGGACGTGAGCCAGAACTGGCTGCTCCAGGACGGCGACATCCTCAACGTGGCGGACCGCAGCCGCAACAAGGTCTTCGTGCTGGGCGAGGTCCGCAGGCCCTCCTCGCGCGTGATGGTGAAGGGCCGGATGACGCTGGCGGAGGCCATTGGCGACAGCGAGGGCTTCGACCCGCTCACGTCCAACCCGGGCCGCATCTATGTCATCCGCGGCAGCTTCGAGCGGCCCTACATCTTCAAGCTGGACGCGAAGTCGCCGGACGCGCTGCTCCTGGCGACACACTTCCAATTGCAACCGCGCGACGTCATCTTCGTCTCCGCGCACGACCTGACACGTTGGAATCGCATCATCCAGCAAATCCAGCCAACAGTTCAGCTGCTCTGGCAGGCAGTGGATATCGGAGACAGAACCATCATCATCAACAACCCATGACGAGCCCTCCTGAACGCGTGACGCCGCCCCGCCCCGGCCCCGGCACGCAGGACGATGAGCTGGGATTGGGTCGATACCTGGCCATCCTGGGGGAGCGCCGCGGCACCATCGCGGCGTGCGTCGCCCTGGCCCTGGCCGTGGGCGGGCTGTACTTCCTCACCGCGGCGCCGGTGTACCGGGCCAACGCCATCCTGCGCATCGAGCAGAAGGGCAGCAGCCTGGGCCAGTTGGACGCGCTGATTCCAGACGCGCCCAGCCTGGCGGCCCCGGAGATGGAGGTCCTGGGCTCCAGGGCGCTGCTGGGGCGCGTGGCGGACGCGCTGAACCTGGGCGTGAGCGTGCGGCCCCGCTACTTCCCGCTGGTGGGCGCGGCCCGCGCCCGGGCGCACGCGGGGCCGGACCTGGCGCCGGTGCCGTGGTGGGGCGGGGCCTCCTTCGCCTGGGGCGGGGAGAAGCTCCAGGTGGAGCGGCTGAACGTGCCCACGGAGTGGGAGGACCTGCCGCTCACGCTCGTGGCGGACGCGGACGGCGCGTACACGCTGCGGGGCCCCGAGGGGGGCGTGGTGCTCCATGGCGCCGTGGGCGCCGACGCCCGGACGGAGGCTGGCGCGGCCCATGAGGTGGAGCTGCTCGTCACCGCGCTGCACGCCCGGCCGGGGACGCGCTTCCAGGTGACGCGCCGCTCGAAGCTCGCGGTGGTGGAGGAGCTGCAGCGCGCGCTGCGCATGGGGGAGAAGGGCGCCGGCACGGGCGTGCTCAACCTGACCCTGGACGCGCCGGACCCGGTGCTGGCCACCACCCTGCTCCAGAACATCGCGGACACGTACGTGCGCTCCAACGTGGAGCGCCGCAGCGACGAGGCGGGCCGCACGCTGTCGTTCCTGGACAGCCAGCTCCCCGGGCTGCGCCAGAGCCTGGAGCAGGCGGAGGCCGCGCTGCGCGACTACCGCGCCGGCAAGGGCGGCGTGGACCTGGGGCTGGAGGCGCAGGCCGTGCTCAACCGGAGCGTGGACCTGGACAAGGACCTCTCCACGCTCGCGCTGGAGCGCTCGGAGCTCCGGCAGCGCTTCACCGAGCACCACCCGCTGCTCGTGGCCATGGAGCGCAAGCTGGCCCGCCTGCGCACGGAGCGCAGCGCGCTGGACACCCGGCTCAAGGGGCTGCCGGACGCGGAGCGCGTGTCCGCCCAGCTCACGCGCGACGTGAAGGTGGCCAACGAGCTGTACCTCCAACTGAACAACAAGGCCCAGGAGTACCGGGTGCTCAAGTCGAGCACCATCACCAACGCGCGCATCATCGACGCGCCCGTGGTGACGCGCCTGCCCGTGCGCCCCGCGAAGCAGGACGTGTTCGCGGTCAGCCTGGTGCTGGGGCTGGTGTCCGGCGTCGCGCTGGCCTTCGCGCGGCGGTCGCTGCAACCGGGCGTCACCGACCCCGCGGCCCTGGAGTCCGCGCTCGCGGTGCCCGTCCTCGCCAGCGTCCCCACCGGCCCCCGCCGCGCGGCGTCCCCGCGCGGCCCCTCCATCGTCCTGGCGCGCAGCGTCCCCCGGGACGTCACCATCGAATGCGTGCGCGGCCTGAGGACCCGGCTCCAGCGGGCCATGAAGGAGGCGGGCAGCCACGTCGTCACCCTCACCGGCACGGGCCCCGGCGCCGGGACGTCCTTCATCACCCTCAACCTGGCGTGGCTGCTGGCGGAGACCGGCCAGCGCGTGCTGCTGGTGGACGCGAACCTGCGCGGCGGCTGGCTGCACCGGTGCTTCCGCGAGGCGCGCGTCCCCGGCCTCCATGAGGTGCTGCGGGGCACCGCGACGCTGGAGCAGGCCCTGCTCCAGGAGGCCGCCCCCGGCCTGTCGTTCCTGGGCGCGGGCGCGCTCCCGCCGGACCCGGCGGAGCTGCTGGCCGGCGCGGCGTTCGACACGTTCGTGGCGCGCGTGGCGGCGGAGTACGACGTCGTCCTCTTCGACACGCCCTGCATCCTCGCGGTGACGGACGCGGCGCTGGTGGGCCGGCACGCGGGCGTGCGGCTGGCCGTGGTGCGCGCGGCGACCCAGTCCCTGCGCGAGGTGGCCACCGCGCTGCACCAACTGGAGCAGAGCGGCGTCCCGGCCCGGGGCGTGGTCCTCAACGGCGTGCCGCGCTCCCGGACGGGCCGCGCGGTGAGCGGCGTCTACCAATACGAATACCCGTCCGCGGGCTGAAGCCCTGCCGGGAGGACGACGCCGTGAGCTGGCTGAGCTGCACAGGACTGGGCTTCATCGCGGCGCTCTACGTGCTCGCGGGCCGCTGGGGCTTCCACCGGCTGGGCCTCGCCGTCAACGAGGAGGTGGACACGAACCTCATCCTGGAGCTGCGGCTGTGGATCGTCCTGTGCGGGACGCTGCTCGCCTCCGTGGGGCTTTTGCACCGCGCCCGCCGCGACGCGCGCCCCGGCGAGGCGCGGTTCGACCCGCCGCTCATCGCGGCCCTGCTGGGCTTCCTGGGCTACATGTGCGCCAGCACCGCCTGGTCGCCCGACCCGCTCTTCTCCCTGACCAAGGTCTGCGACCTCCTGCTGGTGGGGATGATGTGCGTGGGCTTCGCGCTGGCCTGCTTGCGCCAGCCCGCGCCCCGGGTGCTGGACGCGTTCTGGGCCGCCGTCGTCGCGGCCACGGCGCTGCTCGCGCTCACCGGCGTCAAGCAACTGCTGGGGGGCGGCGCGGGCGCGCGGCTCGCGGTGATGGGCGGCGGGCCCAACATCTTCGCGCGGCTCATGGGGCTGCTCGCCATCGGGGCGCTCTACTTCTGGTACTGGAAGGGCCAGGCGTGGTTCTGGATTCCGGTGGCCGCCACCGGCGTCGTGCTGGCGCTGCTCACGGGGTCGCGCGGCGGCTCCGCCGCCATCACCGCGGGCATCATCACCTGCCTCGTGGTGGGGCGCGTGCCGCTGCGCCGGCTGCTGCTGCTGCTGCTGCTGGCGACCGCCGCCATCACCGCGGTGGCCATGTTCTCCCCGCTGGGGGAGGCGCTGAGCAACTCCGTGCAGGAGCGCTTCCTGCGCCTCACCCTCAACTACGAGGCGGGCGCGGGCGGCGCCAGCAGCAACGACGGCAAGGTGTACCTGTCCGGGCGGGAGATCCTCTACGCGAGGGCGCTCCAGTTGGGCGAGGACTACCCGGTGGCGGGGGCGGGGCTCGCGGCGTTCCCCGCGCTGCGCCTGGGCGTCTACCCGCACAACCTCTTCCTGGAGGTCTTCTGCGAGGGCGGCGTCGTGGGGCTGCTGCTGCTCGCGACCGTGCTCGCCACCTTCGTGCGCTCGGCGCTCCTGCGGCGCCAGGGCCTGGACGGCGCCACCGTGGGCGCGGCGGTGCTGGTGCTCCTGGGCAGCCAGGCCAGCGGCGACCTCTACGACAGCCGCGCCCTCTTCCTCTTGATGGTGATGGCCTCCGCGACCGCGGTCCCCGGACGCCAGCCCGCGCAGTCGGGCACGCCCCTTCCCCAACCTTCATTCACAGGAGCCGTCTGACATGCGCATCGTCTACCTGCATCAGTACTTCAACACCCCCACCATGCACGGGGGGACGCGCTCCTATGAGCTCGCGCGGCGCCTGGTCTCCATGGGCCACGAGGTCCACATGGTGACGTCCGACACCCGCACGGACGTCCGCCCGGGCAAGGGCTGGCGCGAGTCCAACGAGAGCGGCATCCAGGTGCACTGGCTGCCGGTGCCCTACAGCAACGCCATGAGCTACCCGGACCGCATCCGGGCCTTCAGCCACTTCGCGGTCAACTCCACGCGGCGCGCCGCGCAACTGCCCGCGGACGTCTTCTTCGCCACCAGCACGCCGCTCACCATCGCGGTGCCGGGCATCGCCGCGTCGCGGTGGAACAAGCGGCCCATGGTCTTCGAGGTGCGCGACCTGTGGCCCGCCATCCCCATCGCGGTGGGCGCGCTCAAGAGCCGCTCCGCCATCCTGGCCGCGCAGCTCCTGGAGAAGGCCGCGTACGCGGGCGCGGAGCACATCGTCGCGCTGTCGCCGGGCATGAAGGCGGGCGTGGAGGCGGCGGGCGTGCCGCCGGAGAAGATCACCATCATCCCCAACCTCTGCGACCCGGAGCGCTTCCAGGTGCCGGCGTCCGCGGGCCAGGCGTTCCGCCAGAAGTACGCGTGGCTGGGGGACAGGCCCCTGGTGCTGTACGCGGGCACGCTGGGGCTGGTGAACGGCGTGGAGTACCTGGTGCGGGTGGCCGCGGAGATGCGGAAGCTGGACCCGGAGGTCCGCTTCGTCATCATGGGCAAGGGCCGTGAAGAGGCCATGCTGCACTCGCTGGCGGAGCGGCTGGGGGTGAAGGACCAGAACCTCTTCTTCCTGCCCAGCGTGCCCAAGGAGCAGGTGCCCGCGGTGCTGAACGCGGCCACCATCGCCACGTCGCTGTTCACGGACGTGCCGGGCATGCAGGACAACTCCGCCAACAAGTTCTTCGACGCGCTCGCCGCGGGCCGTCCGCTGGCGCTCAACTACGGCGGCTGGCAGGCGGAGCTGCTGGACCGGGAGGCCTTCGGCCTCAGGCTGCCGCCCAGGGACATCCCCGCCGCGGCGGCCATGCTGGCCAGACGGCTGCGCGACCCGCGCTGGCTGGCGGAGGCCGGCGCGCTGGCCGGGAAGCTGGGCCGGGAGCGCTACTCCGCGGACATCGCGGCCCGGCGGCTGTCAGAGGTCCTGCAGCGCGCGGCGGCGGCACGGTCATGACCGCGCGCTCGGTGGGGAGCAACTTCATCTGGTCGCTCTCCGCCGGGCTCGTCTACGCCCTCGCGCAGTGGGGCGTCCTGGTGGCCTTCGCGCGGCTGGCCACCATGGAAGAAGTGGGCCAGTTCGCGCTCGCCCTGGCCATCACCGCCCCGGTGCTGCTGATGGCCCGCATGCAACTGCGCACGCTCCAGGCCACGGACGCCAGGAGCACCTTCGGCTTCGAGCACTACCTGGGCCTGATGGTGCTCAACGTCGTGGCGGGCGTGGCGGTGTGCTGCGCCATCGCCACCGCGATGGCGGACTCCCTCCACGCGGGCTGGGTCATCGCGCTGGTGGCGCTGGCCAAGGGCTTCGAGGCGGTGAGCGAGGTCTTCTACGGCGCGCTCCAGAAGGCGGAGCGGCTGGGGCTCATCGCCCGGTCCACCATCGCCAAGAGCGTGCTGTCCGTGGTGCTGGTGCCGCTGGCGCTGTGGCTCACGCACAGCCCCATCGCCGGCGCGGCGGCCCTGGCCTTCGCCTGGGCCATCGTCCTCTTCGTCTTCGACGCCAGGGCGCTCCAGCGCGAGTTCCCCGGCATGCGCTCCTGGAGCACCCTCTGGCGCACGCCGTGGCGCACGGAGGGAAGTCGGCTCAAGGCCCTCTTCCTGCTGTGCTGGGTGCTGGGCCTCACCGCCCTGCTGGCGGCGCTCAGGCCCAACATCCCCCGCTACCTCCTGGAGGCGCACGCGGGCCAGGCGGAGCTGGGCATGTACGCCGCGCTCGCGTACTTCGCCGCGCTGGGCGGCCGGGTGGTGCACTCGCTGGGGCAGGCCGTCAGCCCCCGGCTGGGCCGCTACCACGCGGCGAGGGACGCGCGCCGCTACGGCAGGGCGCTGGCGGGCTTCACGGCGGCGTCCGCGGTGGTGGGCCTGTGCGCCATCGCCGGCGCGGCGCTGCTCGGCCGGTGGGCGCTGACGCTCTTCTACGGGGCCGCCTACGCCAGGAACCTCACGCTGTTCGTCTGGCTGATGGGGGCCGCGGCGCTGGAGTACGTCTGCTTGAGCCTGGCGGTGGGCCTCACCGCGGCGCGCGAGCTCAAGGGACAGGTGGTGCTGCTCGTCGTCTCCGTGGCCGTGGTCGCCCTGGGCAGCGCGGTGTGGGTGCCGCGCGTGGGCCCGGTGGGGGCCGCCTGGGCCCTGGGGCTGGGGTGGGTGTCGGAGCTGACATGCAGCGTCTGGCTGACGACCCGCGTCTGGCGGCGGCTGACCGCCCCGGAGCCCGCGCAGGCGCTCCAGGCCGTCCCACCGGGCCCCGTGGATGCACGGGAGCCGACAGCGGGCTGAGTCCCAGGGGTCGTGGTGGCGGGCCGGGAGGACTTCTAGCGTCTCTGGCTTCAAGGAGCGGCGTCCCCATGCAAAGACAGGCAGGAACCGGGTTGTTCCTCAAGCGGTGCATCGACGTGGTGGCGGCGGGTCTGGGATTGCTATGCCTTTCCCCGGTGATGGCCGCCACGGGACTGTTCGTCCGCCTGACCCTGGGGGGCCCCGTCCTGTTCCGGCAGCGGCGCCCGGGGAAGCACGGCCAGCTCTTCACCGTCCTCAAGTTCCGCACGATGCTGGAGGCCACGGACGCGAACGGCCAGGCGCTGCCGGACGAGCAGCGCCTCACCTGGGCCGGGCGGCTCTTGCGCTCCACCAGCCTGGACGAGCTGCCGCAGTTGTGGAACGTGCTCCGGGGCGACATGAGCCTCGTGGGGCCCCGCCCGCTGCTCGTGGAGTACCTGCCGCGCTACTCCGCGGAGCAGGCGCGGCGCCACGACGTGCTGCCCGGCATCACCGGCTGGGCGCAGGTCAACGGCCGCAACGCGCTCTCCTGGGAGGAGCGCTTCCGCCAGGACGTCTGGTACGTGGACCACTGGAGCCTGGCGCTGGACCTGAAGGTGCTGCTGCTCACGGTGGTGCGCGTGCTGCAGCGCCAGGGCATCTCCTTCGCGAGCGAGGCCACCATGCACAAGTTCATGGGCACCCCGCAGCCGGAGGCCAGGGTCATGGCGCTCCGGCAGCAGGAGCAGGCCCCCGTCAGCCCGCCGTCCGCAGCCCCTGTCGCCGGGGAACGGCGCGGACCACCTCCACCACCCGCTCGAGCTCCTGGCGCGTGAGGTTGGAGCCGGACGGCAGGCACAGGCCGTGGCGGAACAGGTCCTCCGCCACGCTGCCCCGCCGCCGCGCGAAGCCCGCGAAGACGGGCTGCAGGTGCATGGGCTTCCACACCGGCCGCGCCTCGATGTCCTCCCGCTCCAGCGCGGTGCGCACCGCCTCCCGGTCCGCGCCGAACGCCTCCGGGTCGATGGTGAGCGTCGTCAGCCAGCGCGTGTGCCGGCCCCACGGGGCCTCCGGCATGAACTCGATGCCCGGCAGGTCCCGGAAGGCCTCCGCGTAGAAGGCGTGGTTCGCGCGGCGCGCGGCCACCCGGTCCTCCAGCACGTGCAACTGCCCCCGCCCGATGGCGGCCAGCACGTTGCTCATCCGGTAGTTGTAGCCAATCTCCGAGTGCTGGTAGTGCGGCGCCGCGTCGCGCGCCTGCGTGGCCAGCTTGAGGGCGTGCCGCACCAGTTCCCCGTCCGCGGACACCAGCATCCCGCCGCCGGACGTGGTGAGGATCTTGTTGCCGTTGAACGAATAGATGCCCACGCGGCCCACCGTGCCGGGGGTCCGCCCCTTGTAGGTGCTGCCCAGGGCCTCCGCCGCGTCCTCCACCACCGGCACGCCGTAGCGGTCGCAGGCGGCCATCAGCGGCTCCAGGTCCGCGCTCTGGCCGTACAGGTGCACCACCACCACGGCGCGGGGCAGCCGGCCCAGGCGGGCCCGCATCGCCAGCTCCTCCTCCAGCAGCGCGGGGTCCATGTTCCAGGACGTGCGCTCACTGTCGATGAAGACGGGGCTGGCGCCCAGGTAGCGGATGGGGTTCACCGACGCGGAGAAGGTGAGCGTGCTCACCAGCACGTCGTCGCCGGGCCCCACGCCCACCAGTTGGAGCGCCAGGTGGAGCGCGGCCGTCCCGGAGCTCAGCGCCAGCGCGTGCGGCGTGCCCACGCACCGGGCGAACTCCTCCTGGAAGGCATCGACATGGGGCCCCAGGGGGGCAATCCAGTTGCTCGCGAACGCGTCATCGACGTAGCCGCGCTCGAGCGTGCCCAGGTGGGGCGAGGACAGGTAGATGCGGGAGGACATGCGAAGACTCCAGGCAGGACCGGGCATACGCAACCCCGGCATTGCCTGGAGCGTTCGCACACTCCCTCCTCCCGCGCGCTCGGGCGGGAGGAGGGGGTGTCTGTTCCGCATCGTGGAATTCGGACTAGAGCGCCGAACCCGCGCCCAGCAGCTTCGCGTTGAGCGCGCCGTTGCCGTAGTACTGCGTGTTGTTGCCCACGGTGTGGGTCTCCAGACGCTGCTGGAGGGTGGCGTTGTAGCGGCCCAGCTTCATCAGGCCGTCATTGAACCAGCCCGTGCCGCTGCCCGTGCCGTCCACGTAGTTGGCGTACTTCTTGGCGGACGGCCAGATGACGTTGTTCAGGGTGACCACGAACTTGCGCATGTCCGCGTCCGTCCACTCCATGCCCGCGTCGTGGGCTTCCACGAGGTAGGCCATCACGCCGTTGCCGTGCGCCACGTCCTGGCCCGGACGCTTCTTGGAGCCCCACTCGGCGGCCCAGAAGTACGCGTTGGCGTTCACCGGGCTGGTCATCAACTGACCGCGCAGCGACGAGGTGTTGTTCGGCATGTCACGGTTGATGTTGTTGAAGACGGTCAGGTACTGCGCCTTCTTCGTGGCGTCCGTCGTCATCATGGACAGGTCCATGGAGATGTACGCCCAGTGCGACGCCATGTGCGTGTTGACGCGGTAGATGTAGCTGTTCGCGCCGCGCTTGAGCCACTTCTCGAACATGTTGCGCTCGGTGAACGCCAGCAGCTTGTCGTACTGCGCCTTGTACGTGGCGTTGCCGTAGAGCGCGGGCGTCTCACGGATGGTGCGCAGCATGCGCGTCACGTAGCGCCAGCAGTAGCTCTCGAACAGGGGGACCTCCTGGCCCAGCGTGTCCGAGCGGGCGGACGCCCAGCCCATGTAGCTGTCCTTGAACTGGCTGCGGGGCAGCGAAGAGGAGACCTTCGCGTTGTTGACCACGTTGTTCACATACAGCAGCGCCCGGTCCATGTACTGCGTCTTGCCCGTGGCGCGATACATCGCGGTGTTGCCGTCGATGCCGTAGGCCAGGTTGTAGAACTGCCAGCTATCCAGCGACTTGCTCATGGGCAGGAAGCTGGAGGTGTGCTCCGAATTCCAGCGGTTCAGGAAGAGCGTCTCCCAACCCGCGACGGTGCGCAGGCTGACGGCGGCCTGGGCGCTCGAGCCGAGCCCCTCCTCTCCAGTGGAGGGCGCGGGCACTTCCGCGGAAGCAGGGGCGTCCGCCTCCGGGGTGGAGGGAGCAGCCTCGCTCCCCGGCTCGGAGGGGGCCGCCGCGATCTCCTCGGGGGAAGAGGGAGCGAGCGTCTCCTCCTCGCCAGGGGCGGGGATGTCGGTGCTGTCCGGGGTGTTGTCTCCGTTGGGACTGGCCGTGCTGGCCGCGTCCTGCTCGGGGTTGGGGCCGCAGGCACCACCCACCAGCAGGGCAAGCGACAACAGGGACGACAGGGCACGACCAGAGTTGCGACGAGGTTCCAACATCAGGGGGGTCCTGTGGGGTAGCTCCAGCCGGCAAGCCGTTGGGCTACCCTGTTGTGGGAACGCCGGAGTGCGTTCACAGGACGCCAAAAGCATTTGGCGGCACACGTAATTCCTTTGTGATTAGACAAAAAGAAAATGATGACTGTCCGTGAGTCTTCAGACCGGCGCCCCGTGGGCCTGTCCGCCTGAGCCGGCATGTGTGTCATCAGGGGTGGGGGATGTATGACGAGGGCAGGGCAGGCGAGCGCCATGCTGGTTCCCGACGCGGGAGCCTCGGCGCTCTCCGGGCAGTACTTCCGCTCCGGGCATCACCTACGCGCCGAGCAGGTCACCCATACGCTGGTCGTCAAAAACGATACAGGCGGGATGTTACACGTGCCACTCATCGTGCGAGCGATTGAGGGGACTCCGTATCGCGACGCCATCTCCCCCTATGGCTTTCCGGGCGGTGAGCTGAACGGGTTGAGCGAGGTGCCTGCACCTGCCGTGGATTGGCGGAGCACGGAGCTGGTCAGCATCTTCGTGAGGGAGCGGGTTCAGGGACCGCGCTGTTTCACGGGAGGCACGGCGCGCAACGAGGTCTTCTTCGTGGACCCTTGCCGCCTGCTCACACCCCGGGAGATGCACCGCCGGCACATGCGGCGAAACGTCCGGCTGGGGTTCGTGAGCACGGTGTGCGCGGCCCGGGACGCGCCCCCCGAGGAGCGCGCGGGGTTTCGCGACGTGTACCGGCAGACCATGGTGCGGGACCGGGCGTGCCACCGGTACTTCTTCTCCGACGCGTACTTCGAGGAGCTGTTCGCGTCCCCGGAGGCCTGGCTCGCGACGGCGCGCGCGCCGGACGGGACGGTCGCGTCCGCGGCCCTGGTGGTCCGCAGTGACGGGCTCCTGCACTACTACCTGGGCGGCACGGCGGACGCGCACCTGGGGCGCTCCCCGGCGAAGAACGTCTTCGGGGAGATGATCTCCCTGAGCCAGCGGCTGGGGCTCCCGCTCCACCTGGGGGGCGGGCTCACGCCGGGGGACGGCCTGGAGGACTTCAAGCGCGGCTTCTCCAACGCCAGCGGGCGCATCCACACGCACGAAATCGTCTGCGACGCGGCGGTGTACGCCACGCTGTCGGAGGGCCGCGCCGCCAACGGCTTCTTTCCGGCCTACCGCTCGCCTCTCCGCCCCTGACGAAAAGCCCCGGCCTCCCGCCCGGAAGGGGGCACGGGAGACCGGGGCTTCGCGTGGACGGCCGGGGCCGCGTGGGGTTCAGGCGCTGACGTTCTGCTCCGCCGCGGACGGCTTCACGGGGGCGAAGACGGGCAGCACCTTCGCCACCGTCGCCGGCATCTTCGACGGGGTGTACGCGGGGATGAGCTCCTGGAGGGCGCGCTTCACGTCGTGGGAGTCACCGGCGCGGGCCGCGCGGTCCAGGCGCTTGAGCTGGATCTGGAAGTCCGCGGGCGGCGCGGGGCTCTTCGCCACCTTGATGCGGTTGCGCACCTGCTGGGTGAGCTCCTCCTCCTCGGACATGAGCACCTCCTCCAGCTTCTCCCCCGGGCGCAGCCCCGTGTAGACGATGGCGATGTCCTTGTCCGGCACCAGGCCCGTCATGGTGATCATGTTCGCGGCCAGCTCCGCGATGCGGACCGGCGCGCCCATGTCCAGGATGCACAGCTCGCCGTAGCCGCCCAGGCCGGCCAGCACCACCAGGCCCACCGCCTCCGGGATGATCATGAAGTAGCGGGTGCAGTCCGGGTGGGTGACCGTGACGGGGCCGCCCGCTTGGATCTGCTGCTTGAAGAGCGGCACCACGCTGCCCGCGGACCCCAGCACGTTGCCGAAGCGGACGGCGCAGAAGGTGGTGCGCGACGTCACGGCGATGTCCCGGATGACCATCTCCGCCAGCCGCTTGGAGGCCCCCATCACCGACGAGGGCTTCACCGCCTTGTCGGTGGAGATGAGGATGAAGCGCTCCGCGCCGCACGCGTCCGCCATGCGCGCCACGTTCTGCGTGCCGAAGACGTTGTTCTTGATGGCCTCCTCCGGCGCGTCCTCCATCAGGGGCACGTGCTTGTGCGCGGCCGCGTGGAAGACGTACTGCGGCGCGAACTCCTGGCCAATGCGCAACATCCGGTCCAGGTCGCGGATGTCCGCCACCACGGAGTGCACCGGCACGTGCGGGTAGCGCGCCTGGAGCTGGCGCACCAGCAGGTAGAGCTCGTTCTCGTTGATGTCCACCACCACCAGCGACGCGGGCGAGTGCCCCGCGACCTGCCGGACGATTTCACTGCCGATGGAGCCCGCGCCGCCGGTGACGAGGATGCGGCGGCCCGTCACCAGCCGGTGCACCTCCTGATGGTCGAACGAGATGGCGTCCCGGGGCAGCAGGTGCTCCGGGGCCAGGTCGTGCAGCATGGCGGCGGTGATCTTCTGGTCCAGGTAGGCGAACGAGGCCGGGATGATCTTGAAGCTGACGCTCTGGTGCCGGCACAGGCTCAAGAGGTGCCGGGTGCGCTCCGGGGACAGCCGGGGGATGGCGATGAGCACCTGCGTCACCCGGTGCTTCCGCATCAGCTCCGGCAGCGCGTCCAGCACGCCGAGCACCGGCTTGCCGTTGAGGAAGGTGCCCTGCTTGCCCGGGTCGTCATCCACCAGCCCGATGACGTGCCACGGGCTCTTGCGGTCCCTCAGCAGGTCGCGCAGGAGCAGGTCCCCGGCGCTGCCCGCGCCCACGATGAGCGTGCGCTGGGAGCCCTGCGCCTTCGCGCGCTGCCGGTCCAGGTACCACTGCCGGGCCATGCGCGGCGCGAAGCGGTGAAAGCCCAGGAGCGTGGTGGTGATGAAGAACTCCAGCGCGACCACCTGCCCCGGCAGCGACTCCATGAAGAAGATGGCGCGCAGCAGCTCGAACACGATGGTGCCCGCGAGGCTGGCCAGCTCCAGCCGGACCGCCTCGTGGATGCCGGAGCGGTGGAAGGACCAGCGGTGCAGCCCCAACCAGACGAGCGTCACCAGGCGCACCGCGACCAGGAGCGCCACGGCCCGGGGCAGGACAGCCCTGCAGGCCGGCGACAGCCCGTCCGCGAAGTGCAGCATCGTGGCGGCGACCAGCGAGCCGGCGATGAGGACCGCGTCCACGCCCAGCATCCGCAGCCAGCCGAAGCGGTGGGTCCTCCGCGGCGCATGCTCCGGGGTTTCCCGAACCCCCAACTCCAGGCTCATCGCTTCCAGACCCTGACCGTGTTTCATCTCACTCACCCCCTGAAGCCCGGCGTGCACGGGAGATCCGCCGTCCCCCCGCATACGCAGTGCGAAGGGCACGCCCAGACTCGAAGCCCTGAACAAAGTGGACGCGCGTCCAGTGAGGCTGAAGCTGTCCGAGAGTGCTGTAGAACCAGGATTCTGGGGAAGCGTGGGCCACCGGGCGAACACCCCGTCCCCCGGGGCCGACGTCCAGACAGGTCCCCGCCGCCCCCCGCCACGGAGTGCGCGCGGCCCCTCACGCCGGACGGGGTATTGTTTCAACGCCGTGACACCCCTCCCGCGCATGAGGGGCATAGCCGGCCCCTTCAGGCAGGGGGCCGCGGCGCCGGGCTGACACTTCGCGCGCCTTGCTCCGCCCGACCCCGCCCGCCACGCTGGGGCCATGACGACCGAATTCATCCTGCTCCGGCACGGGGAGACGGAGTGGAACGCCCTGGGGCGGTTGCAGGGGCACCTGAACAGCATGCTCAGCCGTGAGGGGCTGCGGCAGGCGGAGGCGCTCGCGGCGCGGCTGGCCGCCCATCCCTTCCAGGCCCTCTACAGCAGCGACCTGGACCGCGCGGTGCAGACGGCCTCCCGCATCGCGGCCCGGACGGGCCACGACGTCCAGCGGGACGCGCGCCTGCGGGAGCGCGCGCTGGGCGTGCTCGAAGGGCTGACGCGCGCGGAGGCCGGCCAGCGCCACCCGGACGTCTTCGCCGCGTACTCGGAGGGCCACGCCGACTACGTGGTACCCGAAGGGGAGAGCGCCTCCCAGCGCCTGCGGCTGGCGCTGCACTGCCTGGAGGAGCTGGGCGCGCGCCACCCGGGGGCCCGCGTCGTGGTGGTCACCCATGGCGGCCTGCTCAGCGCCCTGTTGCGCCACTGCCTGGGCATCCCGCCCTCGGCGCCGCGCGCCTTCTCCGTCCTCAACGCGGGCTGGAACCAGTTCGACCTCCACGAGGGGGCCCTGCGCATGGTGACCTGGGGAGACGTCAGCCACCTGCGCGCGCTCAGCCTGGACGACACCTGAGGCACCCGTGACGGACGGGGCCTGGATGGTCGTACACTGCTGCGCGCCATGCGCACGCCATCCGCTCCGGGACTGGGACCGCCGGCGGTCTTCGTGGGCCGAGCCCACGAGGTACGCCGGCTGGGGGACATGCTGAAGCGCGTGCGCACGGGCGTCGTCTACGGGCTGCCCGGCGCGGGCAAGTCCGCGCTGGTGGCGGCGGTGGCCGCGAAGCACCGGGGCCCCGTCGTGCACCGGCGCGTGCGCCCCGGGGACACGCTGGACACGGTGGTGGACGACGTGCGCCGCCTGCTGAGCGAAGCGCCCGTGGCCCAGGCCCTGTCGGACGCGTCCCGGCTGGAGGCGCTGGCGGCGGAGCTGGAGGCGCGCCGCGCCCTGTGCGTGCTGGACGACCTGCACGTGCTCGGGCCGCCGGAGCGCGCCGCGCTGGTGGAGGACCTGGGCGGGCGGCTGCGGCAGGGCACGCTGCTGGCCACCTCGCGCGAGTCGGTGCCCCGGCACGCGGCCAGCCCGGACCGGGTGGAGCTGCGGCTGGAGGGCCTGCCGGAGGAGGCCGCGAAGGAGCTGTGGCGGGAGCTGGACGCGCTCTACGGCGAGCGCGACGGCTTCGACGCGGCGTGGGGCCGCTCGCGGGGCCTGCCCTTCCTCCTGCGCCGCGCCCACGCGGGCGACACGGGCGGGGACGAACCCGTGCGAGCGGCGCTCGCGGCGCTGCCCGCGGACGAGCGGCGGCTGTGCGCGATGCTGGCCTTGAGCCAACTGCCGCTCACCGCGAGCGCGCTGGGGCCGGTGCTGTCCGGCGACGCGGCGGACCCGGCGCCGCGCCGGTTGGGCGCGAAGCTGCTGGTGGAGACGGACTCGCGGGGCCGGCACGGCGTGCACGACCTGGTGCGCGAGGCGATGGTGTCCCTGCTGTCGCCGGACGAGGCGCGCGCCGGCCACGAGGCGCTGCTGGAGGTCCTGGAGCGGGAGCCCCTGCCCGCCGTGGTCCGGGTGCGCGCGGTGTGCCGCCACCTCCAGGCGCTCGGCCGGCACGAAGCGCGCGCGGCCTTCATCGTCGCCCAGGCGGAAGCCCTGGTGCGCCACGGCGCCGCGGACGAGCTGCTGGGCCTGCTGGACTCGCTGCCCGCCGGGCTGCGCACGCCCCAGGTGAAGCTGGCCCATGCGCGCGCGCGGGTGCGGCTGCTGGATTTGCGCCGGGCCTACCCGGAGCTGCTCGCCCTGCGCGCCTCGCTGGAGGCCGCCGCCGGCGCGCCGGAGCCGGAGTCGAACGAGGCCCTGCGCGAGGGCGTGGGCGCCGTGCTGGTGCGGGTGGCCCTCTTCGCGCTGGAGCCGGAGGCCTGCGAGCGCACGCTGGAGGCCATGCCGGTGCCGAGCAGCGCGGAGGTCTTCCTCCAGCAACTGCTGGCCTGGACCGCGCTGCGCTTCTTCCAGGGGCGGCTGGATGAGTCCCTGGCCATGCTGGACAACGCCGCCGCCGCGACCGGGGACCGGCGCGTGCTGGGCTGGTGCGCCTACGCCCGCGCGCTGATGCTCTGGATTGAAGGCCGCGACAGCGAGCTGGCGGAGCCCCTGGCCCAGTGCGTGTCCTTGCTGGAGGACGCGCCGCTCGACTCGCGAGGCCCCCTGGTGGCGGCCATGTCCGCGGGCATCCTCAGCCGGCTGGGCCGCTTCACGGAGGCGGACGCCGCGCTCGCCAGCGCCCGGGAGCGCCTGGGCCAGTTGGGCGCCCCCCGCCTCGCGCTGGAGCTGGACTGCATCGCGGCGTGGGTGCGCGCGGAGTCAGGGCAGCGCGGCGCGGCGCTCGCGGCGCTGCGGGAGACGGAGGGCCGCGCGGAGAAGGCGGGCTACCTCTTCGTCCGGCTGCTGTGCCGCGTGGGCGCGGGCCGCATGCTGCTGGAGCTGGGCCGGCGCGCGGAAGGAAGGGCCCAACTGGACGCGGTGGAGGAGGAGGTCCGCTCGCGCGGCGTGGTGGGGCTGATGCGGGCCGCCCGGGTGGCGCGCACGCTGGACGTGCCGGGGCCGGACGCACCGCCCATCACCGTGGAGCCCCGGGAGGTGCGCCCTGGCATCGCCGCCCGCCAGCGCGCCCTCGCCGCCCTCGCCGCCGCCCGGAGCGGGGACGCCCCGCGCGCCACGGCGCTGCTCACCGCGCTGGAGCCCCTGGCCCGAGGTGACGACTTCGCGCTGGAGCACACGCTGGGGCACCTGGCCCGCGCCACGCTCCACCGGCACGCGGGCCGCGCCCGCGAGGCCGCGCAGGCCCTGGAAGAGGCCACCCGCGCGGCGACCGCGGGCGGGCTGGACCCCGAGCTGATGGCGGAGCTGACCCGGCCGCTAGCATCCGCCGCGAAGGCAGACTCCCTCCCGGAAGCGCCGGAGGAGGTGGTGCTGGACGCCCGCCGTCATGAGCTGCGAGCCCCGGGGAAGACCGTCTCCCTGGAGCGGCGCGCCCTGCCGCGCAGGCTGCTCTACGCGCTGGCTCGCCAGCCAGGGAGCATCCTGTCGAAGGAGGACTGCGTGCGCGCCATGTGGAACGCGGCCTACGACCCGCGCCTGCACGACAACGCCTTGCGCGTCCACGTCAGCCACGTGCGGGACATGCTGGAGGGCACCGGCACCCGGGTGGTCTTCGAGGACCCCGGCTACCGCCTGGAGGTGTCCTCGGGCTTCACCTTCGTCGCCGGATAGCCGCGTCACGCCAACTCCATAACAGTAGTTATCCAGTTACAATAAATCGCCCACCGGGGTATTTACAAAGAGTCCTGGACTCCTCAAGAATCCCGTCGCTTCATATTTACCAATCAAAACGGGGTTCACATGATTTCGGCTCAGATGGTGCGTCGCTGGACCGCCGCCAGCGCGGTGTCGCTGCTGGTCGTCGGTTGCGGTCCCCAGACCACGGAGGAGAAGCAGGCCCAGCCGGAGACGCCGGCTCCCGCCGCCACCACCCAGGAGATCGTCGGCGGCACGGCGACCACCATCGAGGCGAACCCCTGGCAGGTGTCGCTGCAGAGCAGCGGCGGCAGCCACTTCTGCGGCGGCTCCGTCATCAACGAGAACTGGATCCTCACCGCGCAGCACTGCGTGAACTCGGGCGGCTCCATCTCCAAGCCGGGCCGCATCGTGGCGGGCGTCACCAACCGCACCACCACCACCGGCGGGCAGGTCCGCACCGTGTCCCAGGTGGTCGTGTACCCGGGCTACGTGGACGCCAACTACGGCAAGGACGCGGCGCTCCTCAAGCTGTCCTCGCCGCTGGACCTGAGCGGCGCGAACGTGAAGGCCATCCCCATCGTCACCGCGGCGGACGAGGCGGCGGGCGTGGGCGGCGTCGGCGCCGTGGCGCGCGTCACGGGCTGGGGCACGCTGTCCAGCGGCTCCTCCTCGCTGCCCACCACGCTCCAGACGGTGGACGTGAACGTCATCAGCAACGCCGACGCGCAGGCGGACTACCAGGGCCAGGAGACCATCACCGCGGACCAGTTGGGCGCCACGGCCCCGGGCAAGGACTCCTGCCAGGGTGACAGCGGCGGTCCCCTCACCGTCCTCAAGGGCAGCACCCGCGTGCTCGCGGGCATCGTGAGCTGGGGCTACGGCTGCGCCGACCCGGCGTACGCGGGCATGTACGGCCGCGTGTCGTCCTTCGCCAGTTGGATCGACAGCACCATCAACGCCCCGCAGCAGCCGACGCAGACGCTGCTGAGCCAGACCAACCTCTCCGGCTCCTCCGGCACCTGGAAGCACTACGCCATCACCGTCCCCGCGGGCTCCACGACCCTGACGGTGGAGCAGTCCGGCGGCACGGGTGACGCGGACCTCTACGTGCGCCAGGGCTCGCAGCCCACCACCACCGCGTACAACTGCCGCCCGTACCTCAGCGGCAACGCGGAGACCTGCACCATCACCGCCCCGGCGTCCGGCACCTGGTACGTCTCCGTGCGCGGCTACTCCGCGTACTCGGGCGTCTCCGTGAAGGCCACGGTGCCGTAGCCGTCGCCTGACACCGGCGTGAGCGCGCAAGCCCTCTTCCTCCCCTCGCGGGAAGGAAGGGGGCTTTCGTGTTTCAACCCCTCGCGTGCGCGGAGTGCTACACCCGGAGTCATGGCCCGGCCCGTCCCCAGAGCTTCGCGCTGTCCCCACTGCAACGCGCCCTTCACGCCCCAGGCCGCGAAGACGCACTACGTCTGCGGCTACTGCGGCCACGCCTTCGACCTGGACGGCCCACACCCGGCGCGGCCTGGCCCGCCGCCCCCCGCCCAGGCGAACCGGCAGGCCCTGATGGTGGTGGCGGGCGTCGCGGCGATGGTCGTCATGGGCGGCGTGGGCGCGGCGGTCGCCCTCCTCAAGGGGGGCCCGGATGAACCCAGCCCCGTCCCACCCCACCTCCCGCCGCCGTCCCCCGCTCCGTCGCGCCACCGGTCGTCCCCGGGCCTCCACCCGAGCCCCCCAAGCCCGGACCCGAGCGCCTCCAGTGGGCGGAGCGGGGCGCGCCCGCGTTCGTGGACGTCAACGGCGACGGGACGGAGGACATCGTCGGCCACGTGAGCCGGCACGAGGGCGCCTCCGGCGTCCAGCACTTCATCGCCGCGTTCGACGGCCGGACGTTCCAGAAGCTCTGGGAGTCGTCGCCCTCGGAGGGGCCGGACGCCTCCCGCCACACGAAGGTCATCGCCCAGAACGGCCACCTGGTGATGAGCGAGCAGCGCACGGTGAACCTGCTGGAGCTGGAGACCGGCAAGCGGCTGGGGCGCGTGCCGCTGACGGACTCGCCGCGCCGGCTGTGCATCCCGCCCGGGGACACGACGTCCGTCTGGGTGGAGGTGGTGGACCACCAGCACCTGCTCTTCGACACGCGCACCGCCACGGCGAAGCCCGCGCCCCGGGCGCCGAAGGGCTGCGCCACGCCGCCCCTGAGCCCGCAGACGTGCAACATGAGCCGGCCGGCGGAGCACCCCACCTCCTGCGAGCGCTCCAGCTACCCGCCCTCCGACATCCGGGGCTTCTCCACCAAGTACCTCTTCCGCACGGGCGGCTACACGCTGGCGCTGGGCACGCGCTGGCCGGGGACGCAGGTGCCCCTGGTGGCGCTGTACGCGCCGGGCAACCGCAAGCCGCTGTGGCACGACACCGTGTCGGAGAAGGACCCGCTCCTCCTGCGGGACACCGCGCCGGAGGTGGGGGAGATCACCCAGGACGCCGTGTACGTCGTCTATGCGCTGGAGAAGGGCGGCGCGTACCTCATCCGGCGCGACCTGCGCACCGGCGCCGTGGTCTGGGACGTGCCCATGCCCGAGACCCGCTCCCTCACCATGATGACGGCCCTCTGGGTCCGGGGCGGCAGGGTGTACGTGCCGATGTGGGGCGCCCTGCACGTCCTGGACGCCGCGACGGGTGAGCGCATCGGCGGCATCGGGACGGAGTGAGTCAGTAGATGGAGATGAGGTGGACCCGCACGCGGGGGTTGCCGAGGTACTCCTCCAACCGCCAGCGGGTCCGCATCCCGTCCTCGCGGATGCCCACGCCGCCGTCCGTGGGAGGCTCCGCGCTGGCGAGCGCATCCCGGAGCTGGGACACCGCCCAGCGGTCGAACTTCGGGTCCCCGGAGCCCTCCAGCACCTGGAGGTCGATGAGGCTGCCGTCGCGCGCCTGCCGCACCTCCACGATGGCGACGAGCGCCAGGATGGGGGTGGTGACGTCCATCATGTAGACGTTCGCCGCGCGCCCGGCCTCCACCGCCGCGCGCATCCGGTCGGACGTCTCCCGGCGGACGTCGCGCTCCTGGGGCGCGAAGGGAGTGCCCGTCTTGCCGAACCGCTCGATGGCCTCCAGTTGCTCGCGCTTCAGCCGGCGGGCGAGCACCTCGGTGTCGGGAGGCGGCGGGTTCACGAGCTGCTCGGAGAAGCCCTGGCGCAGCTTCGCGAAGTAGGGAGGCGTCGCGCCCGTGGCCCGCGCGGACGCGGTCGCGTCGTGGGCCCAGCCATCCACCCGCTGGCGCGCCTCCTCCGCCTCACGGGCCGCCAGGGCCTTGGGGTCCGGCTCCGAGCCGGGGACGTTGCGAAGCGTCCGCCCCGTCGACGGAGGGCCCTTCAGGAGCCCACCGCCCAGGAGCCCGGGGGGCTCCAACTGGAGCGGGACGTCCCGGAGCGGAGGTGACGGGCGCTCGGCGGGAGCTTCCGCGAGCGGCTCGGGAGCGGCCTTCCCGGGGGCGGCGGGAGCTGGCGCTTCGTCCTTCTTCCGCTCGCGCTCCGCCAGCGGCGTCGGCGCTCCACCCTTCCGCTCCCGCGTGGAGGGTTCGCGCTCCGCCGGACGCGCGGGCGGGCGCGGAGGGCTCGGCTCCGCTTCGGGGGTGGGGCGTGCGTCCCGGGTGACGATCTCCAGCTCGATTGCCCGCGGCGGCTCGTGACGCCGGACGTTCGCGGCCGGGCTCCGCCACAGCGCGAAGAGGAGCGCCGCGTGCAGGAGCCCGGACACGACGAGCAGGAGGAGGAGCTGTGAGCGCCGGGACACGAAGCTCAGCTTGCTCCGTCCCGCCGCGCGGGAGAAGTGGCGCGGAGCGTGGGTGTCGGACCTCCACGCTCCCCTGCCCTCCTACGGCGTGGGTCGGGCCGTCACTCCGCCCAGTGGACCTTGCCCAGCCCCGCCGGGATGAGGTCGCAGACGTAGACGATGTCGTCGTACGGGTAGTTGTCATACACGCCCCGCGCCGGGATGCAGCGCGCCTGGCTGGGGTTCGGCGCGTTGTAGTCCGCGGCGAGCTGCTGGCAGTAGGCGTTGTCGGTCGTGCCACCGCACTCCTCGGTGCACTGGTCCGCACGGATCCAATACGGGTTGTAGATCGGGTACGAGTCCGCCTCCGTCCAGCACAGGCCCGTCGCGCAGTCGGTGTCCGCCGAACAGCCCTCGCCCACGGCGTTGAGGCCCTGCTCCTGCTGCGTCGGGGTGGAGGGCTGCGGCTCGGCGGCGGGGCTGCCGCCACAGGCGAGCAGCGCCAACGAGAAGAGCGTCACGGGAACGGCGAAGCGCTTGCGCATCATTGGAAGAAACCTTTCCAGGAGAAGGGGGAGTCCTGAGAAAACCATCTTGGCTCCCATGGGCCAAGTCACATTCTCGCGGCAATGGATTGGGGTACGCTGGCGGCACTTCACGCGGAGGGCCCCGTCCATGTGCCGGAGCATCAAGACGCTGTTCAACTTCGAGCCCCCCGCGTCGGACGCGGAGGTCCGGGCGGCGGCCCTGCAGTTCGTGCGGAAGCTGAGCGGCACCAGCGCCCCGTCCAAGGCGAACGAGGAGGCCTTCCACCGCGCCGTCGAGGACGTCACCGAGGCCGCGCGCCGGCTGGTGGACTCCCTGGTGACCACTGCCCCGCCGCGCAACCGCGACATGGAGGCCATGAAGGCGAAGCTGCGGTCCGCGAAGCGCTTCGCGCCGCGCTGACGGACGCCGCGCGCTGGAGACAGCGTCCGTCCGGAGGCAGGCCGCGGCTCAGGGGATGTTGATGCGCGAGTGCAGGGCCCGCCCGTCGTACGCGGCGGCGCCGCAGCGCGCATGGGCCCAGTCTCCGTTCACCGCGGAGCAGACGCGGAAGGCCTGGATGTTGGAGTACGGCACGTTGATGCCTGGCGTGTCGCAGCGCCCCTGGTAGGTCCAGGACAGGCTCTTGTTCACGGCGCCCACGCCGATGCACGGGCCAATCCACGCGCCCGTGTCCCGCCGCTGCACGTCGATGGAGTACTGCGCCAGCGTCTCCTCCTCGCTCCACTCCAGGTCCACGAAGGGCGTGACGCCGCCGGGCAGCTCCAGGGACACGTCGTCGGAGATGCCGTCATAGGCCTTCTCCACGAAGGGCCCCCAGACGTTGTTGTTGGAATAGAAGAGGCGGAACGCGGCGATCTCCCCCTTCGTCACCACGCGGTCCCCGGCGCTGCGGCACACGCCGTCGAACACCGTCTTGTGGGCCTGCCCCAGCAGCACCACGGACGTGCACGGCCCCACCACCGAGCCATTCTTCAACACGACGTCCAGCGAGTAGCTGTACCCCGCGAGCCGGTTCCAGCGCACGCTCACCTGGTTGAGCGACGTCATCGCCCCATCCGGCTTGAACGCGACGCGCTGCCTGTACGTGCTGCGCGAGGCGAGGTTGCCCGCGCTGTCGAAGGCGCCCTGGTGGAAGACGTTGAAGTACTCGCCCCGCCGCTCGACGATGACGTTGTGGCCGTGGGACTGCACCAGCCGGCCCGCGGAGTTCTTCGACGGCAGGGACAGCCGCCGCACCGCCCGCGCCCGCGTGAGCTCTGGGATGGAGTCCGCCATCACGTAATACATGGCGTACTGGCTGTTGTACCAACCGCCGCTGAAGACCAGGTAGTAGCGCCCGTCGCGCTTGAAGAGCTCCGGCGCCTCGTTGATGCCCTCCTCGTAGGCCGGCGTCGCGAACACCGCCGGGCCCGCGTGGTTGTAGACGGTGCCGGGCGCGGCCAGCTTGAACGAGGAGATGTTGTTGCCGTTCTGGAACCAGACATAGAAGAGCCAGCGGTCCACGCCGTCATCGAACGTCGCCGAGTCGATGCGGATGTTCCGGTTGCACCCCTGCGGCAGGCACGCCGTGCCGGTGGTGGTGCGCGGCCACGTGGTGTTGGCGTTGAGGGGCTGGGGCGCGCCGAAGACCAGGTTCAAGTCCGGCGCCGTGGCGACGAAGGTCGTCACCTCCTGCCCCGCCGGAGGACACGCCGCGCCGTTGGGCACCCGGTGGCCGGAGAAGTGGAGCTGGTAGACGCTGCCCACCCTGCTCAGGTCCGGCGCCCACAGGAAGCAGTAGTCGTAGGTCGGATCCGCCGCGGACGGGTTGTAGTCGCGCTTGAAGCGGAACGTCGTCAGGTCGTTCGACTCATACAGCGGAATCACCACCCCGTTGCCCGTGCCGGTGAGGAAGAACAGGTCGTCGTTCTCCTTGTAGACATCTGGATCCGCCAGCCACTGCATGAGCAGCGTGCGTGAGGGGTCCTGCGCGAGGGCGCTCCCGGCGAAGGTCGTGGTGAGGAGGGACCACAGCAGGGCGGCTCGGACGGGCTTCATGAGACATCTCCATGAAAGTCTTGAAATTCAAGCTTACAATGAAGGCCTCGGGCGCGGGGCGGACGCGGCCCCGTCACCGCGCGCGCTTCCTCCCGGACCTGGCCGGGGGCTTCGCGAGCGCCTCCGCCTGCCTCCCGATGGTCTCCGCCAGGAAGTCCACCACCGCGCGCACCCGCGCGTTGTGGGCCAGGTCCTCGTGGAACACCAGCCACACGGTCCGCTCCAGCTCCGGCAGGGCGTCACGCAGGGGCACCAGCTCCGGATGCAGGTGGCCGAAGAACGCCGGCAGGAGCGCCACGCCCAGGCCCTCGCGCGCGGCCTGGAGCAGCCCCAGGATGGACGTCAGCCGCAGCGCCACGGTGGCCTTCGCCGCGTGCACGTCCAGCCACTTCGACTCCGGCCAGCGCCGCGAGTCCTGCGCGTACCCCACCACCGAGTGCCCCTGGAGCCCCGTGTCGAAGCGCACCGGCCCCCGGCGGGAGAGATAGGCCTTCGACGCGAAGGGCACGACCCCAATGGCAGCCACCTTCCGGGCCCGCAGCGACGCCTCCCGTGGCCTGACCAGCCGGATGGCCACGTCCGCCTCGCGCCGCACCAGGGAGAGCGCCTCGTAGCCGGAGAGCAGTTGCAACTCGATCTCCGGATGGCGCTCCTGGAACGCGGCCAGCCAGGGCATCACGTTGTGGACCAGGAAGGAGTCCGTCGCGGTGACCGTCACCGGCCCGGAGGGGCGCAGGTCCTCGCCGCTGGCGAGCCGCTCCACCCGCAGCGCCTCCGCCTCCACCGCCTCCGCGGCCGGGAGGATGCGCAGCGCCACCGCCGTGGGCTTGAGGCTCGTGGGGGTCCGGTCGAAGAGCCGCGCCCCCAGCTCCTTCTCCAGCACGGCCAGGCGCCGGCCCACCGTGGTGGGGTCCACCTTCAACCGCCGCGCCGCCGCGGAGAGGTTCCCCTCCCTCGCGATGGCCAGGAAGTGCCGCAGGTCGCTCCATTCGGGCATGGCCTGCATTCTCGCAGAGGGCCCCTGCGGAAACGGGCATTTTCGCAGCCCCCGTCCGCCGCCATCCTCCCCGGCGTTTCCTTCCACCGAGGAGTGCCTCCCGTGAAGCCCCTGCCCAAGCTCGTCGCCGCCGTCGCCGTCCTCTCCGCGTTCACCTTCGCCGCCGCCAGGGGCAAGGAGTCCGCCGCGTTCCAGCAGACCGCCTATGACAAGCTCGCCTGGACGGAGATGATGCCCGGCGGCCCGTCCGTGCACGTGCTCTGGGGCGACATGAAGAAGGGCCCGTACGCGCTGTTGATGAAGTTCCCCGCCGGGTTCGACTCCGGGCCGCACACCCACTCCGCCAGCTACCACGGCGTGCTGGTGAAGGGCCGCATGACGAACACCAGCGAGGGCGCCGCCGAAGCGGGCGCCGTGGAGGCCGGCAGCACCTGGGACCAGCCCGGCAAGGTGGTGCACCGCAACCAGTGCTCGCCAGACGCCGAGTGCGTGCTGCTCATCGCCCAGGACAAGCCCTTCGACTTCGCGCCCGCGAAGGCGAAGTAGCCGCGTCAGACCTGGATGGGCACCACCAGCGACGCGGCGTAGCCGTCCGTGGTGTTGCCCGTCACCGTCGCCAACTGCGTGGACGCGCCGTCGCTGAACACGTTGTCGCTGGAGAGCGAAACCTGGCTGAGGTTGCGGACGCTCTGCGAATACCCGGACGTCGCATAGACGGTGTCGCAGACGTCCTCGGGCAGGGCCAACTGGGACGTGGCCACCTTGTTGCGCGAGGAGGAGGTCGCCTCCACCGAGGGGTAGATTTCGAAGTGGATGTGCGGCCACCGCCCGCTGTAGCAGGCGGGGAAGACGCTGGTGAAGGTCACCCTGCCCTCTTCATCCGTCACCTGCACCCCGCGCAGGTAGTTCTCCTGGGTGACGCCCGACGAGTACATGGAGTAGCGCCCCGCCTGGTCGCAGTGCCACAGGTAGATGGCGTAGCCCCGGAGCGGCGTGCAACTGTCATTGCTGGCCACCAGCGTGAGGGTGACGGTGAGCGGGATGCCCGCCGCGACGCCGCTCGCGCCCGCGATGCTGGAGCGGATGTCGCTCCGGACGATGCCCGACAGCACCAGGGCATTGGCTCCGTTGGACCCGTCGCCGGGATAGGGGCCGGCCGTCTCCTCCGGAATCCTCGCGCAGCCGGACGCGTCGTCGTTGCCGCCGCTGGAGTCCGTCCCCCCGCAGCCGATGACGGGGATGAGGCTGGTGAAGGCCATCCAGCGCAGCAGCTCCCGCCGGTCCGTGCGCTTCGCCAGCACCCGCAGGTCCTGCTGGAGTCCGTCGTGGTGGTTCTGTTCGTGGTCACTCATGCGCCCTGCCCCCTTGGAGTGACCGTGACGGTAGGGCACAGGTCTTAAGCGAGTCCTAAGGCGCCGGGCGTGATGCGTTTTTGCAATCCAGGCGCGGGCTCCTGGCGTATCTGTCCGGCCATCTGGCAAGGGAGCAGGCACCCATGACGAAGCGCGCGAGTGGTCCTTTCGACGTCAAGCTCACCCCCATGGCCCCGGAGGCGGGCGCGGTGGAGGCGGCCCCGGGCCGGATGACGCTCGACAAACGCTTTCACGGCGGACTGGACGCCACGAGCCAGGGACAGATGCTCGCGGTGCGGACGCCGGTGGAGGGGTCCGCGGGGTACGTGGCCATGGAGCGCGTCAGCGGAACGCTGGACGGCCGCGCCGGCACCTTCGCGCTCCAGCACTCCGGGACCCTGACGCGCGGGGCGCCCCAGCTCGTCATCACGGTGGTGCCGGACTCCGGAACCGGCGAGCTCACGGGGCTCGCCGGTTCCATGACCATCGACATCGCGCCGGGCGGGAAGCACTCCTACGACTTCCAGTACACCCTGCCGGACGCGCCATGACCCACCCAGGCGGACGTCCCGCGGTTGATGGCTCCGGGTGGGCGAGCGGGCCCGGCGCGGGGCGCTGACGCCTTCGCGGGCCTGCTCGGGAAGATTGGCGCCGGAGCGCGTAGAAGCAGGTGACGGGAGCCTCCATCCCTCCCGGCACCCCATCATGGCCCGTCCCAAGAGCCCCCTCGTCTGGATCCTCCTCGCGGTCGGAGGCGCCTGCGCGTTCTGCTGCACCGGCACCCTGGGGCTCATGGCCCTGGGGCTCTTCGCGGGAGGCGACAGCGCCACGCCCGGCGCCCCCGGCGCGGTGAGCAGGGCCCAAGGCGGCAGCCCCGGGGAGCCCGGAGGCTTCGCGTTCGACGCGCCTCCGGGCTGGAAGACCCAGCAGGACGGGCGCTTCATCCTCGAGTGGGACCATCGGGGCGACACCCTGGGGGTGGAGGCGCTCCGGCTGCCAGCCCTGCCCGGGCTCGATGACGCCGAGGGCCGGCTCGCGAAGCTGTGGCAGGAGCGCATTGGCGCGGACTGGAACGACGTGAAGCCGAACCCGCTGGTGATGCGGCGCTTCGTGGCCAACGGGGCCCGCGCCTTCTTCACCGCCGCGGTGGTGCGCGCGAAGAACAACGACCGGACCTTCCGGGTGAGCCTCTACCTGGTGGAGGCGGGAGACCGCCTGGAGCCGCTGGTGTTCATCCAGAGCTTCATGACGCCCGGGGGCCTGGGCGAGGCCATGTCGGCCTCGTTCTCCTGGAACACGTCCTACGTCCGGGTGGAGGAGGCGCTGAAGGGCGTGCGCGGGAGCCCTGTCGGCCTGCCGCTCGTGGACGACGCGCAGGTGGTGGGCCACTTCGTCTACGGCAGCAGCTCCGCGACCCAGTGGGTCAACACCTATACCGGCGGCACCAGCATGACGGCGGTCTCCTACAGCGTCGACTACACCTTCGGCGCCGATCGCGAGTTCCAGTACAAGTTCGCGGGCGCGTCCGGACAGGTGGGCGCGATGAAGTTCGGCTCCGACGACGACCAGGGCACCTGGAGCGTGAAGCACGACGTGCTGACGCTCACCGGAGCGAAGCGGACACGCCGGTACCTGCTCATCGGGGCCGCGCGCTCTCCTGAAGGCAAGCGCACGCTCTACCTCATGCCGGAACACCCAGGATGGTCGCTGGCCCCGGGCGCCATCGGGCAGAACGGCGAGCTGTACGTGGAGGTGGACTGAAGCGCCCCCATCCGGTGACACCGCCAGGGGTCCCCGGTGTTCCATCCGCCGGCCGGCGCGAATGCACCGGCCCTTCCCTCACAGGAGATGGAGCATGGCGGTCCTGCACCGTGGAGTGCGGCTGGGTATGGCATTGCTCGCGAGCTTCACGGCCCCCGCCTGCGGGCCGGGGGCACCGGCCGGTGTCGCGCTGGAGGTGGGCGAACAGGAGCTGGAGGCGGCGAAGTCGCCCCTGCCGCCCCTGGACCGCGAGGCGCTGCGGCAGGCCATCGCGGGGCTGCCGAACGCGGAGGTGACGGGCGCGCTGGTCCGGGTGAGCGGCGCGGACGGGCGCTGGCTGGGCACGTCCGGCGTGGCGGACGTCCGCACCGGCGCCCCGGTGCCCGCGGACGCGCACTTCCGCATTGGCAGCATGACGAAGGCGTTCACGGCCACCGTCGTGCTCCAGCTCGCCGCCGAGGGGCGCGTGGACCTGGACCGGCCCGTCCAGGACTACCTGCCGCGCCTGCTGCCCGCGGGCGTCTACGCGCCCATCACCGTGCGCCAGTTGCTCAACTTCACCCACGGCCTGCCCGGCGTGCCGGTGCCGCAGAAGGACCCCGACTGGTTCTTCGAGAACCGCTTCCGGCGCTTCAGCCCCCGGGAGCTGGTCTCCCTGGCGCTCCCCCAGGGCCCCCGCTTCGCGCCGGGCACGCGGCAGGAGTACGGCAACATCGGCTACCTCGTCGCGGGGCTGCTCATCGAACAGGTGACGGGCCGGCCCTACGGGGACGCGGTGCGCGAGCGCATCCTGCGGCCGCTGCACCTGCGGGACACCTTCGTGCCCGGCAACGACGTGACCCTTCCCGGACGCCACGCGCGTGGCTACGAGGAGGTCGCGCCGGAAGAGACCGGCTGTCCGGCGGGGGCCATCACCTACGGCACGCGCTGCCTGGTGGACGTCACCGAAGCGAGCCAGTCCGTGCCCTGGGCCGCCGGAGAGATGATCTCCACGGCCGAGGACCTGGACCGCTTCCTCGTCGCGCTCTTCCAGGGGCGGCTGCTGCCGCGCAAGCAGCAGGAGGAGCTGTTCACCGTCCCGGACCTGCCCGCCGCGGGAGGAGGCCGCGCCACCTACAGCGCGGGCCTCTCCCGCTACGACCTGGGCGGCGTCATCTTCTGGGGCAAGAGCGGCGACCGGCACGGCTACAACAGCGGGATGGGCGCCACGAGGGACCTGCGCCGGCGCCTCATCTATTCGGTCAACACGCTCCACATGGGAGGAGACCCGCCGGACATCGCCGCGCGGATCATCCAGGCGGCCCTGACGGGACCTTCACAGCCGTAGAGGGTGGGGGCGAGATGGGGTTAGCCTGCCACGCCACATTGACTGGAGGCTCCCATGACCACGCTCGACACGCCTGTCATCATCGGCCGTTCAAGCTCGCATTTCACGCGCATCGCCCGGCTCTTCGCCGCGGAGCTGGGCGTTGACCACTCCTTCCAGGTGGTGCGGGACCTGCTGTCCACGAACCCGGAGGACTACGGCGGCAACCCCGCGCTCCGGATTCCCGTCCTGAAGACCTCTCAAGGGGTCTGGTTCGGCGCGCTCAATGCCTCCCGTGAGCTGTGGCGGCGGTCGAACCCCAGACCCCGGGTGGTGTGGCCGGAGGATCTGGACGTGCCCCTGCTGGCGAACCTGCAGGAGCTCACCCTGCAGGCCATGGCGACGGAGGTGACGCTGGTCATGGAGAAGATGGCCGGCGCCGGTGAGGGGACGACCCATGCGCGCAAGCTGCGGGAGTCCCTGCTCAACATGATGGCGTGGCTGGAGTCGAACGCGAGCGCCGCGCTGGCCGCGCTCCCGCCCGACCGGGACCTGAGCTACCTGGAGGTCACGCTCTTCTGCCTCGTGACCCATCTGGAGTTCCGGGACGTCCTACCCACGGCCCCCTATGAAACGCTGAACCGCTTCTGTCAGCAGTTCGCACAGCGCCCATCCGCCAGCGCCACCCAGTTCCGCTTTGATGTCTGAGTACACCCGGGCTTCGCGGGACGAGCGCGGCTTGTAACGACCCTCCAGGTCATCCGCCAATGGAAGGATGGCTGGGCTGAGGTCTCCACGCGTCATGGACAAACGGGCTTCGTTGCCTCCGAGTACATCTGGACCCATTTGCCCGAACCCAGCGCAAGACTGCATCGGGTTGAAGCAGGCGTGTCCGGCACCGCCATTGCCATCGCGGAAACCTATTACGGCGATCTGGCCACCCAGTGGGGGCAGGACCTGCGCTTCTTCGTCAACGTCCTCGCGAACGTGAACCGCCTGGCCGTGCCGTTGGGGACAACGGGGTGGCGTGAAGTGCACTTTCGCAGCGACACCTTGATCTGGATTCCAGGCCGTGGCTTTGCCCAATCCCTATCGGATGTCGTCAACTCCGGTTCCCGCTCCTACAACCTCGCCACGACGGTGGGCTCCACCGTCGCGCGCGTCGCCCAACTCTGGGATGACTTCCATCGCGCGGTCGCCCTCTCCACACGCTATCTCAGCGGGTCCGTCACGCGGCACGCGGAAAAGGTCCTCCAAGACATCGTCATGGCACTGGCCGAGATGGTGCTGGGAGGGATCGCGGTGCTCGCGGTCTCAACCGCGATAGGAGCGGGAATCGGTGCGCTGGCCGGCGGGATCGGCGCGGCACCGGGTGCAGCCGCCGGATTCGAGATCGGGCTCATTGTCCTTGAGTGGTTGGGGCTGGCCATGTTGCTGAACTGGCTCGTGGAGTCCCTCTGGAAGGTAGCCAAGGCATTCCACAAGTTCATCAGCACGGTGTGGGAGGCGAAGGGGAACGCGAACGCGATCGATCGCGCCGCACGCGAATTCGCAGAGGCCATCGCGACGCTGGTCAGCGCCATCCTGGAAGGGGTGCTCATGCTGGCGATGTCTCGCGGGGTGTCCTGGATGGTACGAGCGCTGCGCGGGACAGCCCTCTCGCGCAAGCTGGGAGAGGCCCAGTTGGCGAACTGGCTCAACAAGCGCCTCGACGCCTTTCGAGAACGGCGTGCGGGACGTCCGCGAGAGGTCATCGGTCAATTGACGCAAAAGATCGTCGACGCCCGCTACTTTCGCGGAGTGGACCTTGTTCAGCGAACGCGCAAGGGACGCTACATGAGACTGGGAGAGTTCGACGGAATCGATATGCAGCAGCGGTTGCTCATCGAGTACAAGTCAGCTCGAAGGCTTCATCGGTCAAGCCCACCAAGAGATCCGGCGGACTGGGCCAACGAACTGATCTACGAAACCACCGTCGGGCGAATCCAGGCGCTTACACAAACTGCGACCGGGACACGGCCAACACAGACGGGCTCGGCCACGGTCCCTGCCATCGAGGAGATTCAAGGCTTCCGGCGCTTGCAGTTCCGCATCGACGCGGACACACCAAGGCTGCGTGCAGGTGTGGAGGCTGCCCTGCAAAAGCTCCGTTCAGCCCATCCAGGCTGGACGTTCGAAGTGCGCTGGGGCATTGACTTCCGGTTGCCGCCCCTTCCTGACTGGGCCATCGTCGGCCAGCACCCAGAGCTCCACTGATGTCCGTTGCCATCCTCGTCAAATTCAAATCGACAGACCAGGCTCCCCTCTACATCCCGGTGGCCACCCAGGGGGAGTACCATGGTGTGTGGCTTTCCGCTGCGGAGAAGCTTGGCCTCAAATGGGTACCGCTGTTCGAAGACGGCCCTGTTGTCGACGTGAGCGATCTGCCTTCGTTGCTGGATGAGTTCCGGCAACTGCGGAAGGCGTTGGCAGGCAGCCCGACGAATGCCTTGCTTCTCGAACACATCGATTCGATTCTGGAGCAGTTCGGCCAATTGGACCTCACCGAGGTCTCCAAAATCGTCATTGGTTGATGACCGGGTCCGTCCTGGCGCTACGGCCGCCGCGGAGTCTGCTTCCTTCGCGTGCCCATCGCGCCGGACGCGGCGCCTTTGAGGATGCGGCGGAAGGTGGGGCAGTCCAGGTGGCTCGGATGCGGGCAGGCAGCGGCGTGCCGCAGGCCGTCGCGCATCGCGCTCAGCTCGCGGATCGTCCTGTCCAGCTTCTCCGCCTGGGCCGTGAGCATCTTCCGGTCGATTCGTGGCCGCCCGTCCGGCGCGAACATGCGCCCCACCTCATCGAGCGAGAAGCCCGCTGCGCGCCCCATCGCGATCAGCGCCAGCCGCTCCAGCACCTCGGGACCGAACAGGCGGCGCAGCCCCCGCCTGCCGATGGAGGCAATCAGCCCCCGCTCCTCATAGAAGCGCAGTGTCGAGGCGGGAACGCCGGAGCGCTTCGCCACCTCCGTGATGTCCAGTGCGGTCATTCGCTTGACCTCAAGTCGGCTTGAAGTGGCACCCTGCGGCTTCAGGTTCTTGAAGGCAAGCAGGAGGAGATATCCATGAATGACACGCGCCAACCCGAGGACGAGCAGACGAACCTGTGGAACGGCACCGCCGGACACGCCTGGGTCGAAAACCAGGCGGTGATCGACGCGATGTTCAAGCCGCTCGAAAACCTGCTCGTCGAGGCAGTCGCCGAGGGCTCCGCGCGCCGGGTGCTCGACGTCGGTTGCGGCACGGGCAGCACGACGCTCGCCGTCGCGCGGCGGCTGGGCGCGGAGGGCCGCTGCACCGGCATCGACATCTCGGAGCCGATGCTCGCCGCCGCCCGGGCCCGGGCCGAGCAGGAGGGCACCCCGGCCCGCTTCATCCGAGCCAACGCGCAGCTCCACACCTTCGAGCCCGCGAGCTTCGACATGATCATCTCGCGCTTCGGCGTCATGTTCTTCGAAGACCCCGTCCAGGCCTTCGCGAACCTGCGACACGCCGCCAGGAGTGGCGCCCGACTCCTGGCCATCGCGTGGCGGAGCCCTTCGGAGAACCCGTTCATGACGACGGCCGAGCGCGCCGCCGCGCCGCTCCTGCCGAACCTCCCCGCCCGCAAGCCGGACGCGCCAGGACAGTTCGCCTTCGCGGATTCGAACCGGGTCCACCGCATCCTGGAGGCGAGCGGCTGGGCCGGAATCGACATCCAGCCCATCGACGTCACCTGCACCCTGCCCGAGAAGGAGCTGGTCCGTTACCTGTCCCGGTTCGGGCTCCTCGGGAGGGTCCTCCAGGAAGTGGACGAGAAGACCCAAGCCCAGGTCATCCAGACGGTCCGCGCCGCGTTCGAACCGTTCGTGCACGGAGCGGAGGTCCGCTACACCGCGGCCTGCTGGAAGGTGGAGGCCAGGTCGTCAGCGAGCCCTTGATTACGGCTCGCGGGAGCCGCGGCCGCGCACGTCCAGCGGATCCTGCTTCGTCTCCACGCAGGTGGCCCCCTGGGCCTGGGCCCTGCGGACCCTCGCGTCGCAGTGCTGCCACGCCCCCGCGGGCGTGGCCACGCTCCCGCCAAGGTGGAGCGCGCACGAGGGGTTGTGCCCCCAACTGTCCTCCTGCATCCAGTAGAGGAACGTCTCCGTCATGGCTCCCGGCCGGGTGCACTCGATGAAGTGCGACTTGCCGTCCGCCTTGAAGAACGCGCTCGTCGTCGCGTTGGGGACCTGCTTCTTCGGCGGAAGGACCGTCTCGAAGCGCGCCTGGAAGCCCTGCACCCGGGTGCCGTCCGCCGCCAGCCGGAGAGGAGAGGTCACCGGCTGGCCCGCCAGCTCGTCGAAGAGCCCATCCACCACCACCGACCCGTCCGGCATCGCCGCCACCATCCGGAGGAAGCCCGCGACCTCTGGGTTCCGCTTCGCTTCCGCCGCCGCCTTCCGGTAGCGCAGCCCCGCGCCAAGCCCCTGCTGGAACCGCGCATCCACCGAGCCGTCCGCCTTCAGGCGCACGAGCCCCGGACCCCGCCAGGGGCCCTCCGGCGGATCCACGGCGGGGATGTTGTTCTGGGCCAGCACGAGCGTCCCGTTCGGTCCCAGCCCCATCTGCGGCACGCGCATGAAGCGGCCCTGGGGGAACTCCCCTTCCTGTTGGAAGGTCTTGTAGGCGGGGTCGAGCCTCCCCTTGGGCGTCAGGCGCACCACGTGCGCGCGCTTCCCGCCCTGGCCCACCTCCCCCACCCCGATGACCGAGCCGTCTGGACGCGGGGCGATGAGGCTCAGCTCCATGCCGTCCTCGCCCTTCATCAGCCAGGACAGGAGGGGCGTGTTGAAGCGCGCATCCGGCTTCCACCGCGCGTCGAGGGCGAGGATGGGAATCTCGGCCCGCTCCCCTTCCGGCTCGAACCGGCCGCTCAGGAAGAGGCCTCCATCAGCCCGCGCGCGGACCTGGTTCAACTCGAACCAGCCCAGCCCGAGCCCCTTCAAGACCGAGTCGAAGCGCACGGTGCGGTCGATGGCGCCATCGGGCGTGAAGCGCAGCAGCCACAGCGGCACCTGCTTCAGGTAGCTCTCGTCTGGCGTTGACGCCGCGACGATGAGCCGCGACTTCGCATCCACCTCCGCGGTGATGATGAACGACGAGGCGCCCACCTTTTCGAGCAGCGCCTCCCGCACCTTGCGGTTGAAGGCGTCCGCCTGCGCCCCCGCCGCCGTGTGGCGGACGAGCACATGGGCAATGCTCGCGGGCCCGCTCTCGCCTTGGGGGGCCTTCGCGTCGCGGGAGTGATACGTCGCGATGTAGCCCCCGGAAGGCACGGCGAGCAGTTGCACCAGCTCCTTCATGCGGTCCCGGTCGGACGCGGCCTCGAGCGCCACGGAGGCCGGTGACCTGTCGCGCTGGCCCAGGGCATCGATGACCACGACGCTGCCCACGGGCTCGCCGTTCAACCGGTTGCAGGTGTGCCCCACCACGCCCCAGGCGCCCTTGGGCGCGGGGAGGACGGCCACGAGCTCGCAATCGCCATTCGGCTCGTGGAACTGGTCATGGGGCGACCAGATTCCGTCCTCCTCCGCGAAGGCCCCACCGCCCAGTGCCAGGGCGAGCAACACCGTGCCCGCGTTCCTCAAAGCCTGCATCGTGCGCTCCCGTTTGACTCAAGGCGCACCATGGTGTCACGCCGCGTGCCCCTTCTGGAACCCGCGCGCGGGTGGACGCCTCAGTCAGGCCAGTTGCCTTCCATGGGATGCGGGCCGTCCGTGAAGGCACGCACCAGGTGGACGCCGCCGACGAAGGCGCCCGCCCATGAGCCGCCCTTGCCGCCGAAGGACTCCTCGCGGTCGCCCCGCGAGCGCAGCGCGTTGATGCCCACCTTGAAGGCATGGAGCCGCGCGGCGATGCGTTGGGCGAGCCCCGGGTCGTCCGTCGCCACCGAGGCGACGAGCGCGCCCTGGGAGACGTTGGCCTCCCGCAGCAGCTCCTCCTCGGAGTCCACCGACACCAGGACATCCACCGGACCGAAGGGCTCGCGCAGGTAGAGCTCGCTGTCTCGCGGGACGCCGAAGAGCAGGACGGGCGGCAGGTACGCGCCCCGCTCCTGCCGCGCGGTGAAGGCGTCCTCCGCGAGCATCCCCTCATGCAGCACCTGCGTGCCCTGCTCCCGCGCCCGGGCGATGAGGCCGCGGAGCTCCTCCACCTTGCTGGGGGAGATGAGCGGCCCGAAGTCCACGTGCGCGCCCAGGACCGGGTTGCCGACGCGCAGCGTGGAGACCGCATCGACATACGTCCGGACGAACTTCGGGACGAGTGACTTCTCGACGACCCAGCGGGTGTAGGCGGTGCAGCGCTGCTTGCCGAAGTCGAAGCCCGCGCGAATCTGTTCGCCGAGCCCGTCCCAATCCGTGAAGTGCGTGATGGCGTAGGCGTTCACGCCCTCCATCTCCAACGCGTAGCGCTTGTCCGTGTCACGCAGGCGGCGGTGGACCTCGCCACCGTTGGCGCGGCCGCCAATGAAGGCGACGCCCGCGATGAGGGGATGGCCGACGAGCGCCTCGGAGAGGTCCCTCCCGCGCCCGCCGACGAGCGACACAGGAAGCCCCGCGCGGCGCAGCAACGCGAACGCGAGGGTCAGCGAGACGCCGCCGCCCTGGGTCGGAATCTTCGCGATGACCGAGTTGCCCGCGAGCGACTGCACGAGCACGTTGAGCAGGAGGACGGAGAAGGGATAGTTCCAGGAGGCGATGTTCGAGATCAGGCCCAATGGCTTGCGGCCATCGATCATCCGGCCCATCTGCTCCAGGTACCACGCGATGCCCGCGAGACACCGGTCCACGTCGTTGGAGGCCGTGGGCAGCGTCTTGCCAATGTCCCACGCGAGGATGCGGACGAGCAGGTCCCGGTGCGAATGGAGCAGCACCACCGCCTCCGTGACCGCACGGGCGCGCGCATCGAGCGGACGGGCCGCCCAGGGCCCGAACTCCGCCGCTGCCTGCTCGACGCCCGCGGCGACCTGGGAGGCGCCGAGCAGCGGCAGCTCCGCGAGGACGCTGCCATCGATGGGCGAGACAGCGTTGAACCAGGCAGGCGGCTGGACCCACCTCCCCGCGATGGGCGAGAGCAGACGCCCCTGGGAGTCGAAGGCCTCCGGCACGGCCCTTCGCGCCTCGGCCAGCAGGAGGCGACTTTCAAGATGACGAAGGGGCTCGCCAACACGTTCGGTATCCAGCATGGGTGCTCCTCCTCGCGCGTCGACCGCGCTGATTCCAATGAAGCCCCGGCCCATGACGAGCTGCGGCATGAGTGCAATATCGTCATGCACGCCGCGTCTGTCTGGGGAGGCAGGCAGGGGCCCGCCGGGCGGCGTGTGCGCCCCCTGAAGGCGAGCAGCACGGGCGCGTCGTGAATCCGAGACGCCGAGGAAGGCCCGGCGCGTCACGCATGCGCCCTGGACAATTGCAGCCACCATTCAAGGGATTGCCACGCGAGCGGCGGGCGGCCACGCTCGCGCCGCATGGGACACAAGCGGCTGATGAGGATTGGCGTTGTCGGCGGCGGGGCCATGGGGTGCGGCATCGCACTCGAGCTCGCCCTTGCCGGCAGGCAGGTGGTGCTCTTCAACAGGCAGTCGGAGAGCAGCGAGGCGGCGCGCGTGAAGCTGGAGCGCGACGCCGCGCTGCTGGTGGACACGGGGATGCTCCGCGCGGAGCAACGCACCGCCGCGCTCGCGCGCATCCATCGCACCACGGTGCTCGCGGAGGCCGCCGTGGACCAGGACCTGGTCATCGAATCCATCCCCGAGGACCTGGCGCTCAAACAGCAACTCTTCAAGGAATTGGACCGGCTCGCGTCACCGGACACCCTGCTCGCCACCAACACCACCGCGCTGAGCGTGACTGCCATTGCCCGCGACTGCGCGCACCCCGAGCGGGTGCTCTCCGCGCACTACTACCTGCCCGCGCACCTGGTGCCGCTGGTGGACGTCATCCCCGGTGAGAAGACGTCCCCCGAAGCGGTGGAGACGGTGCGGCGCTTCCTCGAGGAGCTGGGCAAGTCGCCCGTGGTCTTCGCGAGGGACGTGCCGGGCTCGGTGGGCCCGCGACTGCAGCAGGCGCTCATCGGCGAAGCCTTTCGAATCGTGCAGGAGGGCGTGGCCACGCCGGAGATGGTGGACCGCGTGCTCACCCAGGGCATCGGGAGGCGCCTGGGCGCCTCGGGCATCTTCGACCGGCTGGACCTCGTGGGGCTGGACTTCATCACCGGCGTCCTGCGCGGCTCGGGGCGCCCGGTGCCGCCCGTGCTCGCCCAGAAGGTGGACCAGGGCGAGCTGGGACTGAAGACGGGCCAGGGCTTCTATCCATGGACGCCGGACAGCGCCGCCGCCTTCGAGGAGCGCATGGCCCGCCACCTCATCACGCAACTGCGCGAGGACCGGGCCGCGGGCCGCCTCCCCCCGCCGGAGTCCGGCGAATGAGCGCCGACGTCGTGCTCGTGGACCCCGCGGCGCTGTCGGACTTCGTCGCGGACGCCATCCGGGAGTACACGGCGTGCACGCCGGAACTCCCGCCGCGAAGCTGGGCGGTGCTGCTGGGGCGCTTCACGGACGACGCGATGCACGTGGAGCGCGTGGGCTTCGCCACCAACATCCGCGAGACGGACGACACCGTGCTCCAGGAGTTCGAAGCGGCCATCATCCCCCGCTTCGGCGCCTGCTACGCCAACGGCAGGCGCGGCTTCTGGTGTGAGCCCCGCGAGCTGCTGCGCATCACCGCCGAGGCCGAGGCCGAGGGGCTGGAGGTGCTCGGCTCCATCCACCTGCACCCGGACTGGCACCGCATCGGTCCGCCCCACGAGCGCGGCCTGCGCGTCAGCCAGGAGCCCACGCCCATGGACCAGCACCTGTTCCAGGGCAGCGGCTGGCCGCTCAACATGATCCTCTATCTGGAGCGGAGAGAGGGCAGGCTCTACCACTCGCTCGGAGCGTGGGCCCCGCCGTCCGACGCGGAGTCCGGCGCGGGCTGCCGCGCGCTCGCCATCCGGATGCGCACTCCGGAAGCAGGTGTGGCGTAGCCACGCCCGTCGGCGCCGAGGAGTCCCACCACGACCCTCCCCGGCGCTCTGGACCCGCCAGCCGGCGCCTACGCCGCGGCGTCAGGCGCCTGCTGGAGCTCCGGGGCTTCGCTGGCCGCCACGGTGCGCGTCTTGGCGATGAGCAGGTAGATGGCCGGCACGAAGTAGAGGGTGAAGAGCGTGCCCAGCGCCATGCCCGTCACCAGCACGAGCCCGATGCTGTTGCGCGCCGCCGCGCCCGGCCCCGACACCAGGACGAGCGGGAAGTGACCCGCCACCGTGGCCACCGTCGTCATCAGGATGGGACGGAGCCGCTCCGCCGCCGCCTCCTTCACCGCCTCCAGCTTCGAGCGGCCCTCCTCCTGGAGGCGGTTGGCGAAGTCCACGATGAGGATGCCGTTCTTCGCGATGAGCCCCACCAGCGTCACCAGCCCCACCTGTGAGTAGATGTTGAGCGTGGTGGTGAAGCTGTCCGTGAAGTACGGCATCATCGGGTTCGGCATCCGCAGGAACGTGGTCACCAGCGCGCCGAAGAGCGCCAGCGGCACCGACCCGGCGAGGATGATGAGCGGATCCCGGAAGCTGTTGAACTGGGCCGCGAGCACCAGGAAGATCAACACCACCGCCAGCCCGAACGCCGGGGCGAACGAGTCGCCTTCCAGGCGGAGCTGCCGGGACTCGCCCGTGTAGTCGATGCGGTAGCCCGCGGGCAGGATGCGCGCGGCCTCGGTCTCCAGGAAGGTGAGCGCCTCGTCCAGCGGACGGATGGCCACGCCGCTGAGCTTCACGGCGTTGAGCTGCTGGAAGCGGTTGAGCGACCGGGGCGCCACCTTGTCCTGGAGGGACGCGATGGCCGACAGGGCCACGAGCTTGCCGTCCGGACCGGTGACGTGGAGGTCCTTGAGCTGCTCCGGCGTGAGACGCGAGGTCCGCAGCACCTGCGGGATGACCTTGTAGCTGCGGCCCGCGATGTTGAACCGGTTGACGTAGTTGCCGCCCACGGCGGACCCCAGGTCCTGTCCCACGGTCCCCAGGTTCAGGCCCAACTGCGCCACCTTCTCGCGGTCCACCTCCAGCTCCGACTGGGGCTGGTCCAGCTTCACGTCGATGATGGGCGGGAAGGCGAACATCCCGCTCTGCGTCGCCTTCTCCTGGAGCTGCTGCGCGAAGCCCAGCAGCTCGTCCGCCTCCGCCGTGGAGGCGATGACGAACTCCACCGGGAAGTTGCCGCCGCCCGGCAGCGCGGGGGGCTGGAGCGTGAACGTCTGGACCGCCGGAAGCGTGCTCACCCGCGCCTGCGCCTCCGCCAGCACCTGCGCCGTGGTCCGCTTGCGCTCCTTGAACGGCTTCAGCACCAGGCCCCAGAAGCCGTTGCTTGGCTGCACGATCTGGAAGTTGAAGCGGGACTCCGGCATCTCCATCAACAGCTCGCTCGTCCGCGTCACGGACGGCTTGAGCTGATCCAGGGTCGAGTTGGACGGCGTGCTGACGATGCCGATGACGAAGTCCTGGTCCTCCACGGGCGCCAGCTCCCGGGGTGACTGGCTGAACATCATCAGGGCGAGCACGCTCAGGAAGATCCACGCCGCGTAGACGGGACCGCGCACGAGCAGCGAGCTGTCCAGGGAGCGGGCATACGCGGCCCGCAGGCGCTCGAAGCCGCGGTTGATGATGCCCGCGAGCCCCTTGTCCTCGTGGCCCGCCTTCAGGAGCACGGAGGACATCATCGGGGAGAGCGTCAGCGCCACCACGCCGGACAGGGCCACCGCGCCGGCCAACGTGAGCGCGAACTCACGGAACAGCGAGCCCGTGAGCCCGCCCTGGAAGGCGATGGGCGCGTACACCGCGGCGAGCGTGAGCGTCATCGCGATGATGGGCCCCACCAGCTCGCGCGCGCTCCGGAGGGCGGCCTCCACCGGGCGCAGTCCGTTGCGCAGGTGGCGCTCCACGTTCTCCACCACGACGATGGCGTCGTCCACCACCAGGCCCACCGACAGCACCACCGCGAGCAGGGTGAGCAGGTTCACCGTGAAGCCGAACACCTGCATCAGGAACACCGTGCCGATGAGCGACACCGGGATGGCCACCACCGGCACCAGGATGGAACGCACGGAGCCCAGGAACAGGAAGATGACCACCACCACGATGAGCAGCGTCTCCCCCAGCGTGCTCACCACCTCGTCGATGGCGTTCTGGATGTAGTCCGTGCCGTCGAAGGCGACGCCGCCGTGGATCTGCTCGGGCAGGTCCTTCTGGAGCGAGTCCATCTCCTTGCGGATGCGCTGCATGACGTCCAGCGAGTTGGCGTTGGGCAGCGACCAGATGCCGACGAACACCGCCGTCTTCCCGTTGAGCGTCACGTCCGTGTCGTAGTCCTCGGCGCCGAGCACCACGTCCGCCACGTCCGACAGCCGCACCACCGCGCCGCCATCCTTGCGGACGATGAGCTGCTTGAACTCCTCCACCGAGCGCAGGCCCGTGTTCGCCGTGAGGTTCACCTGGACGAGCGAGCCCTTCGTCTGGCCCACGGCGGCGAGCGTGTTGTTGGTGGCGAGCGCCTGACGGACCTGGATGGGGCTGACGTTGAGCGCGGCCATCTGGTCCGGCTTCATCCACACCCGCATGGCGAACGTCCGCGCCCCGAGGATGTCCGCGCGCTGCACGCCCTCCACCGAGGACAACCGGGGCTGCACCACGCGCACCAGGTAGTCGGACAGCTCGTTCTGCTCGAGGAAGTCCGAGGTGAAGTTGAGGTACGCGACGGCGAACTGGCTGTCCGCCGACTCGATGCTCAACACGGGGACCTGGGACTCCGGAGGCAGGTCTCCGCGCACCTGGTCGACCTTGGCGCTGATTTCACTCAAGGCGCGGTTGGCGTCGTAGTTGAGCTTGAGCCGGGCGCGGATGATGGAGATGTTCTGCGAGCTCGTGGACTCGACGTAGTCGATGCCGTCCGCCGCGGCGATGACGCGCTCCAGCGGCGTGGTGATGAAGCCACGGACGAGCTCCGCGTTGGCGCCGACGTAGACCGTGGTGACGGTGATGTCGGCGTTCTCGCTGCGCGGGTACTGCCGCACGTTGAGCGAGCGCAGGGCCTGCAGGCCCGCGATGATGATGATGAGGTTGACGACCAGCGCCACGACGGGCCGCCGGATGAACAGGTCGGTGAATTTCATGGGTTCGCCTTCCTGCGTCCCTTACGGGTTCACCGGCTGGGGAGCGACCTCGGTGGGCGGCGCCAGCGCGTTGTTCACGACGACCGCCGCGCCGTTCTTCAGCTTGAAGACGCCGCTGCTGACCACGGTCTGCCCGGGCTTCAGGCCGGACGTCACCGCGACGTAGTCCCCCCGGCGCTCTCCCAGCCGCACGAACTGCTGCCGCGCCAGAAGGGCCGTCTTGCCCGCCGCGTCCTTGCCCTCGGACAGGGTGAACACCGAGTCACCGTAGGGGGCGAAGAGCACGGCGGTGGCGGGGATGGCCACCACCTGCTCGCTGGCGTCGGAGAGCACCTCCACGCTGGCGAACATGCCAGGCAGGAGCCGCCCGTCCGCGTTGGGCACGGTGGCGCGCATGCGCACGTTGCGGGAGGACAGCTCCACCTCCGGGTTGATGGTGGTGAGGTCCCCCTCCCAGGACTCGCCCGGGAAGACGTCGACGCGCAGGCGCACCTTCTGGCCCTGCTTCACCTGGGCCAGCGCCTGCTGGGGCAGTTGGAACTCCACGATGGCCGGGGTGGAGGACTGGAGGGACGCGATGGGGTTGCCCGGGGAGACGAGCTGCCCCAGCTCCACCTGGCGGATGCCGATGCGGCCATCGAAGGGCGCGCGGATGGTCTTCTTGGCGATGAGGGACTTCAGGTGGGCCACCGCCGCGGCGGACTGGAGCGCTCGCGCGCGGACGGCGTCCAGGTCCGACTGGGTGTTGGCGCCCTGGGCATGGAGCTTCTCGGCGCGCTCGCGGGTCAGCCGCGCGAGCTCCGCGTCGGCCTCGGCGCCGGCCAACTGGGCCTGCTCGCTGGAGGTGTCGAGCTGGACGAGCACCTGGCCCTTCTTCACCGAGGCGCCGTTCTCGAAGCGGATGTCGGTGACGACGCCCGGCAGCTCCGCGCTCAGGGTCACGCCCCGGAGCGCCATCACGGTGCCGACGGCGCTGCGCGTCCCCTGCCAGCCGAAGGACTGCGCCTGGGCGGACGTCACGGACTCGGGAGGCGGCACGAAGGTCTCACCGGCGCTGATCATCGACATGATCTGGCCCGCCTTGACGGCGGCGAGCCCCGCGAAGACCCCGAGCAGCAGCAGCACGCCGAGGATCCACCGCTTGAGGCGGCTGGCGCGGGGCGGTGAGGAGAGAGGCACTTCGGGAGCATTCGCATGCATCGTGGGCACCCACGGGCTGCCGGCGGCAGCCGTGTCAGGGAATGCGCCGCCCTCTAGCCGAACCGCTGTGCGTTTGCGCCCTTGAAAATCTGTTCAGGTTGTGACCACTCCCTGGGTTGGCTTCGCGCGCGAAAAAGTCGGGCGAGGATGTGACCCGGCCGTTAATGGCGCGCGCTGGCGCAGGCTGCTGCGCTCGGAGCCACGGGGCATCGTACATGCGTCCAGCCCCCCAGGCCCGATGCCGACCCGGAGCAGCAGCGGTGAGACACACCCCGTCTCACCCGGGCGCGCTATTCCCTGGCTGTCTTCGTGAAGCGCGTCCGCCATTCCGCCTGCTCCACGACCAGCGCCTGCCGCCCTCACGGCAGGACATGGCTGATTGCATCGCTTCATGTGCAGTCGTTCAACGGCACACATGAGCCAATCACGTCAGGGGAGGTTGCGACATGGGCAGCATCATCGAGGAAGAACGCCTCAACGGCTTCGCGAAGCAGCTCGAGTCCATCTCCGGCCAGGGGGACACGCAGTTGCCCCAGCAGCTCATCGGCGGCGCCGTGGGCTTCGTGCGCAAGGCATCCGACACGCTGGAGCAGAACTCGACGGAGGAGCTGCTGCGGCAGGCGCAGACGCGGATGCGCGAGCGCCCGGGGGTGGCGCTGGCGGGGTGCGCGCTGCTCGGCTTCGTCGCCGCTCGATTCCTGAAGGCGTGAGGGGGATGGACATGGATCCCTCATCCTCACGCGCTCGTGGTCAATACATGGGGCTGGACGCGGACGACGTGCGGGCCCGCCCCCGGTCGGAAGGCTTCCGTGACACGGACGGACTGGGCGAGCAGTCGCTTGGGACCATCGTGTCCGAGTTCCTCGAGCAGGGCCGGCACCTGCTTCGAGCGGAGTTCAGGCTCGCGCGCACGGAGATGCGCTCCGAGGCGAAGAAGGCGGCGGCGGGTGGCGGCATGCTCGCGGCGGGAGGCGTGGTGCTCCTCCTGGGCGCCATGGCGCTGGTGGCCTTCCTGGTCATCGCGTTCGCGCAGGTGATGCCGCTGTGGGCCAGCGCGCTGCTGGTGACCGTGCTGCTCATCGCCTCGGGGGCGGGCATCGCCGCCGTGGGAGCGAAACGACTCAAGGCGGTCCACGCACCGCGCAAGACCATCCAGACCCTCAAGGAGGACAGCCAATGGGCGAGCACGACGATGCGCTCCGCGAAATCGCAGATGCACGGGCACGCATGAGCGTGCTGGCGGATGAGCTCGGCCGCCGCGCGAACCCCGAGCTGCTGAAGGCCCGCGCGAAGGAGTTCGCGCTCGAGAAGAAGGAAGAGGTGACGGAGCACGCGAAGCAGCTCGCCGCGGAGAAGCGCGAGGAGCTGAAACAGCAGGCCCGCGAGAAGGTGCTCGACTGGAAATCCCACGCCAAGGAGAAGGCGATGCGCAAGACGTATGAATGGACGGATGAGGCCACCCACACGCCACGAGGACTGGGGCTGCTGGGCGCGCTGCTGGGGGCCGGGGTCGGCTCCATGTTGATGAAGCGGGCGTTCCGCTCGCGCATCGAGGAGCGCGAATACCGGGTCCGCGAGTATGAGCGGATTCCGGTGGGCCCTGGCCGAGAGCGCGTCCCCCTCTACGAGGCCGAGCGCGAGTACTACGGCGCCTACGAAGCCGGCCGGGTCATCCCCGTGCCTGGATACACCACGCGCGAGGAGTCCAGCGGAGGCGAGGGCATGCACCTCAAGGACCGCGCGAGCGAGGCGCTGCACACGGCGAGGGAGACCGTGGGGAGCACCACGGAGAACGTGAAGGACCGGGTGAGCAGCGCCGCGGACACCGTGCGCGGCCGGGTCCACGACGCGGCGGACGCCATGCGAAGCCAGGCCTCGCACCTGCGTGAGCGCGTGCCGTCGCCCCAGGCGCTCCGGGGACGCACCTCGCAGTGGTACGACCGGGCGCTCGAGGAGCAGCCCCTGGCGCTCGCGCTCGGCGCGGTGGCCCTGGGCATGCTGGCCGCGAGCCTGCTGCCGGTGACGGACAAGGAGCGCCTGCTCCCTCCCGGGCCCGAACCTTCGGGCCCGGGAGACAGGCCCCCTGAAACATTGTCGTGTATCAGCGGACCTTTCCACACTCGCTAGCTAGGTTCACTTAGCGATAATTTCTCGTTTTGTTGGATTGTACGATTCAAACCCTCTAAAACAGCGACAGTCCACCCGGTGGTCCCGCGGTGGGACCGGGAGCTGGGCTGATCCACGCCAAGAGGGGCGACGAACATGTTCAAGAAGGCTGCTGTCGTCGTGGTGAGCTGTGGTGCGTTGCTGACGGCCTGCGGTGGCGCTCCGCAGAGCGAGAACGAGGAGATTGTCTCCAACCTCGTCGAGGCGGGCTTCCCGGCCAACGACATCATGGTCGTCGACGGCGCGGTGTACGTGGGGCGTGACGCGCACGTGAGCCTGGAGGCCTCGCGGGAGATGCTCCAGGCCGACGCGCGGACCGCGGAGCAGTACCGGACGACCAACCTCGTCGGCACCAGCGTGACGAAGATCTGCGTCGTTCCCACCAGCCAGTTCAACAGCTACAGCCGGCTCAGCGAGGGGCTCGACCTGGCCATCGAGAACTACAACAGCCAGGGGCTGCGCATCACCTTCGCGCGCGGGTCGGCGTCCGACTGCACCGCGACCATCTCCGCGAAGACCACGAGCGGCACCGGCGGCTCGGCCGGGTTCCCCAAGGGCGGCAAGCCCTACGGCACCATCAACATCGGCACCGGTCTGCAGAGCTACAGCGTGGACGTGAACGAGCACGTCATCACCCACGAGCTGGGCCACACCATCGGCTTCCGCCACTCGGACTACTACGACCGCTCCATCAGTTGCGGCAGCGGTGGTGACGAGGGCGCGTCCAACGTGGGCGCCATCCACATCCCGGGAACGCCGACCACGGCCACGCGGGGCGGCTCGGTGATGAACTCCTGCTTCAGCTCGAACGAAAGCGGCGAGTGGACCAGCTCTGACCGCACGGCGCTGGACTACCTCTACTGAGCGTCGGCTCGCCGCGGGAACTTCACCCCGCGCGCGAGTGCATCGCGGCCCCAATCCAGGGATGCTTCCACGCGTCCGCCCCGCCCTGGGGCGGACGCCTGGAAATCGGCGTCAGAGCACACACTGCTGGGCAAGGCGCGTGAGTGCAACGGCAACCCGGGCTACCACATGGGCACCATCGAAGCAGGGCTGACCCGGGCCGGCGCGAGTACCATCCGCGTGGAGCCGTTCGACTTCAACGGCCACGCGTGCTCCTACCGCGTGCGCTGGGATTCGTGACCGCAAGATAAGACATCCCAGTCACGCTGACAGGAGGACGTGAGGGATTGGGAAAGGCTCTCAACAAAGCCTCCCTGACGAGTACAGCCGCATCATGTTCGACGCGGACCGCTGACGCCGGATGTCAGACCGCGTCTGTAGAAGGTCATCCTGACGATGACCGACAAAATCACCTTTCCTGAACAAGCAGCATTTCAGGATCCAATCAAAACACCTGGGCGTCTTCGTCAGTCCATGGGGTCCGCGAAAGGAACCGCCCTGCTCTCTGCGGAGCGGCTTTCCTTCGCCTTCCCCCAGGGGGCGCCCGTGCTCCGCGAGGTCTCCCTTCACTTGAAGGGGGGCGCGTCCGTGGGGCTGCTCGGCGCCAATGGCGCGGGCAAGACGACTTTGCTGGGGGCGATCACCGGCACCGTGCGGGGAACGACGGGCGGCTCGGTGCGGCTCGACGTGGGTGGGCTTCACGCCCGCCGCGCCATCGGGTTCGCGACGCAGGCCATCGCGCTCTATCCCGTGCTCACGGTGGAGGAGAACGTCGGGCACCTGGCCCGGCTGTTGTTGGGACGCGCGGAAGCCAAGGCCGCCATCGCGCGGACCCTGGAGGAGTTCGCGCTGGGTCCCATCGCATGCACGCGCGTGCATCACCTGTCGGGTGGGCAGCGGCGGCTCGTGCACCTGGCCGCGAGCTTCGTCCATGCGCCCCCCATCCGGTTGCTGGATGAGCCCACCGTCGCGCTCGACTTCGAGGCGCGCCAACTGGTGGTCCGCCGGGTGCGCGCGTGGCGTGAAGAGGGCGCAGCGGTGCTCGTCACCGCGCACTACCCCGAGGACATCGAGGAGCTGTCCACGGAGCTGGTGCTGCTGCGGGACGGGAAGACCCGCGACCTGGGGGAGCTGGGCACCGTGCTGTCGAACCAGACGCGCACCCTGTCGCTGCGTGGCGCGCGTCCCGATGCTTCGTGGGAGCTCACGCTCGCCACCAGCAGCCTGGAGGAGGTCCGCTCGAAGCTGGGCGAGGTCCCCTCCGATGTCCACCTGTCCGAGCTGCGCCTGTCCGGCAACCGGCTCCGCGACATCCTGCTGAGGGACCCATCCCTGAGCGCCTTCGCTCGGGAGCCGGAAGGGCCATGAATCAAGACATCGCTTCCAGTGCCCCCTCCGCGCCCAGCGGCGTGGCGGGTTTTGTCAACGGGGTGCGCTGCTACGCGCTGACGGAGTGGCGGGTGCTCGCTCGCGAGCGCACGGCCATGGTGTTCATCTTCATCCTGCCCGCCGTGCTCTCCGCCATCCTGGGCCCCGGTGTGTCGGGGCTCGACGCGGCCCCGGGCGCCATGGGCCGGGCCACCATCGGCTTCGCGGTGATGTTCAGCTACATGGTGGTGACCTACTCCGGTCACGCGTTCTACCGGGACTTCTGGTACCACACCCACGGCAGGCAGGCGCTGATCCGCCCCTCCCGGCTCGCGTTCGCCATGGGCAAGGTGCTGCCCGCTTGCGCGATGTCGTTCGTGCAACTGCTGCTCTTCACGGGCTTCGCGGCGGCGTTCCTGGGCCTGCCGCTGAACGGCAACGTCCTCCAGGTGGCCCTCACCGGCGCGGCGCTGGTGACGAGCGGCTCCGCCCTGGGCTTCCTCCTCTTCGCCATCACGCGCAGCACCGCCACGCTCTCCAACCTCTCCTACCTGGTGCTGGTGACGTTCAGCGCGGTGGGTGGCGCCATCGTCGCCACCGAAGCCCTGCCAGGTTGGTCTCGCACGCTCGGCTACGCCACGCCGCACTACTGGGCCCTGCGTGCGCTCAACGAAGCCACCTTCGGCCCGGGCCGCTGGAGCGTCGTGCTCCAGAGCACCGCCGTCATCCTCACCTTCACCGCTGTCTGCGCGACCGCCGCGAGCCTGGCGTTCGACTTCCGGGATGCAAAACATGACACGACCTGAACAAGACACCGCGGGCCGCCCTCGGGCGCCCGTCATCCAGCGGCTGCTCGCGGACCCGCGCGTCGCGCAGGCCCGCCTGGGCAAGCGCATTGGCCGCCTCCCCTACTTCACGCGGGTGGAGTCGGCCACCGGCCCCATCACCCGCATGGAGGGCCGGGACATCCTCAACTTCGGCTCCAACAACTACCTGGGGCTCGCGAACGACCCTCGCGTCATCGCCGCCGCGCAGGAGGCCTCCGCCCGCTGGGGCGCGGGCGTGACGGGCTCGCGCCTGCTCAACGGCAACCTGGCGCTCCACGAGGAGCTGGAGGACGCCCTGCGGCGCTTCTATGGCCGCACCGGCGCCATGGTGTTCTCCACCGGCTACGGCGCCAACCTGGGCCTGATGAGCTCGCTGCTGGGCCGCAATGACCGCGCCTGGGTGGACGAGGAGATGCACGCCTCCGTCCTGGACGGCGTGTGGCTGGCGCGCGCGACCATGAAGCGCTTCGGCCACAACGACCCGGAGCACCTGCTGGCCCAGGCGAAGGAGGACACCACCTCCGGACTCTGTGTCGTGGAGGGCGTCTACTCCATGCGCGGAGACCGGGCCCCGCTGCGCCGGTTCCTGGAGGTGTGCCGCGAGACGCGGCTGGCGCTCGTCGTGGACGAGGCGCACGGCCTGGGCACCGTGGGCGCGCGCGGCCTGGGCACCGTGGAGGAGGACGGCGTCGTCCAGGACGCGGACTTCATCACCATCACCTTCTCCAAGAGCCTGGGCTCCTGCGGCGGCGCCATCATCGGGGACAAGGCGCAGATTGAGGCGCTGCGCGTCCTCACGCGGCCCTTCCTCTTCACCGCCGCCAACACGCCGGCCTCCGTGGCCGCGGCGCTGGCCGCCCTGCGCATCCTCCATGAGGACCCGGGGCTGGTGGCCCAACTGAAGGAGCGGGTGCGCTCGCTGCGCGAGGCGCTGGTGGAGCGCGGGCTGCGGCCCATCCCGTCCGACGGTCCCATCGTCAGCGTGGAGGTGGGCGCGGACTTCGACACGCTCCAGGCATGGAGGCTGCTGTGGAACCGGGGCATCTACGCCAACCCGGTCATCCACCCGGCCGTCCCCGCGGGCCACGGCCTGCTGCGCCTGAGCGTGATGCGGACGCATGAGGAGCAGATGGTGCGCACCGTCGCGGACGCGTGCGCGGACGTTTTCTCGGACTTGCAGTTGTCCCATGAGGGACGCGGGAAGGTGGCATCATGAAGCGCACGCATCAGCTCTCCAGTGGTCAACCGCTCACCCTGCAGACGCTTCGCGCCCACGGCGTGGACGTCGAGCGCATCCTGTCGGAGCTGGTCAGCGACCCCGCCTCGTGCGGCGTGCTGCTGACGGGCTCGCTCGCGGCCGGCAACGGCACGCCCAGCTCGGACGTGGACCTGATGGTGCTGGTCCCGCACCGCACGTCGCTCATCTCCACGAAGGAAGGGGTGCGCTTCAAGAACAGCCGCTTCAGCGAAGCGCTCCAGTACTGCGACGGCATCGAGGTCAACATCGAGCTGGCGGAGCGCGGCCGCGTCGCGGAGATCATGACGTGGATGACGGCCATCGCGCCGGCGCTCTACAAGCCGTCCGAGCTGAAGTTCATCCCCATCATCGACGGCCCCGAGCTGCGCTTCCTGCACCGGCTGCGCGCGGGCTTGCCGCTGATGAACCCGAGCCTGGTGGCGAGCTGGCGGGACGAGTTCCTGGTGGAGCTGCTGCCCACCTACCTCACCGTGCGGCACTTCATGGAGGTCCACGAGTACCTGGAGGACGCCATCAGCCACCGCGCCGTCAGCGAGGAGTCCAGCCGGCACGTAGCGCGCATCGCGGTGGAGGAGGCGCTGGTCTCCATCCTCGCGTCCCTGGGGGTGACGAGCGCGGCGCGCAAGTGGCTGCTCATCGAGTCGCGCAAGGCGATGGCCACCGCGGGCGAGGTGGACCGGGGGCTGCTCGAGGAAGGGCTCCAGTTGCACGCGGACTGCGCGACGGGCCCGCTGGGCGGATGCCTCACGCGCATCGAGGCGCTCCACCAGCGCATGGCCCAGCGCATGTCGGCGGAGCCGGAGCTGGCGCGCGCGGTGGAGTTCCTCCAGGGCAGCATCGACTACGTCCTCGAGCACCAGGGATGAGCCCCTCCGGAGACACGGCCCCCCCTGCCCGCGCCACCGCGAGGGCGCGGCTGGGGGACGCGCTGGGGCAGCTCTACGGGGCGGAGCGCGCGGAGGCGCTCGTCCGGGAGCTGGCCCAGGCGGCGGAGGGCGTCCGCGCTCGCCCGCAGCCCGGGCGCGCGGCGGTGGACGCGCGGCCCGCGGTCATCGCCGTGTATCCGGACCACGTGCTCGACGGGGGCATGGCTCCGCTCGCGGCGCTGCGGCGCTTCCTCCTCGAGGAGGTGGGCGGCGTGGGGCCGGCGCTGCTGCACGTGCTCCCGCCCTATGTGTCGGACGGGGATGACGGCTTCGCGGTGGTGGACCACCGGGCCGTCCATCCCCGCCTGGGGACCTGGGAGGACCTGGAGCGGCTGTCGGACGTCAGCGGCGGGCTGATGCTCGACCTGGTGATGAACCACGTGTCCACTTCCCATCCGGCGTTCCGGGACGTGCTGCGCGGGGAGGGACGGCCCGGGGACTTCCACCTCTTCTCCGAGCCTCGGGCCATCGAATGGGGCACGCGGGTGCGGACCTCCTCCATCCTCCAGCGCTTCGGCGAGGTCTGGGCGTGGTGCACGTATGGGCGGGCCCAGGTGGACCTGAACCACGGCTCGCCGGACGTCTTCCTGTCCATGGCGGGGACCCTGCTGCGGCTGGTGGAGGCGGGCGCGCGGGTCGTGCGCCTGGATGCCATTCCCCACGTGTGGAAGCGCGTCCCCGGAGGGCCGCACCAGCCGGAGGCCAAGCTGCTGGTGCGCGCGCTGCGCGCCGTGACTGACCTGGTGGATCCGTCCGTGCGCCTGCTCGCGGAGACGGACCACCGCACGGGAGAGCGGTGCTACCTGGGAGAAGCACTCGCGCAGCACGACAACCACCTCGCGGTGCCGCTGCTCGTCTTCGCGGCGGCGCTCGCGGGCGAGGGCGGTCCGCTGGTGGACTGGGTGAACGCGTCCGCGTCGGATGCTCACGGCCGTGACGGCTACGCGTTCCTCCAGACGCATGACGGCGTCCACCTGCGTCCCATGGACCCGCCGCTGGATGCCCCCACCCTGCGGCGGGTGATGGAGCGGCTGGAGCGCGCCGGGGTCCGGGTGTCCCACGCGGACGTGGGGGGCGAATCCCAGCCGTACGAGCTCAACAGCTCCCTGCATCGCATCTTCTCCACGGAGGCGGGGCTCGACGTCGAGCGCTACCTGGCCGCGCACGCGCTGCTCTTCGCGCTCCCCGCCACGCCCTGTCTCTACTTCCCCACGCTGTTCGGACTTCCGGACGCGGTGGGCGTCGAGCCCTCCAATCCCCGCGCGGCGAACCGTCACCGCTACTCGGATGAAGCCCTGCGTGCGTGGGTCCGTCAGCCGGTGCACGCGCGCATCCTGAAGTCCCTGCTGGGCCTCATCCGCCTGCGCGACCAGACGCCCGCGCTGCGGGAGGACAGCGGCTGCGAGGCGCGGCTGCCAGCCCCCCAGGTCCTGCACCTGGCGCGAAGCCATGGCCGTCAGCCCCTGCACGTGTTGGTGAACTTCGGCGCGGAGCCCGTGTCCGTCTCCGTGCCGCCGCGAAAGTGGAAGGACCTGCTCGGCGGGCGTGAGGGCCAGGGGGACGTCCTGCTCGCGCCCTCCGAAGCGCTGTGGCTCGTGGAAGCCGGGAGTGGAGACCTCACATGAGAAACACCGCCAGTGTGTCCGGCCTCGTGGAGGCCTTCGGCTCGCGTCCGGGGAGCGAGGAGTTCGTCTTCACGTTCTTCGACCCGTACGCCATCGGGCTCGGGCTCGCGGAGGAGGCGCTCGCGTTCCTGGAGCGCGAGGGCTTCCGCGCCGTGGACCGGCGCTTCGTCCAATACACGCAGAGCAGCATCGAGGCGGTGTACAGCCCCAACCGCCCCATCGCGCTCGACAAGACGTGGGCCGTGCCCAGCGAGGTGTACCTGCTGGAGTCCTCCTGCGCGCTCATCCTCCGCACCCCGAGCCGGTCGGCCTGCGCGGCGTTCAAGGCGCTCAAGGGGTCGGCGAATCCCCACAAGCGCGCACCGCACCACCTGCGAAGCCAGCTCCAGGCCCCGACGCGCGCGCTGAGCCTCATGCACTCCTCGGACGACACGCGCGCCATGATTGAAGAGGCCGCCACGGCCTTCGATCCCCGGGAGCTGCGCATGCTCCTGGAGTCGGAGGGACGCCCCACCCGGCGCGCGAGCTCCGCCATCCAGCAGCTCCCGGGGGCCGTCGTGGGGCGGGCGTGGCGGCCTTCGCCCATGGAGTTCCTGGTCCACCTCCGCCTGCGCCTCGCGGAGGAGGTGGAGCTCGTCGCGCCCCTGCCGGAAGAATTGGTCTCACCGTGGCGCGAGGCCGCGAACGAGCTGGAGGGGCTCCGCTCCGAGCCCTCGGCGTCCCGCGAGGTGTACCTGCGCGTGGTGGCCCGCGAGGCGGCGCTGGTGAACGACGCGGTCCAGGCGGGGCTCTCGCACCCACGCCGGCCCGGGATGTTCGACTACCGCGTGGAGCCGGCGCTCGTCGCCTCGGTGCTGGAGCTGCTCCACCACCCCGCGCTGTACCGCGAGACGGACCTCACGCGGATCATCGGTCCGCAGGGGGCGCTGGTCCGCAACGCCTACGAGCGCGTGCTCCTGCGCAGCGCGCTCCAGGAGTTCGAATGACCCCGTCACCCCGTCAGCGGTACGCGCTCCAGCACCCGGCTCTTGAGGATGAGGTCGTCGTGCGTGCGCAGGATGGAGAGCTCGGTCACGTCGAGCTCCACGAGGGTCGTCTCGCGGAAACGCCTCAGCACGTCGAAGAGCTCGTCCGCCTCGTGCACGTCCAGCTCGGAGTTGAAGCGCAGGTGGTCCATCAACTGGAGGCAGCCGATGTAGAAGCCCGGGTGGAGCGAGTGGCCCAGGCGCGTCTGGACCTCGGTGAGGTGGTCCACGGGGTTCGGGCCGTCCGTCAGCTCCGGGTAGACGGGGAAGTAGATGCGGCCGTTCTTCTTGCCCCAGAACCAGCCGCCCTTCACCTGGATGCGGAAGCGCGGGAAGCCCTCCAGCCGCTGCTTCACGAAGGGCACGATGTCCGCGATGGGCATCCGCTCGTGGAGTCCGTTGCAGATGGTGAAGTGGTGTCTGTATTTGCGCCGCTCGACGGTCTCCCAGGAGATCTTCCGCGCCGCGGCCGTCATCGCCACGGCGTTCATGAAGCGGTTGAACTGGGGGCTCTGCGCGAAGGCGCCGAAGTCCACGAAGCCCACCAGCGAGACGCGGGGCGCGCGGTAGGTGCCCAGCCAGTCGTAGCCGGCCTTGAGGTCGAACGGCACGACCTCCGGGTGGTCCGGCCGAACCAGCGGCAACTGCATCAAGCGGTACTCGTAGGAGAGGACATGGTCCTCGGACGGGCGGGGCTGAAGCTCATTGCCCGGGCGGCGGTACGCCAGCCGTTCATCCGTGGCGAAGGTTCTCATGCATCGAATCCACCACACGTGGGCAGAGGCCACAATGCGATGCCGCGCACGCGCCCTGCCCCACGTCCGCTCGTGCGAGGTCGCCCGTGATAGCCCTGGAACGCGAAGCCGCGACGCTTCGCCCCACCCCTCCGGTTGGAAGTCCTCCTGACTGCCGCATCCGTGGCGTCGGGCCCGTGCACGCGTCCATGCGGGCCTGGGCCGAGCGCGTGCTGGACACGCTCGCCCGGACGTATGACGGCGCGCCGCTGACGCTCGTGTTCAAGGGCACGGTGCTCCCGCGCCCGCGCCCCCTTCGCGTGCTGCTCCAGGAGTCCTCCGCCGTCATCGCGACCTGGCGGGGAGCGTGCCGCTTCATCGTCGGAAGGACCCAGGCGGTGCGTGAGGTGCTGGAGCGATGGGACCTGGACGAAGCGGTGGACCCGCTGGCCCGGATGGGTGACGTGGCGTGCTTCGAGCTGGAAGACGACGAGGTCTCCACCGAGCCCCAGGCCCCCGCGGGCCGGCTCGTGCTGGGGGACAAGGCGCGCACGCTCGACCTCCTGTCGGAGCTGCACGGGCCGTGGCGCATCTCCCGGCCGCACATCGTGCGGGGCGGTGACTGGGCCCGGGACCGGGACGCCGTGCTCCAGCGGGTGCGGGAGCGCTTCGGGGACGCGCGCGTCGTGGTGCGCTCCTCCTGCTCCGCGGAGGATGCGTGGAACGCGTCGAACGCGGGGCGCTTCCTCTCCGTGCTCGACGTGGACGCGGGCGATGCCGCGGCCGTGGCCAGCGCCATCTCGGACGTGTTCGAGTCATACGGTCCGGGGGCCCGGGAGGAGAAGGTCTTCCTCCAGTCCTACGTCCACCCCGTGAGCGAGAGCGGCGTGCTGATGGCGCGGCACCCGGAGACGCTGGCCTCCTACTGGGTGGTGGCGTCGGACGTCTCCAGCGGGCGCACGGATCAGATCACCTCCGGCGCCCTGGAGAAACCCTCCTCCGCGTACGTGGAGCACGCCGTGCCCCGGGGCCTGCTGCCGGATTCGCTCCGCCGCGTCGTCACCGTGGGGCGTGAGCTGGTGAAGCTCATTGGGGTGGAGGCGCTGGACATCGAGTTCGCGCTGGCGGGCGGTGACTTCCACCTCTTCCAGGTGCGCCCCATCGCCAAGGGCTCGTCGCTGCCGGAGGGAGGCGAGGTCCGCCGGGCGATGCTGCTGGCGGATGCCTGCAAGGCACACCAGGCGCTGCTGCGGCCCAAGGCCCCCGTCGTCGGAGACGGGCCCGTCTACAGCACGATGACGGACTGGAACCCGGCGGAGATGATTGGCCGGCGTCCGCTCCCGCTCGCACGGACGCTCTACGGCGGGCTCATCACGGACCGGACCTGGGCGGAGCAGCGCGCGGCCTACGGCTACCGGGACCTGCGCGGCACGCCCCTGCTGCGCGACTTCGCGGGGCACGCCTACGTGGACGTGCGCGCCTCGCTCAACTCCTTCATCCCGGCCGTCACCCCGGTGCGCGTGGCGGAGGTCCTGGTCTCCCAGCAGTTGGCCCGGCTCGCCAGCGCCCCCGAGCTGCACGACAAGGTGGAGTTCGAGATCGCGGACACGTGCGCGAGCCTCGGCCTGCGCGAGCGGCTTCGGAGGCTCTACGCGTCCTCGTTGGACGCGGGGGAGCTGGACGCCCTGGCCACCGCGCTGCGGGACATCACGCTCCACGGGCTTCGCGACCTGCCCGCGCAGGTGGAGCAGGTGGAGCAGCTCCGGGCCCATCCGTTCGCGCCGGGCTTCGAGGGCGGGCTCGGCCCCGTCCTCTCGCGCCTGCGCAAGCTGGGCACCCTGCCCTTCGCGCACCTGGCACGGACGGCGTTCGTGGTGACCGCGCTGCTCAAGAGCTTCGTGCGCGAGGGCGTGATGGATGCCAGCGAGCAGCGCGAAGTGCTCCAGCGCATCCGGACGGTGGCGGGGCAACTGCAAGCGGACGCGCACCGCGTGCGGCGGGGCGAGCTGGGCCTGGAGGCGCTCGTCGCGGAGTTCGGGCACCTGCGCCCGGGGACCTATGACATCCGGATGCCCCACTACGGCGCGGACCCGGAGCGCTACTTCGGCCCGCTCATCTCCGGAGCGGAGGAGCCGTTCAGGCACGAGGCGCCCCTGTCCCGGAGCCTCCACGAGCGCCTGGGCGCGGGCCTCCGGAGCGCCGGCCTGTCGATGACCAGCGAGGTGTTCCTCTCGCACCTGGGCGCGGGCATCGCGGGGCGCGAGTACGGCAAGCACGTCTTCACCAAGACGCTGAGTGGCGTGCTCGAACACCTGGCGGCGTGGGGCGAGCCGCTGGGGCTGGGCCGGGATGACCTGGCCCACCTGTCGCTGGAGCAGGTGGAGACCGCCCTGGCGCTGCCGCCGCTGGAGGCCCGGTCGTGGTGCCGCGACGCCGTGGAGGAGGCCCGCGAGCACGCCGCCGCCGTCAACCTCATCGAGCTGCCGGACATCCTGGTGCGCACGTCACACCTGCTCTTCCACGTGAGCAGCGGAGAGCAGCCCCTGTTCGTCACCAAGGCGTGCGTGCGAGCGCCGGTGCTGGTCGCGGACGGGCTGCCAGACCCGGAGCGCGTGCGCGGCAACATCGTGCTGCTGGAGCGCGCCGACCCCGGCTACGACGGGCTGCTCGCGCTGGGCGTCGCCGGCATCGTCACGGCGTACGGGGGCGCGAACTCGCACATGGCGGTGCGCTGCACCGAGCTGCAACTGCCCGCCGCCATCGGCGTGGGCCGGGAGCAGTTCCGGCGGCTGTCGGGGGGCCGGGTGATGACGCTGGACTGCGGGGGGCGCAGGCTCGTCCATGAGTGAGCGCCGCGTGGTCCTCATCACCCAGCGCAGCGACCGTGTGCCGGGGCGCCCGGAGGTGCGGGACGGACTCGAGGACTCCTGGGCCTCGGGCCTGTGGGAGGCCGGCTGGGTACCGTTCCCCGTGGTGAACGTGGCCGCCGCGGCCGTGGCCCAATTCGAGGCCCTGCGTCCGGGGCTCGTCATCCTGAGTGGAGGCAACGACGCGCCAGGCACCGGACCGGACTCCGTGTCCGCGCGCGACGAGACGGAGTCCATTCTCCTGTCGCTCGCCGCGCGGACGCGCACGCCGGTGCTGGGCGTGTGCCGGGGCGCGCAGATGCTCGCGCGCTTCGCGGGGATGCGGCTCGTGCCTGTTGAAGGCCACGTGCGCGTGCGCCACGTGCTGACGGGTCCACTCGCCAGGGCGTGGCGGGGCCCGGCGGAGGTGGCCAGCTTCCACCACTGGGGCGTGGCGGAGGACTCCATGCCTGAGGGATGGCACGTCCTGGCCCGCTCGGAGGACGGCGCGGTGGAGTCCTTCGCGAACCGGGAGCGGCGCTCGCTGGGCATCCTCTGGCACCCCGAGCGGGAGCCCCATCACCTTCACGCAGTCCTCGAATCCATGGAGGCGTACGAACCGTGAAAGCCATCATCCTCGCGGCGGGTCTGGGCACCCGCATGGGGCCGCTCGCGGCGAACCGGCCGAAGTGTCTGGTGGAGCTGGCGGGGGCCCCGCTGCTCGACCATCAACTGGCCGTCTACGCGCACTTCGGCGTGGACGTCACGGTGATGGCCGGCGCGTACCCCGAGCTGACCCGGGCGGGACGCAACGTGCGCGTCGTCGTGAACCCGGCCTACACCACCGGCAACATGGTCTCCACGCTGCGCTTCAGCCTGCCGGTGGTGTCCCGCACGGAGCCGGTCCTCGTCTCTTACGGGGACATCGTCTTCTCGTACGAGGTGCTGGCGCGGATGCTCGCCGCGTCGCGGGACATCGAAGTCGCCATCGACACGCAGTGGCGCCAGCTCTGGGAGCTGCGGATGGAGGACCCCACGACGGACTGCGAGTCCTTGCGCCTGGAAGGCGAGCGCATCGTGGACATCGGCGCGCGGGTGCGTTCGGTGGACGAGGTGCAGGGGCAATACATCGGCCTCTTGCGGTTCGGGCCCGGAGTCCTGCACGCGCTCCTGGAGCGCTTCGACCAGCGCGTGGCGATGGATCCGCGCTACTGGAACATCTCCATGACGGCCCTCCTCCAGGACCTCATCTCCGAGGGCGTGGCGGTCCACGCCGTGCGCATCGCCTCTGGCTGGCTGGAAGCGGACAACGCGGAGGACCTGCGCCGCTACACCGAGGCCCACGCGTCGGGAGCGCTGGCGGGGTTCTGGTCCCCCACGGCCATCAGATGAGGCGCACCCGGGGGTCCCCGGCGTCCTGGCGCAGGGAGAAGCCAGCGCGGTAGCGCTCCTGGATGTCGGGGACGGAGGTCAGCGCGCGGACGGCCGCGTCCCAGTCCGGCCAGGTGAGGTGCTCCGAGCGGACGGCGTCACGGAAGGGCGTGTCGTCCGTGAGGTGGAAGTGCACCTGGCCCACGTCCTGCCGGGGGCCCGCGTTGACGAGCACCGACGCGGGGGTCCGCTGCCGTGCTCCGGCGATGAGCGCGAAGAGGTCCGCGCGAAGCCCGGCGTGGCGCGGGTGCGCCAGGGCGAAGACGTCCGGCACGCCGCGCAGGGGGACGGCGATGTGGTGGAAGGTGCCGTAGACGGGGCGCGGGTGGCGGTAGATGGCGGCCTGCGCCGAGCGGTCCACGGAGGTGAGGGGCAGGAGCCGGTCCGCGTGCGCGAAGCCGAAGCGCACCAGGGAGCCGGAGGCAGGGGTGCGCGCCATCCGGAACGCAAGCTGTTTCAGGGTTGCCATGAACGTCCTTCGCTCGGGTGTCCGTCGACCGGAGCATGCCCTCGCGGTCTGACAGTCTGCTCTGGCACCCATGGCCAGGGCATCTAGATTGATTTTCTGCTATAACCCGTTTGCCTCGTTTTGCGCGTAGGCAACTGCAATTCATCCCTCTTACAAAGGACCTTCCCTTCATGTTCTCACGAAGCTTCGTCGTCGCGGCAGGGTGCATCGCGCTGGGCCTCGGGTGTGGCGAGCCCGCGGACGAGACGCAGGAGATCGTCGCCAACCTGATGGGTGCCGGGTTCCCTTCCAACGACATCATGGTGGTCGAGGGGAAGGTCTATGTCGGGCGTGACGCCGAGGTGACCCTGGAGGCCTCGCGCGAGATGCTCGCGACCGACACGACCACCGAGGAGCAGTACCGCACGAACAACGTCGTCAGCCCGGCCCTGACGAAGATCTGCGTCAACGGCTCGGCGTTCACCGGGGTGTTCAGCACGGCGCTGGACCTGGCCATCCAGAACTACGCGGAGATTCCGCTCACCTTCACCATGGCGCGCACGCCGAGCACCGGCTGCAGCTTCACCATCAACGCGGTCATCGACCCGAACATGAATGGCGGCGTGGCCGGGTTCCCGGCGAACGGCAACCCGTTCGGGCAGATCACCATCGGCGGCCAGCTCAGCCAGTACGGCGTCGACGTCATCGAGCACGTCATCACCCACGAGTTGGGCCACACCATCGGCTTCCGCCACTCGGACTACTACAACCGGGCCATCAGTTGCGGCTCCGGCGGCAATGAGGGTGACGCCGGTGTCGGGGCGATCCACATCCCGGGCACGCCGACCACGGCGAGCGTGGGGGCCTCCATCATGAACTCCTGCTTCCGCGCCGTGGAATCAGGCGAGTTCACCGACAGCGACCGCACCGCGCTGAGCGCCATGTATGCGGTGTCCGCCCCCAGCCTGGTCAGCGCCCTGGACCCGAATCGCTGCCTCGACGTGACCAACGGCAACCCCGCGCAGGGAACGCCCACCCAGCTCTGGGAGTGCAACGGCACGGCCGCGCAGCGGTGGAGCCTGACGCCCCAGGGAGAGCTGCGGAGCGGCCTGGCGTCCAATCTCTGTCTGGACGTCGCCAACGGCGATTCCACGCCGGGCACGCGCATCCAGATTTTTGGATGCAATGGCACGCCCGCCCAGCGGTGGACGGTGGTAGGCACCACGGTGCGCAGCGCCCTGGCCCCCAACCGCTGCCTGGATGTCGACAATGGCAGCACGGCGCTGGGAACCCGGATTCAGCTCTGGGAGTGCAACGGCACGAACGCCCAGAACTGGTACACGCGCTGAGCGCGGGCTCCAGGCGGTAGCAGCACCCGCGCGTCCGGGGAGGTGGCCTGAACGAGGCCCCCCGGGCGCGCGGCTCCGGGGCGACCCCAATGGCTATCTCTTCGGCACGTACCGCATCGACACCGCCCCCGAGCCGAACTCCAACCGGCTCACGAGCTTTTCGAGAGCCCCGCGAACAAGGTCGGTCCACGGAAAAGTCCGTTGCCCGGCTCCTGCTTGAGCCGCGGAATGGTCTTCTCCAGCGAGGCTGTCCACTGCCATTGGCAGCCGTGCGAAGACGACTTCCTCAAGAACGCCATGGTACTTGTGACCGATGACACCGGCGATCTCCTCCTCTGACTCCGACACGTGGCCTGACGTCATCCAGACGTGGCTCCGCGCGGGGCTCGCCGCGACGCTGCTCATGGCTCTGGCTTGTAAGGAGCCGGCCCGGGGCGCCAGCGCGGCGGAGCGGCTCAAGGCGGAGGCGACGCTTGTTGAATCGGCCCGGCTTGTCTCCTGCCAGGGAGACAAGGAGTTGGCGCGGATGCCCGAGCCCCTGTTGGCGCAGCTTCGGACCGCGTTGCCCCGGGCCACGGTTTCACGGGACCCGGCCCTGACGACGCCGCCTTGGGAGTCCATCCTGCTGGAGCTGAAGCTCCGCGACGGACAGGCGGTGTTCGGACAACTGGTGCGCGAGGACGTCCTCCGCCTGCGCGAGGAGCGCTGGTGCGGCGGGGGAACACAAGGCGTTGAGCTGCTTCTGACGGATGGCCCCTCGCTGCTCCCCTGGTTCCAGCAGCACCTGGGCCCCGCTCCGTCGAAAGAGCATCAGCTTCCGCCAGGGCCTCCCCCTCCTCCCTGACACGCGCGCTCAGCCTGGGAAGGGATTCGCCTGGGACCTCCGGCTGGCGGCCCCCCGAGCCACGCGCAGCCACACCAGCGAGACCATCAGCCACGCCGCCGTGAGCGCGCTCCACGTCTGGGGCGCGCTCGCCTGGACCAGCCACAGCGTCACGGCCACGCCCATCGCGAGCACCCGGGCCAGCTCCAAGGGCTCGCTCCAGGCCTTCGACTCCAGCATCCCGCTCCAGGCCGTCGCCATCGCCCAGAGCAGCAGGCTCAACGCGACCTTCTGCCACCCCGACAGCGGCGAGGCGTGGTGGCTCACCAGGAGCATGAACGGCATCGACGCGAACAACTGGAAGACGAGGTACCCGCGGACGCCAGGCAGCTCCCGCGAGTGGTACTTCACCTCCGCGCCCCCCTGCTTCCAGTACCCCAGCTCGCGAGGAGGAAGGTCCGCGGGCCGCCAGCCCGTGGGCATCACCCAGAGCCGCAGCCGGTCCCAGTGGCTCTTCGTGGCGACGGCGTCCGCGAAGAGCCGGGCCCACGCCTGGAAGTTGATGACCGTCGGGTCCCAGGTGTTCGCCGGGGTGGTCAGGCCGTAGGAGCACGGCTCGGTCTCCTCTTCATACGTGCCGAACATCCGGTCCCAGATGATGAGGAAGCCCGCGTAGTTCTTGTCGATGTACGCGTCGTTGCGAGCGTGGTGCACGCGATGGTGTGACGGCGTGTTCAGCCACGACTCCACCCACCGAGGGAGCTTGGGGATGACCCGCGTATGGGGGATGAACTGGAGCACCAGGTGGAAGGCCACCATCGCCAGCACGGCCTCCGGGGGAAAGCCCACCAGCACCAGCGGCCAGTAGAACAGGAACGAGAAGAGGCGCTGTGTCACGCTCGCGCGCAAGGCCACCGCGTAGTTGAGCTCCTCCGTGGAGTGGTGCGGCGAGTGGGCCGCCCAGCCGATGTTGGTGCGGTGCCCGAAGCGGTGGAACCAGTAGAAGAGGAAGTCGACGCCCAGGAAGAGCGCCACCAGCGACAGGGGCGACGATACGTCCAGCCTCCACGGCGCGAACTGCCCCAACTGCGTGAAGAGGGGCAGCACCAGCAGGGCCACCGCGACGTTGACGCACTGGTTCATCACCGCCGTGCCCATGCTCGCGATGGAGTCCTGGAAGCTGTAGTAGCCGTTGCGCCGCACCACGCACCAGGCGAACTCGGTCAGGGCCAGGGCAATGACGAAGGGCGTCGCCACGGCATAGACGTTGATGGACATGCCGCCGGTATATGGTTCCCGGCGCGGCCTGCGCCTTAACCCAGGTCAAGCCAGGGTCCTTCGAGACGTGAGATTCCCCAAGCTCTTCGAGCGCCTCGCCACGTTGGCCCCGCTTCCTCCCGAGGAGTGGGTGAAGGCCGAGGCCGTGGCGAAGGAACAGGCGCTCGAGAAGCGGGAGCTCTTCCTGCGTCCAGGGGATGCGGCGGACCGGTTCGCCGTGGTGCTCCAGGGCGTCTTCCGGGGCGTGCGCGTGTCGCCACGCGGGGGCGAATCCATCAAGGCCTTCCGAGCCGAGGGCGAGCTGATTGGCGCCTACGCGGAGATGTTGCAGCGGCGGCCTTCAATGACCGCGATTGAAGCGCTCGAGCCGAGCCGCGTGCTGGTGTTCCAGGCGCGGGACTTCCAGACGCTGGAGCAGGGCCACGTGTGCTGGGAGCGGCTGGCCCGCCGGGTGGCGGAGCAGCACTTCCTCCTCAAGGAGCGCCGTGAGCAGGAGTTCCTGGAGCTGTCCGCGGAGGAGCGGCTCGTGAACTTCTGGGAGGAGCATCCGCACCTGAAGGGACGGATTCCCCAGCGCGACGTGGCGGCCTACCTCGGCATCACCGAGGTGGGCCTGAGCCGCATCGTGTCGCGGCGCCGCAAGCGCACCCCGGCGTAGCGCGGATCCGCGAAGGCGCCCTTCCGCACTACGCCTTGGGGAACTTGACGGCGACGGCGGTGACCTTGACCAGCTCGTAGGACTCCTGCCGGTTGAGCAGGTTCGTCTGCTGCGCGACCAGTTGGGCGCGGAACTCCACCTGCCGCGCCTCGTGGTCGAAGATCGCGTAGACGACGTAGTACCGCGCCTTGCGAACCATCGTCTCCGGGTCGACGGAGAGCTGGACGTCGTCCGGGTTCAGGCTGCTGTCGACGACGCACTTGAAGCCGGCCAGCTTGTGCAGGTTCTGCGAGGCGCTGTCGGTGCGGGCCTCGTGCCGGATGAAGATGCGGCCATCCTGGAACTTGTACCAGAGGCTGCAGCCGCTCAGGTTCGCGGTGAAGAAGTACGTGACGGTGTCGGTGGTGAGGTCGATCCCGCCCTCCGTGACGTCACCCGACTTCCAGGGCAGGTAGAAGGCATCCGGGGACCTGCTCTCCTCGAGCGTGGCCAGCTCGCGGTCTTCCAGCGTGTCGAACGTCACCGCGTAGACGCCCATGCCGGAGCCAGGAGCGGGACCGAGGATGAGCGGCTTCTGCTTCTGTCTGCCGGATGCGTTTCCCATGAGGCGCATTCATAGCAGCAGGTCCGGCCGTCCGAGCCGTGAATACCATCCAGACTCAAGCCATCAGCGAGCGGCATGACCTGCCGGGCACCATCGAGTGGGAGACGGCTCTCATTTCCCCTCCTGTGCGCCCCCATGTTAGGAGTTGCCCGGTTCCGGGAGGAGTTCATGCGTTCATCTCAGGCATTGGGGCCGACCCTCTGCTGGGTCTTTCTCATCGTCCTGCCGTCCGTCGGGCTGGCGGCCCCAAGCAGCGAGGTGAAGAGCCACCTGAAGGCCATTGCCAACCTCTACGAGGAGCTCGAGTTCGAAAGTGCCCTCGGGCAGGTCGCCACGGCACGGCAGCAGGCGAACGGACCAGAGGACGACGTCGAGCTGTCTCTTTGGGAAGGCCTGCTCCTGGCGGAGTTGATCCGGACGGAGGAGGCGTCCGCCGCCTTCACGTCGGCACTGGTCCTGCGGCCGGACGCACAGCTCCCCGTGAAGGTGTCGCCCAAGGTGTCGAACCAGTTCGAAGCGCTGCGGAAGGCCGTGAAACGCGCGCAGCAAGCGCGCCGTGACGTCCCCAGTCCCACGCCGCGCCAGACGACGGATGCGCCGCGGGAAGTGGCTCCGCCGTCCTCACCGCCCCGAATCGCGTCTCCGTCCGACATCGCGTCGGCGCCCACCGCATCCCCGCTCCAGGTGACCCAGGAGGCTCGGACGGGTTCCTTGCGATCCAAGGCCTATATCCCTGCCATTGCCGGTGGCGCGCTCATGGTCGCGGGTGGGATTTCCTGGGCGCTGTCTCGTGGGGAGGCATCAAAGCTTCGCAACGCGGACCCGTCCCTGGCGACCTCCGCGGACATTGACCGTTCCGTGTCGCGAGGCCGGACACTGCAAGCCGCGGGTGTGGGCCTGCTGGGGGTCGGCGTCCTGGGGCTGGGGTTGGCGGCGGGCATGTATCTGATGGGGGCTCCCGAGGAGAAGTTCGCCATGCAACTGGGGACGGATGGACGGTCGGCGCTTGTGTATGGGAGGTGGCCATGAGCTTCCCTCGACTGCGCGCGGCGCTGGTCGTGTTCGTGCTCGCGAGCGCGGCCTGTACCGACTTCGACCTGGAAAAGCAGAAGCTGTGCAAGCAATTCCCCGAGCGGTGTGACGCCATGGACGACACGTCCGGAGCGCTGAACGTCACCGTCGGCTACATCGGCTTCATGCGCGGATGCGTCACGGTGACGGCCACGGACGCGGACAACGCGAGCAACACGAGGAGCCTCGACGTGGCGATCCCCGGCAAGACGCCGGGCACCGTGTCGGCGGAGGTGTTCCGCAAGAAGGACTGGGGCCGCATGCTGCGCGTGACGGCGCAACTGCGTGAACTCGACTGTTCTGGCCCCGCGGTGGGCGCCGCACAGGAGATGAAGGCGCAGGTTCCCGAGGAGGGCACGCTGGATGTGGCCTTCACCGTGAGGGCCGTCGATGAGGATGGCGACGGCTACTTCAGCAGCGCCGACGCGGCGGGTGTCGTCAGTGGTACCGATTGCAACGACAGGGACAGCGCCGTGAGCCCCAGCGCCTTTGAGGTGTGCAATGGGAAGGATGACAACTGCACCCTCGGGGAGTCGGACGCGACCGACAAGCAGGTCTGGTACACGGACGCGGACGGGGACGGCTACGGAAGCCTCCGGGTGGAGAGCTGCGTCCAGCCTGTTGGCGCCGTGGCGGTTGGAGGAGATTGCAACGACGCCGACGGGCAGGTCCGGCCGGGTCGGACGGAGTTCCGCTGCGATGGCAAGGATGACAACTGCAATGGCATGAACGACGAGGACTTCGGCGTCGACAGTGCTTGCGAAGATGACCTCAAGTGCTCGGGCAAGGTCGCGTGTGCATCCACTCCAGGCCAGACGGCCTGCGCGCGACTCCCGACTGAGAATCCGGTGACCTGGTTCGTGGATGGCGACGGCGATGGCTACAAGGGACAGGCCGCGGGGGTGGGCTGTCGGTCGCCGGTGGCTGGCGGTGTTTCCCAGTTCGAGGACTGCGACGAGAGTTCCATCTACGTCCGCAATGGGCTGCCGGAGGCATGCGACCGCCTGGACAACAATTGCTCCGGCGGTGTGGACGAAGGGTGCGCTCCCCTCACCTGGACGACCAGTACATACGTTGGAGGAAGCGGGGACCTGATGACCATCGCCCTCTACGACGAGGGGCGGAAGGCATGGATGGCCGGACCGAACAAGCTCGTCCATTTCGACAGCACGACCGGCACGGCGTCGTATACGAATGCCTCCTGCCAGGGGAACTGGAAGGCGGTGTGGGTGGGCGCGAACGGGCGCGTCTTTGTCGCCGGAGATTCAGGAAAGATGGCGACACGGCTCCCCGACACGGATCCGGACTGCTTCAGCATCAACGTACCCGGCGCATCGACGCTGGCGTTGCAGGGCATCACGGGTATCGAGCAGACCCACTCCAGCGCCACGGTCTATGCCGTCGCGACCAATGGCAAGATCTTCAAATGGAAGGCGCCCTACAATCTCGCTGATTCTCTTTCTGAGTTCGGCGCCGGTCTCCAAAACCTTCGTGCGATTTCGAGCGCGGGTTCCGAGGACTCATTGCTGGCCGTGGGTGGGGATATCAATAGCAAGGCAGTCGCCTACCGCTATGACACGGCCAGCTCCTCGTGGAAGACGGACCTCCCTGTCGGAGCCTACGACGGGTTTCTCAGGGGCATCCATGTCACGGGGGGCCGCTTCACCTACGCGGCGGGAGACAACGGACTGGTCCTCAAGCGGAATGGCGGAGCCTGGACCTCCCTGCCTACCGTCCTGGAGTCCACCGGCAAAGCGAAGGCCGCCATCCAGGACGTCCTCGCCTTCAGTGAGAAGGGCATCTACGTCGCCACCAGCGAAGGGCTCATCCACTTCTACGATGGCTTTACGTGGACCACGGCGTACTCGGGGACAGTCCCGCTGTACTCCCTGGATGGCTCCAACCCCGCTCGCATCGTGGCCGCGGGAGCCAACGGCACCGTGGTGAACTTCACGGCTCCCGCGGCCCCCTGAGCCCACCGTCCAGCAAGCGGGCGCTCCTTCCCACTGTACTTATCCGGTGATCAGCGGTAGACCGGCGCCCGCCCGGGGCGGCAGCCGCAGCACCTGTTCCGCCCAGGAGCGTTTGTGGGGAGTTAGTTCAGTTGGTTAGAACGCCGGCCTGTCACGCCGGAGGCCACGGGTTCAAGTCCCGTACTCCTCGCCAGTCAGAAGGGCCCGGAATCGCAAGGTTCCGGGCCTTACGCTTTTCCGCGCAACGGATGGCCTGGTGGAGGGTGCGGTCCACCCCCTCTGGCTTTGCCTTCCTGTCCCTTGAGGCCGGTTGCGAAACCATCTCCGTCAGGCTTTAAACTGCCGCCCGTCACGGCCAAAGCCTCACAACCAGACACCAACAGGGGGCGTGGCCTCAAGGGCCACGGAACAGACAAGCATGAATACTGCCATTCGATGGATTGGGATGCTGGCCACGTGCGCGTGGCTTGCCGCGTGCCAGGGGATGCCCGAGGAGGGCTCCGAAGTCATCCGCATGGAGATCGCCCTGACAGGGGATGTCTGCGGAGTCAGCTCGGCCAACGCGACGGTCTCCGCGCCGGACATGACGACCCTGGGTCCCGTGGCGCTCCAGGTGACGGATGCGTCCATCCAGGGCCGCATCACCCAGGTCCCGGCGGGCACGGCCCGGACGGTCCAGGTGAACGCGCTCAACGCCTCCGGCCGGGTGGTGTACTCGGGAAGCACCCAGGTGGATGTGGTCGCCGGCAGCGTCACCTCGGCCAACCTCGTCCTGCGCCGCGACCTCACGAACTGCCCCAGCACGCCGGGGACCGGTGGCATCGACATCGTCGGCTCGCTGGAGACGGGCGAGCCGTCCAGCGACGGGGGCACGTCCGACGGTGGCTCGACCCAGGATGGGGGCATCGTCCTCGACGGCGCGCAGCTCGCCTTCAACGTGGATGACGCCACGCTGACCAGCGGGGGCATCATCCACTTCTTCGACCGCAACGCCGACCGGGTCCACCGGCTCGACGTGAAGAACCGCCGTTTCCTGAGCGCCTACGCGGGCACGGCGGACGCCGTGTCCATGGCGGTGACTCCGGACGGGGCCACCACGTACCTGGCCTACACCGGCGGGCGCATGGACGCCTTCTCGAGCGACGGCACCGTCCGCTTCTTCGCCGCGGCGCCGGAGACGGTCTCCAGCATGGTGGTGGCCGGAAACTACCTGTTCACCATCGACGGCTCCGGCGCCTGGGATTCGCACTCGCTCTACCAGCGAGCCACAGGCGCGCGCGTCGCCACGGCCGAGTGGCGCTACTCCGCTCGCGCCCTCGTGTTCTCCCCGGTGAACAAGCGCGTCTACCTGCTCAACGCGGGCGTGTCGCCGACGGACGTGACGATGGTGGACGTGGATCCGGTGGCGGGCACGCTGGGCGCCGAGCGGGACTCGCCGTACCACGGTGACTACAACCTGCCCAACCCCATCCGGCTCCTGCCGGACGAGTCAGGCGTCCTGGTGGGCAGCGGCCTGTTCTTCAACGCCGCCGACCTCACCTACCGCACCAGCATGGGCCTGTCGTTCGTGGACGCCGCCTTCCACAACGGCCGCTACTACCTCATCGACACGGTGGGCAACACGACGCAACTGCGCGTGCTGAGCAGCACCTTCGACATCCTCTCGGCGGGCTACTACCCCGGCCTCGCGAAGCGGGTGTTCGTGCACGACGGTGAGCTGGTGCTCGTCACGGAAGTGCGCACGGGGCAGCTCCAGGTGCGCATCCTCGCGCCGTAAGCCGAAGCACCGCGGATGCAGTCAAAAGCCCAGCAACCCCACCGGGTTGCTGGGCTCTTTTTTCCCTGCGGCGCAGCGGTGGACCCCTTCCGCTACTGCGTGACGTCGACGGTGTAGACGCCGTCGCCGGACGTGGCGGTGCCCGTCACGTGGGTGCTGCCCGGCGTGCGGCGGACCTGGCCGGTGCCGTCGTCCTCGATTTCACCCGTGAGGGTGAGGTCCAGGGTGACGCTGCCCTCCAGGTCCCCGGTCATCTGGAAGGGCCCCTTGAGCGTCCCGGTGAACGTGCCGCCCGGGATGTCGCGCAACTGGAGGGTGAGCTCCGGCTGCGTCGCCGTGTCCGCGCTCGAAGCGTAGGTGATGTTCACCGGCTCCTCGTCCCCGCCCGGGAGGATCTCACCGTCGGAGTAGCGGGTCATGCCGATGCGCAGGCGCATGCCCTTGTTGGCCGAGCTGCCCTGGTCCACCTGCCCGGTGACGAGCAGCGTCCCGGAGGCGGCGCCCGTCGTGGACTGGGGCGGGATGTTCGCGCTGGACGCGGCGTTGAAGCCGAGGAAGCCCAACTGCAGGGCCTTGCTCACGGACGGGTCGAGCCCGAGGTACGCGCGGCGGGCCTGCTCGTCCGAGCTGATGTCGTCATCCCCGCAGGCCGTGAGGCCCAGGGACAGGAAGAGGGAACATGCGACGGCGGTCAAGGCACGCGGAAGGGGTGTGAACATGATGGGTGTCTCCGTCATCCGATGGTGCTGTTGCACGTGCAGGGCGTCGTGCCGGTGCAGGCTTCCCCGGTGACCGTCTCGCAACTGAGCAGCGGGCAGCACGGGCTGGTGGTCGAGCAGGCCTGACCGGCGGCGGAGCAGGTGGAACCCTTCTCGCAGGTGCCGACGATGCTCCCACCCGGGATGTTGCAGCCGAGCCCGACGCAGCAGTCCGCGGGCGAGGTGCAGGCCTGGCCCTGCGGCTGACAGGCGCTGGGGGCCGAGCAGGTGCCACTGGTGCAGATGCCGGAGCAGCAGGCGGAGCCCGTGGCGCAGGCCTTCCCGTTCGCGGCGCACGTGCCCGCGTCCGTCCCCCCCGTGCCGCCGTCCTGGGTGCCCGTGCCGCCGTCCGTGCCGCCACCGCCCGGCACGTCCCCGGTACGGCAGGCGTAGCCGAACTCGGAGGCGATGAAGCAGGTGGTGCCGGCGCAGCACTTGGAGGCCTGCGGGTCACAGGGCGTGCCCACGGGATCGCACGTCGTCGTCTTCTGGCAGGTCAGGCCGCCATCCGCGCCGGGCAGGCAGCGTGCGTCGCCGCAGCACTGGTCGGAGAACTGGCACTGCTGGTCCTGCGCGATGCAGCACGGCTCCTCGCCGGTGTAGCCCGTGGGGCAGCCCGCCGGGCAGTTGTTGTTGGGGCAGCCGCCGAAGCAGCGCGGCACGCCGGCGGAGTCCACCTTGCACACGGCCTTCTGTCCGTCGCAGCAGGCCTCGCGGGCGTTCACGTCGATGATGCCGCCGTCCGGCAGTTGGCCGCTGCCGCAGATGTTGCCCACCGGGTTGCAGCCATTCGGCTTGTCACAGCGGCTCTCGCGGCAGTCCACCGCGTTGGACAGCTTCTCGCCGCCGCAGCACACGCCGTCGTCGGTGCAGTAGTCGCCCGTGGGACGGCAGCCGCCCACCGGCTGGCACACGGTGGTGCCGAAGCCCAGGTCCACGCACGTGCGCGAGCAGCAGGTGCTGGAGCCCGAGCACGGGTTGCCGTCCTGGAGGCAGCCGCCCGCGCCGCCACCGCTGACCGCCACGCAGCGGCCCGGGGTGCCCGTGTTCTCCTGCGAGCACACACCGCCGCAGCAGTCCGCGCCCTTCATGCACAGGTCGTTGTTGGCCTGGCACGAGTACGCCGCCTTGCAGATTCCTCCCTGGCAGTTGCTGGAGCAGCAGTCCCCCGCGCCGGTGCAGGCCTGGCCCGGCACCTTGCAACTGCTGGTGTTGTTGGAAGGCAGCGCCGCGCACTTGCCGTCCGCGCCGCAGAGCTTCGTGCAGCACGCCTCCGCGCTGGCGCACGTGCTGCCCACGTCCAGGCACTGCAGCGTGGAGCACTTGCCGTCCAGGCAACTGTTCGTGCAGCACTCGATGCCGCTGGTGCAGGCATCACCCGCGGCGGTGCACTGGGCACTGGGGGCCGGACAGACGCCCGTCTCCGAACAGAGGCCCGTACAGCACTGGGCGCCCGAGTCCCGGCTGCACGCCGTGCCCTCGCCGAGGCACTGGGAGCCCGGTCCCGCGTCGGGCAGGGGCTGCCCCGCGTCCGTTCCGGCATCCACCGTGACCGGCGGTGGGTCCGGCGGCTTGCCGATGTCTCCACTGCTACAAGCGACGACACCCAGGGCCACACCCAGGGCCCCCAGCAACAGCCAGCGGTTTGCCTTCATCCCCTGGAGACCCCGGACGGTGACGACCGGCCACGCGACAGCCCCGCCCACGCCCTGATTCCAGGCCCTTGCGGCAGCCGCCCTCCCCGGACCGGCAATCACAAGGAGGGGCTGGCGTACACACCTCGCGTCCCTCTCCCATCCTTCGGTGACCCCATGCGTCGTTCCCTGTCCCGTCTCGTGCTCGCGGTCATCCTGTTCGGCCCGGGAGGCGCGGCCCTCGCGGCGGAGGGGACGAAGAAGCCCGCCACGCAATGGTTGGCCAGCCCTGCCCAGGCGGCCCGCGCGGCGCGCGTGGAGACGGGCCTGGCCCCGGTCGTCATCGAAGGCGAGAAGCCCCAGCGCCTGACGCTCCCGCAGTGGATGGCGCTGTACCGGATCCCCGGGCTGAGCATCGCCGTCTTCGACAAGCACGCCATCGTCTGGGCCAGGACCTATGGCGTGAAGGAGGCGGGTGGCTCGGAGCCCGTCACCCTGGAGACGCTGTTCCAGGCGGGCTCCATCAGCAAGCCGGTGACGGCGCTGGCGGCGCTGCACTTCGTCGAGGCCGGCAAGTGGTCGCTCGACGAGAACATCAACGACAGGCTGCGCTCGTGGAAGGTCCCCGAGAACGACTTCACGAAGGAGCAGAAGGTCACCCTGCGCAGGTTGCTCAGCCACAGCGCGGGGACGACCGTGCATGGCTTCCCCGGGTACGCCGTCGACGCGCCCGTGCCCACGCTGGTGCAGGTGCTGGAGGGCGCGGCGCCCGCGAATACCGCTCCGGTGCGCGTCGACCTCGTCCCCGGGACCAAGACGCGCTACAGCGGCGGTGGCACGTCCATCGTCCAGTTGATGATGGTGGATCAGCTCCAGAAGCCGTTCCCCCAGGTCATGCGGGAGACGGTGCTGAAGCCGCTCGGCATGAGCAGCAGCTCCTACGAGCAGCCCCTGCCTCCGGCCCTCGCCGCCAGGACGGCGACCGGGACGTACGCCAGCGGGAAGAGCGTCGCGGGCCGCTGGCACGTGTACCCGGAGATGGCCGCGGCCGGACTTTGGACCACGCCGTCCGAACTCGCGCGGGTCGCCCTCGAGGTGTCCAGCGCGAAGGCGGGGAAGTCCCAGCGCGTGCTGTCGCAAGCGATGACGAAGCAGATGCTGACGCGGCAGTCGGAGGCGTTCGGATTGGGCTTCCAGGTGGAGCCCGGCACCGACCGCTTCTGGCACGGAGGCTCGGACGAAGGCTTCCAGGCCGCGTTCATGGCCTTCGGTGACACGGGCAGCGGCGTGGTCGTCATGGCCAACTCAGACAATGGCTTCCTGCTCTTCGATCGTCTCATCGCCAGCGTCGCGGCCGAGTATGGCTGGACCGCGTTCAAGCCTGAGCCCGTGTCGCCGTCCTCCCAGGTGGATGTGCTCATGCGGCTCAAGGGCGTCGACACCGCGCTCGCCTGGTACACCGCGAAGCACCGCGAGGGCATGAAGGGGCTGGAGTCAGGGCACCTGAACCAGCTCGGCTACCGGTTGCTGGCAGACGGCAAGGGCGCGGAGGCGGTGCGGGTGTTCGAAAAGAACGTGAAGCTCTTCCCGGCGGATGCGAATGCCTATGACAGCCTGGGCGAGGCGCAGCTCCAGCTTGGACAGAAGGAAGAGGCCATCGCGAACTACAGGAAGTCGCTCGCGCTGGACGCGGGGAATGCCAACGCGGTGAAGGTGCTCCAGAAGCTTGGCGTGCCCGCCGGGAAGTGAGCGCGGGGCCTCCGCCAGGAGTTGCATCGGCTGCGGGCCCCCAGGGCTGAAGTCCCGGACGCGGTGCGGCGTGGCGCCGCGAGTCGGGATTTCTGGCAGAGTGGAGCGCATCCACCGGGGGGTATTCCATGCAGAGCAACGTCATCACCGAGGTGTTCCTGCCCATCGCGCTGGGCGTGATCATGCTCGGGCTGGGCCTGAGCCTCACCCTCGCGGATTTCCGCCGCGTGGCCCTGTTTCCGCGCGCGGCGCTGGTGGGCCTGGGCTGTCAGACACTGCTCATGCCCGTGGTGTGTTACGGCATCGCGACCGGCTTCGGGCTGCCTCCGTCGCTCGCCGTGGGGTTGATGTTGTTGTCCGCCACGCCCGGTGGCGCGACCGCGAACCTCTTCAGCCACCTGGCCAAGGGCGATGTCGCGCTGAACGTCAGCCTGACGGCGGTCAACAGCGTGCTGTCGCTGTTCACGTTGCCGCTCATCGTGAACCTCTCCGTGTCGCACTTCATGGGCGAGGAGCGGGCCATCCCCTTGCAGTTCGCGAAGATCCTCCAGGTGTTCGGCATCGTCCTGGTGCCCATCTCGCTGGGCATGTGGGTGCGCGCGATGCGGCCCTCACTGGCGCAGGGACTGGACCGGCCCGTGCGCATCCTGTCGGCGCTGTTCCTGGTGCTCGTGGTGGCCGGAGCGGCGCTCAAGGAGCGGGACCAGGTGGTGACGTACTTCCAGAGCGTGGGGCTCGCGGCGCTGGCCTTCAATCTGGCCAGCATGGCGGTCGGCTTCGTGGTGCCCATGCTGCTGCGCATCGAGCGCAAGCAGGCGGTGGCCATCGCGATGGAGGTGGGCATCCACAACGGCACGCTGGCCATCGCCATCGCGTCCAGCCCCCGGCTGCTCAACGACGGCGTGATGGCCATCCCCGCGGCCATCTACAGCATCATCATGTTCTTCACCGCCGGAGTGTTCGGCGCCCTGGTCGCCCGGAAGCAGGCCGCGAGCGCGGCTGCGGTGGACCTGCATCCCCAGTCGAATTGAGGGACTTCGGCGGTCCTCTATTTGGACGTGTCCCGGAGCAGCCCCAGCAGGCGAAGCATCTCCAATTAAAGTGAAAGCATGCGAGTCGGCCTTTTGAAGCGGGTAATCAGGTGCACCCTTCTGATGGCCTCTGTCGCGTGCGTGTTCGCCCTCATTTATGTCGCCTGGCTCTGGGTCGACACCCCTGACGTCACCCACCTCAAGACGCAGCGGCCCTCGACCACGGCCTTGATGTGGCTCAGGGAACGGGAACGGGCGCCCCAGGCCCGGCTCCTTCCGGAGGACTGGATCCCGGTTGAGCACATGCCTCTGCTCGCGTGTGCCGTTGTGAAGGCGGAGGACAGGATGTTCTTCCGTCATGGTGGCTTCGACTGGCACGAGACGCGGGTCGCGCTCTGGCAGGCGTGGCGCACGGGACATCTGCGCGGGGCGAGCACGATGACCGCGCAGCTCGCCCGCACCCTGTTCCTCTCACCCGAACGGTCCCTTGAACGGAAGCTGCGGGAGGCCTTCCTGGTACAGGACCTTGAGAAGGCTCTCTCAAAGAGAGACATCCTGGAGCTCTACCTCAACACCATCGAGTGGGGAGACGGCGTCTACGGGGCCGCCGACGCCGCCCGTCAGTATTTTGGAAAACCGCCTGACGTACTCGACCCTTTCGAAGCAGCAACGCTGGCGAGCCTCATCCCGGCGCCAGGAGCGCCGCTGGTTGGCAAGAACCTCGACCGCTTCAACCGCTCCCACGCCAGGGTGCTTCGCCAGCTCTACCGCTCACGCATCATCACGCAGGAAGAGCGTGACGCGGCGGAAGCTTCGCGGCGGACAGGTCTGTCTGACGCGGCAACCACTCCCTGGCCAACACACCATGCATGGGTGCCACGGCATGACCTGATGCCCTTCCTGGACCAGGAGTGTGGCCTCGAAGACGAGCTCGCGAATCGGCGGCACTGAGTCGAGGAAGGCCTACGGGTTCGCGGAGGAGGCCGTCTCCAGCAGGCGCAGGACGGTGCCGCAGTCATGATGGGTTGAGCCCTGGAGCCTGGAGGCGAGATGGGGCTCCACCGCGTCGGCCCTCCGTGCGAACGCCAGGGCAGAGGGCAGATCGCCTCGCGACTCCGCGCACCTGGCTGCGACACAGAGCAACCCCACCAGATGCGGGGCCTCCGCGATGGCACGATCCAACAGGGGCGCCGCCGCCACGCAGTCACGGCTCCGGGACAAGCGAAGCGCCGCCCGGGAGAGTGCTTCGACATGCGCCGTGGCGACAAGAGCCTGCCTCGGGCCCAGGGTCGCGATCAGGTAGTAACGCCCCAAACACCACGTCCCTCCGGCAATCAGCAGCGCCAGGATGACGAAGGCCTTTCTACGTACGGAAGAGGTGAACACACACGGCGTTCCCTCCGCCATCGCGAGGCCGACGAGCACGCCCCCTGCGGCAAGCTGTTCCGCATGCAGCAGCGGTTGGTCGAAGACGGCATGGACGCCGAAGACGGTCAGCGCCGCTCCAAGCCCAGGCACGGTGGCGGCCCTGACTCGCCTCGCGACGGTCCAGGAGAACGCCCCCCAGGCAGTAAGGCCGAGCAGCCCCGTCTCCGCGAGGATCCGCAGCAGGTCGGACCGTGGGGCCCGTCCATCTCCATAGGGAGGAGGATGCAGGCCCGCTTCATGGGCGAATCGTGAGCTGGCGTCCGTCCATGCCGTGGGGCCCATGCCGAGAAGGGGCGCGGAGGCAACGATGGAGCGGGTGACCATGGCTTGCCCGACGCGATAGCGCCCCGACCCCTGGTCGTGCTCCGCGATTCTCATGAGAGATGCCGCGAAGGGAGAGGACTCCTGCCAGCGCAATCCCGGCCAGGGGACCAGGACTGCCAGCCCCACGGCGAGCACCAGCAGTAGCAGGACTCGAGACAGTCGCGTGCGGAGGTCCGCGCCCATGGGTCCACGAAGCAGGCCGAACCCGGTCAGGACCACCGCGATCCCGAGCCCCAGCCACACACTGCGACATCGCGTGAGCACGACGATGATGACCAGGAGCACCGTCGAAGCGCCCCAGGCGATACCCTTGCCACGAGCAAAGCGGGCGATTGCGAGCGGGAGGATGAGCCCGACGAAGCCCGCGACCTGATTGCGCCCACCGAGGGTCGATGCGGGCCGCCGGAGGTCAACCCAGGGCAATTCCAGGCCCAATGCCTCCAGCAACGCCACGGCCGCCACGACCACCGCCACACCCGTGAGCAGCGCGACGAGCCGGTCGCGCTCCGGGGCGTCTCTGGCGAGCCGGGCAGTCACCACCGCGATGATCAACGCCGAGGCCTCGGCCGCGATGCGTTCAAGGCCGAGCTGAAGTGACGCCGTGCCAGCCATGGTGGACACGAGGCCCACCAGAATCATCCCGGCCCAGGCCAATACCGGGGCGGAAATTCCAGGGGGCTCCCGTCGGGAGAGGCCCCCGTGGAGCGCGAGCATCAGGGCGAACACTCCGAGCGCCAGACGTTTGGGGACGTAGACTCCGTCCCCGGCCTCCAGCCCCTCCGCACCGATGAGCAGCGCAGTGGAGACGAGGACGCACCCGACCAGCGCGCGCTCGATGCTGACGGCCTCCCAACGTGAGTCCATTCAGTGGCCCCTGCTCGGATTGAGGTTACTCCTCTTCCGCGCACGTGCCGTTGTTACAGACATAGCCGGGTTCGCAGTTGAAGTCGTTGTTGCAATCTCCGCAGTTACCCTGACCAAGACAATCGGGAACACACTCGGTGCCCTCGCAGTAGTATCCCGTTTCGCAGCCTGTGTTCATGCAGTTGTCCGGGTCGTCGATGCACATCCCGTCCATACAGGTCTCCCAAGGCCAGCAGAGGACCTGCTCACAGGGGTCTGGTTCGGGTGGCGCTTCGATGCAGAAACCCTGCGCCGAGTCGCAAATTTCGCCTGCATCGCATGGCGTAAAAACATCACAGGCGGCGCCGACGACACGCTGGCGGGCATTAGACAAATGATTGTCGGGAACTGTTGCCCCACAACTGAGCGTTCCCACAGCCACCACCAGTGCAGCCCACTCGCGAATGTGCTTCGTCATGGTGCCTCGCCTCCCTGGATGCCGCGTGGCACGTCTGCGTCCATGCGGGACAGGGATTGTCCTTACAAAGAATCCACGGTTCAACAGGTTCTCGCGGATGCCCGAACAGGCAAGGCCCGGACTCCACGGGGACGGGCCTGCGCAGGGTCTCGTGGAACGACGGGCACCTGGCGCCGCTGAGTCATCGGCCTGCCATAGCCACTCCGCACAATGCGACGCGGGGACGATACGGCGAGCCCAAAACTAAAACGGACTGGAGGCTCCGAAAGCCCCCAGTCCGTCACCAGTTCATGCACATCCAGCTTCGTTTATTGGCAGCTACCGACTGCAATCGACGCTGCTACCCCTTGGACGAAGCAGGGTCGTTGCCGTAGCTGTTCTTCTCTCCAATGGTGCCATCACGCTTGTGGATGGTGTGCTCGACGCCCTGCTCTTTCGCCTGAGACCTTCCAGCATCCTCGGCCCGATCCTTGAGCCGGTGCGTGCTGAGGATCTTTCCGTCTTGCTGATTCACCCATCCGCTGCCGTTCGGGTTGGGAGTCGTGTGCACGCCGCCACCGCGGTTCGTGTTCTTCGCCACCTGCGTACCTCCTACCAAGTGCCCCGGAATTGGGGACAGCAGGCAAGGTACCTCCGGGGTCTGACACCCGGCTGACCACCAGGGGAGTTCGCCGCGAGGGTGCGAGCGGAGCCCGGCCAGCCCGCCAAGGGCGAAAAGACGAAGGGCGCGGACCCGAGGATTTCTCCAAGGATTCCGCGCCCTCTGAATGGTCGGGGAGACAGGATTTGAACCCGTGAACACGGGGTACCCTAAACCCGCGACGGCGCACACCTTTCGCCCAGTCGTGAGTGAATCCGGGCACTTCGAGTCCACGGGAGAGTCCTCGCCAGTCCGCCTGTCGCCCACAGGCCCCTCCAGTCTTGGAGACATTCTAGAGACGGGAAACAAGAGGGACACGGTGCCCAGGGAGATTCGTGGGAGCCGCCTATGGCGTGTCCTCATAGTGAGCGCCTAGTAGGGAGCGGACTGAAGTGGGAGAGCTTCCAGTGCCGCACGGCCTCTATACCTGCTTGGCGCACAGTCTAGGGGCCCGTCAGCGGGCCTGGTTGCCCCTCTGCTTCAGACCGCACCTTCCACAGTCCTCCCATTCGCATAACGCACCACGTCACAGGCGGTTACGTGGAAGCCCGGATTCGGCGGATTGCTCCGCCCCCCCTATCACGGCGCCGTCGTTCCCCCGTCACCGGAGGAGTTCAAGCTCACGCGTCGGTGCCCAGAAACTGGACAGTCCAGCGCGGAAGGCACGGCGTTGAGCGGGGAGCCAACGATCGTCTGTGCCGAGGAGCAACCGAATACAGGCCCTCCCGTCCACGGAATCGGGCTACGCTCGGGTGTGCGAGCGGGTCGGGAAGGTGCTCGCGTGGCGTTGAGCACCAAACAACCGCTGCCCACAGGCTCACGCCTTGACCGCGCCCTGTTGGACGGGAGGCCTGGGCTGGAGTGTAACCCAAGGGAATTGCACTTTCTTCTGCCCCTGCCCGGTGCGCGCCCCCTGGGGCACCCGCCAGCAGCCCCTCTACTCACTGCACCAGCAGTACAACCCTCCACAAGGGATCTTCTCTACCCTATTTGCTCCATTGGGCCTCTCTTTGAGTCGTGATGGTCGCGCCCACGCCCCTCAGCATGTAAAGTGCGGGACCTTGATGCTGACGCGCCTCTACGCTCACAACTATCGATGCTTCGTGAACTTCGAGATCTGCCCCGGCTCGAACAGCCTGTTGCTTGGCTATAACGGCGTGGGCAAGACCTCCGTGTTCCATGTTCTTGGCGCCATCCAAGATCTGATTGTGTGGAACAAGGAGGTGGCCGAGGCGTTCCCAGGCGACACCTTGACCTTCTTCGGTGAAGGGACGCGGCAGCGGTTCGAGATCGACATCAAGTCACCACACGGTCCCATGCGCTACGTCCTTGTCCTCGATCACAGTGTCGAGCACGACACAGCGACGATCATGAGCGAGGATGTTCTCTGGCTTGAGGGCCCTCACGGGACTGATCGGGTCTACGGCTTCGTCAACGGCGAGGTGAGCCTGTCGGGCTCTGACGAGCCCGTCGATGTGCGCACCTTCCCGTTCACCGGCCAGCGCTCCTACCTGTCGTCCGTCGACAGGGAGAGAGCGAACCCTCGGTTGCTCTGGTTCCTCGACTTTATTCAGCAGATCTGGATTCTGAAACTTAATCCCCAGAACATTCGCGCGTCGGCGAAACGAGACGACCTGTTCCTGGAGCGCGACGGCACGAACTTCCCGTCGTGGTGCAGGCACCTGCTACTTGAGTCACGACATCATGTCGAAGCCGCCGAAGAACAGTTGCGACAAGTCATGCCCGGCTTTCGCTCGCTGAGCGTCCAAGCTGCGGGGCGCGTACGTGTCCTGGTTGCCAAGTTCGCGCCGGAAGGAACGAAAAAATCGGTCGATGTCGATTTCGACGTGCTGTCCGACGGACAGCGCGCCCTTATCATCCTGTACGTCATCCTCCATGCCCTACGGGGTAGTGCGAGGCTGCTGTGCCTTGATGAGCCGGACAACTACGTGTCGATCCGCGAGATCCAGCCTTTCCTCATCGAGCTCGCAAATGCTGCGGACGATTCCGGGCTTCAGACGCTGATCGTGTCACACAGCTCCGAGGTCATTGACTTCCTCGGCGTCAGCAACGCGCTGCTACTTGAACGTCCGGACGGGGGCCAGACTCGTGTCGGAACCCTCAGCCTGGGGCCGGGATTGAAGCTCTCCGAACAGATGGCGCGAGGCTGGCATGTCTCGCCCTGAGGTGCGTATCGTCGTCGTGTACGAGGACGAGCCGCACGGGAAGTTCGTGCGCCAGCTTACTCGCAAGCTAGGGCTCCGCCCCGAGCGTCTCGAACCGTGTGGCGGCTGCGTCAACGTGCTCGACCGCTTCGTCGTGGAACTCAAGGCGATGCGGCACCGGATGAAGTACCAGCACAACCTCGGGCTCATGGTTGTCATTGACGCGGACAAGGCCTCGATCGCGCCCCGCATCCGGGAACTTGAAGAGCGCTTGCGGGATACAGGCGGGCCGCGAGGAGCGACCGAGCGCATCGCGTACATCGTGCCGGCGCTGGAAATCGAGAATTGGTATGTCCACCTTTGCGTGCCAGCCGAGCGCCCCGTGGATGAAGGCAAGGACTACAAGCCCGAGCGGGTCTGGAAGGATCTTGAGAAGGATCTCGCGGCAACTGCCAGCCAAGCCGTCGACGCCTGGGTCCGTGCTGACAAAAAGGACGAGCCCGCGTCTCTAACCGCCGCGCGGCTGGAACTTGATCGGCTGTGAGCCGTCGCGGCTAAACGGACGATCGTAATTCTCGAACGGTCTCAAGCTGCGCGTCGAGCAGGTTCAGCGCGCAGAAGAGGACTGGCCGTCTTCTGCGAGTTGCGCGCGTCGAGGTAGGCGTCCACCTCGGCCATGAGCGCCTCCATCTTCTTGCAGCGGTGGTTGCGGGTGACGTTGGCGTGCACGTCCCACCACACGCGCTCGATGCGGTTACCTTCCGGGCAGTACGGCGGCAGGAAGTGCAGCACTACTCGCTCGCCCAGGTCCTTCAGGGCCTTCTTCGTCTTCTTGCTGGAGTGGGTGGCTGCATTATCGAGGATGAAATGCAGGCGCCTGGCCAGGGGGTAGGAGGCGTCCACGGCACGCACCAGGTCGATGAAGAGCGCACTCGTCTTCTTCTCCCCCTGCACCCAGGTCATCCGGGCCGTGCTCGCGTCCAGCGCGCCGGCCACGTAACGCTTCTGGTTGTTGCCGGGAGTCACCACTTCGCGCCTCTGCCCAGGCAGCGTCCAGTCCGGGCCGATTTTCGGGTTGAGGTGCACGTCCATCTCGTCCTCGAAGAGGACGGGCTCGTCGGGCCGCGCGTGGGCTACCCGGCACTTCAGTTGCCAAAGGCACCGCTGGCGTCGACGCGCAGGCCAGGGACAGCGCACCACGGGACGCGGACGCCTTCTCTTGGCCCCTACCGAGGCCAAGGCACGTCCCATCGTCGCGGGCGAGACATGCACCCGGCCTCGCCTCTCCACCTCGCGGGCCAACAACTCGCGCGTCCACGTTGTGCGTCGCCAGCCGGACTGCTGCGGCGTGCCTTCCAGCACCCGGCACAATGTCTGCCGGAATCGCTCGTCCACCTTGCGCTGCCCATTCTGGGCGCGACCGTCCAAGAGGCCTTCTCGGCCTGACTTCTGGAAACGCTGGACCGCGGCCACCACCGTGGACGTCGCGCACAGCAGTTGCCGCGCCGCCTGCGCTCGTGACTGACCACTGGCCACCTTCGCTACCGCCAGGCACCGCCGCAGGGTGAGCGGGCAGCCAGTCCTCTCTCCCCAGCGAATCAGCCGCCTGCGGTCAGGACATCGCAGGCGCAGCTGTTGCCTTCCCTGAGGCAGGGCTCGCTTCTTCATCCGGTTCTTGCGCACACAAGGCCGAACGGCGCGAGCTCCTGCCCCTTTCCTTGGCGAATAGAGGCGATGAGGACCATCGCCAGGTAGTTGGCGGCGCGCTTCTCGTAGCGCCTCGCCACGCGCCGGTTCTGCTTCAAGCGATTGAAGAGGCACTCCACCAGCACCTCGTATTCGTCCTGCTCGGCGGAGAGGCGGGGCTGCGCTGTGGCGAAATCATTGCCCTGGAGCAGACGGATGTGGACCTCACCCGGGGCGTCATCCACGTCCGCCGCTCGGAGTGGGAAGGGCACGTCACCCTGCCCAAGGGCGGACGGGCCCGGCAGGTGAACATGACCGCCCGGCTGGCGGACACCCTCCGCAAGCAGCGGCACCTCCGGGGCGAGCGCGTCCTCTGGCGGGCCGACGGTCACCCGAAGGTGCCCCAGGTGCTGCTGAACAAGTGGATGAGCCGCGTCCAGCGGCTGGCCGGGCTGAAGGTGACGAGCGGCATCCACATCCTCCGCCACACCTTCTGCTCCCGGCTGGCGATGGCGGGAGCACCGGCAAAGCCATCCAGGATCTGGTCGGTCATCAGAACCTCTTCACCACCCAGCGGCACATGCACCTGACCCCGGTGGCCATCCGGATGCTGGAGCCCAGAAACGAAAACGGGCTGGAAGCCTTTCGGCCTCCAGCCCGCTTCGTCGTTTGGTCGGGGAGACAGGATTTGAACCTGCGACCCCTTGGTCCCGAACCAAGTGCTCTACCAGGCTGAGCCACTCCCCGATATCCGGTGCTGCGCCAGGAACTGCCCTCGGGCCCGGCGAAGCGTGGGCGGATCTATCCGAGCCGCTTCCTTCAGTCAACGGACTCTTTTGCCTCCCCCTTCCCCCACCCCTCCCAACCCCCTCGCTCCCCCGATTGTTGTCCTACCTACCCTTCAGGACGGGACAATGTTCACCCTCTTCACAAGATCCGGGCCTTCCTGTACTTCCAAGATGTTGCACGGTGTTCCCCCCTGTCCCCCCACAGAGGACCATGACTGCTCCCACTGTCCTCATCTCGGATGATGAGCCCCTGGTCGTGTCCGCGCTCGCCCGGGAGGCCAAGCGCTCCGGCCTCGTCTGCGTGTCCGATACCACCTCCGAACATGTGCTGGAGCTGGCCCGCAAACACCGGCCCGCGGTCATCATCCTGGACATCAACCAGAACCAGGACGGACGGGACCTGCTCGCGCAACTGAAGAAGGACCCCGTCACCCGCGACAGCAAGGTCATCATGCTCAGCGGCGTGGAGGATCAGTTCACCCGCCACGTGTGCTTCGAGCTGGGCGCCGACGACTACGAAGTGAAGCCGTGCGACCCCACCTTCATGACCCGCATCGCCCGCATGGCCGCCGCCGCCGCGCGCCCCCCCGCTTCCCCCGAAGCCGCCTGACTCACGACGGCCGCAGCGACCGGATGGCCTGCGCGTAGTCCTTCGCGCCAAACACGTAGCTGCCCGCCACCAGCACCGTCGCCCCCGCGGCCACCACGCGCTTCGCCGTCTCGGCGTTGATACCGCCGTCCACCTCGATGTCCACGTCCTTCAGCCCCCGCGCGTCCAACATCGCGCGCAGCCGGCGGACCTTCTCCACCGAGGGCTCGATGAACGTCTGCCCCCCGAACCCCGGGTTCACGCTCATCAGGAGCACCATGTCCACGTCCCCCAGCACATCCTCGATCGCCGACAGCGGCGTGCCCGGGTTCAACACCACCGCCGGCTTCGCCCCCGCGTGACGGATGTGCTGCAACGTGCGGTGCAGGTGGGGGCTCGCCTCCTGGTGCACCGTCAGCACGTCCGCCCCCGCCTTCACGAACGCGTCCACGTACTTCTCCGGCTCCACGATCATCAGGTGCACGTCCAGCGGCTTCGTCGCCACCCGCTTGATGGCCTCCACGATGACCGGCCCCAACGTGATGTTGGGCACGAACCTGCCATCCATGACATCCACGTGAATCCAGTCCGCGCCGGCGGCCTCGATGGCGCGGACCTCCTCACCCAGGCGGCTGAAATCAGAGGAGAGCAGCGACGGAGCGATGCGGACAGGGCGGGTCATGGCGGCGCTTCATAACCGCTTCCGTCAGCCCCTGGAACCTTCGCCCGGCAGGACAGGGGGCTTGCGGACAGAGGTGGACCTGGCAGGTGGGGGGGTCCGGGCGGCCGGCACAGCCTGCGTGCTACAACCCGGTGCGCCCGCGGCCATCCGCCGCATCCCATGGAGCCCGCCCCGGTGCTTCCACAGTCCGTGCCCGCCTCCCCCAACCTGTCCCGCCGGCTCGCGAAGCTGACGTCCATCCTGGATGTCGCCAAGGCGATGAGCGCCGAGCGGGACCTGGACCTGCTGCTGCCCCTCATCCTCTATGAGGCCACCAAGGTCGTGGAGTCGGACCGCTGCTCGCTCTTCATCCTCGACCGCGAGCGCGAGGAGCTCTGGAGCAAGGTGGCCCAGGGGTCCAAGAACGAAATCCGGCTCCCCATGGGCAGCGGCATCGCCGGCCAGGTCGCCCACACCGGCGCCGTCATCAACATCCCCGACGCCTACGCCGACCCCCGCTTCAACAGCAGCTTCGACGTCTCCAGCGGCTACCGCACCCACACCATCCTCTGCGTCCCCATGCGCGACGCCAACGGAGAGGTGACGGGCGTCATCCAGGCCCTCAACAAGCGCGGCGGCCAGGTGTTCGACGAGGAGGACGAGGAGCTGCTGCTCGCCCTGGGCGCCCAGGCCGCCGGCGCCATCGAGAACGCCCTCCTCCACGAGGAGATCAACCGCCTCTTCGAGGGCTTCGTCTCCGCGTCCGTGGTCGCCATCGAGGCGCGCGACCCCACCACCGCCGGCCACTCCGGCCGCGTCGCGGACCTCACCGTGTCCCTGGCCCAAGCGCTGGAGCACCAGGCCACCGGCCCCTATGCCCAGACGCGCTTCACCGCCGTGGAGCTGCAGGAGCTGCGGTACGCGTCGCTCCTGCACGACTTCGGCAAGGTGGGCGTGCGCGAGAACGTGCTCGTCAAGGCGGAGAAGCTGTACCCGCATGAGCTGGAGGCGCTGCGCGCCCGCTTCCAACTGGCTCGCAAGGACCTGCAGTTGCAGAGCTCCCGGCGCAGGCTGGCCGCCGTGGAGGCCCGCGGCCTGTCCGCCCTGCCCTCCATCCATCAGGAGGAGGACGCGCGGCTGGGCCAGGAGCTGGCCCAGTTGGATGAGGTGATGGGCTTTTTGCTCACCTGCAACAAGCCCACGGTGCTGGCGCAGGGCAACTTCGAGCGGCTGCTGGAGCTGGGCACGCTCACGTACACCGACGCGCACGACCACGGGCAGCCGCTGCTGCTGCCCCACGAAATCCAATCCCTCTCCATCACCCGCGGCACGCTCTCCCCGGAGGAGCGCCGCGAAATCGAGAGCCACGTCGAGCACACGTACCGCTTCCTGTCCCAGATTCCGTGGACCCGCGCGCTGCGCCGCGTGCCGGAGATTGCGTACGCGCACCACGAGAAGCTGGATGGCACGGGCTACCCTCGCGCCGTCCCGGAGATTCCAGTGCAGTCCCGGATGATGTCCATCTGCGACATCTACGACGCGCTCACCGCGAGCGACCGGCCCTACAAGAAGGCCGTGCCGCACGCGCTCGCGCTGGACATCCTCAAGAAGGAGGCGGGGTCCGGACAGCTCGACAGGGACCTCTTCACCATCTTCGTCGAGGCGGAGATTCCCCGCCGGGCCCTCAAGAAGAGCCCGGCGTAGGGCCCTGCATCAGGCGCTGATGGTGTGCAGCCGGAGGCTGTTGATCTTCCCCGGCTGGCCCACCGGCGCGCCGAACACCACCACGATGCGGTCGCCCCTGCGCGCCAGCCCGCGCGACACCAGCTCCTCCTCCACGCGGCGGAGCATGGTCTCCGTCTCCAGGATGGGCTCCAGCACGCGCGGCACCACGCCCCAGAGCAGCGACAGGCGGCGGCGCACCTCCTGGTTCGGGCTGAACGCGACGATGGGCACCGTGGGCCGGTAGTGCGCGAGCAGGCGCGCCGTCACGCCGGACAGCGTGAAGGCCGCGATGAGCGTGGCGCCGCTGGCCTTGGCCGCCTCGCACGCCACGCGCGCGATGACGTCCGGGAAGTGCAGCGGCAGGCCCAGCGGGGCTTCAATCACGCGCGGCTGGAGCTGCGCGCGGGCGGAGGACTCGGCCGCCAGGATGATGCGCTCCATCATCTGCACGGAGTCCAGGGGGAACTTGCCGCTCGCCGTCTCGCCGGAGAGCATCAGCGCGTCCGCGCCGTCGTACACGGCGTTGGCCACGTCGCTGGCCTCCGCGCGCGTGGGGCGCGGGTTGTCGATCATCGAGTTGAGCATCTGCGTGGCCACGATGACGGGCAGGCCGCGCAGGTTGGAGCGCCGGATGATGTCCTTCTGGACGGCGGGCACCTCCTCCGGGGGAATCTCCACGCCCAGGTCGCCGCGGGCCACCATCACGCCGTCCGTCTTGTCGAGGATGGCGTCCAGGCGCGCGATGGCCTCCGGCTTCTCCAGCTTGGAGATGATGGGCACCGTGCGGCCCACCTCCGCCATGGCCTGGCGCGCGGAGTCCAGGTCGGACGGCTGGCGCACGAAGGACAGCGCGATGTAGTCCACGCCCGCCTTGAGGCCGAAGATGAGGTCCTCGCGGTCCTTGGGCGTGAGCGCGTCCGCGCGCACCGCCACGCCGGGCAGGTTGATGCCCTTGTTGTTCTTCAGCGTGCCGCCGTGGACGACTTCCGTCTTGATGAGCTGCTTCTTGTCCGTCTCCACGACGCGCAGCTCCAGCAGGCCGTCATCCAGCAGGATGCGGTCGCCGGGGTTCACGTCCGCCGCCAGGTGCGGGTACGTGGTGGACACGATTTCGTCCGTGCCCTTCACCGTCTCGTCGGTGGTGATGTGGAAGGTGCCGCCCGGCTTCAGCTCCGTGCTGCCGGTGACGAAGCGGCCGGTGCGAATCTTGGGACCCTGCAGGTCGCCCAGGATGCCCACCGCCTTGCGCACCTTCAGCGAGGCCGCGCGCAGCATGTCGATGTTCGCCTGATGCTGCTCGTGGCTGCCGTGGGAGAAGTTGAGCCGGGCCACGTCCATGCCGGCCTCCAGCAGCGCTTCCAACATCTCCGGGGTCTGACTGGCGGGGCCGAGGGTGCAGACAATCTTTGCTCGTCGCATATGAGGCCGAACATCCGGCCCCACAGCGTTTCGGTCAAGACATCCCCGAATGAGACCGAGCAGGTAAACCAGTAAATGTCCAGGCCGCTCGGCGTGCGCTCAACCGCGCAGCAGCGTGCCCAGGTTCTCGCGCTCCCAACGCAGCGCGGCGGCGTAGTGCGGGTACGTGCGCTCGCGCTCGCGGAAGGCGCGCGGGTGGTGCACGCGGCGCCCGGTGCGATTGCTGCTGGGGAACAACTGGTGGAGCATCTCGTGGAAGACGATGAACTCCACGAAGAAGGCGGGCACGTCCGGCTTGTCCAGCGCGGGGTGGATCCGGATTTCGCGCGTCTGGTGGTCGTAGACGCCCAGGCGGATGGACTTGCGGCGGCGGCGCGGGGGCATGCGGCCCCAGCCGATGCGGGCCTGGATGGCGTTCTGGAAGTAGGCCTCGTTGACGCCGTTGTAGAGCGCGCGCAGGTCGAAGCAGCGGCCCAGCGGGTTCAACTCCGCGTCGGATTCCCGGCGGAGCTGACGGATGAGCGGCTGCTGGCCCCGGATGTACTCGTCCAGGAGGGCGCCCGCGGCGCGGTGCCCGCGGCCCGCGTAGTCCGCCACCGCGCGCACGACGACCTCCGGCGCGTCCAGGAACATGTGGTGCAGCCGCAGTTGGAGCACCTGCGAGCCGCGGCGGAAGGACACCATGGTGGAGCGGTTGTCCGTCACGGCCAGGCGCACCGGCATGCCCAGGTTCGCGCTCAGCCGCCACGCGAGCGACTCCGCGCGAGACCAGAGCTCCTCACGCGACGCGGTGAGGACGCGCGGCGCCTCCTCCGGGACGCGGTTGCGCGGCGGCAGGGGCGCGGGTCCCTCCGGCGCGCGCTGCGCGGGAGTGGCGGCGCGTTCCGCGGACGAGCCACGCGGGAACAGGGACATCTGGCGGAAGGCTTCGGGCGTCACGCGGGGGGCATCGTACCCGGCACTTCCCGAACCTCAAGGCCAGGGGCTGGATGCCCGTCCGCCGGTCGACCTGGCCCACACGCCCCGCGTGACACCCCGGGTTGAATCCGTCCCACGGGCATCGCCCTTCAGGACAGGACGCCCGGGTCTCCGTGGCGCGACTTGAGCAGCCGCTCCAGCCGCTCCGGCTCCATGCGCACCACGAAGGTCTTCTCCCGGGCATAGGTCACCTGCCCGGGGGCCGCGCCCTTCTGCTTGCGCACGAACTTCACCGGCATGTAGCTGACCTCGCCGCGCGGTTCGCCCTTGGCGCCCGAGTGGTGCAGCGCGAGGTGCGCCGCGTCCAGCAGCACCTCCTGCGCCACCTCCGCGTTCTTCTCCAGCGGCACCACCACGTGGCTGCCCGGCAGGCCGCGCGCGTGCAGCCACAGGTGCCACGGGCGGGCCACCTTGAAGGTGAGCTGGTCGTTGTCCTCCGAGCCGCGCCCCACCCAGATGCGCGCGCCGCCGTGGCCCACGTACTCCTTGAAGGGGAGGCCCCCCTTCGGGCCCTCCTCCCCCTGGGTCACCTGGAGCACCTCCGCCTGCGCGAGCAGCGCGGCGTCATCCATGGCCTCAATCTGCGTGAGCGCCGTCCGCGCGTGGGCAACCTCTCGCGCGAGCTCCGCCTCGCGGTGGCGGGCCTGCTCCACGCCGCGAAGGAGCCGCCGGTACTGGTGGAAGTGCCAGTCCGCCTCCTCCTTCGGGGTGCGCTTCGGGTCCAGCTTCACCTGGACCTCCTCCACGCCCGCCTCCGTATAGGCGATGAGCGTCACCTGGGACGCGCCGCGCTTGAGCCGGTGCAGGTTCTGCGCGAGCAGCTCGCCCACCTCGCGGTGCTTCTCCGCCTCCGGGCCGCGCTGGGCCTCCGCGCGCACCTTCTCCAGCGTGCGCGAGGAGCGCTTCAGCCGCGCCCGGTACGGCTGCGCGAGCCGGCGGCGGATGGCGTCCGCGCGGCTGGTGCGGTCCTTCTGTCCGAGCACCCGCTCGGCGGCCTGCAGCCTGGGCAGCGCGTCGCCTTCCCTCGGCTCCAGCCGCGAGGGCTGCGCGCGGCCCTTCGCCAGCGCCTCCGCGGAGACGGGCTCCGGGGGCGACCACTGCGCTCCGGGATAGAGGTTGCGCCTGGGGCCGAAGCCCTCACCGGAGAGCATCAGGACGCGGTGGTTGTCGCTGAGGAGCAGCAGGCCTCCGGGCGCGCCCACCTCCAGCACCAGCCGGCGGCGCACGTCCTCTCGCTCGAACTCCAGGGCGATGGCGCGGCTCTCCTCCAGATAGCGCGCGGCCGTCAGCTTGAAGCCGGTGAGCTCCTGGCGCAGCCAGCGCTGGAAGGGGGCGGGCTCGCCCGGCGTGGGGAAGCGCTCCTGCGCGACGGACAGGCGCGACAGCTCGCCTTCGGCGCAGAGACACAACACGACCGATCTGCCGGGGACGCGCAGCTCCAGGTAGGCCAGGCGGGGCAGCGGGCACCATGCCTTCTGGGCCACCGCGCCCACCAGCCGGGCCGCGGCCTCCGCCACGACCTCCTCGAACTCCACCGGACGCAGCGACATGGCCCCTCCCGGGCGGACACGGAGGGGGACTTCAAACCCCTGGCCCGCAAAAGAAAAACGGCCCGGCGGGTTTCGCCGAGCCGTTCACCGGACGTCAACCGACGTCCGAAATGACGCCGTTACTTCAGGCTTCCGGGGTCGCCGGGGCCGCAGCGGCCTTGCTGGCGCTCTTGCGGGTCGTCTTGCGGGCGGACTTCTTCGCGGCGGCCTTCTTCGCCGGGGCCTTCTTGGCCGTACCGCGCTTGGCGGCAGGGGCCTTGCGGGCGGTCTTCTTCGTCGCGGTCTTCTTCGACGCGGCCTTCTTCGCGGTCTTCTTCTTCGCGGCCATCGGAATCCTCCGTTCAGTGTTGAGGCCCGCGAGGACGCGAGCCCTGCACCCACTTCGAACTGAACGTGAGTGCTTGAAATGAATGGTACGGGCGACATGCCAGTGTGTCAACGCATGGTGATGTATTGCAGTGCGCGGCGAGGCCGATTTTTGGCCTCCGGGCGCTTCGAACCGTTGGTGGCGGTCATTTCGGGGGTCCGGCGCGTCGCGTGCGGGGCCGAATTTCCGGCTCCGGACGCATTTCGAGGGTCCGCGCCACAGGTCTGGGTGTCCGCTGCCGTGCATCTGGCGCGCGCGCATCGCGTCGCTTCCCGTCGTGGAGGCGGCGGCCTACGGTGCCCGCCCGCATGAGCTCCGCCGCGCTGACCTTCCCCGCGTCCTTCACCTTTGGCGTCGCCACGTCCGCGTACCAGGTGGAGGGCGGCATCGAGAACGACTGGGCCCAGTGGGAGCGGCAGGGGAAGTTGAAGGAGCCCCACGCGAGGTGCGGCATCGCGGTGGACCACTGGCGGCGCTACGCGGAGGACTACGCCCTGGCGAAGGCGGTGGGGGCCACGGCGTTCCGGCTGTCGCTGGAGTGGGCGCGCATCGAGCCCGAGCGCGGCCGGTTCGATGGCGCGGCACTGGAGGGCTACCGCGAGCGGCTGCTCCAGATGCGCGCGATGGGCCTGCGGCCCGTGGTGACGCTCCATCACTTCACCCACCCCACGTGGTTCCACGCGTCCACGCCCTGGCACCTTCCGGAGAGCCTGGAGGCCTTCCGCCAGTACGTGCGCCGGTGCGCGCCCCTGTTGGAGGGGCTGGACGCGCTCGTCATCTCCTTCAACGAACCGATGGTCCTCTTGTTGGGCGGCTACCTCCAGGGGCTGATGCCGCCGGGCATCGCGGACGGGGCGAAGACGATGGCCGCGCTCGGCAACATGGTGCGCGCGCACGTCATCGCGCGGGAGGAGCTGGGCCAGCGCCTGGGCCGGGTGGAGCTGGGCATCTCCCAGAACATGCTCGCGTTCGCGCCGGACCGCTGGTGGCATCCCCTGGACCGCTCGCTGGTGCGGCTGGCGGCGCCCGCCTACAACCACGCGTTCCACGAGGCGCTGTCCTCCGGCCACCTGCGCGTGTTCATGCCGGGCGTGGCGTCCACGGACGTGCGCATCGAGGGGGCGCGCGACTCCGTGGAGTTCGTGGGCGTCAACTACTACACGCGCGCGCACCTGCGCTTCATGCCGCGCCCACCCTTCATCGACTTCAAGTACCGCGACCCGGACGGGCGCGGGCTCACCGACATCGGGTGGGAGCAGCGGCCCGAGGGCTTCCTCCAGCTCCTCCAGGAGGTGAAGCGCTACGGCAAGCCGGTGTGGGTTACCGAGAACGGCATCGACGACCGCCAGGGCACGGTGCGGCCGGAGTACCTGCACGCGCACCTGCGCCAGGTGCTGGCCGCGCGCGAGGCGGGCGTGGACGTGCAGGGCTACCTTTATTGGAGCCTGCTGGACAACTTCGAGTGGCTGGAGGGTTGGGGCCCGCGCTTCGGCCTCTACCACGTGGACTTCGACACGCTGGAGCGCCGCCCCACCCCGGCCTGCGACTACTTCCGCGCGGTGGCCACCGGGCGCGTGCTGGTGCCGCCGGGCCCTGGCGCCGCTCAGCCCAGCGCCGCGCGGTAGTCCACCTCCGGCTCCTCCAGGGGGGCCGTGGGGTCCGTGTCCGCGCCCGCGAAGAAGCGGCGCACGCTGTCCTCCACCGCCTCCGGCGAGTCCAGCCCGTTCACCTCCGAGCGGAAGTGCGCCGCGCCCTTGAGGCCATGGGCGTACCAGGCCAGGTGGCGGCGGAAGGAGCGCACCGCTCCCAAGGCGTCCCCGACGAACTCCGCGTGGGCGCGGGCGTGCTCCAGCACCAGCTCGCAGCGCTCCTCCGGCGTGGCGGGCGGGCCGCCCTGGAGCTCACGGAAGAGCCACGGGTTGCCCAGGGCGCCCCGGCCAATCATCACGAAGTCGCAGCCGGTGCTGTCCAGCATGCGGTGGGCGTCCGCCACCGTCTTCACGTCCCCGTTGCCCATGATGGGCAGCTCCGGGAAGTGGCGCTTCAGGTCCGCGATGTGGGCCCAGTTCGCCTGCCCCGAGTAGCCCTGCTCGCGCGTGCGCGGGTGCAGGGCGAGCCCCGCGCACCCGGCCTCCTGCAGCGACTCCGCCACCTTCAGGTAGTTGAGCGTGCGCGCGTCCCAGCCCGAGCGGATTTTGCAGGTGACGGGCAGGCCGGTGGCCTCGCGGATGGCGCGGACGATGGCGGCGGCGCGGGGCACGTCGCACAAGAGGCCGCTGCCGGCGCCGTTGCGCACCACCTTCTTCACCGGGCAGCCCATGTTGATGTCGATGACCTGCGCGCCCGCGGCCTTGCCCACCTGCGCGGCCTGGGCCATGGCCTCCGGCTCGCCGCCGAAAATCTGGAGCGAGTAGGGCTTCTCCACGGCCGGGTCGTACCGCAGGTACTTGAGGGTGCGCTGGTTCTGGCGCATCAGCCCCTGGGCGCTGACCAGCTCCGTGGGGCAGAGGGCCGCGCCCAGGCGGAAGGCGATGACGCGGAAGGGACGCTCGCTCACGCCGGCCATGGGCGCGAGGATGTAGGGGTTGGGGAGCGTGTAGGGACCCAGCTTCAGCATGGCGTGAGGACACCCTATACCTGGAAGGCGAGCAGAAGCGCGCGGGCCATGAGAACGACCCTGCGCGAGTGGGGGCCAACGATTAAGGTCCCCCTCCATGTTCCGTTTTCGGCTCGGGAGCGTCCCCGTCCACGTCCACACGAGTCACCTGCTCTTCTCCGCGGTGTTCGCCTACCAGTCCCTGCCCCTGCCGGGGCGGCACTCGGGTGCCGGGTGGCTGGGGGACCAGTTGGCCGACGCCGCGGCGCCCGGACACATGGGCGCGGTGGCGACCTACGTGCTGGCCTGGATGTTCATCGTCTTCGTGTCCGTGCTCGTCCATGAGCTGGGGCACGCGGTGGCCTTCCGCTTCTTTGGATACCGGCCGAGCGTGGAGCTGGTGTTCATGGGCGGCGTGACGCGGCCCAACGCGGACGCGCCCCTGCCCTGGCACAAGGAGGTGGTGAGCAGCTTCGCGGGGCCGCTGGCGGGCCTGGCGCTGGGCGTCCTGTGCTGGGCGGTGCTGATGCAGGTGCGGGGCCGCTCGGAGATGGCGGACTTCTTCCTGAGCAACTTCTTCTTCGCCAACATGGTGTGGGCGGTGCTGAACCTGCTGCCGGTGCCGCCCCTGGACGGCGGGCACATCAGCACGGCGCTGGCGACGCGGATGTTCGGGCGGCGGGGCTTCATCGTGTCGCACGTGCTGGCGCTGGGCCTGTGCGTGGGGCTGGTGCTGCTCAGCATCAAGAGCGGGGCCCTCATCATGGGCGTCCTCTTCGCCATGTTCGGCTTCCAGTCGTTCCGCGTGCTGTCGGACATGATGCGCGCGCGCAACGAGGCGAAGGAGGAGGAGGGCCCCAGCGCCCAGGCCCTGCGCGAGGCGCAGCAGGCGCTGCGCGAGGACCGGCTGGACGACGCGTGGCGGCAGGGCAACCGGGTGCTGGAGACGGAGGGGCTGTCCCCGAACCTCACCAGCCGGACCCATTACCTGCTGGGCTGGGTGGCGCTGAAGCAGGGCCACGGGCGGCCCGCGCTGGACCACTTCTCCCAGGTGCAGGGCCAGCCGGTGGAGATGCACGCGGTGGCGGCGGCGTTCTCCCTGGTGGGGGATGACGCCCGGGCGGTGGGCTACTGGAAGCAGGCGTGGGGCGAGTCGCAGGACCGCACCGTGATGCACGAGTACGCGGGCGCGCTCATCCGGCTGGGCCAGGTGAACGAGGCGCTGCGGCTGCCCGGCGTGGACGCGGCGTCCGCGTTCCGGTGCGCGGAGCGGGCGCTGTTCATCCGGGGCGCCTACTCGGAGGCCGCGGCGGTGAGCGAGGCGGCGCTCCGCCACGTGCCGGACCCGGGCATCGCGTACGACGCGGCCTGCGCCTTCGCGCGCGCGGGCAACGTGGCAGACGCGGTGCGGCTGCTCCAGCGGGCCGAAGGGCTGGGCTTCCGGGACGCGGCCTACGCCGCCTCCGACGAGGACCTGGCGCACCTGCATGGGCACCCCGCCTTCGAGGAGTGGCTGGCGAGGATGCGGCCGGCCGCCTCATCCTGACGGCAGGCGACTTTCTCCCGCCCGGCGCCCTCGGGGGCCGTAGAGTCCGCCTCCGTCCCGTGAGCCCTTCGTCCCCTCCCGTGAAACCTGGCGCCGCGCCCCTGCGTACCGGAGACATGCCGACGTCTCCGGGCGCTTCCGGGGGGGCCTCCGGCGACTCGGACGAGGTGTTGATGGAGCGGTTCTGCCAGGGCGACGCGCAGGCGTTCGACGCGCTCTTCCAGCGCTACGCGCGCCCCGTGCAGGGCTACCTGGCGCGCCTCACCGGCAGCCCCGCCACCGCCGAGGACCTGGCCCAGCTCACCTTCCTGTCCCTGGTGCGCGCGCGGGGCCGCTATCAGGCCGGCTCGCGCGTCCGGCCCTGGCTGTACGCCATCGCCACCAACGCCGCGCGGGACCACGCGCGCCGCCACCGCCGTCCGGAGGACCTCACGCCGGAGGGGGAGCTGCCCCTCACCGCCGTGGCGGACACGCCGGAGCCGCGCGACGCGGGCCTGGAGCGCGCGGTGCAACGCGCCCTGGCGCAGCTCCCCGAAGGCCAGCGGCTGCCCATCCTCATGCACCGCTTCGAGGGCATGGGCTTCGCTGAAATCGCCGAGGCCCTGGGCCTCACCGAGAGCGCGGTGAAGGTCCGCGCCCACCGGGGCTACGCGCGCCTGCGCGAGCTGCTCGCGCCCCTTCAGCAGGAGACCTCCCGATGACGCCCGAGTGCGAACGCGTCCTGGACCGGATGGACGGCCCGCTGCCCCCGGACCTGGCGTCACACGCGGCCGGGTGCGCGGACTGCCGGGCCCTGCTGGAGGGCTTCCAGGTGCTGGCACCTCCCGCCTCCGCTCCCCCCGCCGTGCCCATCGACGAGGCCCGGCTCGAAGAGACGCGGCGCCAGTCGCTGACGGAGCTGGCGGCGCACCCGCGGTCCACGCCGTGGTGGAGGGAGGTGGCGGTGCTGCTCGCCACCTATCTGGGCGTGGGCGTGGTGGGGCTGCTGTGGGTGGGCCGGCACGGGATGCTGCGCAACAGCGCGTCGCCGCTGGCGGTGGCGCTCGTGGCGCTGCTCATCGTCGTGAGCGTGGGCGGCGGAGCGATGGTGGCCCTGGCGCCGAGGCAGCGCGCGTGGCCCTTCACGCTCGTGGCCGTGGGCGCGCTCGCCGTGGCGCTGGCGCAGTTGAGCGGGCGCTCGGGCGTCCAGGTGCGGCCGTTCCTCGCGGGCACCCTGGGGTGCCTGGGCGCGGAGGTGATGCTGTCGGTGGTGCCGCTGGCCCTGGCGCTCGTCCTCCTGTGCCGCTCCGCCTTCCAGCCCGCGCGGGCGCTGGCGGCGGGGCTGTCCTCCGCGGGGGTGAGCCTGCTGGTCCTTCACGTGCATTGCCCGGACGGCAGCGCGGGCCACCTGATGCTGGGGCACGTGCTGCCGTGGTTCGCGCTGGCGGGCGTGGCGGTGTTCATCCGCTCGCGCCTGCCGTCCCGCTCGTTCGCGCCCTGAGCGCGGGCGCCCTACTGGAGCCGCGACAGCGCTTCCTGGGGGAAGGCCCGCGCGTCCACCTTGGCGTGCCACTCCTTGATGCGGCCGTCCGGCCCGATGACGACGCCCACCCGGCGCGCGTTGGGGGCCGAGGCGTCATCCGCGGCCCCATAGGCCAGCCCCACCTTGCGATCCACGTCGCACAGCAGCGGGAAGTTGAAGCCGAACTTCTGGGAGAAGGCCTGGTTCTCCTCCGGCGTGTCGAAGCTGATGCCCAGGATGGCGGTGCCCTTCGCCTCGTACTGGGTCTTGTGATCGCGGAAGGAGCAGCCCTCCGCGGTGCATCCCGGGGTGTCCGCCTTCGGGTAGAACCAGAGCACCACGTTCTTGCCCCGGTAGTCCGACAGCCGGTGCGTCTTCCCCGTCGAGTCCTGCACGGTGAACTCCGGGGCCACGTCTCCCTGCTTGAGCATGTGCGATGCCTCCTTCATGGGGTGGAAACCGGGGGCGTCGTAGCACGCTCCGGGGGCAGGGGGCCGGGCACCGCTCGGGTGATGTGTGGAGTGGAGTGCAGGCGGACGGCGCCGGGGCGTGGGCGTCATCAAGATGCTTGAAACCCACCGGGCTCCTCCGTTTAGTAGGTGCACCAAATGAACACCTCCGACGAACCTCCGCCTGCCGAAACGCAGCGGATGGCCGCGCTCACGCTCTGGGCGCGACAGAGCCTCTCCCGTCTCATCTACTTCCTGCTGGGCGCGTCCAACCGCATCCGCCTGCCGACCCCCTCGGTGCTGCCCATCGCGGGCGCGGTGGTCGGGCTCTACAGCGGGCTGGCCGCGGGCATCTTCTCCAACCTCATTGGCGTGATGAGCGGCATCACGTTCAGCGCCGCGGAGCTGGCGGCGACGTTCAAGCCGCAGCGGCTGCGCACGTTGATGGAGTCACTCTCCTCCGCGCGCTGGCACCTGGAGTACGCGCTGGTGGGCGTGCCGCTGGCGCTGGGCGCGCTCCTCCTGGCGCGGGTGATCGAGCCCGGCGGCCCTCGCGACGAGGTGAAGCGCCGCCTGCGCCTGCTGGCGCTGCTGACGCTGGGCGCGCTGTCGCTCTACTACCCGCTGGTGGGACTGGCGGCCGTGAACGCCGTGTTCGGCCACGCGCACAACCTGCCCGCGGTGCTGCCGCACCTGCCCTGGTGGCTGATGCTGCTCGCGCCCACGGTGGGCGGCCTGGCGGTGGGGCGGCTGTTGCGGGACCGGCCGGAGACGCACGGCCACGGCCTTCCGGAGGTGGTGCGCGCGGTGAAGAGCGGCGCGAACGTGGTGCCGGCGGACCGCGGGTTGCTCAAGCTCATCGCGTCCGCCATCACCATTGGCAGCGGCGGCTCCGCGGGCCGGGAGGGCCCCATCGTCTATGGCGGCGCCGCGTTCGCGTCCAGCGTGGGGCGCGTGCTGGGCTTCAGCCGCAGGGAGCTGTCCATCCTGTTGGCGTGCGGCGCGGGCGCGGGCATCTCCGCGTCCTTCAACGCCCCCATCGCGGGCGCGGTGTTCGCGATGGAGATCATCCTGCGCGAGTTCGAGCTGCGGGTGTTCTCCCCCATCATCCTGGCGAGCGTGGCGGGCACGCTGGTGAGCCGCGGCGTGCTGGACGAAGCGCCCATGCTCAACCGGGTGAACTACGAGCTGGTCAGCGGCTCGGAGGTCTTCGCCTACGCGGCGCTGGGCATCGGGTGCGGGCTGCTCGCGTTCGCGTTCGTGAAGCTGCTGCACGGGGTGGAGCACTTCTTCCACGGCGGCATGGGCGGGAAGCTGTCCCCGTGGCTGGGGAAGAAGCCGCTGCCGGTGCGCGCCGCGCTGGGCGGCCTGTGCACGGGCGTGCTCGCGTTCCTGAGCCCCACGGTGTGGGGCAGCGGGCACGACTACATCAACCTGGCGGCGGCGGGCCAACTGCCCTTCCTCTTCCTGGTGACGGCGTGCGTGCTGAAGCTCGTGGCCACGTCGCTCACCATTGGTTCAGGCGGGTCCGGCGGCACGTTCTTCCCGGCGGCGCTGATTGGCGCCATGGCGGGCGGCGCGTTCGGCACGCTGGTGCACTACTTCTTCCCGCACGCCACGGGCCCCAGCGGCGCGTACGCCATCGTGGGCATGGGCGGCGCGGTGGCGGCGCTCACGCGCGGTCCGCTCACCGGCATGATGATGCTGTACGAGCTGAGCGGCAGCCACGAGATCATCCTGCCGCTGATGGTGACGTGCACCATCGCGTCCGCGGTGTGCCACTTCCTCACGGAGCGCACGGCGCCCAAGGTGCAGAGCGACGAGGACCTGCTGGCGGCCACGCACGTGCGGGCCCTGATGACGGAGGTCCCCGCGGTGTCCGCGGGCACGCCGCTGCGCGCGCTGACGGACCAGTTGCTCACGTCCGAGGCCGGCACGCTGCCGGTGCTGGACACGGAGGGCAACCTCTACGGCACGGTGCAGGTGGAGCAGCTTCGCGAGGTGTGGCGCGACGAGTCCATGTACCCGCTGCTCGTGGCCAGCGACCTGGCGCGCAAGCTGCCCGCGCTGGCGCCGGACTCGGACCTGGCGCATGCGCTCCAGGTGATGGACCACGAGGACGTGGACGCGCTGCCGGTGGCGCCCGTGCTGGGGCTCTCCCCGTGCGGACTCATCACCCGCGCCGCCGTCCGGCGCTTCCTCTTCGCGCAGCACACGCGCGCGCACTCGACGGGCAACTACCCCGTCACTCCCTCGGAGGCGGCGCACTGAGCATCGGCCGCGCCTGGGGGGAGGCCCCGGGCGGGGTGGGTCTGTCAGGAAAGCCGGGGAGCGGGCATCCTTGGGCGCCATGTCCGACCCCGCCCTGTCCGCCCTGCGCGCCGAGCTGAACTCCACCTTCCACGATGCCCGGGTGCGGCGGCTGGTGGAGCTGGGGCGCAAGGCCCGGACGGACCCGGCGGCGCAGGCGGTGCTGGACGCGCTGTCCCGGGGTGACGCCTTCGAGCGGCGGCTGGCCCTGGCGGCCCAGTTCACGCGCCGGGATGGCGCGGCGGTGCTCCAGGCCACGGCGGACGCGTCCTTCCGCGTTCGCGCGCTGGCCTTCGAGCTGGTGTCGCTGGCCTGTGACGACGCCCAGGCGCTGGAGGCGCTGCGCATGGCGCACGGGATGCGCCGCGAGCAGGCCCTCATCCACCAGTTGCGCAAGCGCAAGCGGCACGCCGTCATCGACGCGTTCCTGGACGGGCTGGCGGAGAAGGGCGAGCACGTCACCTTCGCGGACACGGTGCCCCTCGCGTCCGAGCCGGCCCTGCGCCGGCATGTGGCGCGGGCCCTGGAGCGGCCCAGCCAGCGGTTCTGGGCGCGGCTGGCCCGGCATGCGCCGGCCGTGCTGGGCGAGGTCCTGCGGGAGCAACTGAGCGCTGTCACGGGCGAGCCGGACCCCGTCACGCGGCAGCACCTGGCGTGGGGCCTGGGGTGGCTGGCGGAGCGGGCGCCCGACATGGCGGAGACGCTGCTGGCGCTGCTGCTGGAGCGGGGCATCCCGCCGGATGAGCACGCCGTGCGGACGCTGGTGAAGCAGCGCCCCCTGCGCATGGTGGCGCTGCTGCGCCAACGCTCCCCGGCGTTCCTCCCGCACCTGCTGTTCGCCAGGTCCCTGGCGTCACTGGACGCCGGGTCCCTGACGTGGATCGTCCAGCGCGACCCGACGCTGCTGGGCCGCGCGGAGGACGTGCTGAAGGAGCTGCCGGAGCCGCTGCACGCGACGCTCACCGAGGCCTGGGCCGCGTCCGTGGAGCGGGCCCCCGCGTGGGGCACGCCGCTCATCGCCCGCATCGCGGACCCGGCGCTGCGTGAGGCGGTCCACGCGCGCTGGACCGTGGGCGCTCGCACCCGGGATGGCGTCATCGCGCCGGAGTACGTGCGGCACCTGCCGGTGGAGCTGCGCGAGCGGGAGGCGCGCCGTCACCTGGACGAGGTGGTGGCGCTGGGCACGCGCGCCGAAGCGCGGTTCGCCTATGCGCGCTTCCTGCCCTGGGACGAAGCGCTGGGCGCGCTGCGGGGCGCGCTGGGTCACCCGGACGCGGCGATGCGCGGAGTGGCGCTGGGCGCGCTGCTGGCACTGCCCGGCCTGCGCCCGGACGAGCCCGCGTGGGTGGCCCCCGCGCTGGCGCTGGTGCTGGCCCGGAAGAACGAACAGGACCCCGTGCGCGGGGTGATGCTCCAGGCGCTGGCCGAGTGGCCCCGCCGGATGTGGCGCGCCGAGCACACCGAGGCCCTGGGGCGGATGCTGCGCGACGCGCTGGACGCGGCGGACCTGTCCATGGGCACGGCGCAATCCGCGGAGCGGCTGCTGGTGCGGGCCTTCGGCGCGGACCCGGCGTGGGGCGCGCGGTGGCTGGGCACCTTCCTCAAGGAGCGCGGGCGCATCCAGGACGGCGGGCTGGGCCACCGGTTGACGGACGACGAGGTGCGCCGGGCCGCGCCGTACCTGCTGGCGCTGGCGAAGAGCTGGGCGGAGCGCGAGCGCGGCGGTCCCCTGCTCCAGCTCGCGGCGAGCCTGGGCAAGCGCGCGGCGCTGGTGCCCGGCCTGTCGGACTGGCTCGTCTCCGTGCGCGACACGGCGCCGGACAACCGGCTGTCGCTGGCGCTGACCGCGTGGCTGTCTCGGGAGGACCGGCCGCGCTTCGAGTCGACGCTCGCGGCCACCCTGCGGCGCTGGCGGGACCGGGGCTGGGACGAGGAGGTGGTGGCGCTGGCGGCGGCCGAGAAGCGTTCGCTTCCGCTGCACCGGGAGCTGGTGGAGGAGCTGGAGCGGGTGGCGCTGCGGCTGGGCAAGCCGTCCGGGAACGCGCTCTGGGTGCTGCGCCACCGCGCGGTGAAGGACTTCGACCGGATGCTGCCCGCGCTGCTCAAGCGGGACGAGAGCGCCATCGCCATCCCGGTGGTGCGCGAGTTCCTGCACCGGCGGCGGCAGGACCTGCTGGGTCCGTACCTGGACGCGCCGGTCATCACCGGCCAGTTCGCCACGGGGGTGACGCACTGGCTCTTGCCGTTCGACTCGGGGTTCTTCCGGTGGACGGTGGAGCAGAACCGGGCGTATTCGCGCGCGCTCGTCAGGCTGTGCGAGGACGTGGAGCGGGACACGCCGTCGGTGCTGGCGGCGGTGACCCGGATGGCGGCGCTGGACTGGGCGCCCATGGACGCGCTGCTCGCGCTGGCGGACGACAAGCGGCCCGCGGTGCAGGAGCGGGCCCTGCGGGTGATGGCCCGGTGTGACCAGGGCCAGGGCGTGCCCACGCTGTTGGCGGCCCTGGAGGATTCGCGCGCGCGCATCGCCATCTACGGCCTGCGCCGCGCGTTCAACGGCATGCCCGTCACGCGGGTGCTGTCGCTGCTGGCGGAGGTGCCGCTGACCCGGGTCACGGTGGCCAAGGAGGTGGTGCGCCTCCTGGGCGAGCTGCGCTCGGACGAGGGCTATGCGCGGCTGCTGGAGCTGGACGCGAAGCCCCTTCACCGCGACGTGCGCATCGCGCTGTTGCGCGCGCTGTGGGACCACCTGGACCGCGAGCCCACGTGGGCGGTGTTCGAGCGCGCCGTCACCGGCGAGGACGCCATCATGGCGTCGCGCGTGGGGGACATCCCGGCGGACCGGCTGACGGAGGCGCTGGACGCCCGGCTGTCCGCGCTGCTCGCGAAGGTGCTGGCGCGGCCGGAGCCGGATGCGCGCATCGACCTGCTGCGGCGCGCGGCCTGGCTGTCCGTGAAGGACCGCGAGCGGGTGTTCCTGTCCGCCTGTGGCGCGCGGCTGGCGTCGCCCTTTGACGACGAGGTGCGCGCGGCGATGGGCGCGCTGGTGTACCGGGCCGACGAGCGCGACGTGGAGCTGTTCGAGCGGATGCTGGAGGCGGTGGCCCAGGATCGGCGCGCGCTGAGCGTGGCGATGGACGCGCTGCTCCAGCCCCGGGACCGGATGCGGCCCGTGCCCCTGAGCGCGGTGCAGGGGCTGGTGACGGGGCTCCTCACGAGGGACCCGTGTCTGGCGACGCTGCGCGTGCGCTGCGCGGCGGTGGCCCTGGCGCCGCCGGCCTTCGCGAGCCACCTGGACACGATGGGACAGGAGGGGTGGCTCCACGCGGACGCGCTGATGGCGGCCCAGGTGGCGGTGTCGAACCTCCCGGTGGAGACGATGGAGGACGTGGGCGGGCGCCTGGCGCGGAGCCCCAGTCCGGAGGCGCGGCGCGTGGGCCTGCACTGCCTGGTGCGCGACGCGGGGGACGGACGCGGCTGGACGGAGGAGCGGCTGACGGCGCTCGCCATGTTCCAGCGCGATGAGTCCCCGCTCGTGGCCGGGGCCGCGCAGTTCGTGTTCCCGCCCCGGGAGATGGTGAAGGCCCCGGAAGAGGCGTAGGCCGCCCGGACGCGAAGGTGGGCCACGTCCCGCCCGACACAGGCGTCAAAAACCTGTCCGACTGTCGGACAGGTTTGTCCGGTGCGCCGCCGGCAGGGCGGCACCGTCCGTCATCCCGGGTTCCGGACGGTCAGTTCAGCGAGCGCACCGGTGCCAGCCATGGGGCTCCGCGCTCCGCTTCGCTCGCGTATTGCTCCAGTTGCAGCGCCCGGTGGGCCACGGTGTGTTCGGCCAGGACCCTGGCCCGGGCTCGCATGCCCAGTTGGCGCCGGTCCGCTTCCGGCATCGCTAGCAGGTAGCGCAGCACGTCCTGCTCCGTGCGGGCGACCATCACCTCCTCACCCAGCGCGAAGACGTCCTCCAGCCCTGGCCAGGGATCACTGATGAGCGCCGCTCCACGGGCCGCTGCTTCGAACAGGCTCGCCCCTGGCGTGTGCTCGGCCTGGGAGAGGACCAGCGTGAAGCGCTGCGCTCCCAGGAAGGCCTCGTGCTCTTGGTGGAGCGGGGCCGCGTGCCTCGCCACGTTGGCGGGCCAGGCGTCATCCACCGCTGACAGCGTTCCCGCGAGGACGAAGCGCCCCTGGGGCCAGCCGCGCGCGGCGCCCAGCAACCATTGCGTCAGCAGCCCCCGCCGCTCCGGCGACGCCGGCCCCGCGTACCCCAGGTCCCAGCGCGTCCGCCCGCTGCCGGGCGCGAAGTGCTCCGCGTCCACTCCCGGCAGGAACACGCGCGCGCGGGCCACGCCCCACTCTCGCTCCAACTGTCGGGGCACCGGCCCCCCACTCGAGCAGAGATAGAGCCGGTAGCCCGTGAACAGGTCCGGCGTCATGCAGGCCGGGTCCTCCCGAAGGGCGTGCCGCGCCAACGTCCGGGGCGTGTCCCGGTCCCAGAAGACCGTGAGCCCCCTCGCCGTGTTCGTGAGCCAGCGGCTTACGTCCGCGACCTGTGCCACGTCCGCGTCCACCAGCACCAGGTCCGCGCGGCGCACCCTCGAATGGAAGCGCGCGTGGAGGTCCGCCAGGTCCAGATACGACGCCTCTCCGCGCTCACCGGGCGCCGTGCGCTCCAGGAAGAGGACCGTGTGTCCGCGCCTCCGGAGCGCCTGCGCGAGCTGCCTCGGGGCCGTGGCCGCCTGTGCGTCGGCGGGGGCCCGGCACGCGGGGCCCAGGAAGACGATGTCCATCCACTCGGGCCTCCTCACGCCCCCAGCCCGGCGGACGGAGGACGCCCCGCGCACGGCATGCCCCAGGGCTATCGCTCCGCGCCCGGGGCGGACAAGCAAGCAGGCCTCGTGCCGCGTGAACTCCTCAACGGCACGGCCTGCGTCCAGCCCACACGTGCCATGGGGACGTCCGCGAGTGGACCGTGCCCCTGTCCTGAAAGCCAGAGCGCGGCTACTTCGTCGCGGGCGCGGCCTGCGTCGGCGGCGTGTTGCCCGCCGGGGCGGAGGCGGGCTTCGCGGCGCCGCCCTTGCGCAGGGGACACGCCGCGATGGCGCCCGAGACGTCGATGGCGTCCTTGCCCTCGCTCACCTTGAGCACCTTGCGGTCATCCCCCACGACGAACGTGTAGCGCTTGGACACCGTCACCACCGGCATCTTCACGTCGTACGCGCCCACCACCTTGCCGTCCGGATCCGGGATGAACACGAAGGGCGCCTTGAGCTCCGTCTTGAAGCGCGCCAGCGTCTCCGCGTCGTCCGTGGAGAAGGCCAGCACCTGACCCTGCGCCTGCTCGATGTCCTTGTAGCGGTCGCGGTACGCGGTCAGCTCCTTCGTGCAGCCGCTGGTGAACGCCTTGGGGAAGAAGGCCACGATGACCGGCCCCTTCTTCACCATCTCCGACAGCGTGTAGGTCGTCCCCGCGGTGTCCTTCACCGTGAAGTCCGGGGCGGTGTCGCCCACCTGGGGAATCGCTGCGCTGAGCCATCCGACGACGAGCAGGGAGTTGAGCATGCCCGGGACTTAACGGGCCCCGGGCACCGCGACAAGCTCCCCCAGGCTCCAGGCTCTACGACGACGCCATGCGGGCCCACACGGCGGCGGCGGCCTCGCGCGACTGCTCGGCCACCACCGTGGGGTTCACCGACAGCGGCCTTCGCGCCCAGACGCGCCACACGCCGTCCACCATCACCGCCTCCACATGGCGGCTGCCCAGCCCGTGCACCACGTGCCACGCCAGCGTCTCCGCGGTGAGCGGCGTGGGCGACAGGTAGTCCATCACCAGCAGGTCCGCGAGCGCGCCCTCGCGCATGGGGCCGATGGCCGCCTCGAACACCTGCGACGCCAGCCGGTGTCCGTTGGCCAGGTAGCGCAGCACGTCGATGGGCTGCCCCGCCTCGCGCGAGCGCAGGTACGCCGCCTGCGCCTCCGCGAACAGGTCCGGCGACGTGCCGTCCGTCCCCAGCGACGCGCGCGCCCCGAACTTCAGCGCGGGCGCGTAGCCCACCTCCTGGCCCTGGTTGGAGCGCGGCGTGTGCAGGAACCATGTCCCCGTGGCCAGCACCTGCGCCAGGTCCGCCCACGCCAGGTGGCCCGCATGCGCCGCCATGGCGCGGGGTGACAGCAGGTTGCTGGTCAGCAGCCGCGTCACCGGCGGGTTGCCGTGGCGCTCGGTGGACAGCCGCTCGTCCAGCGGATCCTCCGCGAGCGGGAAGTGCAGCCCGGTGCCGGTGGTGTTGAGCGCCTCGCCCAGTCCCTGGAGCGCGTCGTCGCCCAGCGTGAAGCAGGGGCCCGCGCCCACCTGCCCGCGGAAGCGGCCCCGGGCCTTGCGCGCGAAGCTGACCGTCTCCTCCAGCCCCTCCTCGCGGCCCACCGCGCCCATGCGGTCCGTCACCGCGTAGGACAGCACGCCACGCACGCCCACCTCATGGAGGCCGCGCGCCGAGCGCAAGAGCGACCCCGTCACCGCCTTGGGCGAGGCGTGCAGGTCGAACAGGGTGGTGGTGCCGCACTGGATGGACTCCAGGCCACCCGCCGTGGCGGCCACCTGCACCGCGTCCAGGTCCAGCGCGTTCTCGAAGGGCCAGCGCACCTGCTCCAGCAGGGCCTGGTAGGACGTGGGCGCCGGACTGACCAGGCCGCGCGACAGCACCGTCGCCAGCCGGTGGTGGGTGTTGACGAGCCCCGGGAAGACGAGCTTGCCGGACAGCGCGACCACCTCGTCGTCGGGGCCGGGCGAAAGGTCCTCGGCCCGCGCCACGATGCGCTCACCTTCAATGCGCAGGTCCACCCGCTCCACGGACGCGGGTTCCAACTCGACGACGAAACCACCCTTGAGGACGGTGCCCAACATCCCTCCCTGCATCCGCGACGAATCGCGAGGTTCGTGAAGGCGGCCCCCTCCCCTTAGGGGTCACGCGTGAGGCGGCGGAGGTTAGCACTCCCGGCCCGTCCTCCGTCACCGGCTCCACACATCCCTGCACCCACACCCATCGTCCCGGCCGGTCCAATACGGGGGGCATGCGCGGGGGGGCCGGGGCCAGGCAGGCAGGCGGCGCGTCATGACGTTGGGCGCCGGGGGCGCGGGCCCGTAGACTGCCGCCACCTTGGTGTCGGAACCCGGCGTTTCCTGGGCAGGCCGCTACCGCCTGAGCGCGCGCATCGCGACGGGCGGCATGGCGGAGGTGTATCTGGCGCGCGCCATCAGCCTGGACGGGCAGCGCGGCCCGGCCGTGGCGGTGAAGCGGCTGATGCCGCACCTGGCCGGGGACCGGCGCATCGTGCAGATGTTCCTCAACGAGGCGCGCATCACCGCGCAGGTGCGCCACCCGAACGTGGTGTCCATCCTGGAGCTGGGCATGGAGGGCGGGGAGCCCTTCATCGCCATGGAGCTGTTGGAGGGGCGCTCGTTCGCGGAGGTGCGGCAGGAGGCCGCCGAGCGCGGCCAGCGCGTGCCGCTGGGCATCACCCTGCGCGTGCTGGTGGACGCGTGCCGGGGCCTGGACGCCGCGCACCGCGCCGTGGACGAGGCGGGCCGGCCGCTGAAAATCGTCCACCGCGACTTCACGCCGGACAACATCCACGTCGGGGCGAACGGCGCGGTGAAGGTCATCGACTTCGGCATCGCGAAGGCGGACGCGCTCGGGTCGGGGACGGAGCCCGGGACGCTGAAGGGGAAGTTCTTCTACATGTCGCCGGAGATGATCGCCGGCCGCAGCGTGGACCACCGCGCGGACCTGTTCGCCGCGGGGGTGATGCTCTACGAGCAACTGTGCGGCCGGCGGCCCTTCACCGGCATGTCCACCGAGGAGGTGCTCACGCGCATCTCCGAGGGAAGGCCGAAGCCCCCCACCGCGTTCGACCCGTCCGTGCCGCAGGCGCTGGAGGCGGTGTGTCTCAAGGCGCTCGCGAAGGACCCGGAGGCGCGCTTCGACAGCCTGCAGACGTTCATCGCCGCCATCGAGCGGCTGGGCGGGCCCGCGGAGGTCGCCGCGCCCGCGCAGGTGGCCGCGTACCTGGACACGCTGTTTCCGCCGGACCGCGACCCCAAGCGGCTGGCGCTGCGCAACGCGAGGCTCGCGGATCCCTCCAGCTCGGGCGCGGAGGGGGCCCCCACCATGGACGTGCTCCCGCCGTTCGGCGTGCAGGGCATCCCGTCCTGGCCCGTGCCGCCGCCGGTCGCCGCTCCGCCGGCCTCACGTCCCCTTCCGCCCCTGGGCACCCACACCGTGTCGATTCGCGGCGCGACCCGGCCCGTGACGGCGGAGATTCCGGTCTCGACCCCGGGCTCCCCGGCGGAGGGCGCCGCCGGACTCCAGGCTCCGGCGCCGGGTGGGAGCCAGGCGCGCGGTGACGCTCCGGCAGGGGCTCGCGAGCCGGCGTCGCGTGGCGCGCCACGGTCGCGGCGGGCCCTGGCCATCGTCGCGGGCGTGCTCGCGCTGGGCGGACTGGGCGCGGGGGCCATGTGGCACCTGCGGCGCCCGGACCTGCCGCCCCCCGCGAGGCTCGCCGCCGCCGAAGCCGCCACCACGGCGGAGGCGAAGGTGTCCGCGCTGGAGGGGCTGGGCAAGGACGTGCGCGCCACGGCCAGGGAGCTGGCTCGCGCGGGCACGCTGCTGCTCGACGCGGGCGCCCACTCGCAGGCGCTGGCGCTGGCGGAGGCCTACACCTCGCGCTTCCCGAAGGAGGCGGAGGCGCACCTGCTCGCCGCGCGCGCCGCCACCGAGCTGCGCATGGGCAAGCGCGCGGAGCGCGCCATCGACGAGGCCACCGCCCTGGCCCCCAGGGACGTCCGCGCGCCGCTGGCCCTTGCCGACCTGCGGGCCCGCCAGGGTGACGTGCCGGGGGCGCTGACCGCGCTCGCGAAGGCGTACGCGCAGGCGCCGGGCTCCGCCCAGGTCGCGCCCCGCTACGGCCAGCTCCTGTCCCAGGGAGGCCGGCTGGACGAGGCCGCCACCGTGCTGTCCGCCTGGACGCGCCAGCACGACGACGCCGAGTCCCTGGCGGAGCTGGGCTTCGTGCGCTTCCGCCAGGAGAAGCTGGACGACGCCACCGCCCTGCTCAAGCGCGCGCAGCGCAAGGCCCCCACGCTCGCGGTGGCCCACTCCTACCTGGGGGCCGTCCTCTTCCGGCAGGGCGACCTGCGCGGCGCCGAGCGCGAATACCGGGAGGCCGAGCGGCTGGCCCCGGACGACCCCCGCGCCCTCACCGCGCGTTGCCAACTCCACGTCCACGAAGGCGATGCCGCCGGGGTGGCCGAGGTGAAACGTACGCTGGCGGAAAGGTTCCCGGACCGGTCGGCGGCGCTCGCGGCGGAGTGCGGAGCGGGGAACTAACTTCCACCACCATGCGCCTTCGCTTGCTCGCCCTCGCCGCGTCCAGCCTGCTGCTGACCGCCACCGCGTGCGGTGCCACGGACGACTCCGGCACGCCGCCCGACGACGAAACGGAGCTTCCGGACACGTCGGCCGGGGACGTGGCTCCCCCGGACCGCACGGCCTGTTCGGGCCTGACCGTGACGCCCGGCACCTACGACTGGACCGTCGAGCACGGCGGCCGCACCCGCGCCTTCCGCGTCCACGTCCCCACCGGCTACGACGCCACGAAGCCCACGCCCGTCGTCCTCAGCTTCCACGGCTTCGGCTCCACCGAGCAGGAGCAGGAGCTGCTGACCGGCTTCTCCTCGCTGGCCGACGCGGAGGGCTTCATCGCGGTGTACCCGCGCGGACTCAGCTTCCAGGAGGTCTACGGCCGGGGAGACGCGGACACCCGGGGCTGGAACGGCGAGGCGTGCTGTGGCCCGGCGCAGCTCGCCAACGTGGACGACGTGGGCTTCGTGGACGCGCTGCTCGCGGACCTGGACACCCGCGTGTGCACGGACCCGCGCCGCGTCTTCGCCAACGGCTTCTCCAACGGGGGGTTCTTCTCCTACCGGCTGGCCTGTGAGCGCGCCCAGCGCATCGCGGCCATCGCGCCCGTGTCGGGCATGGAGGGCGTGACGGACTGCCGCCCGTCGCGTCCGGTCCCCGTGCTCCACTTCCACGGCAGCGCCGACGAGACCATCTTCTACGACGGCGGCAGCAACGTCCCCGGCGGCAAGCCCTACCCGTCCGCCCCGGAGTCCGTGCGCCGCTTCGCGGAGCTCAACGGCTGCGCCGGTCCTCAGCAGCAGACGTATCAGCAGGGCAACAGCACCTGCGTGGCGTATACGGGCTGCCAGCCGGAGAGCGCCACCGCGAGCCTGTGCACCGTCACCGGCGGCAAGCATGCGTGGCCCGGCCAGCCGCTCTACAACGGCGGCACGACGGACCTGGACGCGTCCCTCCAGATGTGGCGCTTCTTCCAGGCGCGTCCCCGCCCCTGAAGGAGGCCGCGTCACGCCGCCCCGCGCGCTCATCATCAACGCCGATGACCTGGGCTACGACCCGGGCATCACCCGGGGCATCCTCCAGGCGATGCGCGAGGGCGTCGTCTCCTCCGCCACCCTGCTGGTGAACGCACCGGACTCCGAGTCCGCCGCGAGGCAGGCCCGGGGACTCGCCATCGGGTTGCACCTGAACCTGGACCGGGGCGCCCCCGTGGCCCCCGGATTCCCGAGCGGGTGGCGCACCGTGGACGGAGGCCTCGACGGCGGCCGCGTGGGCGGGCTCCCCGCGGACGTGGTGGAGGCGGAGGCGCTCGCGCAGTTGGAGCGGCTGGAGCGGCTGCTGGGCCAGGCCGCCACGCACCTGGACGTACACAAGCACCTGCACCGGCACCCCCAGGTCCTGGAGGGACTGTCGCGCGTCGCGAGGCGCGCGGGCCTCCCGGTGCGCTCCATCGACGCGGACATGCGCGGCGCGCTGAGGGCCCGAGGGGTGGCCACGAACGACCACTTCGTGGGCGAGTCCGGCGCGACGGCGTACTGGACGGCGGAGCGCTTCGCCCAGGCCCTGGCGGCGCTGCCTGGCGAAGGCGTCACGGAGTGGATGTGCCACCCCGGCCACCTGCCCGAGCTCGTCACCACGCGCTACGCCGCGCAGCGCGAGGTGGAGCGGGCCACCTTCGTGGATGCCCGTGCGCGCACGGCGCTGGAACAGGCGGGAGTCCGTCCCTCGGACTACCGCGCCCTGCGCGAGGACCGACTCACGCGGGCGTGACGAGCGGGAGCTCCGACTCCACCGGCGTCAGCGTCCGGCGCGCCTCGCGCGTCAGCACGGTGCGCACACCCGCGAGCAGCTCCTCCGGACGGTACGGCCGGGGACACAGCGCGGCGTTCTCCTGCGCCCACCACGGCCGCGCATCCCCCGCCAGCAGGATGGGCACCGGCCGCGCTCGGGGCAGCGTGGCGAAGGTCTCCAGGAAGCTGCCCACCGCGGACTGCGTGGCGCTCGTGGACAGGACGATAAGGTCCACCGGCAGGTGCGTCGCCTTGCGCAGGGCCTCCGCGCCGCTCTGCACGGTGAAGACCTCGAAGCCCTCCGCCCGCAGGGTGCGCTCCGCCGTGGCCTCCTGGTTCGAGTCCTCGTCCAACACCAGCACGCGCCGGGGCAGCCTCCGCACCTCATGCGCGGGCATGCGCGGCAGGTCCAGGAGGAACGTGGAGCCCTCGCCCTCGCGGCTGCGCAGCGCCAGCGCGCCGCCGTGCATCTTCACGATGGAGTGGCTGATGAACAGGCCCAGCCCCAGCCCCCCGAAGTTGCGGTGCGACACGTTGCGCGCCCGGTAGAAGCGCTGGAACACCAGCGCCTGGTCCGCGCCCGGAATCCCGATGCCGTGGTCCTGCACCTGGATGCGCGCCGACTCCGCCGTGCGCCCCACCCGCACCGCGATGGGCGCCCCGGCCGGGCTGTACTTGTGCGCGTTCTCCAGCAGGTTCACCAGCACCTGCTCCAGCCTGTCCCTGTCGCCCAGCACCCAGACGCCGTCGTGCGGCACGTCCACCGTGAAGGGGCGCTCGAAGGCGTGGCGGAAGTGGTCCACCACCTCCGCCACCAACTGCCCCACCTCCAGCGGCGACGACTCCAGCGCCAGCCGGCCCAGCTCCAGGCGGCTCGCGTCCAGCAGGTCCTCCACCAGCCCCGCCAGCCGGTCCACCTGCCGCTTCGACTTGAGCACGCTCGCGAGCGCCACCGGCTGCCCGGCGGCGATGCGGCGCTCCATGGAGTACAGGCCCAGCTTCAGCGGCGTGAGCGGCGTCTTCAGCTCGTGCGACGCGATGGACATGAACTCCTCGCGCACGCGCAGGGCGGACTGGGCTTCGCGCAAGAGCCGCGCGTTCTCCACCGCCACCGCCAGTTGGCTGGCCGCCGCGCTCCACATCTCCAGCTCGCGCACGGAGAAGGACGCGCCCTGTTCCTTGTAGATGAGCAGCAGGCCCACCGTGCGGCGCGGCGCGCACAACGGCACCGCCGCGAACACGGAGCCCACCGCGTCGCCGTAGCCGCGCTGGATGCCCAACTGCGGCTGGCGCAGGGCCAGGGCCTGACGGTAGGGGTCCTCGGACGGGTCGAACGCGTCCTGGGGCGCGTCCAGGCCCTCCAGGTCCGACACCGCCATGCGCTTGAGCGTCGCGTCGTCCTCCTCATAGAGGAACACCTCCGCGCGCCGCACCTGCGCGCACCGCACCAGCGACACCACGGCGGCCGAGCAGACGCGGTCCACCTCCAGCGACTCACCCACCGCGCGGGCAATCTCCCGCACGGCCTGTGAAAACGCCCCCTCGTCGTCCACGCCGGACGGCTCCACCACCAGCCACGCCCCGGCCGAGCCGTCCGTGTGGGTGGGCTTCACCTGCACACGCACCTGCCGGAGCGTGCGGGTGATGACATGGCCGGAGTGGGCCCGGTGCTCGCGGATGGCGCGCTCCAGGGCGTCCAGGCTGCGGCCGGGCTCCAGGGCCTCCAGCAGGGTGCTGCCCGGGGAGAGCGTCACGCCCGTCTTGGCCGCGAAGCCCGCCTCGCACCATTGGACGCGCAGGTCGGGTCCCACGCGCAGCAGCGCTTGGGGCAGGCACGAGAGGACATCCTCGACGTCATTGGGTGGCAGCATGGAAGGGGGCGAAGCAGGGGTCGCCGGAGGGAGATAGGAATCCCCGAGCATGATCGCCAACCACCCCCGGACGTTCTCCTGTCCCCGGGGGTCGCGGCACGTTGGGACCCGAACAGAGCCCCGGGCCGGGCAGCCGGGGAGGCGACGTCGTGGAGGGCGGTGACACGCGCCGAACGTGTGCTAGACGACAGCGCATGCCCTCTCAGCCGTCCAAGGAAATCCAGACCTTCCCCAACCCCGCCGCCGATCGCGACTACGAGATCGCCTTCGACGTGCCGGAGTTCACCTGCCTGTGCCCGCTCACGGGCCAGCCGGACTTCGCGCGCTTCACCATCAAGTACGTGCCGGATCAGCTCTGCGTGGAGCTCAAGAGCCTGAAGATGTACATGTGGTCCTACCGCAACGAAGGCGCCTTCCACGAGAAGGTGACCAACACCATCGCGGACGACATCATCAAGGCCATCCAGCCGCGCAAGCTCACCGTGGTGGGCGACTTCTTCGTGCGCGGCGGCATCGGGACCATCGTCACCGTCACGCACGACAAGAAGAAGCAGGCCTGAAGCCCCGCGCCGCTCAGCGGGTGAGCTGCTCCAGCAGCGGCGCCCACTGGGACTGGGACAGGTAGAGGCCGGTGCCCGCCGCGGCGATGCCAGCGGTGAGCGCGGCCAGCACCCACTTGAGCCTGCCGGGCGCGCGCGCGGGCTTCTTCGTGGCGAAGACGTCCAGCACGCCCAGCTCCTGCTGGGTGAGGTGGGCCAGGGCCTCCGTCTCCGTGAGCTTCTCGCGGTAGCGCAGGAAGGCCACGAGCAGCGCGGGGTGGGACACGCGCACCTCGTGGGCGAGGAACAGGTCCAGCTCGCGGCGCATGGCCGCGGCGTCCGGGAAGCGGGCCTCCGGCTTCACCGACAGCGCGCGCTTCACGATGCGCGCGAGCGGTGGCGGCACGTGCGGGGCCACCTTCTGGAGGGGGATGAACTTGCCGTCGCGGATGCGGGCGAACACCTCGCCGGCCGTCTTGCCCACGAAGGGGCGGGTGCCGGAGAGGGCCTCGTAGAGGAGCACGCCCAGGGAGAAGATGTCGGTCCGCGCGTCGATGGGCGCGCCCGTCACCTGCTCCGGGGACATGTACGACGGCGTGCCCACGGCCATGCCCTGCTGGGTGAGGGCCTCCAGGCTCACGTCCTTGGCGATGCCGAAGTCCATGAGCTTCACCTCACCGGACTTGGTGAGCATGACGTTCGCGGGCTTCAGGTCGCGGTGGATGATGCGGCGGAAGTGGGCGTGGTCGAGCGCGCTGGCGATGCGCGCGCCGATGACGGCGGCGACGTCCGGGGGCAGCGGGCCGTCCTTGATGAGGCCGTGGAGGGTGGGGCCGTCCACGTACTCCATGACCATGAAGAGGCTGTCGTTCTTCTCCACCAGGTCATAGAGCGTGACGATGTTCTGGTGGCGGAAGGCGGCGAGCGCCAGCGCCTCGCGGCGGAAGCGGGACAGGGCCTCCTGGTCGCGCTGGCCTTCGGGGAGCAGCTCCTTGATGGCGACCTCGCGCTGGAGCAGCTCATGCAGGCCGCGATACACGAGCGCCATGCCGCCCCGGCCCAGCTCGCCGAGCACGCGGCAGGCGCCAATCTTGCGGTGACGGATCCTCTCACTCTTCTCTGCGGCGGCGACGGTCACGGGTCGCAGGGTATCGATTCACGTCTCATGCGTCGATGGGCCCTCCCTGGCGGGGCGGATTCGCACAGGTGTGATGGAAAGGCGCGGTGTCGCTGTCTCGCGCCAGGGGGCCTACCCGGAGCCCGGGGACTGGCAGGATGGCGACATGGCACTGCGACCGTGGATGCGTGGACTGTGGCTGCTGCTGGGCCTGGGGCTGGGCGGCTGCGCGGGGCCACGTCCGCGCACGTATGCGCAGCAGGGCATGGACTCGGTGTCGAACACCTGCCGGACCCAGCCGGCGCTGTGCACCGGGCCGGAGTCGGTGATGCCCGTCCCGCGCGCGGCGCAGGTGGCCACGCTGATGGCGGGGGCGAAGCTGGCCATGGACGCGGAGGCGAAACGCGCGGTGGAGTCCGTGCTGAAGCAATGCGCGGATCAGGCGCGGACGGAGGTGCTGCTCCGGTACCAGGACGGGAGGGACCCTACGGTCGCGCAGTGCAACGAACTGGTTCGCAATGCTCGGGGTGAGACCGTGTCCCGCGCCATCTGGCTGGGGGAACAGATGCACGCCGTGGCGCTGGCATGCGCCGGAGAGGGCCTGGAGGCCGTGATTCCGGGGCGCTTCAGCATCGAGCCGACCTACCGCCCTGCTCAATACACTGGCACCTTCACTCCCTTGAGTCACGAAGAGGTCGAACTGCTCAAGCAACCCCGCTTCCTGTACGAGCTGAAGGGGACCCTCTCACCGGACATCGTCATCCACACCGGTGACCCCATCCGGGTCAGCGCGGTCTACGATTTCAAGTTCTTCTGTTCGAACGCCGCCACGAGGGGCGCGCCCGGGTGGCGGCCCCTTTCAAAGAACCCTTCGTCCACTGAACCGACACAGAAAAACACCTATATGGACGCCTTCAATCTAGCCCCTGGCCAGGTGCTTCGCGTCATTCCCAGATGGGGAGTCCTCGAATGACAAACCTGCCCCGCGTCCGGATCTACATCAAGAGTGACTTCGAGCCGGACTTCCTCGCCGTGAACGACGGCCTCCAGTTGTGTCTCTTCATGCCGCATGCGCACAACGCCTTGAAGCCTCGGATACAGCGAGCGCTCGACCTGTATCGCAAGGCCATTGGGAAGGACACTCTGGGCTTCTATGGAGATCTCGACGGACAATGGCAGACACTCGACACGGAGGGTTGGCAGCTCATCTACCAGCGGATTCACGATGGAGATGTCAGCCATCTTCAATTGCTGGGTGCCGCCACCACCTCCGACCCTTACTCGGAAAGCCATCGGTACAAGTTCCATTACGTGGGGTACGCGCTCGACCGTCCCCCCGAAGACCTCCATTGGCCGAACGCGGTCAGCGCACTGCAACTGACCTTTCCCACGGAGTTCCTGGAAGCCCAGGGGCCCGAGCGCTTCCGAGCACTGGCGATTGAGATTGCCAGCGCCCTCCCCTTCAGCTCGGGCCAGGCGGGCCTTTCATTCAACGGCGAGCCCCTGGCATCTGTCGTCCGCGATGAGGTGAAGGCACTGAGTTCCCGCCATCCGGCCATGGATGTGCCCAACCTGGACGACGTGGCCCGGGACCTGGGAACCCGCGTGCGCGCCCCGGCCTGGATGAACTTCCTGGGTCCACCGGTCCTCCAAGAACTGGGGGGAGTGGAAGGGCTGCGCTCCCGGCTGCACTCGCCGGGCACCACCGTGCAGGCACTGGGACCGGACCGGGCTGTCGTCACGCTGGGCCCGTGGCCGGAGGCCGGTGACGCCGAGCAGGGACAGACATTGCCTGCCTACCGGGAGCTCGCGCGCGTGCTCGAACCCTGGCTGTACCAGGGCTCCGGGCCCGAAGACTGTGACTTCTTCACCATGACGCGCCGCTGGCAGCGCCGTTTCCTCGACTGAGCGCTCCGCCTCCCGTTCCCCTCCGCCCTGCACCGCCCCGCGGGCGTTCCCATGCTTCATCCATTCAACGTGCCTGGAGGACGCCATGACGGAACGGGACGCATACATCCAGAAGCTGGAGGCCGAGCAGCGCGAGGCGACCGCTCGCTTCCGTGAAATCGAAGCCCAGGCGGACCTGGCCGACAGCGAGGACTCCCTCGATGTCCTCACCGGCGCCCAGGCCTTCGGCGACGACGTCAACCGTGAGCTCCAGGCGCTCCGCCGCGCGGACGAGCGCGACTGGGAGCGCGTCAAGGCCGGCGCGGAGAAGGCCCGCGGGCGCTTCCGTGAGCACCTGGACCGGGCCAGCAGCCGGTGGGAAGCGCTCCGCGAAGGCTACCGCCGCCAGCGCGAGGCCGAGCTGAAGGCGCTGGGCGCGCAGATGGACGGGTGGATCGCCGCCCACCAGCGCACCCGGGCCGAGGACTCGCTGCTCACGCGCGAGGAGCTCGACTTCATCACGCGCGGCCTGAAGACCTCCGGCGAGCTGCTCAAGAACCTGCGCCACGCGCACGGACATGCCTGGAAGACGGCCCGCGATCAGTACGAGGCCAACTGGCGCGAGTTGCAGGAGCGCTCCCGCCACATCCGCGCCGAGGGCGCCACCGCCCCCGAAGGCGCCTCCCCGCCCTGATAGGTCATCTTCACCAACGCCACACGGCTGTCACACGGCTACGCTAGGAACCGCCCCCACCCGGAGGGACACGGCCCGGAAGGACCGTGCCCCTCCAGGCGTTTCGTCCGCGAGCCCATGGCCCCTCCCGCACGCCCCTCCCCGACCCCCGTCCTCGCCGCCATCGATGTGGGCACCAACGCCGTGCGCCTGGAGCTGGCCCGCCCGGACGCCGAGGGCTCGCTCGAGACCCTCCACCAGGAGCGCGACCCCATCCGCCCCGGCGAGGGCGTCTTCACCACCGGCGAGATGCCCCCGGAGACGGCCGACCGGCTCCTGTCCACCCTGCGCCGCTACGCCGCGCTCTGCCGCCGCCACAAGGCCCAGGTGCGCGCCGTCGCCACCAGCGCGCTGCGCGAGGCCCGCAACCAGCAGGACATCGTGCGCCGAGTGCACGAGGAGGCCGGCCTGGAGCTGGAGGTCGTCAGCGGCAAGGAGGAGGCCCGCCTCATCTGCCTGGGCGTGCTGCACAGGAAGCCCTCCAACACCCGCTCGCTCCTCGTGGACATCGGCGGTGGCAGCACGGAGGTCGCCATCGCCACCGGAGAGAAGCCCGACGAGCTCTGGAGCCTCTCCCTGGGCTCCGTGCGCCTCACGGAGGTGTTCGACACCGCGCGCGCCGTGACGCCCAAGCAACTGCGGCTGATGCGCGGCTTCGTGGAGGAGGTCCTCCACAAGACGCTCCCGGAGAAGCTCCCCGCCCTGCCCCGCGTGGCGCTGGGCTCGTCCGGGACCATTGGCGCCGTGGTGGGCTTCGCCGCCGCGGACAACGGAGGCAACGCCACCGTGCGACAGCTCACCCAGACCGTGGAGACCCTGGCGAAGATGCCGCCGGAGCGCCGCCGCAAGCGCTTCGACCCGCGCCGCGCGGACATCATCGTCTCCGGCGCCGTCATCCTGGAGGGCGTCGCGCGCCACCTGGGCGTGGAGTCCGTCAGCGTCGTCAACCGCGGCCTGCGCGACGGCCTGCTGGTGGACCTGCTCTACCGCCAGGACGAGACGCGCGAAGACAGCAGCCTCGCGGACGCGGCGCTCGCCATGGGCCAGCGCTTCCGCTTCGACGAGAAGCACGCCCGCCAGGTGGCGCGCATGTCCCTGGCCCTCTTCGACGGACTGGCCGCGCTGCACCAGTTGCCCCTGTCCGTGCGCACGCACCTGGAGGTCGCCGCGCTCCTGCACGACATCGGCACGGCGGTCAGCTACGAGCGCCACCACCGCCACACGTACTACCTCATCCACAACGCGGACCTGCCGGGCCTGGCGGACCGCGAGCGGGAGATCATCGCGCGCGTCGCCCGCTACCACCGGCGCTCCCAGCCGGAGCTGTCCCACTCCGGCATGGCCGGGCTCACCCCGTCCGAAGCGCGGCGCGTGCGCAAGCTGGCCACGCTGTTGCGCCTGGCGAACGCGCTGGACCACAGCCACCACCAGCCCATCCGCGACTTCAAGGTGACGGACGGCCGCGAGGTGGTGACGCTGCACCTGCACGCCCGCCACCCGCTCGACCTGGAGCTGTGGAACGCCGAGCGCGAGGTCGCGGCCTTCCGCAAGGTGTTCGGCAAGCGGCTCGCATTCCAGGTCCACTCGGCCGGGCGCTAGGGCCGGCCTCCCCGCCCGCCCTCCTGTGGAGGGAGCGCTGCGCCCGTCCTGCCCCGCTCCACCGCCGTGGCCAGAGTCCAGACGAACGGGTCCCGTGCGCCTTCGTGACAGCGCCGTGGGCCTTCACGTCTTTCGAGGCCCTGGCGGGGCAAGGAGCGGAACATGAAGGCAGTCGTTTTCCATGGCATCGGGGACATCCGGCTGGACGACGTCGCGGAGCCGAAGCTGAAGGAGCCCACGGACGCCATCATCCGGCTGACCGCCAGCGCCATCTGCGGCACGGACCTGCACATGATTCGCGGCACCATGCCCGGCATGAAGCCCGGCACCATCCTCGGCCACGAAGGCGTGGGCGTCATCGAGGAGCTGGGCAAGGACGTGCGCAACTTCAATGTGGGTGACCGCGTGGTCATCTGCTCCACCATCGGGTGCGGCAACTGCTCGTACTGCCGCGCGGGCTACTATGCCCAGTGCAACGACGCGAACCCCCATGGCCCCGACGCGGGCACGGCCTTCTTCGGCGGCCCGGAGATGACAGGCCCCTTCGACGGCATGCAGGCGGAGAAGGCGCGCATCCCGCACGCGGCGGTCACCATGGTGAAGGTGCCCGAGGGCGTCACCGACGACCAGGCCATCCTGGTCTCCGACATCTTCCCCACGGGCTACTTCGGCGCGGAGATGGCGGAGATCAAACCGGGTGACACCGTGGCGGTGTTCGGCTGCGGCCCGGTGGGCCTGTTCGCCATCGTGAGCGCGAAGCTGTTGGGCGCGGGGCGCATCTTCGCCATCGACTGCCACGAGGACCGGCTGGCGCTCGCGAAGGCCCAGGGCGCGGAGGTCATCCACTTCGAGGAGGAGGACCCGGTGGAGACGCTCAAGCGCTTCACCGGCGGCATCGGCGTGGACCGCGCCATCGACGCGGTGGGCGTGGACGCGCAGCACGCGCACCTCGGCCCGGCCGCCAGGAAGGCCAGGGCGGAGAAGCCCGAGTTCAAGCGCGAGGTGGAGCAGGTCGCGCCCAAGCAGAACCCGGACGGAGACAACTGGGTGCCCGGCGACGCGCCGTCGCAGGCCGCGCAGTGGGCGGTGCAGGCGCTGGCCAAGGCGGGCACGCTGTCCATCATTGGCGTGTACCCGCAGACGATGAACGCGTTCCCCATTGGCGAGGCGATGAACAAGAACCTCACCCTGCGTATGGGCAACTGCAACCACCGCAAGTACATCCCCAAGCTGCTGGAGCTGGTGCGCTCCGGCGCGGTGGACCCCACGGCCATCCTGAGCCACGTGAAGTCCATGGCCTCCGCCATCGACGCGTACCGCAACTTCGACCTGCGCAAGCCGGGCTGGGTGAAGGTGGAGCTGGAGCCGGGCGCCACGCTCCAGTGACGCGTCACGCGTCCGAAGCAGCGAGGCGATAGCGGAGGAGCTCCGACGAGATGGCATGGGCGCCAATGCGTTGGCAGAATGCCAGCGCATGAGCGATGAGGACCTTCCCGGCAGGCTGGCGCGCAACCTGAGGACGCTGCGGGAGACGCGAGGGGCCACGCAGGTGCAGTTGGCGAAGCTGGCGGGCGTGCCCCGGGCCACCTGGGCGCATCTGGAGTCTGGAGCGGCGAACCCCACGCTGTCGGTGCTGCACCGGGTGGCGGGAGCGCTCCAGGTGTCCCTGGAGGAGCTGCTGGCCCGGCCCAAGGCGAGCGCCCGGCACTACCGGCGAGACAGCCTGCCCATGAAGCAGCGAGGCGCGGCCTTCCTGCGCAAGCTGCTGCCGGATCCGCTGCCGGGCATGGAGTTCGACCGGCTGGAGCTGCCGCCCAAGGCGCGCATCACCGGCGTGCCCCACACGCCGGGCACGCGTGAGTACCTGGCTTGTGAGTCCGGCACCATCGCGCTGGTGGCCAGCGGCGAGCGGTTCATCCTCGAAGCCGGTGACGTCGTCGTCTTCCGGGGAGACCAGAAGCACTCCTACGAGAACCCCGGCGCGCGCACGTCGGTGGGCTACTCCGTCGTGCTGCTCGCGCCGTCGCTGTGAGCCACCAGGACGCCGCCATGCGCAATCATGCCTGCATCGCGCTGCTCCTGTTTCTGTCGGCCTGTGCATCGCCCGCACCTGGCTTGAAGCAACCCGCGGCCCAAAACCAGAGGCTCACCAACCTCCATCGGGCGGCGTCGCTGCCGTGGAGAGACCAGGGTCGATGCGCCGTTCGCGAGGCCTCCCAATCCTGGCCTGTGCTGGCGGAGCGATGCTTTCGCGCTCTGGACCATGACCGGATCCGATTCCACGATCCGACTGGGAGATGCACGGTGGCCTCCGCGGAGGCCGCTGCGCTGGGACTTGGGGTCTGCGTCCTGGCAGCGCCGGAGATCGTCGTGGGGGTGGTGATTGTCGTCGGAGTGGTCGTGGTGGGCGTCGCCATCAAGGAGGCAATGGACGCATACGAGCTGAAGGGGATGTATCCCGAGAAAGCACGCCCCACGTCCGAGCCGGAGCCCGCCGCGCAGGAGTCCTCGCCAGTTCATGCCCCAATGCCGGATGGGGCCTCTTCAGGACGGGATTGGTTTCCTCCTGTCCCGCCAGGACTGGAGCCCCGTGACCGTCCCCCGGAATGCACGCCCAGACGGATTCCTCCCAAGGGAGGCCACCCTCTGCATAACAAGTGTGCCGACAACATCCCGTCCAACGCATTCCGCGGCGCCAACGTCCTCATCAACGGAAAGGCCTTCGATGCGCTCCAACTCGCCACGCTGACGCTGTGGGAGGTCAAGACGAATGACATCGAGACCTACAACCCCTTCGTCCGGCAAGCGGAGCTCGACAAGCAGGTCAAGGAGGCACAGCGTGAGCGCGCCCTTGCCGCGGCATGTGGCTATGACTTCGTCATCGGCGTCCGCTCAGAGGCCCACAAGGCAATGCTCGAGCGAGCGGACTTCACACTCAAGGTCGTCGTCATGGAGTGGTGCTGAAATGCCTGCCTCTAGAGAAGCCCTTGGCATCAGTGTCTATGCACCCGTTCTCGCAGGTAACGACAGCCGCCCGGCAGAGGTCGTTCGGGCCATGGAACAGGCGCTCTCCGGCGTGTGCCTGACGTGGATGGTCTCCAACGATGGCCGGCTCGTCGAATTGCCTCAGCGCGATGATTGGCTCGATGGGGCCAGGGCGAACGGTGGCTTTCCGCTCCTCTGCAACAATGATGAGGATCATCCCGTGATGATTTCGGCCAGGGAACGTCCGACGATGCCCGGGCCCAGCGGACACGCAGTCCTCGAAGTCCATGCGAGCATTCCGTTCGACGCAGATGGCATCGCGGCGGCATCACGTGTGTTGGAGGGACTCGCGGAAAGCGCTCGTGCATCCTGGGGACACGCTTCACCGGAAGGCATGGGTTCGGAACTCGCCAGGCAGATGCGCCATTCGCCCCAAGGCCCCGAGCATTCACCTCGTGGGCTCCCCATACTCAAGCTGCCATGGCACATCCGAACACCCGCTGTGCCCTACCATCTGGGATGGATGAACTACTGGTCGGCCGCTGCCGCACGCGCCATCGGGTTTCCCGACCCGGCCCGTGACGCGGACCTGCTGTCCCGAGCGCGGCACACACAGACGGGGGGATGGCTCGTGCAGCTCACGGATGCGCCGCTCGATTTCACCAACCCCGCCCATCTCGAAGTGCTCCTGCGCACCTATGAACGCTTCCCTCTTGTGGGAGGACGCGTGGAGCCTTGACCGCGCCAGTGTTGAGCCCATTGAGCTGCTTGCAAGTGAGGCTCGACGCCGAGATGACGCTCAGTGAATGGAGGGCTGGGAACCTGAAGTTCTCAGACGCCTGAGCCTACGCCCCACCGCCCTGCCACGTCAGCATCCCCATCACGCCCACGTCGCGGGCTCCTCCCGCGTGGAGCCTCCAGGGCACCGACACTCCGAACTCCAGGGACTTCAGCGGGCGCGCCAGGAGCCCCGGTGACAGGAGCAAGGTGGACGTTCCGTCCTCGTCCCTCCACCCGGCCTCCACCATGGGCCGCAGCGGCCCCAGGGCCAGCACCGCTCCGGCCGCGAAGTCCGGATGCAGCTCGCTTCCCAGGCCGCGCACCCCGGGCAGCTCCTCCGCCTTCAACTGGAGGTTGAAGCCCACCGGCCCCACGTCCTGATACGCCAACAGGTAGGGCTCGAAGCCCGGGCGGAAGCGGTCGTCCGTGAGGTCTCGCGTGGCCTCCAGGTCCATGCCCAGGCTCAGCGTGAAGCCCCGCCGTCTGTCATTGACCAGCGCCAGGGCGATGCCCGCCTCCGCCGTGTCCAGCCCTCGCGGATCCTCCGGCGTCGTCAGCGCCACCTTCGCTTCCACCTGCACACGGTCGCTCAGGCCGTACTCGCCGCGCACCGGCAGCTCGAAGCGCGTCTCACCGTCCTGACGCGTCCACTCCAGCCCCGTGCCCAGCTCCACCTGCCCCCGCTGCTGAGGCGGCGCTCCATCTCCCAGAAAGAACTCCTGCACCCGCCCCTGCACCCCCTCCTCCGCCAAGGCGGGCACCGAAAAGAGGCCCAGCAGTCCCACCGTGACGAGCCGCCGTCCGTTCGCCATGCCCCCATGCTGGACACGGCCCTCAGCCTCCGGGGCCCCTCCGCCGTGCGCCCCACCGCCCGGCTGCCCGCCCGCTTCCGGAACAACCCGTGACGCTGGGCCTCCGCGTGGAGGCTTGCATCACCGTGCGTGAGGGTGGCAAGCCTGCGCTCCCTCTTCTTCGAGACCGACCCCATGCCCCTCCCCTCCGCTCGACACACCGTGGCCCTGCTGGCGCTGGGCCTCACCGCCTGTGGCGGCAAGGACGTGCGCCCCGTCACCGACCCCTGCGTGGAGAGCACCGCCGCCGACCCGGCCAGCGGGACGTGCGCGCCCTTGCGGTTGCAGTGCGAGAAGGACCTGAGCGGCTTCAAGACGGACCGCTACGTCTGGCGCGACCGCGACTGTCACGTGCGCTCCGTGTCGCTCGTGCGCAACGACGCGGCGGACCCCGCGGGCTGGAACGGCGGCTACATCCGCCGCTACACCTACGAGGTCGCCGGCGCCGAGCGCGTCTGCGACGGCCAGAGCCCGCAGGTGCCCGGCTGGGGCATGGTGACCAGCCACCTGAAGGAGGGCCAGACGTGGGGCGCCTGGACCCAGGACGTGCGCGGCACCGGCCGCTTCGTCTTCAAGGGCGCGCACCACGCGCTGCACGAACTGAAGTGGCCCCTGTCGCTGGACGGCCGCGTGGTGCGGGTGACCGTGCAGTACCTCTTCGCCACCGGCCGCGACCACCCGCTGTACGCCATCACCCACGACGCGTCCGGCTTCCCCGCGAACCAGATTGAAGCCGACGTGCGCTCGCCCTACGGCGACCTGGCCTTCGACGGCAACGCCAACACGGACATCGCCGGCCTGGGCTGGGGCGACCGCTACCGCTTCGTCACGCTGTCCTCCCCCGTGACGATGAACACCGGCTGGGACTACCGCGAACCCAACGTCGTCCCCTACACGCGCATGTGGACCGCCGCCCCGGACGCGGAGATGGGCGCCGTGCAGACCCAGACGTGGGAGCAGAAGCCCGCGGGCGGCTACTGGCTGTATCCGGAGTGGGGCACGCGCCACGCCGAGGGCCCCATGCCCGTGGACTACAACTGGCCCTACCAGCTCAACCAGTACGAGTTGCCCGCCGTCACGAACTCCCACCGGCTCGCGTGGGGCAGCAACTTCGGCGCGGTGGGCCTCTCGCGGTACCCGCGCCTGGGTGACGACGGCGTGATGCTCTCCGGCCACCCCTACCAGAGCTACTCCGTCTTCATGGTGCTGGGCACGCACACGGCCAACCCCGTGCTGTCGCTCGCGTCGGAGGTGGAGGCCTGGCAGGGCGTGAAGCTCACCGCCTCCGAGGGCACCGTGCGCACGCGCGGGCCGGGCGGCGTGGGCCGGACCGACTCCGTCACCTACGACGTCCCCGGCTACAACCCCGTCTACGCCACGTGGGAGGCGGACGCCGCCTCCAACCGCGTGACGCTGGCGTTCGACACCTCGGGGCGCACGCTCGCGCGCCCCATGCTGGTGGTGCACGGCTACACCGCCACCACCGCGCCGAAGACGGTCACCCTGGAGGGCCAGCCGCTCGCCGCGGACACGGACTACTTCGCGTCCGTGGACGTGGAGGGCCAGGCGCTCTGGCTCACGCTCCAGCGCGACCTGAAGGGCACCGCCACCCTGAAGGTGCAGTAGCCCCTCGCGCGGGGCGGGCCCCTGGCACCCTCGCGAGTGCCCGGGGCCTCCCCTTCAGCGCTTCGCGCCGGAGCGTCAGTCCGCGTCGCCGCTGCCGCCGTAGCCCTGCGGGGCCTGCGAGCGCAGCCGCTGCCACTCGGCGCGGGCGTCCTGCTCCACGCGCTTCTGCTCGCCCAGGCGGCGCCGGGCGTCCTCCACCTCGCGCTTGGCATCCGCGACGGCGGCCAGGTAGTTCGCCTCGGACATGTCCCTGGCGCGCACGTCACCGCTGCGCTCCAGCGCCTTGTACTGGGCCAGGTTGAGCTCCGCGTCCGCCACCTTCAGCTCGGCGTCGCGCAGGTCCTTCTCCACCTTGGCGGTGTCCGTCTTGCGCTCGTGCCAGGCCACCTCGGCGTCCGCGGCGGCGCGTCCCGCCTCCGCGCCCTGGAGCTTGGACTGCGCCTGCGCGATGGGGGCCTGCTGACCGGTGGCCTGGGCGGCCTTCACCGCGGCCCGCTCCGCCTCCATGCGGCTTTCGGCGGCGTCGCCGTTGCGGCGGGCCACCTCCGTGGCGCGCTCGGCGTCGCGCACCGCCACCTCGGCGCGCGTCACGTTGTCGGCGGCCTTGGTGCGGGCCAACTGCGCGTCACGCACCTCGCCCAGTTGGTCCTCGGGGACACGCGCCATCATCGCGTCGTCCACGCGAGCCGCCTTGGAGCTGCCGCACCCGGCGGTGAACGCCATGGTCGCCCCCACCGCCAGTCCCATCACCCAATGACGCTTCGTCCTGTTCTGGAACATGCTCTCAATCCCCCGTACGAGATGACTGGGGAAGAACCTAGACACGCCCCCGTCACGCGACAGGTGCCACGGACGCCGCCGTTCCCCCTGGAATCCGCCCGCGTCCGGGCCGGCCGAGGAGCAGGCAGGCTCCGGCCCCTCACCGCTCCGCGCCGTTGCGGTCCGGCACTTTCGTCACGGGGCATGTCCCAACCCGGACGGGGTGCGTGTCTCAAGGTCGCGCGAACGACGCGCTACCAGGGAGGGACCACATGAAGCGAACCGGCTGGGGATTCGTGCTGGGGACGGGCTGCGCGATGTTGATCGCGGCCTGCGGCGCCGGCACCGAGGACGTCGAGGACCTCGAGGGCACGGAGTCCGTGAAGATGAGCATCTCGCTGGCGGGGGACGCGTGCGGCGTCACCTCGGCCGCGGCGACCGTGAGCGCGCCGGACCTTCCGCCCGCGTATCCCCAATCCCTCTCCGTGGGGAACGGCTACATCGAGAGCTACCTGAGCAACATCCCCGTCGGGCCCCGGCGCGTCGTGGAGGTGCGGGCGTACAACCGCGCGGGGCTGGAGGTGTACGCCGGCAGCACGGCCGTGGACGTGTACTCGGGCTCCGTGGCGTACGCGCAGCTCCAACTGAAGCGCAACCCGCAGAACTGCCCGGGCACCGGGACGGGCGACATCTACATCATCGGTACGCTGGAGGGCACCGGTCCGTCCTACGACGGAGGCCCGGGCCCGACCTACGATGCGGGGCCCATCTACGACGCGGGCAGCGCGTTCGACGCGGGTTAGAACGCCCGGAGGCGCCGTGGCGCTCAGATGCCCCGGCCGTAGAACCACGCGGTGAGGGCCAGGCGGGTGGCGTGGGCGGGCAGCACCTCGTGCTCCAGCCGCTCGCTCAGGAACACCACCAGGCGGTCCAGCACCGGCGCCACCTCCACGGGAGCGCCGGTGTCCTCCGGGAACAGGCGCAGCACGCCGCCGTGCTCCGGCCTCCAATCCGCGTTCGCGTACCAGATGGCGGTGAGCCGGCGGTTGGACTGGCCGGGGAACGCGTCGCGGTGGCGGGCGTAGTGGGCACCGCCGCCGGGATAGCAGGCGAGCTGCAAATCGAAGCGCCCCAGCCCCAGGTACGCGCCCACGGACACGGCCTCTCCCAGTGACTGGAAGCGGTGCCACAGGGCTTCGAGGTCGGGGGCGGCGCCGGGCAAGACCCATTCAATGTGGTCGCCGCGCACGGATGTATCGAGCGCGTGGGCCGCGCCGCGCCGGATGCCCGCGGGCTTCAGCATCCCGGCCTCCACTCGCGCGAGCGCCGCGGCCCGTGCCGCCAGCGCTCGCGCTTCGCCAAGGAAGGCATCCCGCACGAAGAATCCCTGGGAACCCAGGGCCTCCGCCTCCACGTCCGTCAGCTCCATCCTGCGTGACTCCTTCGCGAGTCCCTGTCCGGAAGCCCGCGTCCGACACGCTGCACCAGGACGCCCCCGGTGCGGAAGCGGGTAGACTTTCCCCCATGGCGAAGAACGTCACGCGAGCCCTCTCCCTCCTCGCCGCGGTCGCGCTCGGCGCGCTGGGGGCCTGGGCGCTGCTGCGCCCCACGTCTCCCCGGCTGCCGGACACGGCGGCGGTCGTGGAGCAGATGCGGGAGGTGGCCCGGCTGGAGACGCTGGACGTGTCCCTCTACAAGAAGGTCACGTTCACGCCGGAGCCGCAGGCCACGGACGCGCTGTGGAAGGACGTGCTGCTCTGGGCCAGCTACACGCTCCAGAACCCGCATGGCCGCGCCATCGTGTTCGCGGACGCGCACCTGGGGTTCGACTTCCAGCGCTTCGACGCCAGCCACCTGCGCGCCGTGGGCACGCGCGTGGACGTGCTCCTGCCGCCGCTCCAGGTCACGGTGGCCCTGCGGCCCGGGGAGACGGAAGTCATCGACTCCAACCTGGACAGCGCGCAGACGGCGCAACTGCTGGAGAAGGCGCGGCTGGCGTTCGAGCGGGAGGTGCGGCAGGACCGGCGCCTCCAGGAGAAGGCGCGTCAGTCCGCGGAGCGCTCGCTGCGGGGGCTGCTGCTCACGCTGGGCTTCCGTGAGGTGCGGTTCGTGGAGACCTTGCCGGTGGGGAGCGCGGGATGACGGAACGGCTGGAGCTGATTCAAGGAGACATCACGCGCGTCACGGCGGACGCCATCGTGAACGCGGCGAACTCCGGCCTGTCGGGTGGCGGCGGCGTGGACGGCGCCATCCACCGCGCTGCGGGGCCGGAGCTGCTCGCGGAGTGCCGCACGGTGGGCCGCTGTCCCACGGGCGAGGCGCGCATCACACGGGGCTACCGGCTGCCCGCGGCCCACGTCATCCACGCCGTGGGGCCCTCCTGGTGGGGCGGGGACCGCGACGAGGACTCGCTGCTGGCGTCGTGCTACCGCAGCACGTTCGCCCTGATGGAGCAGCACGGGCTGAGGACGGTGGCGTTCCCTGCCATCTCCACGGGCGCCTACGGCTTCCCCATCGAACGGGCCGCGCCCATCGCGCTGCGGGAGATTCGCGCGGCCCTGGCGCGGCGGCCTGAGCTGGAGCGCGTCACCGTGGTCCTCTTCAGCGAGCAGGACTTGAAGGTGTATCAGCGGGCGCTGGGCGCGTAGCTCACACGCTCCGCAACACATCCCCGTCCAGCACGAACGACCCGGGCACGCCATCCGGCGCGTGCCCCAGCGCCGCGAGCCTCCGCACCGACTCACCGTCCGACTCACGGCACAGGAGCGCCACCTCGCGCCGGCCCAGGCTCACGCGCAGGGGGCCTCCGCCCGTGGCGGCCTCCAGCCTGCGGCGCTGGGCCTTCGTGAGCAGCCGTGCGCCGTCATGCCCGTCGCCGCCCGCCACCGCCCAGATGCCGGAGAACGCCTCCGCCAGCCGCACCTCGCCCTGGTCGATGACGACGGGCCGCACGTCCGCGGGCCTGAGCTCCAGGTGGTGCCACGCCGCCGCGTCCACCGCTTCGAGCGTGAGCCCCGCTTCCTTCAGCGCGGAGGCCGGCAGGTAGCGCACGAACTCCGCGTCCTCCAGCACGTAGAAGACCTCCAGCCCCGCGGGCCCCGGACGGAACAGCGCGCCCTGGGTCCCCGCCACGAACCCTGAAGGCCGCAGCACCGGGCGCAGCGCCTCCAATGACACCCCCGTGGGCCCCACCCCCGAGGACAACCCACCCAGCCTCGACGCCAGCGCCTCCACGTGCGCGGTGAGCCCCTGCGCGCCCGGTGCCTCCTGATACGCGGCATACAGCGAGCCCACGTCCACGCGGCCCACGCCCCCCGAGGCCAGCTTCACCAGCAGGTCGCGCCCCTGACGCCGGAAGGCCACGCCCGCGCGGCCCAACGCGGCGGTGAGCGCGGCGGTGAACTCCGGACGCAGCACCTGCTCCTCGGGCGCGGGCGGCGGAGGCAGGTCCGCGGACTCCAGCTCCGCGCGCAAGAGCTTCGCCTCCGCGTCGAAGGGGTCCCGCTCCACGGCCTCCGCCACGTAGGCGCGGGCGCGCGCACCCTCGCCCTGCCGCAGCGCGAGCACGGCCAGCACCTTGAGGGCCTCCGGGTCGCCGGGGCTCAGGACCAGGGCCTCCCGCAGCTCGGCCTCCGCCTCCCGGTGCCGCTCCAATCCCAGCAACGCGCGCGCGAGCCCCAGGCGCACCTGGAGGTCCTTGGGGAAGTCCCGCCGCAGGGCCTGCATCAACGGCAGGGCTTCGCGCTCCGCGTCCGCGTTGACCAGCGCATGCGCCACGGTGAGGCGCAGCGTGGGGCCGGGCGCGCGCGCGGCCTCGTCACGCAGCGCCTCCAGCTCCGCGCCGCTGAGCACTTCACCCGCCTCCACCTTGCGGCGCAGGCGCTCCAGTTCCGCCGGGGAAATCACGCGCGGACTCTACTCCCTCCGGAGCTCCGGCCCCGTCAATGCGTCACGTCGTGCGGCCCCTGCTGCTCGGCCGTCTCCTCCTCGCCCCGGCTCTGGGAGAGGAAGTCATCCAGCGCGCCCACGTCGATGGGCTTGCGGAACACCGCATCCACCTGCGCCAGGCTCGCGCGGTTCTGCCCCCGCACGTCCATGCCGGTGACGATGGCCAGCAAGGCGTGGGGCGTGCGCCGCCGCAGCTCTCGCGCCAGCTCCCAGCCCGTCATCTCCGGCATCACCGCGTCCAGCAGCGCGGCGTCGTAGGGGCGCTTCTCCCAGATGCGCAGGGCCACGTCCGGGCTGTGCGCCACCTGCACCTCGTAGCCCTCCTCGCCCAGGACCTCGGCCATCATCCGCGCGTTGTCCAGGTCGTCGTCCACCACCAGCACGCGGCGCGCGCGCCCGGGCATGCGCGGCAGGCGTCCCGGCGCCTGCGCTGGCGGCGGCTCGGCGGACACGGGCGCCCCCGCCGCGACGTCGCGGAAGCGCGGCAGCCGCACGATGAAGTTCGCGCCCGAGCCGTCCCGCCGGTTCTCCACCGTCAGCTCTCCGCCCCAGCGCTGCACCTGCGTGCGCGCCACCGCCAGGAACAGCGAGAACTGCGGCGCCCCCGGGTCCCGGCGCAGCGGGTCGAACAGGCCCGCCAGCTCGTCCTGCGCGTAGGGCCGCCCCCCGTCCTCGATGCGCAGGTCCAGCCAGTCCTCCCCGGCGGGACGGGAGCGGACCACCAGCGTGCCGCCCTCCTCCATCCGGTCGCGCGCGGACAGCATCAGGTTGACGATGAGCTCGCGGAAGAAGCCCGCGTCCGCCTTCACGCCCCACGGGAAGCCCAGGTCCAGCTCCGTGTGCACCGGGTGCTGGCGCTGCTCCAGCTCTCCTCGCGCCAGCTCCAGCGCCTCGCGCACCGTCTGGTCCACCGGCACGTTGCCCAGGCGCTCCTCGGTGCGCTGCACGCTGAACTCCTGCAGCCGCGCCACCAGCTCGCCGATGTTGCGCACCGTCTTGTCCAGCGCCTCGACGTGCTCGGGTTTGTATTCGCGTTGCAGCAGCGTGATGCGCAGCCGCAGCACGTTGAGGAAGTTGTTGAGCGCGTGCGCGGCGCCGCTCGCCAGTTGTCCCAGCGCCTGCTGCCGGGTGCGCCGCAGGAGCTGTCCCTGGAGCCGGCGCACCTCGCCGTGCGCGTTCTCCAGGGCCTTGGTCTTCACCGCGGCCTCGGTGCGGTCGCTGAAGGTCTGGATGACGCCCGCCAGGACCTGGTCCTCCTCCCACACCGGCGTGGCGCTCATCTCCAGCGTGGCGTCCCCGCCGCCGGGGCGCTCCACCTGCATCATCACGCCGCGCACCGGCGCCTTCTCGCGCAGCGCGCGCAGGAAGGGCATGTCCTGCACCTTGAAGGGCTCCCCCGTGGGGTGCCTCGCGTTGACCTGGGTGAGCACGGGCCCCAGCGTGCTGGCGGCCCTCGCGCCCACCACCGCGCGCATGGGCACGCCCATCAGGCGGCTCACCGGCGGCGAGGCGAAGGACACCATGCCGTCCGTCTCCGCCAGCAGGATGCCCACCTCCACGTGGTTGAGCACCGACTCCATCACCGCCGCCTCGCGGAAGCGCACCTCCTCCGTCTTGAGCACGCGCGCGTAGGAGGCCTGCGCGGACGCGTCCGCCTCCCACACCAGCTCCGACACCAGCTCCGCCACGTCCGCGTGGATGACGCCCCCGTTGCGGCGCGCATAGACGTAGAGCAGCACCTCCTGGAGCGACTTGAACTCGCGGGTCAGGTCCTCCGGGTCGAAGTTCTGGTCGTACCGGAAGGCCCCGTGCGAACGCACCACCTCCGGCCACAGCCGCACCGCGTCCTCGCCCCGGTCCTCGAGCAGCCGGGCAAGCTCATCCAACAGATGGCGCAGCGGCGCGCGCAGGTCCCGGCCGGGGACCTCCACCTCGTACGTCTCCGCGCGCAGGCGCTTGGACCACAGGCGCGTGATGCGCTCGCCCTCGTCCGAGAGCAGCCCTGACAGCGCGGTGATGGCGGTATCGGAAGAAGGCACGCTCAAGGGCGCACGATGCGCACGCCCCGGGCGCCCGGCCACCCGCCCCCCGTCCCCTCCCGGTGCGGCAATGTCAGACGTTTCACAGCGACGCTCGCGTCACGGGCCCCGAGCGCCCGCCTGCCCGGCCGCCCTGGCGGCGGCGAGCGGTCGTCCCCACCTTTCCAGGCACGGATGAGCACGAAGGAGCACAGGAAGAACGACCTGGAGCAGCCAGAGGTCTCCCAGCAGGCCATGGCGCAGCTCTTCCGTGGCGAGCTCAGCCGCTCGGACACGTGGCGCACGCGGCTGGACACGACGACGAACTGGGCGCTCACCACGACGGCGGCGGTCATCTCCTTCGGCTTCGCGTCGCCGGAGAGCTCGCACGTCACGTTCCTGGTGGGCATCTGGATGGTGGTGTCCTTCCTGCTCATCGAGGCGCGGCGCTACCGCTACTACGACTTGTGGAACCGCCGCGTGCGCCTGCTGGAGGACGGCTGGTGGGCGCCGATGCTGCGGCGCGAGCCGGTGGACCCGGACGCGCTGCGGGAGCTGGCGGTGGAGATGTCCCGGCCGCAGATCCAACTGTCGCTGGTGTCCGCCATCGCGACGCGGCTCAACCGCGCGTACGGGCCCATCCTCATCGTCCTGATGGTGACCTGGTTCTTCAAGGTCTACAGCCACCCGCGACCGCCGCGCGACTTCCTGGACTTCGTGGATCGCGCGCACGTGGCCTGGATTCCAGGCCCGGTGGTGATGGCCGCGCTGCTGTTCCTCACCCTGGCGGCGGCGTACCTCTTCACCGCGTCCTTCTTCATCCGCTCGCCGCTGGGGGAGCTGCGCACCCGGCCGCGTGGACGCAGGGCCGCGCTCTGGGAGTCCTTCTACCGGCCCTACGCCATCCAGCGCCGCAGGCGCCCGCGTTCCCCGGGCGGCCGCGCCAGCACGCCGCGTCCGCCCGCCCCGTTCGAGCACTGACTCAGCCGCCGAGCTGCGCGCCCACCTGCGCCATCAGCGCCATCACCCGGGCGCGCGTGGGGGCCTGCAGGTCCGGCCGCACCGCGATGGCCTGGAGCATCTGGAACACGGGCGTGCCCCCCTCCAGGTGCTGGGCCGCGACCGCCAGCAGCGCGGGCTCCTCGCCGGGCGCCAGCCCTCCGGCGACCACCCAGGCCCGCAGGTGCTCCAGGGCGTTCGCGTCCAGGGTGCGCGTGTTCAGCGCGTCCAGCAGCGCCCGCTGCACGCCCCGGTCCTTCTCCGTCTCCAGCGCGTCCAACAGCAGCCGCGTGGCCAGCTCCTGCGGGGCGCCGCGCAGCGCATCCGCCGCCGCGGCCCGCACGTCCGGGGACTCCGCGCGCAGGTGCGGCGACGCCACGTCCACCACCCGCTCCGCCCGCGTGCCGCCCAGCGCGCGCAGCGCGTGCGCCCGCGCCTCGTCCCCCGGCGCCTGGGACACGGCGGTCTCCAGCGTCCGCACCGCGGCGCGCGCCTCCGCCGACTCCGGGGCCAGGTGAGACGACCAGACGCCCAGCGCGTACGACGTCGCCCGCTCCACCGGGACGTCGTGCTCCTCGCGGGCGCGCTCCAGCAGGCGGTGGATCATCACGCCCGTCTCCGGCTCCGGCTTCGTCAGGAACCCCGCGCGCTGCACCATCATCACGTACGCGCCCGCGTGCTCCCGGGCCTCCGGCGACTGGAGGAGCGTGCGCAGCGTGGCCTGCGCCTGCGCGTGGCCCGCGCCCACCAGCAGGTCCAGCATCAGCTCGCGCATGGCGGGCTTCGTGCCCGGCTTCAGGAACAGGCGCGCCAGCTCCTGGCAGCGCTTCGGCTCCAGCGTCAGCGCCGCGATGGCCCGCCGCGCGAACACGTCCAGCCCCGCGATGGCATCCGGGCCGCTGGCGTTCTCCAGCGTCTCCAGCAGCTCCTCCACCGTCATCCCGTCCGCCTGGCCGCGCAGCGCCGCCGTCTCCGGATCCATCTCGAAGGCAATCTGCGACGGCGTGCGCACCACCATCTTCTGTTCGTCCAGCGCCGGCAGGGGCTGCATCTCCCGCGACTGGTAGGTCAGCCGCAGGCGCAGCCGCTTGGACAGGAGCACGCGCCCGTCCGTGCCCAGCGCGTCCAGCACCTCGTCCTGGGTGATGGCGACGAGGCGCCCTTCCGCGTCGCGGTCGAAGGTCGTGAGCGAGCCCAGCTCCTGCTTCGCCACCGTCGCCGCGCCCGCCGCGCGCAGGCTCTGGTAGCGCGTCCTGCGGCGCGTCAGCCGCGAGGTGTCCCCGGGCTCGAAGGCGAACGCCGACGCCACGTCGCCCGTCTGCGTGGACTCGGTGGCGGTCCAGGACGCTTCGTCACGCAGCTCGGAGGGGAACAGCTCCGCCGCCAGCGTCTGCGCGAACTGGCGGAACAGCGGGGGCTCCGCCTCCGAGAAACGCACCGCCTGGAGCGCGCCGCGCGCATCCAGTTCCAACCACGCGCTGGCGGTGTCCGGCAGGTGGGCCTGGAGCGCCGCCGCGTCCGGCAGCAGCGCCTGTCCGGCGAGGACCGCTTCGTGCCGCGCCAGCCGGCGCAGCGTCAGGCGCAGCCGGGTGCCCGTCGCGCGCGTCTCCAACGCCTGGAGCGTCAGCTCGCCGTCCAGGTGCAGCACGCCCTCCAGCTCCTGGGCCTTCGCGTCCGGCGCCGGCATGGGCAGCGCCACGCGCGTCAGGTCATCCCAGACGAGGTGGAAGGTGTGCGCCTCGCCCACGCGCCAGCGGAACAGCGGCAGCCGGTGGGAGGACTCGGAGGCCTGCACCGTCGCGGCGGACGGAGAAGACCCGGACAGCCAGAAGGGCAACGCTCCCAGGCACACCAGGGCACCCAGGCCGGCCACGCCACGAACGAGGGTCGAGCGACGCATGAAACACTCCGCGAAGGAAAAGTCGAAGAAGGTGGGGAACCACGCCCCGGGGCCGTGGAAGGCGGCCCCGGGGGTCATGCGAGCGCGGCTAGTAGAGCTGCGCGAGCGGCAGGTAATGCTGGTCGTTGAAGAGCTGCGCGCTGGTGCCGATGCCCGGCCACGACACGATGGGAAACTCCCCCTTCAGGAAGCCCAGCTCCGCGAACAGGGAGAGCCGGCCGTCCAGGGAGCGCAGCGTGAAGTTCAGGCTGGTGCCCAGTGACAGGAACAGCGTGTTGGGGTTCGTCGGGTGCGTCGGCGAGCTCAGCGCCACGCCGATGCGGCCCTGGAGCGGCAGCTCGAAGCGCACGAGGGTCAGCGTGCCGCGGACGCCAATCTGGAGGCCCGGGATGCCGATGGCCAGCGACACGAAGCCGTTGGCGGACGCATAGGGCCCGATGTTGCCCAGCAGGTCCAGCGTGATGAGGTTGAGCGTGCAGTCACGGCCCAGGGCGCCGCCCATCGACGCGACGATGCCCACCTCCACGGACAGGCCTCCGCTCACCGTCACGGGGATGAACCACACCATGAACGTGGCGCTCCCCTTGGCCGCGTCCTTGTCCACGAAGGGCTTGCGCTCCACGAAGGTGAAGCGCGCCGGGTAGGACTGGTCGAACGTGAAGATGGGGTTGCCCAGCACGCGCGCGCTCAGCTCCACCCGGATGGCGGAGGGCTGCGTGGACGCGCGGCCCGTCAGGTAGGCGACCTCCGTGCGCGTCGGGCTGAACACGTTCGCGTAGAGCCCCAGCTCGCTGAAGATGGCGGCGTTGGTGTCGCACCAGTTGCCGTTGAACGCGGAGCCGGGCGTGGACATCTCCCAGCCCGCGCGCAGCGAATAGCCACCGCCGAAGTTGTTGTCACCCGAGTAGCCGCCCGCGGAGAAGTCCATCCCCTGGCGCTTGGTCATGGTGACCGGGTTCGTGGGCGGCTGCTGCTTCGCCGCCTGCTCCGCCAGGTACGCCGCCAGGGCCTTGACGTAGGAGCTCACCAGCTCCGGGTTGAGCGTGTAGTCCTTCAGGTCCAGGCCCTTGATCTTCAGCCGGTCCGCGTTGCGGATGAAGCTCTCCGCGCCGAAGTCGTTGCCGGTGACGGCGAGGCACTGGCGCAGGTCCGCCTCCCGGCGGGGCACCATGACCGCGTCCACCATGGCCTTGTAGCGGCGGGGGCTCCAGTCACACACCGTCGTCTTGTCGGCGACGAGGCAGCCCTCGGCGTCCGCCTTCGCCAGCGTCTCCTCCAGGGCCTTGTCCAGGTCGTAGAGACGCTCGGCGGTCTTCTCGTCCAGCTCCACGGTGCTGAAGTCGCGGCTGCGCAGCGCCTCCGCCTCGCGCTGCCAGGCGGCATAGACGGCGTTGCGCTGGTCCAGCAGGGCGGAGAAGGCCTCCTGGCGCTGCTGCGACTCGTTGAGCACGTCGTCGGCGACATTGCTCAGCGCCTTGCTCATGGACTGGTGCCACGCGTCCGAAGGCAGCACCGCCTGGCGGGCCTCGGCGTTGTTCGCCTTCCAGGCCGCCTCGGAGGTGAACTCATAGGCCTTGGTGTTCTTGGGGTACGGCCCCGGCACGAAGCGGAAGTACGCGTTCTTCTCCACGCGCGTCTTGCCGTCCCAGACAGGCGCCAGCTTCTTCCCGTCCTTGCTGTACAGCGTGCGCTCCGCGATGCCCCCGGAGCCGTAGGCCGCGGTGAACAGCGCGCGGAAGTCATCGCCGAAGCGGCCCGCGCCCTGCTCGAAGCGGCTGTAGTCGTAGTGCTTCTCGTGCACGTACTCCTGGCACGAGCGCTCCAGCACGCCGTTGGCGTCCCACTCCTGGCGCTGCTTGTCGTACGCCTGCTCCACCTTGGTGAGGTTCTTGTAGCCCTTGCGCGCCAGCACCTGGCCGCGCTGCACCTGGCCCACGATGGACTCATCCGAACCGGAGAAGAGCGTGTTGGTGACGGCGTTGGGCTGCACGGCCACCGTCTCCACGCCGCCGCCCATGCTGTCGGGCACCAGCGCGGTGCGCTTGGGCGCGGACGTGTAGCGGGCCTTCCACTCCGACTCCATCAGGCCCTGACAATAGGCGTCGTTCTCCTGGCCGCACGCGGACGCGCGGTAGTCCACGTTGGAGCACTCGGTCAGCGTGGGCTGGGGGCAGGTGGCCGCCAGCGCCTGGGGCGCCGCCAGCGACAGGGTGGACAGCATGGCCCAGCGCACGGGGCGCGGCAGCCGGACGGGGGTTCTGCGCAAGCTCATGGACAGCCTCATCGGGGTGCGCACGGGCCAGCACGGCCCGGACGCCGCGGCCCATGAGCACGATGCGTGCCGGGCCTCTTCACCCCGCGCCTCAGGGGGAAGCGCGCGAGCCGTGAGGCCCCCCAGACCACAAACGGCAAGAACCGCCGTTGCCCCGCAGGCAACGACAGACGCCGCGGCCTGGAGCCTCGATACACGTTCGGCACATGTGTCGGGCGAGCCCTTGCGCCGGGGCCCGTCCCCTGCCGTCACGCCCCGGGCGGCTCCCCCACGGTCCCCCGCCGGGCGGCCGGACGGGCCACCCGGGCTGATGGGGGCCATGCCCGGGGGTGAATTCCGGCCGCTTTCGCCCTTCCGGCCCTCCCGGATTTGTGGTGTGAACCGCCCCCATGGCGAACACGCGCACTGTGACGGTCATCAACGGCGACGGCATTGGTCCCGAGGTTTCCGCGGCCACCATCCGCGTCCTGGAAGCCCTCAAGGTCCCCCTGGAGTTCGAGTTCAAGGACGCGGGCACGGAGGTGGTGGCCAAGTTCGGCACCAACCTGCCCCACGAGACGGTGGAGGCCGTGCTGCGCAGCGGCGTGGCGCTCAAGGGTCCCACCGGCACCGTCGTGGGCGGCGGCCTGCCTTCCGCGAACGTGGGCCTGCGCAAGCGGCTGGACCTGTACTCGTCCCTGCGCCCGGTGAAGAGCGTCCCCAACGTCAAGACGCGCTACGAGAACGTCGACCTGGTGGTCGTGCGTGAGAACACCGAGGACCTCTACGCGGGCCTGGAGCACATCGTGGTGCCGGGCGTCGTGGAGGCCATCAAGGTCATCACGGAGAAGGCGTCCACGCGCATCGCCCGCTTCGCCTTCGAGTACGCGAAGAAGAACGGCCGCAAGAAGGTGTCCGCCATCCACAAGGCGAACATCATGAAGCTGTCGGACGGCCTCTTCCTGGACTGCTGCCGCAAGGTGAGCCGCGAGTTCCCGGAGGTCGCCTACGACGAGGTCATCGTCGACAACCTCTGCATGCAGTTGGTGAAGGACCCGACCCGCTTCGACGTGATGGTGCTGGAGAACCTGTACGGCGACATCGTCAGCGACCTGTGCGCGGGCCTGGTGGGCGGCCTGGGCATGGTGCCGGGCGCCAACATCGGCGAGCGCACCGCCGTCTTCGAGGCCGTGCACGGCACCGCCCCGGACATCGCGGGCAAGGGCATCGCGAACCCCACCGCGCTGATGATGTCCGCGGTCATGATGCTGGAGTGGCTGGACCTGCGGGAAGCGTCCCAGCGCATGGCCAACGCCATCCAGAAGGTCTACGGCGGCGAGTCCAAGGTGCGCACCGGCGACCTGGGCGGCAGCGCCACCACGCGCGAGTTCACCGACGCCATCATCGCCGCGCTGTAGTCCTCAACGCGCGGAAAGCGGCACCGCGACACAAGCAAAGGGGGCGGGAGGACTTCTCCTCCGCCCCCTTCGTGCTTCCTCAGCCGACGATGACCTTGCGCACGCCCCGCGCCTCCAGGAGCGCGGGCAGCCGTTCGCGCTGGTCACCCTGCAACACCAGCGCGTCCTCCTCCACCACGCCCCCGCAGCCCAGGCCGCCCTTGAGCGCCTTGAGCCAGGTGTCGAGCTGGGCGGCGGGCAGCCCCAACTGCTCCACCACCGTCACCTCCTTGCCGCCCCGGCCCTTGCGCTCCATGCGCACCACGGCGCGCGCGGGCCCCTTGGGCTCGGGCTTCTCGCGAGGCGCGGGCGGAGGAGGCCCCACCGGCAGCGCCTCCCGCTGCGCGGACAGGGCGGCGAAGGGGTTGTTGAAGGGCCCCGGCGGCGGGGCCTCGTCCTTCTTGTCGCGCTTGCCCATGGCGTCCCGTGCGCTCCTGGTGTCCCTCTACGGGTGGGCGTGGCCCTCGTGGCCGGGGGCGCCGGTGCCACGCGAGCGCGGAGGCGGCAGGGCGCTGAAGCCGGGGGCGTCCGGGTTTCCGCCCGACAGCACCAGCGCGTAGATGAGCGGCGCGGACGGGGGCACCTCACGGCCGTTCACCAGCACCAGCGGCGTGCCCTGGATGTTGAAGCGCATGGCGTATTCAACGTCCTGGCGCAGCTTCCCGATGGTCTCCGGCGCCGTCATGCACCCCTCGAGCTGCGGGCGCGCCACGGAGCCGGAGCTGGCGATCTCCATCACCTTGTCCGTGTCCAGGAAGGCCTGCGCGGCGAAGAGCTTCTCGCGCAGCTCCCAGAAGTCCTTCGCGCCCTCCAGGCACACCGTGGCCCGGGCCGCGGCGCAGCGCACGCTGAGCGCGTCCGGTCCGCGGTTGGGGATGGCCGGGTTGCACTGTCCATCCAGCGGGAACTGGCGCGCCTCCACGGACAGCGAGCCCTTGGGGGCGTGCTGCTTGATGAGGGCCAGCTCCTCCACCAGCGCCTTGCAGTGGGGGCACTTGCTGTCCGTCCACTCCAGCACCTTCACCGGCGCGTCCGCGGGGCCGTAGAGGGCGCGCGGCGGGTAGGCCGCGAGCTTCGGCGTGGCCGACCGGTACACGGCGAGCGCGTCCGACAGGAACTGGCGCTGCTGCGGATCCAGGCTGGTGATGAACTCCGGCAGCGTGGTCGGCGGCGCGGGCGGAGGCGGGGTGCTGCTGGAGCTGTCCGGCGTCCGCGTCTGGGTGGAGGCCACCGGCGGCAGGAAGGCGCCGGCCTTGGGCGCGTGCGGCGTGGCCCGGCCGGGCATCAGCATGGCCACGAAGGCCACGGCGGAGATGCCCACGGTCCACTGGAGCGTGCCGCCCCACTCGCCCGCCTGGGGCATCAGGGGGGCGGGCAGGCCGCGCCACGCCACGCCCGCGAACGCGAGCACCAGCACGTAGGTGCCCAGACACGTGGGGCACACCACGCCCACGCTCGCGCTGACGCTGGCGAAGACGGCGACGGAGACGACGCCCGCGGCCGCCAGCAGGCGCAGTCCGCTGGCCGCCGGACGCACCGAGCGGCCCGCCTTCGCCCACGCGAGGTACAGCGCGGCGAGGCCCACGGCGGACAATCCCCACACGAGCCCCAGGCCCGCGATGGGGATGCCCAGCGTGTCGTGCACGGCGCTGGCGAAGTCCGAGTTCCAGACGGTCTCGCAGTTGACGTGCTCGTTGATGCCGCAGCTCGTGGCGCCACCGGCGCGCAGCGTGAGCAGCTCCATCCATTGGTAGACGGCGAGCGCACTGGTGAGGAGGCCCAGCACCAGCAGCGCGAGTGCGCCACGGGTGGGGACGGGGGCGGCCGGGGTCGGGGCCTTCTTGCTCATGCGTGCTCCGGAGGGGGGGTCATCAGGACGAGGAGGCGGGCATTGTCCGGGCCGTCATTGACGACGCCGTGTTCGGTGCCCGCGGGGGCGAAAAGGGTGGAACCGGGGCCATGCGCCGCTTCCTCGTCACCGATGCGGAAGCGGCAGCGCCCCTCCAGCACGAGGTACACCTTGTCGGACGTGGCGTGCCGGTGGGGTTTCTGCGCCTGGCCCGGGGCCAGGCAGTACACGTCGAGGAAGAAGCGACCCGACTGGAAGACGGTGTGCTTCTGGAGCTTCTCCGTCGAGAAGCCCTGGAAGGCCGAAAGCTGCTTCACATCCATCGTGGCATCCGCTCCTGCGCCTCTATATAGCGACGGGCATGGAACCGCTGACGCTGCATTTTGTTCACGAGCGGGTGGGTGCCCGCTTCATTCCGGTGGGTGGCCGCGAGGTCGTGGCCGGGTATGGAGACGTGGGCGCGGAGTATGGCGCGGCGCGCGACGCCGTGGCACTGCACGATGCGTCCTACCGCGAAATCCTCCGGATAACGGGGGAGGATCGCGCCTCCTTCCTCCACGGCATGGTGACCCAGGAGGTGAAGAACCTCCCGGTCGGCTCGGCCGCCTATGCCGCCTTCCTCACGGTGAAGGGCGCCATGGTGGGAGACGCACGCATCCTCAAGCGGGAGGACGACCTCCTGCTGGACCTGGAGCCCGGCCTGGGCGCCAAGGTGCGGGAGTTCCTGGACAAATACCTCATCTCCGAGGACGCGGAGCTGCACGACGGCACCCCGGAGCTGGCGTGGCTGAAGCTGCTCGGCCCCCGGACGGCCCAGGTGCTGGCCGCCGTCCCGGGCGGCCCCCTGGAGCCCCCGGCGCCCCTGGCCAGCCGCAAGGCGTCCCTCGCGGGCCAGGAGGTGTGGCTGTTGGGGACGGCGCTGCCGGGCGGGCTGTCCGGCGTGGACGTGCTGGTGCCGCGCGCGGGGCTGGAGGCGGTGTGGGCGGCGCTGGTGGAGGCCGGCGGGGCGCACGGGCTGAAGCCGCTGGGGTTCGACGCGCTGGAACTCGTCCGGGTGGAGGCGGGGGTGCCGCGTTACGGGCAGGACATGGTGGACACCACCATCCCGCTGGAGGCGAACCTCACGAACGCCATCTCCTACAACAAGGGCTGCTACATCGGGCAGGAGGTCATCGCCCGGGCCACCTTCCGCGGGCACATGAACCGCAAGCTGGCGGGGCTGCTCTTGGGGGAGAAGGACGTGGCGCCCGGCACGGAGCTGCGCCGGGGTGAGAAGAAGGTGGGCTGGGTCACGAGCGTGGTGACGTCCCCGGTGAAGGGTCAGCGGGTGGCGCTGGGCTACGTGCACCGCGACTCGCTGGAGCCGGGCACGGAGCTGACGCTGGGCGAAGGCGCGGGCACGGTGACGGTGGCCGCCCTGCCCTTCACCGCCGCCTGACGCGCCCCGGCGTTCAATTCCTCTCAAAGAGAACGGCGTCCCGGCCACCCTCGCGAGGACCTAGCGCCGGTGCTGGAGGGACAGACCGAGCAGCCCCGTGGGTGCGGGGGACGCGGCGCCAGAGGTCGCGTCGCGGGGTGAAGGCCGCCAACTGCCCCCCAGCGTGGCCCGGACCGCGTGGTGGTCGACATACCAACTGAGGCCCCCCTCCAGCCGAAGGCCGCGAGCGGAGTCCTCCAGTCCCTCGCCAGCGGTCCTGGCCACCATCACCCACGGCTCCATCACGGTGGCCCCCGGGCCGGGCAGGTTGACGCCCGCGCGGACATGCGCGAGCAGCGCGCGTCCCTTTGCGGAGGCCACCTGGTGAAGCTCGGCCGAGAGCACCACCGGGCGCAGGCGCAGCAACGCGTCCACTCCCAACGAATGGGCATCACCCACCGCGTCCGTGCTGCCCTGCAGCGCGAGGGTGAGGCCCTGCCGGAGGCCCAGGTCATTCATGGGCAGGCCGAGGGCGTACGTCTCCGCCTCGGGCATCCCCAGGGTGAGGGCGGCGCGGGCCAGCAGCAGCGGCGGGCGCCCTTCTCCCTCCGGCCCGGGCCGGGCCATCACCACGCCCGCGTCGTAGCGCACGCTCCAGCCCTGCCTCAGCACCAGCCCTCCCACGTCCAACCCCGGAGCCCGCCCCGCCCCCGCTCCGGTGAGGTACTGGCGCAGGGGGCCCTGGGTGAAGGCCTTGTCGAGCGAGTCCACCACGAAGCCACTGGTGAGGCTCTCGCGGCCCAGTTGGGGACGAAACCACCCCACGCTCAGCCAGACCTGATGGGGCAGCACGGTGAAGGTAGCGCTGGCCTCATGAAGGGCGGGCGACGGCCCCCGGACCGGACCGGGCAGCAGGGTCACTCCGTCGAAGGACACCTCCACCGAGCCCCGCACCCACTCCAACCCGCGCAGGCGCACCCCCACGCGCCCCCGCCGCAGGCGCACGGTCGCTGGGTCCCCGGCCCGGAGCTGCTGGTCGAGGCGCACCTGGAGCGCCTCCTCGAGCTCCAGCCGCGGCCCCTCCTCCTTCTCGGCCTGGGCCGGCAGCGGCAGGCCGACCATGGCCAGCAGCCAGAGGGACAGCAGGGCCCGCCTGATGGGAATCGCGCTCGCCACGGGACGGAGCGCTACACCCCGTCCGGGCGGGCGCCGGGGGCATGGGACGGCGCCGCGACGAGGGGGCCGAGGACGGGCGGCAGGGTGCGGTTCAATCGAACACCTCCACTTCCAGGTCGACACGGGGGACGGGCGGCTAGAGCTCCACCGAGCGGAAGCCCTCGGCCTGCCGCTGGAGGGCCTCCACGAGGCCGTTCTCCACCACCTCCACGGAGGGTGACAGCGCGGCCGGGGCAATCCCCTTCTCCGCCAGGGTGAGCCCGCACGCGACCACCCGGATGCCGGCCTGCTTCGCCTCCACGAGCCGCGCCTCCATGGCGTCCCCCGCGAGGAGCGAGGTGATCGCGGGCCCGCACACCAGCACCTCCACCTCTCGCGCGGGAAAGCCGAGCCCCTTGAGCGACTGTTGACCGGCGGCCAGCACGGCCTTGAGCTGGGGTGGCTGCTGCACCAGGAAGAACACCCGCTCCGTGGAGCCCGCGCCGCGTCCGGCCGGGGCACCGGGGACGGCAGGCTGTCGCGCGAGCGCCGGCAGCGCCAGGGCCAGGGCCAGGACGCCCACCGCGCCCGCCACCGGGAGCCGGAGTCGGGGGCGCGAGGCCAGCCATGCATCGACGCTGACGGGGCCCGCGCCCTCCACGGCCCAGTGCAGCAGTCCGCCCAGGAGGGCCACGTTCTTGAAGAGCGGCCCCATGCCCCCGGCGGCGCCCACCTGCACGGTGAGGGTGATGGGGACCAGCACGGCGAAGAGCGCGACGGCGGCCCAGCGCGTGAGCGTCCCGGTGAGCAGGGCCACCCCGCCGAGCAGCAGCACCGCGCCGCTCAGCACGACCAGCATCCGGGGAGAGGCCAGCCCGCTGACGAGGGCGGCCCCCGGGGCCTCCGCCAGGCGCCCCACGATGGTGTCAGGAGCGAGCAGGTGCTTCGCGCCAGCGGTGAGGAAGATGAGGCTGAAGAGGCCGCGGAACGCGACCTGCGTGGCGGCACGAAGCCCGGGAGCGTGAAGGTTCATTTGAGGGTCCTTGGAAGGGTTGGGGGAGCGGGAGCTCACTGGGGGAGCTGCTGGGTGCGCAGCACCGGGGGGAGGTCCTCGCCCACCGCGCGGCCCTCCAGCGCGTCGTGCAGCCGCGGATTGCCGGCGAGGAAGCGGCGCAACGCCTCATGCGCGTCCACGTCCAGGACGCGCGGCTCCTGGACGCCGGGGATGCGGCAGACCATGTCGGGGGCATCCCCTTCCCGCTCGCAGGCCGTCACGGTGTAGAGGCGCGCGTCGTCCACGGGCTCGCCGCCGACCTCCAGGGCCAGGAGCCGCTGCCCCTTGGGCGCGCCCGCGCGGAAGCGCAGCGTCATCCCCGAGGGGCGCGGCAGCCACCCGCCGAAGCGCTTCTCCGGGTCCTTCGCGAAGACGTTCTCCAGCTCCTGCTCCCAGAAGGCTCGCAGTTGGCGGCCACTCACCTTGCCCGTCTTCAGCTTGTTGACGATGGGGAAGACGTTCCACAGGTCCGCCTCGCGCACCGGCCCGGGCAGCAGCGGCGTGCCGAAGCGGAAGCCATTGGAGAGGCCGATTTGCGTCCCGCCAGCGGCGCGGATGGCGTCGGCCAGCACGTTGTCCAGCGGGTTCTCCACCACCGCGTAGCGCGCGAGCGTCACGCCGGTGTGGCCCACCGCGGGGGCCAGCGCCGCCTCGTGCGGCGCGAGCGCGGCATCCACGAGTCGCGCCACCTCCGGGTCCTCGGGGAAGCGCGAGGCGGTCAGCTCGATGAGCTCCCAACGGCGGTCCACCACCTTCCCCGCCTCCACCCACAAGTCCAGCCGGCCGAGGAATGAGCCGAAGGCGCCGGGCTCCACCACCCAACTGCCGGCCTGCTCGATGGGCACCTCGGTGCGCTCGTGCGTGTCGCCGGACAGGTGGACGTCCACGCCGGGCACGCGGGCGGCGAGCCCCACCGCCTTGGCGAGCCCCACGTGCGTCATCAGCAGCACCACCTGGGCACCCTCGCGCTCGCGCACCTCCCGCACCAGCGCGGGCAGCGCCTCGGGGCCGTCGTAGCGCAGGCCCTGGCTGTAACCCGGGGGCTGGCGGCGCGGGACGTCCGGATCCGTGAAGCCGACGACGGCCACCTTCACGCCGCCCACCTCCTTCACCAGGTACGGCGGGAAGAGCCGCTCGCCGCTCCTCGCGTCGCGCAGGTTCGCGGCGATGAGCGGGTGCTTCAGCTCGCGGGCGCGCTGCCGCAGCACCTCGGGGCCGTACACCACCTCCCAGTTGCCGGGCACCGCACCGTCCAAGCCCAGCGCGTTCAGCGGCTCGATGAGGGCGCGGCCCTCGGTGAGCGCCGCCGCCCCCGACCCCTGGAGCGTGTCCCCCGCGTCGAGCACCAGCACGTCACCGCCGCGCTCGGCGCGGATCCGCTGGATGGCGGCGGCCACGCGGGCGAAGCCGCCGGCCTCCTCGATGCGCTCCTGCCCATCGCGCCAGAACAGCTCCGGGTGGGCGCGCAGTTGCGCGTGCAGGTCCGCCACGAAGAGGACGGTGAGCTGCTCGCGCCGGGGCGTATGGGCGCGGGCGGCCAGGGAGCCCGGCCGCGTCAGGGCACAGCCGGAGCCCAGGCCGCCCAGCGCGAACAGCGCGCCGAGCAGGGAGAACAGACGCATCATCGTGAAGCACCTTGGGTGAGGGGATCAGCGGATGGGACACGAGGCGCGCCGCGAGAAGTTCCCGCGGCGGGCCGGCGCCCCGGCCACCTCCACCCGTCACTCCCAGGCCGACATGGGGCCCAGGTTGAAGACGTCCTGGAAGCCGCGCTCCTTCAGGAAGAGCTCGGCGCGGCGGCTGCGCGCTCCACTGCGGCAGTAGACGACGAGGGGCTTCCGCGGCGAGCCGAGCTCGGCGAACCGCTGGGACAGCTCCTCCACGGGGATGTTCACCGCCCCGGGAAGGTGCCCGGCGGCGAACTCCTCCGGCGTGCGGACATCCACCAGCGTCGCACCGGCCTCCACCCGCTGGTGGGCCTCGGCTCCGGCGGAGCGAGAGTGCGAACAGGAGACGAGGAACGGACCGGCGGCCAGGACGGCGACGACGAGGACGGACTTCACGGAGCGGCTCCCATCAGGCCCGGAGGCCCGCGAGTGCCCCTGGGAAGTGGGGCACGCGCGGGGTGAGAGCCACCCCGGCGCGGAAAGGATTCTCCCCACCTGGCGTCAGGAGCCCGAGCCGCCGCCGCTCGCGGGCTGCGCGTGGGGCGCGCCCGGAAGGAGGAGCCCGGCACAGCGGATCCCCGCGATGGACTCCAGGCCCTCCCGCAGTGACGTCAGGGACTGCTCGCCCACACGGCGCGCCACCTCCTGGCCCGCGCCGTCCAGGAAGACGAACGTCGGCACGCCGCGGATGCCGTAACGAGCGGCGGCCTGCCGCCCCTCGGCGGTCCCGACATCGAGGCGAAGAACGCCGACGCCCTGTCCCGCGCAATGGTGCCCGGCCAGGGCCACCACGGGCTCCATCCGCTGGCAGACAGGACAGCCCCGGCTCACGAACTCCACCATCGTCGGGCGCCCGAGCCGGTCCAGCGCGGACGGGCCGTGGGGGGACGGGACGAAGCCCTCCTCGGGGAGCGCGCACGCCGCCTCTCCACCGGGAGGACGCAGGGCGACAGGAACGTCAGCAGGCCCGCGAGGAAGATGCCAGGGAGCCCCAGAACCATGCCCCCGAGGACACGGCCGGGAGCCTCGGAAGTTCCCGGCCTCGCGTCCTCAAGGCGCCAGGCGGGACAGGGCGTCGATGAGGACCGGCGGCTCCAGCTCGGAGACGGCGAGCGCGGCCTGCCCGCCCGCGCGCGGCGCCACGCAGATGCGCTCACCGATGGGGCCCTGCGTGCAGCGCGTGCTCGCTCCGGCGAAGCTCTCCGCCTCCCGCGCCGCGGGCGAGCCCGGTGGCGGCAGGAAGAGCGTCATCGCCGTGCCTCCTTCGTGCCGGTACAGCAGCGAGGCGGAGAGCTGTCCATGCAGCCGGCAGCGGCGGGCGCCCAGCAGCGTCGCGCCGGGCACCACCGGCACCTCCACCGCGTAGCCCACCTCCCGCGCCACCCAGGCCTTCACCGCGCCCGGGTCCGAGGACTCGAACTCGCAGGGCGTGGCGCGCGAGAAGGCCTTGAGGTGGTGCCGCTCCAGGTCCATCGCCAGCGCGTCGTTCATGCCGCTGGGCCATGACGTCCAGAGGATGCCCACCGACGCGAGCGCCGCGGCCAGGCCCGCCGCCAGCCTCCGCCTCGGGAGGGACGGCCGGGAGCCAGGGGCCAGGCGGGAGACGCGCGCCGCCAGCTCGGGCGGCACTCGCGTTGGGACGGCCCCCTCCGCCTTCAACGCCTCGCGCAGCGAGCCATAGCGGGCCGCCTCCCAGGTGCACCCCGCGCACCGGGACAGGTGGTGCTCCACGGCCTGCCGCTCATGGGCCTGGGCCTCCCCGTCGAACCACGCGGACAGGCGCTCCTGCCACTCCGGGCTACAGGCTTCCATGGGCCTTCTCCTTCTCGAGGAGGTCGAGCATCGCCAGCCGCGCCCTCGCCAGGCGCGAGCGCACGGTGCCCACCGGGCAGCCCTGCACCCGGGCGATCTCCTCGTAGCTCAGCTCTTCGACCTCTCGCAGCCACAGCGCGTCGCGCCACTCCGGCGCCAGCGCGTCCAGCGCCGCCTGCATGCCCGCGCTGAGGGTGCGCGCGTGCAGCTCCGCTTCCATGTCCGTGGAGGGCTCGGCGGGAAGCGCCTTGCCCAGCCCGCCCTCCAGCACCTCCAGGTGGGGGCGCAGGCCCCGGCGGGAGTTCAGGAACACGGTGCGCTGCACGGCGAGCAGCCAGCCCTTGAGGCGCTCCGGATCCCTCAGCTCCCCGCGCCGCTCCAGGGCGCGCGCCACCGTCTCCTGCACCAGGTCGTCCGCCTCCGCGGCGCTGCCCGTGAGCCGGCGGCCCACCCGCCGGAGGGCGGGCAGGTGCACCAGGGCACGTTCGATGAAGGACCGGCTGCTCACGTTGCTCCAGGACACGGTGAGGGCCGCGAAAAGTTCCCGACGGCGATGAAGCGGGCGACGCGCCTATCCAAGCGAGGAAGGGAGGAGGCGATGACGGCGCGTGAGAACCAGATTCGGAGGGAAGGGATTCAGCAGGGGGGAAGGTCCTGAATCCTTCCGCCCGCCCCCTGGCTCTCATGGACAGGAGGCTACGACATGATTTTCCGCCAGCTCTTCGACGCAGAGACCTCGACGTATACCTACCTTCTTGGCGACGAAGCGACGCGCCAGGCTGTCCTCATTGATCCGGTGCTGGAGCAGGTCGACCGGGACCTGCGGCTCGTGGGCGAGCTGGGCCTCACCCTCACCCACGTCTTCGATACGCACGTGCACGCGGACCACGTCACCGCGTCCGGCGTGCTGCGCGAGCGCACCCAGGCCACGGTGGTGGGGAGCGTGGGAGGTGCCGCTTGCGCCAACGTCCAGGTGCGCCACGGAGACGAAGTGCGCGTCGGGGGGCTCGTCTTCCAGGTGCTCGCCACGCCGGGCCACACGGATGACAGCGTCAGCTACCTGCTGGGCGACCGCGTCTTCACCGGCGACGCGCTGTTCGTGCGCGGCAACGGCCGCACGGACTTCCAGAACGGCAGCGCGAGCCAGCTCTACGACAGCCTCACCCGCGTCCTCTTCCGCCTGCCGGACGAGACGCTCGTCTACCCCGGGCACGACTACCACGGCCACATGGCGACGAGCATCGGCGAGGAGAAGCGGCACAACCCGCGCGTCGCGGGCAGGAGCCGCGAGGAGTTCATCGCCATCATGGACAACCTCCACCTGCCCAAGCCCAAGAAGATCGACATCGCCGTCCCGGCCAACCGCACCTGCGGACTCGTGGTGCCTTCACCGTGAAGAGCTTCGCAACCCGAGGAGGAGAACCATGGCAACGGAGCGCATCAAGCTAGGTGAGCGATGGACCGTGGAGCTGTCGCAGCCCACGCGGGAGCGGGTCGAAGCGCTCGCGGCGGAGGGGTTCCGCAGCCTCGTCAACCTGCGCACCTCGGAGGAGGTGGGCCAGGCCCTCTCGCCGGATGAGGAGGGGGCGGTGGCCCGCCAGCACGGACTCCAGTACCTGCACATGCCGGTGTCCCCCTCGAACCTCGGAACCGAAGCCGCCAGGAGATTCGACGAGGCGGTGGCACGCCTCCCCGCGCCCACGCTGGTGCACTGCGCCTCGGGGCGCCGCGCGGGGCTCCTCACCCTGACGCAGGTCGCCCGGGCCGAGGGGCTCTCCGGTGACGACGCCGTCGCCCGGGCCGAGCGGCTCGGCATCGAGCTCAACGATCAGGCGAAGTCGATCCTCAGGCAGTACGCCGACGGCGAGGGGCGGCGCTGAGCCCTGGACCGCGGGGCCACGAAAGGAACGTCCGCATGATCTTCCGTCAGCTCTTCGAGCCTGAGTCCTCTACGTACACCTATCTCTTCGGCTGTCCGCGGACGGGGCAGGCCGTGCTGCTCGACCCCGTGCTGGAGACGGTGGACCGGGACCTCGAGCAGCTCCAGCGGCTGCAACTGAAGCTCGCGTATGTCCTGGAGACGCACATCCACGCGGACCACATCACCTCCGCGTGCCGGCTGCGCAACCTCACCGGGTGCAAGATCGCGCTCCCGGCGCTGGAGCAGGTGTCGTGCAGGGACGTCGGTGTCGAGGAGGGGCGGCCGTTCAGCGTGGGGAGCCTCCACTTCCAGCCGCTCTTCACCCCGGGCCACACCGACACGCACCACAGCTACCTCGTCGAACTCCCGGACGTCATGCGCGTCTTCACCGGGGACGCCCTCCTGATAGACGGCTGCGGCCGGACGGACTTCCAGAGCGGTGACTCCGCGGCGCTGTACCGCTCCATCCACGAGAAGCTCTTCCCGCTGCCGGACGACACCCTCGTGTACCCGGCGCACGACTATCAGCACCGTCACGTGTCGACCGTCGCGCAGGAGCGCGAGCGCAACCCCCGGCTCGGCGGAAAGACCCTCGCGGAGTTCAGCGCCATCATGGCGAACCTCAAGCTCGCCTATCCCAAGAAGATCGACATCGCCGTGCCCGCCAACCGCCTGTGTGGGGATTGTCCTCCGGAGGCAGTGGAGCAACTGCATGCGCTCGGAGGGAAGTCAGCGCAGGGCGTGCCGGCTCCGGACGGAAGCGCCTGAGAGCCGGGACCCCCTGCGCCTCGGGCCGTGGTGCCTGGAACGGGCCTAGCGGGATCTGCGCCAGCGCAGCTCGCGCAGCACCGCTCGCGGTCCTTGCTTGAACAGCGTGATCAACATCCCCAGGACGACCAGCAGAAGCACCAGGAAGAGCGGACCCAGCACGACGCCTCCGAGCAGTCCCACCACCGCCCAGCCGATTCCGGATCCAAAACCCCAGACAGCGCCCGTCACGCCACCGATGGCGGCTCCCACGAGCATGATGGGTTCAATGAGGGTCATGGGGAGTTGGCGTCGCAGTAGACGTACTTCGTCCCGGTGGAGCAGCCCATGACGGCACACTGCGGGTCCCTCCGGGCCTCTTCGTCCTTCTGGATGAGGGCCTGGAGGTCATCGCCCTTCGCGCAGGACAGACACTTCACCTCTGGCTCCACCCCGCCGCAGCAGCCACAGCCGCAGGCGACGTAGGTGGCGGTGCAGTCCAGGGGCGCCTTCGCTTGCGCCTTATCCCCGGCGGACTGGCAGCCCCACCCCACCACCCCCGCCAGCAACAGCGGCACGAGCATTCGCATGGGAAAAACATAGGCCATTCCCCGGACGAAGAAACCCCACCGCCCGCTGCCCCAAAAGGGAGCGAGGGGTGGGGCTTTCATTCCACGAATGCCGTTGAGGCCTACACGCGCCCTTCAGCCTTCTGCGCGCGCTCGATGCTCTCGAACAGGGCGCGGAAGTTGCCGCCGCCGAAGCCCTGGTCGCCCTTGCGCTGGATGATTTCGTAGAAGAACGGGCCCGCGTCCGCCTGCTTGTAGAGGCTCGCCGCGTCCTTCATGAAGATCTGGAGCATGTAGCTGCGCTCCTTGTCCCCGTCGATGAGCACCTCCAGGTCGCGCAGGACGTTGATGTCCTCGTCGATCTTCTTGATGCCCATGCGCTGGATGCGCTCCGGCAGCGCGTCGTAGTACGAGCCCGGCGTCGGCATGAACTGGATGCCCGCGTTCTGCCGCATGTCCTTCACCGAGGACAGGATGTCCTTCACCGTGATGGCCAGGTGCTGCACGCCGTCACCGCGGTGGTCCTCGTTGAAGATGTTGATCTGGCTGGCCTTGAAGAACGGGAACTTGGGCTCGTTGTTCGCGAACTTCACGCCGCTCTTGGGGTCCCACATCACCTCGGACTTCAGGCCGCTGCCGTGGTCGCGCTTCTGCTGCGACGCCACGTCCTCGGTGTGGAACTCGATGTGCCAGAACTTCTCGAAGCCCATCACGTGCTCCATCCACAGGAGCATGGGCTTCATCGTCTGGAAGTTCGACGTGACGTGGTCCAGCTTGTCGAAGCCGTACTTGTTCTTGCCGCCCTTGGGCTGCGCGTGCACCAGGAAGCCCGGGTAGATGGACTTGTAGTTGTCCCGCTGCAGGAAGCGGAACGTGGTGTCGCCAAACGGCGTCGTGATGGAGAAGAACGACAGCTTGCCGCCCGCGTCGTCCGTGAAGCGCTGGATGTCCGTGATGAACGTGGCGCCCCGCTGCTCCAGCAGCTTGAACGTCTTCTCCACGTCCTCCACCACGAAGTTCAGCGTGCCCACGCCGTCCGGGTGCTTGCGCAGATAGCGCCACGCGCGGCCGCCCTCGCCCACGGGCTGGCTCACCACCAGGGCGATTTCACCCGCCTGGAACAGCGCGGACTTCTGCTTGCCGTGCGCCTCCAGCTCCGGCCCGGACACCGCCACCTCCGCGAAGTCCAACCCCTTCGTGTAGAACTGGCGGCTGCGCTCCAGGTCATGCACGTACCAGTGGATGCTCTCCAGGGCCTTGATGCCCAGCGATTCCTGCTTGGCCATGTCGCTGACTCCTCGTGGTGATGAAGAAGGTATTGAGTGACTACGCCGGCTGCGCGTCGGGCTGCCGGTCCGGCTGCGCCGCCTGGAAGGCGGGGAGTTCGTTGCACGCCGCTTCAATCCGCAAGAGCGTGGGGTAGGGCTTCAGGTCTACACCGAACCGGCGGGCCCCGTAGAGCTGGGGAACGAGCAGGACGTCCGCGAACGACACTGCGTCTCCCACACAATAACGCCCCGCCGTCGCCTGCACCGCCGCCTCCAGCGCCGTCAGCCCGTGCACGTTCCAGTGCGCCGCCCAGGCCTTCTCGTCCGCCTTCAGCTCGTTCTTGATGCGCAGCGTTACCGACGTGTTCTGCAGGGGCTGCATGCCGGCGTTCACCATCTCCGCCAGCATGCGGGCCTTCGCGCGCAGGTACGCATCCGTGGGCAGGAGGGCGGGCGAGGGCACGCGCTCCTCCAGGTACTCCAGGATGGCCATGGACTCGGAGAGCTTGCGCGTCTGCCCGTCCGCCTCCGTCCACTCCAGGGTGGGCACGCGGGCCATGGGGTTCAGCGCGCGGTAGTCCGCGGAGTTCTGCTGGCCGCCGTCCTTGAGCAGGTGCACCGCCAGGTACTCGAAGGGCAGCCCCTTCCAGTTCAGCGCGATGCGCGCGCGCCAGGAGGCGGAGGAGCGCCAGTAGCCGTGCAGCTTGAGGTTCCTCATGGCGCCTTCACCACCGTCTGGGAGATGCGGCCGAAGAGGCTGTGCCCTTCCCCATCCAGCATCTCGATTTCGATGGTGTCCCCGGGCTTCATGAAGGCCGTGCTGGGCTTCCCCGAGTCGATGGTTTCGATCATCCGGCGCTCGGCGAGGCAGGAGATGCCGCGCGAGCGGTCCTCGTTGGACACCGTGCCGCTGCCCAGGATGGTGCCCGCGGTGAAGGCGCGCGTGCGCGTCAGGTGCTGGATGAGGTCGCGGAAGGAGAAGTGCATCTCCGGGCCCGCGTCCGCGTCGCCCACGAGCTGGCCGTTGAGCGTGCTGCGCATGCGCAGGTGCACGCGGCCGTCCCTCCACGCCGGGCCCAGCTCGTCCGGCGTCAGCGCGAAGGGGCCGAACGCGGTGGCGGGCTTGCTCTGGAAGAAGCCGAAGCCCTTGGCCAGCTCCTCCGGGATGAGGTTCCGCAGGGACACGTCGTTGGCGATCATCACCAGCTTGATGTGCTTCTCCGCGTCCTCGGCCTTCGTGCCCATGGGCGTGTCGCCCAGCACGACGCAGACCTCGCTCTCGAAGTCCAGGCCCCAGGCTTCATCGCGCAGCGGGATGTCCTGCGTGGGCGCCAGGAAGTCGCCGGAGCCGCCCTGGTACACCAGCGGATCCGTGCGCAGCGTGGCCGGCGGCTCCGCGTTGCGCGCCTTGCGCACCAGCACCACGTGGTTGATGTACGCGCTGCCGTCCACCCACTCGTAGGCGCGCGGCAGGGGCGCGTGCAGCGCCTTCACGTCCAGCGGGCGGCTCTGCACCGCGCCGGCTTCCAGTTGCTGCGCCAGCGCGCGCAGTTGCGGCTCCTTCGCGCCCCAGTCATCCAGGGCCGCTTGGAGCGTGAGGGCCACGTTGGTGGCCAGCGCGTAGGCGGAGTTGTCCCGCTTGACGACGATGAGCCGCCCGTCGCGGGTTCCGTCCTTGAGCGTCGCGAGCTTCAATTCCGCGCTCCCTCGGCGGCCTGTGGGGGAGGAAGGGGGAGGCCGCCCGACCCGACGGGCTTTTCCGCCGGGCCACCAGACGAGTCAAGCACGCCCGTTGAACGCGGCGCGGCATCCTTCCTTCCTCCAGCAACGTTGCTGGCCGCTCGCATTCGCGCGGCTGTCGGCTGAAGGACGAAGCGCGGGCCGCCGTGCGCCGGGGCGTCGTGGAAATCCACGTGTTCGCCTGTCGGGCCGCCTGCTCCACGAACGGACAGGGGGCACCGGGGGATGGAGGCGGGAAGCGGGCGCGTTCCGACTGTTCAAATCCCGAGCAGCGCGCGCACCGCGCGGGCCGCTCCCCCCTGGCAGGGACCCGGGCGGAAACCCAGCTTGAGGAAGAGGGACATCCGGCCGACCACGCCGCCGGGCGACGCGGTTGGGGGCTCGCGAGGGCATTGAATGGCGCAAGGCTTCCAACAGGCCGGCGACACCCCCAGGGAGCCACACCCGGGCCAGCGGCTGGGCAACCGCTACGAGCTGCGCCAGCGGGTGAAGGCCGGCCGGGGCATCTCCACGTGGCAGGGGTTGGACCTGCTCACGCACGAGCGCGTGCTCGTGAAGGTCACCGCCCTGGCCGCCTTCGTCCCCACGGCCCGCCACCGGCTGGAGCACGAGGCGGAGGTGCTGTCGCGGCTGCAGGGCCCCGCGCTGGTGCCCGTGCGCCACCTGGGCACGTCCGCCGAGCTGCTCTACCTGGTCACCCCGTGGGTGGACGGCGAGACGCTGGAGGAGCGGCTGCGGCGCGGCGCCCTGTCGCTGCCGGAGGCCATCGTCCTGGGCCAGCGCCTGCTGGAGGCGCTCGCGGAGGCGCACCGCGAGGGCGTCCTCCACCGCGACGTGAAGCCCTCCAACATCCTGGTGCGCGACTTCCCGCTGTCCGCCGCGTGGCTCACCGACTTCGGCCTGTCGCGCAGCGAGCGGTTGGACCCGTCCCTGCGCGATTTGCCCGTGGGCACCGCGCGCTACATGTCCCCGGAGCAGGCGGGGCTCATCAACCGGCCGGTGGAGGCGCCGTCGGACCTGTACTCGGTGGGCCTGGTCCTCTTCGAGGCGCTGTCCGGCCGCCCCGCCCTGGAGGGCGCGACGGTGGGCGAGGTGCTGCGCCTGCACCTCACCGCGCACCCGCGCCTGCGGCCCGTGGGCGTGGAGGTGCCGCTGGCGATGGAGGAGCTCATCGCGCGGCTGAGCCAGACCGACCCGCGCGACCGCTACCAGTCCGCGGACGCCGCGCTCGCGGACCTGAACGCGCTGGAGGCCGCGCTGTCCCGGGGGGAGGCGGAGCCCGCGCTCGTCACCGGCGCGCACGACCACCGCCAGAGCCTCACCGAGCCGTCCTTCGTGGGCCGCCGCGAGGAGCTCCTGACGCTGGAGCGCGAGCTCGAGCGCACGCGCGAGGACGGCTCGCGCGCCGTGGTGGTGGAGGGCGAGTCCGGCGGCGGCAAGAGCCGGCTCCTGGAGGAGTTCTCCGCCCGGGCCGCGGGCCAGCGCGCGTGGGTGCTGCACGGCCAGACGCAGGACCAGGCCGCGCAGCGCCCCTTCCAGCTCTTCGCGGGCGTGGCCGAGGGCATCGCCGCCGCCGCGCGCGAGGAGCCCGCGCTGGGCGCGCTCCTGCGGGAGCGGCTCGCGGGCCAGGAGGCCGGCCTGTGCACCGTGCTGCCCCCGCTCGCGGAGGTGCTCCTGCCGGACTCGCGGACGGCGCGGCCCCAGGGGCTGGGCCCGGAGTCCCTGAGCGAGAGCCGCAGCGTGTGGAGCCTCACGGCGCTCTTGAGCGCGCTGGGCACGCCGGACGCGCCCGCGGTGGTGGTGCTGGAGGATTGCCAGTGGGCGGACACGCTCACCCTGCGCGCGCTGGAGGCGTGGTCGCAGGGCCGCCGCGCCGGGGACGGGCGGCTTTTGCTCATCGTGTCCTTCCGCAGCGAGGACATCCACGCGGACCACGTGCTCAGGCGCCTGGCGCCGGGCGCGCACCTGAAGCTGTCCGCCTTCGGCGCGGCGGAGGTGGCGCTGCTGGCGGAGTCCATGGCCGGCGTGCTGCCGCCAGAGGCCGTGGAGCTGGTGACGCGGCTGGCGGAGGGCAACCCGTTCATGGCCTCCGCGGTGCTGCACGGGCTGGTGGAGGACGGCGTCCTCATGCCCGGCCCGGAGGGCTGGTGGGTACAGCCGGAGGCGATGGCGCACGCGCGCTCGTCGCGGCAGGCGGCCACCTTCCTGGTGCGGCGCCTGCGCCTCTTGCCGCCGGAGTCCTTGCACGTGCTCAGCGTGGGCGCCGTGCTGGGCAAGGCCTTCGACGCGAAGGCGGTCGCGGCCCTCTCCGGCACGCCGCTGGAGGCCGTCACCACCGCGCTGGAGCCCCCGCGCCGCCGGCACATGCTGTGGACGCAGGGCACGCGCTCCACCTTCGTGCACGACAAGCTGCGCGAGGTGCTGCTGGACCTGCTCTCCCCGGAGGAGCGCCGGGAGCTGCACCGGCTGGCCGCGCGGGCCGCCCAACAGTCCGCGCCCACCGACCCGTTCGAGCTGGCCTACCACTTCGACGCGGCGGGCGAGAGCGCGCAGGCCCTGCCCTACGCGCTGGTGGCCGCGGAGCAGGCGCGCCAGCGCTTCTCCCTGGACACCGCGGAGGTGAACTACCGCATCGCCGAGCGCGGAGCCTCCGGCGCGGACGCGCGCACCCGCTACCGCATCGCGTCCGGGCTGGGCACCGCGCTGATGATGCGCGGCCGCTACGACGAGGCGCAGCGGCAACTGGAGACCGCGCAGACCCTGGCGCACGACCGGCTGGAGCAGGGCCGCACCCTGGGCCACCTGGGCGAGCTCGCCTTCAAGCGCGGCCAGACGGTGCAGGCCAACGCCTACCTGGAGCAGGGCCTGAAGCTTTTGGGCCGCTGGGTGCCGCCCGGCACGCTCACCACCGGCGCCAGCGCGGCGTGGGAGATCCTCACGCAGGCCGCGCACACCGTGGCGCCGCGCCTGTGGCTGGGCCGCAAGTCCCTGGCGCGGGGCGAGGAGGACCTGCTCGCGGTCAACCTCTACAGCCGGCTCGCGTACGGCTACTGGTACCAGCGGGGCCGCGCCGCGGTGCTCTGGGCGCACCTGCGCGACATGAACCTGGCGGAGCGCTACCCGCCCACGCCGGAGCTGGCGCAGGCCTACTCCGCGCACTCGCCCGCGCTCACCACCCTGCCCTGGTTCCAGCGCGCGTACGCCTACGCGGAGAAGTCGCTGGCCCTGCGCCAGCAACTGGGCGACGTGTGGGGCCAGGGCCAGTCGCTGCACTTCTACGGCCTGGCCCTCTACGCCTCGTCGCGCTTCAGGGAGTGCATCGAGAAGTGCCGCGAGGCGGTGCGCCTGCTGGAGCGCACCGGCGACCCGTGGGAGGTGAACAACGCCACCTTTCAAATCGCCATGTCGCTCTACCGCCTGGGCCGCCTGAAGGAGGCCGCGGCGGTGAGCCAGAAGCTGCACGCGGCGGCGCTCGCGCTGGGGGACCGGTACTCGCTGCGCCTGGGCCTGGAGGCGTGGGCCAAGTCCACCGGGGGCCGCATCCCCGCGGCGCTGCTGGAGACGGAGCTGGCGGCGCCCACCGCCACCGACCCGCAGAGCTTCGCGGGCGTGCTCCAGGCGGAGGGCCTGCGCCTGTTGCGCCAGAACGAACCCGCGCGCGCCGCGGAGGTGCTGGAGCGCGCCGAGCGCGTGGTGGAGGACGCGCACCTGCGTCAGGAGTACGTGGCCCCCATCACCCCATGGCTCGCCACCGCGCGAAGGCGCCTGGCGCAGCAGGCCAGCCCCCTGAACCCGAAGCAGCGCGACCGCCTGCTCGCGGAGGCGGACGGCGTGGCGAAGCGCGCCCACGAGGTCGCGCGCACCTACCGCAACAACCTGCCCCACGCGCTGCGCGAGCGCGGCCTGATGTGCGCGCTGCGCGGCCGGCCCGCGCGGGCCCGCAAGCACCTGGACGAGGCCCTGCGCGTGGCCGAGCAACTGGAGATGCGCCAGGAGCGCGCGCTCACGCTCCAGGCCCGGGGCGAGGTGGGCCGGGTGCAGGGCTGGCCCGGCGCCGCGCGCGACCTGGAGACGGCCGCGCGCGAGCTGGAGGCCATGGAGGACGGCCTGCACCGGGAGGCGGAGCACGCCACGGGCGTGGAGACGCTGTCGCTGGTGGACCGCTTCCCGCGCGTGCTGGAGGTGGGGCGCAGGCTCGCCTCCGCCCTGTCGCGCGAGGCCGTCTTCGAAACCGCGCGCCAGTCCATGCAGGAGCTGCTGCGCGCGGAGCGCTGCGCCGTGGTGGACCCGCGCGCGGTGGTGTCCGAGGAGGACGCGAAGAACCAGGGCCTCAGCCGCACCGCGCTCGCGCGCGCGCTGGAGACGGGCCGCATCACCGTGCTGGGCCAGGGGCTGCCCGGCGGCATCAGCGAGAGCATGGAGCTGCTCGGGGTGCGCTCGCTGCTGTGCGCGCCGCTCCAGGTCCGGGGCAAGACGGTGGCCTGCGTGGTGGCCAGCCACCGCAAGGTGGGCGCGCTGTTCGGCGAGGACGAGGAGCGCCTGGCGTCCTTCGTGGCCATCCTCGCGGGCGCGGCGCTGGAGAACGCGGAGAACTTCGAGCGCGTGGCCGCCCTCTCCGAGGAGCAGGGCCGCCTCTACCGCGAGGAGCAGGAGGCCGTGCGCCGGCGCGACGACTTCCTGTCCATCGCCGCGCACGAACTGAAGACGCCGCTCACGTCGCTGCAACTGCACATCCAGGGGCTCCAGTCCCAGGCCAGGGGCGCGCCCATGGCGCCGGAGAAGCTGACCGCGAAGCTGGAGTCCGCCTATTCGCAGACGCAGCGGCTGGGGAAGCTGGTCAACGACCTGCTGGACATCTCCCGCATCGCGCAGGGCCAGTTGCACATCAAGCGCGAGGACGTGGACCTGGTGGCGCTGGTGCGCGGCCAACTGGAGCGCAGCCGCGAGGCCCTGGTCCGCGCCGAGTGCGAGGTGCGCTTCCACGCCAGCGAGCCGCGCCTCATCGGCCACTGGGACGCGCTCCGGCTGGAGCAGGTGGTGGGCAACCTGTTGACCAACGCCATGAAGTACGGCGCGGGCAAGCCCGTGGAGGTGACGCTGGATGGGGACGCGACGCGCGTGCGGCTGGAGGTGCGCGACCACGGCATCGGCATCGCGGAGGAGGACCGGGCGCGCATCTTCGAGCGCTTCGAGCGCGCGGTGTCCGTGCGCCACTACGGCGGCTTCGGGCTGGGGCTGTGGATCGTCCGCGAAATCGTCCAGGCGCTGGGCGGCAACATCGACGTCGCCAGCGCCCCGGAGCAGGGCTCCACCTTCACCGTCACCCTGCCCCGCTCCGGCGCGCCGGTGCACTGACTACCGGCGCGTCACCTCCAGATAGATGACGTTGTCCTGCGAGTCGCGGAACAGCCGCACGCCGTCCACCTGCTCCAGCGGCGTCTCCGACAGGAGGCCGCGCATGCCGTCCTCGTCCCGGTAGGTGAGCCACCAGTCCATGAAGGCCTCCATGTAGCCCGTCTCCGGCGGGTGCACCGCGAAGTTGGCCACCAGCAGGCGTCCACCCGGGCGCAGCATCTGGAAGAGCAGCGCGGTGAGGCGGGCGGCCACGGAGTCCGACAGGTAGTCGTACAGCCCGGCGGAGTACGCGAAGTCCAGGTCGTGGAACGCCGCCTTGCCCGCGAGCAGGGAGCGGACCGAGCCGCACACCGGCCGCACGATGCCGTTCGGGTGCAGGCGCGAAATCTCCGCCAGGCTCACCGGGTCCTGGTCGAACGCGATGAGCTCCTGGAGCCGCCGCTCCGCCACCGCGCGTGACGACTCCGCCTCCCGCAGGTGCCCGCACGCCACCGACAGCACGCGCCCGTCGGGCCGCCGCCCGGCCGTCTCGTCCATCATCCGCGCGAGCAGCTCCCGGCGCTCGCGCACGCTGCGCGCGGAGGGCTGCCCGTGCATGTAGCGGTAGATTTCACGGCCCGCGTGCAGCTCGTCCGCCGCGTGGTCCATGTAGAGGTAGTCGATGAGCGCCGCGTCCCCCGCGTAGCCGCGCGGCCGCTCGAAGGCGTGCCGGGTGAAGGGACACTGGTGCAGGAAGGGGCGCATGGGGTGCTTGCGCGCCAGCTCCTGGCAGAAGCGCTTCCACACCTCCGGGCTCCACTGCCGCCGCCGCTGGATGAGCCCCCCGTGCAGGGCCGTCATCCCGGCGTGCAGCGTCTCGTCCGGCCCCTGCACCATCCGCGAGTGCAGGCGGTCCAGCCACTCCCGGGCCTCGGTGAGCGCTTCCTCCGCGGGGGTCGCTTCCTCCCTGGGGGCGTTCACCAGGATGAGGTGGTTGGTTTCAGGCGCGACCGGCAGAGCCGCGCCGTGGACCGACAGGATGGGCTGGCGCATAGGCATCATCCTGACAACCTGGGAGCGGGGGTCATCCACTTCCCGCGCCCGCGCTTTTCGCCAGGCCCCGCTCCGGCCAGCCGGCCGGGCCCCGCCTGCACCGGCCGGCCCACACCGGCCGCACGTGGCGTGACGCCCCGGGTCCGCCGGACCCTCCAGGCACGGTTCTGCCCGCAAGGCCCGACAATCCCCGCCCCGGTGGAGCGATTGCGGGGGGCGCGGTATCCGGCGACAGACACTGCGGCTAGGATGGCGCGCCCCGCCTGGAAGAGAGCCGCAAGCCGCGCATGAAGATTGAAATCGCCCACCTGCCCCACGACATCATCGAGATCATCTATCCCTCGGAAGTGACGCCGAAGGACGTGACCGAGTACGTCGAGCAACTGAAGAAGGACATCACCGCCCGCGGGGGCGCGGAGTGGTCCGCGCTGGTGGACCAGTCCAGGCTGCGGGTGATGCCGGCCACGGTGGTGGGGGAGATGGCCCGGCTGAACGCCTACGCCCAGCAGCGCGGCATGAAGCGCTCCGCGCGCGTGGTGAGCGACCCCGGCAGCGGCCTGCAGGCGTGGCGCATGACCAAGAACGCCGGCCTCACCATCCCCGCGAAGACCTTCGAGTCCCGCTCCGAGGCCCTGTCCTGGCTCGAAGCCCCCGACGCGGACTGAACGCGGAACCCCTGGCATCCCCTCCCCCCGGTCCTTCCATGCGACCGCACGGGTCCGTCTACGTCTTCCAGTAACACCCCCATTCTTCGCTGTGTCTGTCGCCGTACCCGTCAGGAGTCACCCCGCATGTCCATGTCCGCCCCCGCCCGCCGCGCGAAGCTGCTCGGCACCCTGTTCTGTACCCTCACCGCCCTGGCCTGTGGTCCGGCCCCCGAGTCCGGCGCGCCGGAGCAGCAGCCCGCGCTGAACGAGTCCAGCGCGCCGGTCGTCTACGGCAACGACGACCGCATGGACGTCTACGCGCACCCCAGCGCGGCCCTGCGGGACCTGGCGCGTCAGTCCACCGTGATGCTGACGATCCCGGAGTTCCTCGACATGTCGAACCCCAACGACGTCAAGGTGGATCCGCTGACGCTGGGCGAGTGGGAGGGCCTCTGCACGGACCAGCGCTTCTTCAACGATCCGATCCCGGCCCTCTGCTCCGGCACGCTCATCGACGATGACCTGGTGCTCACCGCCGGCCACTGCGTGGGGCCCGCGACGCCGAACGACGACTTCATCGAGTGCAAGGACGCGCGCTTCGTCTTCAACTTCTACAAGACGGCGGAAGGCCAGCTCCAGACCATCACCAGCCAGGACGTCTTCTCCTGCAAGAGCATCGTCGCGCGGCACCTGAGCACGGGGAGCGAAGCCACCAACGTGGACTACGCCATCATCCGGCTGGACCGCTCGGCGGCGCCGCGCTTCAAGCCCGCCCCGGTGCGTCCGGGCAGCGCCCCCCTGACGGTGGGCCAGAACGTGGCCGTCATCGGCAGCGGCAGCGGCGTCCCGTTCAAGATCGACTCGGGCGGCTCCGTGCGTGAGAACTTCGCCGAGTACATGGACTACTTCGTCGCCAGCACGGACACCTTCGGGGGCAACTCCGGCTCCGGCGTGTACGAGACGGGCACCTACACGGTGGCGGGCATCCTGGTGCGCGGCGACGACGACTACGTGGAGCGCGCGGGCGCCAACTGCAACGAGGTCAACGTCTGCGCGGAGAATGGCTGCAACGGCGAGGAGGTCACCTACGTGCACCAGGCCATCCAGGGGCTGTGCGCGGCCACCACCAACCTGCGGCTGTGCGGCACCACGCCGCCGAACTTCACCTTCACCGCGACCAACACCGCCAGCGCCACGCGCAACACCGTCAACGGCACGGTGACGCTCAAGGCTGGCGACAAGCTCACCGTGGGCACCTGCGGCGTCAAGGACGCGGCCCTCACCAGCGGCGACTCCTGGCTGCGCCTGCGCGGCCCGTCCGGCACGGAGGTCGCCTCCAACGACGACGGCTGCGGCAGCGGCTACGGTTCGAAGATCACCTTCACCGCCACGGTCGCGGGCACCTATGAGGTCCGCGCCGGCTGCTACCAGGCGGGCGCCTGCGCCGGCACGGTGGCCTGGGAGATTGCCCAGGCCAGCGCGTCCACCCAGGGCTCGTTCACCTTCGACGTGAGCAACACCGCCAACGCCACCACGGGCACGGCGAACAGCGACGTGACCCTCGCCGCCGGCCAGACGCTGACCTTCGGGAGCTGCGGCGTGGCGGGCGCGTCCGGCACGGGTGACACGGTGGTGCGCCTGTTCAACGCCGCCGGCCAGCAGGTGACGTTCAACGACGACGCCTCCGGGTGCGGCTCGCTGTCCCGCGCGACCTACACCGCGCCGGCGAGCGCGGGCGGCACGTATCAGATCCGCGTGGGCTGCTTCGGCAACGAGGCGTGCAGCGGCACGGTGGCCTGGACGCGCCAGTAACCTCCCGCGTCCCCGTGGTTCCTCCGGGCCCGTCCCTCTCCTCCTTGGAGAGCGGCGGGCCCGGTGTCTTTTGTCCCCCAGCTCCCCCGCCTCGGAGGGCACCCCTCCCCACCCGAGGCTTGACACCTTGGAGGGCGAGGTCTAACGCAAGGCGCCATGAGCACACCCCGCTTCCCGCCGTCGCCCCGCCGCCCCGTGAACGCCGAGGGCCCGCTGCGAGTCCTGCTGCTGGAGAACATCCACGCCTCGGCCCAGGAGATGCTGAAGGCGGAGGGCTTCGAGGTGGAGCGGCTGTCCGCCGCGCTCAAGCCGGAGGACCTGGCGGAGCGGCTCAAGGGCGTGCACCTGCTGGGCATCCGCAGCAAGACGACGGTGCCGGAGGAGTCGCTGAAGTACGCGGACGACCTGCTGGCGATTGGCGCCTTCTGCATCGGCACCAACCAGATTGATCTGCTCGCCTCCAGCGTGCACGGCGTGCCGGTGTTCAACGCGCCGTTCAGCAACACGCGCAGCGTGGCGGAGATGGTGCTGGCGGAGGTGGTGGTGCTGACGCGCCAGCTCTTCGACCGCAGCCGCGAGGTGCACACGGGGCAGTGGCGCAAGGTGGCCACGGGCAGCCACGAGGTGCGCGGCAAGACGCTGGGCATCGTGGGCTACGGGCACATCGGCTCGCAGTTGGGCGTGCTGGCGGAGGCGCTGGGCATGCGCGTCCTCTACTACGACGTGATGACGAAGCTGCCCCTGGGCAACTCGCGGTCGGTGCCCACGCTGAACGCGCTGTTGGCGGAGTCCGACTTCGTGACGCTGCACGTGCCGGCGCTGGCCTCCACGCACCTGATGATGGGCCCGGAGCAGTTGGCCGCCATGAAGCCGGGCGCGTGCCTCATCAACGCCAGCCGCGGCACGGTGGTGGACATCCCGGCGCTGGCCCAGGCCCTGCGCTCCAAGCACCTGGGCGGCGCGGCGGTGGACGTGTACCCGGAGGAGCCGGAGGGCAACTCGGACGGCTTCGTGACGGAGCTGCAGGGGCTGCCCAACGTGGTGCTCACGCCGCACATCGGCGGCTCCACGGAGGAGGCGCAGGCGTCCATTGGCAAGGAGGTGGCCACGTCGCTGCTCAAGTTCGTGAAGGGCGGCGCGACGACGGGCGCGGTGAACTTCCCCAACGTGGAGGCGCCCATCAACCCGGGCACGCACCGCATCATCAACGTGCACCGCAACACGCCGGGCGTGCTGCGTGACATCAACCGCATCGTGTCCGACCTGAACGCCAACATCCACGCGCAGGTGCTGAGCACGGACGCGAACGTGGGCTACCTGGTGATGGACCTGGACCAGGACGTGTCCCGCCAGGTGTGCGAGGCCATCGCCGGGCTGGAGACGGACATCAAGACGCGCATCGTGTCTTAAGCATCCAGGATCTTCCCCGGGTTGAGGATGCCCGCCGGGTCCAGCGCGCGCTTGAGGGTGCGCAGCAGCTCCAGCTCACCGGGCGCGCGCGTGTAGTCCAGGTAGTCCTTCTTGAGCAGGCCGATGCCGTGCTCGGCGGAGATGCTGCCGCCGTGCTTGCGCACCAGGTCGAACATGGCGTGGTCGGACTGCTTCGCGTGGGCGAAGAAGTCCGCCTTCTCCACCGCGTCCGGCTTCATCACGTTGACGTGCAGGTTGCCGTCCCCGATGTGGCCGAAGAGGCAGATCTCCCATCCCGGGTAGCGGCTGGCGAAGACGGCGTCCAGCTCCGCGCAGAACGCCTCCAGGTTCGCCACCGGCAGGGAGATGTCGTTCTTGTGCAGCACGCCCGTGGCGGAGAGGCTCTCGCTGATGGACTCGCGCAGCGACCACAGCTCCTGCGCCTGCGCGGCGCCTTGCGCCTGGGTGCCGTCCGTGACGAGCCCGCGCTCGAACAGCGAGCCGAGCCACGCCTCCACCGCCGCCGGGTCGCCGCCCTCGGACTCCAGCAGGACGTAGCAGCCGCTGGGGGCCTCGAAGGGCGAGCGCAGCTTGCGGTGGCGCTGCACGCGGGCCAGGCACTTGTCGGTGAAGAACTCGTAGGCGGAGAGCACCAGGGGCGCCTGGCGCGCGTCGCGGAACAGCCGCAGCACGGCGGCCACGTCCGGCACCGCGAAGAGGAAGACGTCCTGCTTGCCGGGCAGCCGCGTCAGCTTGAGCGTGGCCTCCGTGATGACGCCCAGCGTGCCCTCGCTGCCGATGAAGAGCTGGCGCAGGTCCACGCCGGTGTTGTTCTTCTCCAGCGCGCCGTTGAGCTCCAGCACCTGCCCCTGCGCCGTCACCACCTGGAGCCCCAGCACCCACTGCCGCGTGAGGCCGTAGCGGATGACCTTCACGCCGCCCGCGTTGGTGGCGATGTTGCCGCCCACCGTGCTGCTGCCCTTGGACGCGAAGTCCACCGGCCAGGTGAGCCCGTGCGGCGCGCAGTGCTGGTGCACGGCTTCCGTCACCGCGCCGGCCTGCACGCGCACCGTGTTGCCCAACAGGTCCACGGGCTCCATGCGCGTCATCCGCTGGAGCGACAGCACCACCTCGCCGTGCATGGCCACCGCCCCGCCCGCCAGGCCCGTGCGCCCGCCCGAGGGCACGACGGCCACGCGGTGCTGGTGGCACAGCGCCACGAAGCGGGCCACCTCGTCCGTGGTGCGCGGGAAGACCACCGCGCCCGGAGCGGGGGCGTACACGCGCGTCCAGTCGCGGCCGTACTCCTGGAGCTCCGCGGGCTCCCGGGTGAGGAAGCCGGCGGGGAAGGACTCGGCGATGGCGCGGAGGAAGTCGGCGGGCAGCGCGGCGGTGGACATGGCTCCAGGCGTATTGCAGCCCCCGGGGCGTGACAAGCCCGGCGGCGGCCTGGAGCACGGCCCCTGACGCATGCCGGGCTGGCAAAGAACCAAGGAATCCGGGGCTCCCCGTATAGGACTCCGACGCCGCGCCCCCGTCGCGGCCCTGCCCTTCCGAGGAACACCCCATGTCGTCGCTCCGCGCACTCGCCCTGCTGGCCACCCTGTCCCTCGTCCCGAGCACCGCCGGGGCCCAGGCCCAGCCGGAGGAGCCCGTTCAGGGCGTGGCCTACGTCTTCACGACGGTGGATGCCTACACCGTGGGCAACGGCACGCTCGATGTCACCGGCACCCTGGTGGGTGAGAGCGCCCCGCGCACCTTCCGCTTCTGGGCCATTGGCGACGCGTCCGTGGAGGCGGCGCGGTGTGACCGGCTGGCGCTGCTCGCCATGACCCGTCCCGGGCGCTACCTGTTCACGTGGAAGTGGACGAACGACTTCAGCAACTACCTGACCTGCACGCTGACCCGTCAGTAGCCCGGGCCCTCCTCCATGGACACGCGGGTGCGAATGATGCGGGCGTGGGTGTGGCTCGCCCTGGGGCTCCAGTTGGGCTGCGGTGGCGGCGTGGGCGCCCGGGACCTGGACGGCGACGGTCATCCGGCGGAGCTGGACTGCGATGACGCGAACCCCACCCGGTGGCGGTCCGTCACGGGCTACGTGGACACGGACGGCGACGGCCATGGCGAGCCGGGCCAGCGCATCACCTGCGTGGGCGACACGATGAGCGGCTGGGCCCGGGAAGCCGACGACTGCGCTCCCGGGGACCCCACCCGCTGGCGCTCCGTGCAGGGCCTGTACCCGGACGCGGACGGAGACGGGGCCACGGGCCCGGGGCCGGTGACGGTCTGCGTGGGGGCCACGGTCGTGGGCTACCAGGAGCAGCCGGGCCCGCCGGACTGCGATGACGGGGACCCGGCGGTGGTGTCCCTGACGGAGGCGTGGCCGGACACGGACGGGGACGGCGTGGGCGCGGGGACGCCCCTCCCGTGGTGCCCGAGCCGGGGGCGCTCGCCGCCCAGGGGCTCCGCGCTCACCTCCAACGACTGCGCACCCGAGGACGCGAGCCGCTGGCGGATGATCGCCTTCACGCACGTGGACATGGACAGGGACGGCTTCACCGTGGAGGCGCGGGGCGAGCAGTGCTCGGGAGAGCAGTTGCCCTCCGGCTACACCACCGTGTCCGGCCCGGTGGACTGCGACGACTCCAACGCGAACCGGACGGCCCTCGTCGAGCGCTGGCTGGACCCGGACGGGGATACGTACGGGACCGGGGAGCCGGTGCTCCGCTGCCTGGGCCCGGGGGAGTCCCCGCCAGGAGAGACCTTCCGGGGCGGCGACTGCAACTTCTGGGACAGCACCCGCTGGCAGCTCCTGCCCTACGCATCCTGGGACCCGGACGGCGACCGCCGCCTGACGCCCGGGACGGGCGAGGTGTGCAGCGGCTTCTGGTTGCCCACGGGCTACTCCTCGGAGGTCCGCGACGACGACTGCGAAGAGGGGAACCCCGCGCGGTTCGACCTCTGGACCGTCCACGTGGACGCGGATGGAGACGGCGTGGGCGCGGGCGAGGCGGCCTCCGTCTGTGGCGGCGCGCGCGTGCCCGAGGGCTACTCCGAGGACGCCTCCGACTGCGCGCCCCAGGACGCCGCCTTGTGGCGTCTGCGGGCCTACACCCACCTGGACGCGGATGGTGACGGGTACACCGTGTGGAAGACAGGGATGGTGTGCTCGGGCAAGAGCCTGCCCGCCGGGTATACCGACCAGATGGGCTGGGGCCCGGACTGCGACGACACGAACGCCGCCGCGTTCCACACCGTGAAGGCCTACGCGGACACGGACGGGGACGGCGTGGGCGCGGGACCGGTGACGGAGCTCTGCACCGACGGTCAGGTTCCCGCCACCTGGTCCGAGAAGGGCACGGACTGCGACGCGCAGGACGCGACGCGGTGGCGGAACCTGTCGGCCGCCCACGTGGACCGCGACGGGGACGGCTTCACCGCGCCCATCCCCGCCCAGCTCATCTGCACGGGGATGTCACTGCCCCCGCCCTACCGCCTCCAGGCCGTGGGCAATGACTGCGACGACGCGGACGTGGCCCGCCACCAGTGGGCCTACCGCTACCGCGACCAGGACGGCGACGGCGTCGGAGCCACGCCCCGGGAGATGATGTGCCTCGGGCCGTCGGCGGTCGCCGGCTGGTCGCGGTACGGGGACGACGCGGACGACCAGGACGCCTCCGTCCAGACGGATGAGGCCATGGAGGACGAACTGAGCCTCATCCTGGACCTGTAGGGCCGCTATTCCTTGAGGAAGGCCAGGAGTGCTTCGTTGATGACGTCCTTGTTGACGGAGCACATGCCGTGGCTGAAGCCGGGGAAGACCTGGAGCTTCGCGCCCTTCACGAGCGTGGCGGTGAGGCGCGCCGCGCCGTCGATGGGGACGATCTGATCGTCCTCGCCGTGCATCACCAGCGTGGGCACGTCGATGCGGGCCAGGTCCGCGCGGAAGTCCGTCTCGGAGAAGGCCTTCACGCAGTCGTACTCGGCCTTGAGGCTCCCCATCACGGCCTGGAGGCGGAAGCTCTCGCGCAGGCCTTCCGACACCTTCGCGCCGGGCCGGTTGAAGCCGTAGAACGCCAGGCTCAGCTCCTTGAAGAAGCTGGAGCGGTCCCCGCGCACCCCCGCGCGGATGTCGTCGAAGACCTTCATGGGCAGGCCGTTGGGGTGCCAGTCCGTCTTGAGCATGATGGGCGGCACCGCGCTGATGAGCACCGCCTTCGCCACGCGCGAGGTGCCGTGACGCCCGATGTAGCGCGTCACCTCGCCGCCGCCCGTGGAGTGGCCCACGTGGACGGCCTTGCGCAGCCCCAGCGCGGAGGTCAGCTCCGCCAGGTCATCCGCATACGTGTCCATGTCGTGGCCCGCCCAGGGCTGGGAGGACCGCCCGTGCCCCCGGCGGTCATGGGCGAGGGTGCGGAAGCCACGCTCGGACAGGAACAGCATCTGGTCCTCGAAGGCGTCGGACGTGAGCGGCCAGCCGTGCGAGAAGACGACGGGCTGCCCGTCCCTGGGGCCCCAGTCCTTGAAGTAGAGCCGCGTGCCATCGCGCGTGGTGAGGAAGTCGCCGGAAATCCGCCCCGTCTGCGTCTCGCTGGTCATGTGTCCGCCCTTCGCCGTGGGAAACCACCGTCCACGACGGTGCACATCGCCCCGGAAGCCGGGCATTGCCCCCGGGGTTGGGGCACCCCTGCTCCCCCTGAAACGACAAGCGGCCCGGGCAACAGGTGCCCGGGCCGCCGAGTGTCTTCCGCCGCTACGGGTGGCTGGCGGGGTCCGCGGGGTGGGTGCCCGCGGCCCGCTCATCGCCATCCAGGAAGCCGTCCAGGTCCCGGTCGATGCCCATGCGCTGGCCGGAGCCCGGCGGCGCGCAGGTGTACGTCAGCACGCCCTGGTTCGCGGCCACGCCCGAGCGCAGCGCCGCGGACGGCACCTGCGGCAGCGCCGCGCGGTCCGCCTTGAACTGCCCGCTGCCCAGGTAGCGGAAGCCCATCTCGTACGTGCCCGCGCGGCCCTTGGCCACCAGGTCGCACTCGCCCGCGTCCGCGCGCGCCATCAGCAGGTCGATGCGCGGACCCACCACCGCCGCGTTGCTCGCGGTGAGCGTCACCTGCTGCCCGACGATGGGCGCCAGGTTGGTCTCGAAGGCGAACATGTACTGCTCCATGTCCTTCTTCGCCTGGAAGCCCGCGGGCGTGTCCGGGATGCCCACCTGGTTGAAGAGGGGGTGGAAGTCGAAGCCGCTGTTGAAGAGGAACAGCGTGGGGATGGCGCCGTCGCTGTTGAAGCCCGTGCCGCGCACCTGGTCCCCCAGGAACGGATCCGCCGGCGTGTTGCCGAAGGGGAAGCCGGCGCCGAACATGCCGACCTTCTGGTACATGTTCCGCAGGTGCGGAACCTTGGGGAACAGCGGCTCCGCGTCGAAGGAGCTGAGGCCGTCCGTGCCGAAGAAGCCCTTGAAGGGACCCTCGCCCGGGTTGGCGTTCACGTCCACGCGGTGGCAGGTCTCGCACGAGCCCGGGAAGAAGCTGGTCGTGTTCGTGAAGAAGTCCTTGCCCGCCTGCTGGGAAGCCGTGAGCGAGTTGTCCAGCTTGCGGATGGGGTTGGGCGGGTAGACGACCTGGAGGATGAAGTCGGAGAACTTCCGCATCTCCGCCTCCGTCAACTGCGCGCTGCGGCCCAGCAGGTCCTTGAACGCGGGGTTGAACTGCTTGAAGGCCGCGGCCTCGTCGAAGGTGCCGCTGTTGGGCTGCACGCTGGGCGCGCTGTCGCCGCCGGTGCGGTCGCCGCGCCAGTGCATGGGGCCCTGGTTGGCCATGCCGCGCAGGCTCTGCGTGGACAGGGGGCCCTTCATCGGGTGGAAGGACGTGTCCTGGCCGAAGGTGGGGTCCGCGCCGAACTCCGGCAGCACCGGGACGATGGGGTTGAAGCTCGCCTTCACGTCACCGTCCGGGTTGCCCAGGTCCCACGTGGTGCTGTCGAAGTCGCCGAAGATGTGGCAACTGCCGCAGGACGCGTCGCCGTGGCTGGAGCTGTTGCGCGCGTCGTAGAGGAACGGGCGGCCCTGCACCACGCTGGCCGGCTCCGGGTTGAACATGGGCAGGTGCGCGACCTCCGTCTTCGTCGCGGTGTTGACGACGGAGATGGCGTTGTCGAAGCGGGTGAGCACGTACAGGCGCCCCCGCGCTTCATCCAGCACCAGGCCGGTGGGGCCGCCGCCCGTCAGCGAGACCTGGTTCGCGGTGGAGGGCGTGAAGGTGCCGGACTCCAGTTGGGAGGTGGCGTACACGCCCAGCTTCGACGAGCCGAACGCGGCGACCCAGAGCGTGGCGCCGTCGGACGTCACGGCCATGCCCGTGGGCTGCGCGAGGCTCTTCTCGCTCTCCGCGTTGGGCGTGGGCGCGCAGCAGGCCGCGTAGTCGATGTGCGTGTTGAGGTGGCGGGGCGTGACGGTGGGGGCGCCGGGGCCGCCCAGCACGGTGATGCGGCTCTCGTGCAGGTGGCCGCGCAGGCTGCTGCCCGTCATCGTGCCGGGGCCCTCGAAGCGCAGGTCGTTCCGCGCTTCGGTGTTGCTCACGTAGACCTTCCCGCTCACCGGGTTGACGGCCATGTTGAACAGGATGGTGCCCACGCCCGCGTAGGTGCCCGCCGCGCCGGACACCTGCACGGGCGGGTTGGCGTTGGCGGAGATGGCGAAGACGTCCTTGTCCGGCAGGGAGAAGCGGACGGCCCCGGTCCACGGGCGGCTGAGCACGTCCACCCAGTCCTCGCCGTTGTGCTTCACGATGACGGAGACCTCCGGGGCGGGGATGCCCTGGTGGTTGACGTTGGGGCCGGGGACGCCGCCCGCGGACTCACCGCCGTTGGGCACCAGGCTCTCGTGGACCACGGTGGTGCGGTTGCCGGAGTGGAACGCCGCCGCGTACACCCGGCTGCCGTCCGGCGTGGCCGCGAGCGCGCGAGGCGTGTCACCGAACAGGGTCAGGCGGGTGAGCGGCGTGCCGCCCAGCGTCGTGCCCAGGTTGTCCGAGTCGAACACCCAGACGTCCGCGCGGCCCACGCCCGGCGTGGTGAGCTGGGGGTCGAAGCCGGTGTTCTGGCCGCGGTGCGCGGCGGTGATGAACGCGCGCTTCCTGCCGGTGCCCGCGAAGACGATGTCGCGAGGCTCGTCGCCCACGAGCAGCGTGCGCGTCACGCTGCCGCCCTGCCCGTCCGCGTCCACCTTCACGACGCTGACGCTGTCGGACAGGTGATTGACGACCCAGACCTCGCTGTTGGTGCGCACGGCCACGGCCACGGGCTCCAGGCCCACCGGCACGGAGCCCTTGTGGGTGAGGCCGCTGGCGCCCACCTGGAAGATCTCCAGCCGGTTGTCGGGCGTGTTGACGGCGTAGAGCCACTGGCCGTTGGGAGACAGGGCCAGGGGGCGCACCTGGCCGCTCTCGAAGACGGTGAAGTGCTGCGCGTGCGACGGGCCGCCCATGGCGAGGCCCAACAGCAGCGTCGCCGCGGAGGCGGTGCGAGTGAAGACGCGGCGCACCGCCGGGTGTCTGGCTTTCATGATGCCTTTCGGGAAAGGGGCTGGGGACCCCGGCTTCGCTTGAAGTGAGGGGATGGCGCAGGAAACGCCATCCCTGTGTACGCAGTGAAGGGGGTTCCCTGGTCGGGCCGCCTTCAACGAGGCCAGTCGCGCAGGAGCCGTTCAGCGGCGTCCTGCTGGTCCCAGTTCACGCGGCCGGTCAGCGTCAGGCCCCGGTGCTCGACGCGGATTCGCCGCCACACGGGGGAGCCCGGCACGTAGCGCGCATCCGCGCGGGCCCACGCCACGCCGCCGGTGGCCTCCACCATGCGCGTCACGCAGGCGTCGAACTCCGCCTCCGGAAGCCAGCGCAGCGCGTCCAGCACCAGGTCGGAGTCGAAGCCGCGCAGCGTGGACGGATGACCGGTGACGGCGCGGAGGGACTGGGCGCCCCGTCCCTCCGGGATGAAGGAGAGGCCCTGGGGTCCCAGCACACAGAAGCCCTTGCGCTTGCCGAGCCTCGCGGGGAACACCGCCACGGTGTCCAGGCGCACGCCCGCCCGGGCCGCGCCGCGCAGGGGAGGCTGACGGTGCAGTTCGATGAGCAGGGCCAGCTCGGGCGCCTCCCAGAGGGAGCGCGCGCGCCACCGGCGGTCACCGACCACGCACACATCCCAGGCCCGCTCCACCCGGACGCCGCCCTCCGCGATGGTTCCCAGCCGCACCTCCTGGGTCTCCCCGAGGAGCGGCTTCCACAGCAGCCGCTCGCTGGTCAGCCGCGTATGCCCCGAGCGCAGCAGGTCCCAGACCGCGGGGGCCATGGCGATCGCCATGAACAGGAACCCGGCCAGCTTCTTCAGCTCGGGAGGCGCCAGGAGGACGACCGCGAACGCCGCGCACAGGCTGACGGCGAGGCGCCAGCCGTAGTGCGCGGGCAGCTCCGAGCGCAGCCGTCTTGCTTTGTCCCGCCGCTGGAATCGCTGCGCGAAGGCCTCGTGGACGAGCACCTCGCCGGGCTTCAGCTCCCAGCGCACCACCTGGCGCACCAGCGCATCCAGCCGCGTCAGCGCCTGTTCCAGCGGGATGTCCTTGGGCGCGACCGTCAGGACATCCAACCTGCGCCGGGCCAGCCGCGTCAGCCGCTCCCGCCGCGCCGACAGCTCCCGGGCCGCCTTCAATACAGGCATGTCGTCCGGCCAGGCCTCCTGCACCGCGCGGCGCTGGACGCGCTCCAGCGCCTCCTCCACCGCCTGCGCTTCAGCCACGAGCGCGGGCACCAGCTCCGGACGCCGCGCCAGCGCCCGCCGCCACCGCCGGCCGGACAGCGCCTGCTCCAGCTCCAGGTGCGGACGCCGCGCCGCCGCGAGGACCTCCGCGCGGCCCTCCAACTGACGCTCGACGTCGGCCACCGTGAGGCCTGGCGGGACAGCGCTGGGACGTGACCGCTCGGGCATCGCGCGCGACAGCATAGCCCCGCGCGCACCTACCTGGCGGATGCGCGCCAGCCCCACGCCGCTACTCCACCGTCGGCCCCAGCTCCAATCGCTCACACTGACGCAGCATCTCCTCCGCGTCGGCGGGTTCGTCGGGCGAGGAGGAGCCCGCCTCCGACCAGGGCACGGATGGCTGGTCCGGCGTGCCCAGCGACTCCTTCAGGAGCGCGATGAGGTCCCTGGCGGGGTCCCTGGGAAACGACGTCACCGCCTGCAACGGCCGAGGCGCGACGGGCGGTGCGTCCGGCGGCTCCTCGCATGGGAGCGCCGCGGCCTGGAGCAGCAGCGCGGGCGACGGCGGCGGGGCCACCACCGCCACGGGCTCCGCGGGCAGCAGGTCATCCGGGTCGAAACCGAAGGGCACCCGGGGCACCATCCGGAGCGTCACGGGCTCGCGCTCCACTTCCGGCGCATCCCCCTCCTTCGGGATGCACCGCAGCGTGTTCAAGCGGGGCGTGGGCGCCTCCGGGAACACCGGCGTGGACACCATGTCCGCGTGCTCCTGCGTCAGGAATTCCTCCCCCCTGGGAGGCCACAGGGGCACCGGCAGCAGCACCACCGCGGGCTCGCGCAGGGGCAACGAGCGGACCCGCGCGCCTCCCAGCTCCACCGCCGCCTTCGCCACCGCGGCGGCATGCTCCGCGAGCACCCGCTCCGCCCAGGTCTTCACCCACCGCGCCAGGGACAACACCCAGGCGAGGTGCCGCCGCGCGCGGGGCCGCGCCACCACCGCCTCGGCTGGCGGACCCGCGAGCATCGTCACTCCTCCTTCACCGGCATCCGGATGATCACCGGCGACGTCCCCGTGGCCAGCCCCTCCGACTCCACCGACAACAGCTCCCCTTCCGCGCGCACCTCCAGCCGGCCCAGCGACCCGCCCTGCGGCAGGTGCGCGAAGTGGAAGTGCCCCTGCGCGTCCGTGCGCGTGCTCAACTGCAACGAGGGCAGCGCCACCCACGCGTCCGGGATGGGGACGTCGCCGGGCCCCACCACCCGACCCAGCAGGGGGGCCGGCGCACAGCCCCCTTCCACCAATGACAGACATCGCACCTCCGCCAGGGGTTGCTCCTTGCGCACCTGCACCCGCAGGCGGAACGCCGGACGCGGCACCGAACGCAGACCCGCCCACAGCGCCGCGGGCACCGGGCTCAAGTCCACCTCCAATTCCTTGTCGCCCATGGCCGCGAAGACCAGGTCTCCCAACAGCCGGTGCGCGCGCTCGGGCGTCTCCGCGCCCACCGTCACCAGATAGCAGACGGTGAACTGCAGCGCGCCCCGCTTCCCCGCCCGGGTCAGCGGCGCCGGCCCCAGCTCCAGGAGATAAAGACAGACACCCCGCTCCAGGGCCTCACGGTCGGGCACGCCCAGGTGCACCGGCGCATCCGTGGCAATGCGTCCCACCCACGCTTTCATGCGCAGATCGACTTCGTCGATCATCCTTGGCCCCCCGGTTCCCGGCCCTGAATGCCACGTCACCGTTTCCTTTCATCATACGCTCGCATCCGGTGGTTTGGATGCACATCGCCCACGGGAGTGAAGGGGACGTCCTTGATTTGACAGGCATTGCGCGCATTTCCCGAGTCCTGGGTGACCACCCAGCGTGTCGGGAACCGGGCAGTCCCTCCACCGCGGGTCGCGGCATCCCGGAAAGCCCGTACGGGTTTCGCGTGAGGCCCTTCATTTCCCGCTCGCCTTCCGCGAAGAATGGCCGCTGGGCCGGCATTCACCGTGGAACTTTCGTCATGACGATGGACTCTTCTTCCTTGAGACGACGACACCCCTCCCTCCGCTCCTCCGGCATCGCCCTGGGGTGCATGGCCGTGTTGGGCAGCGCCACTCCGGCGCTCGCCCAGGACGACGCGCCCCACAAGGTGGGCCTGCTGCTGGACGCGGGCGCTCCGCACGGCATCGGCGTGTCCGCCGTGGTGCGCCCCACGAACTGGCTGCGGCTGCAGGCGGGCCCCACCACGAACACGCTCAGCATCGGCGTGCGCGGCGGCCTGAGCATCCTGCCCATGGACACCTTCATCGCGCCGTCCCTCAACGCGGAGGTCGGGCACTACTTCGGCTCGGAGTACAGCGAGGTGCTGGACTGGCTGGGCCGTGAGCCGAGCGCCACGTCGGAGGCCATCCGCGACGTCACCTACAACTACGTGACGGGCAGCGTGGGCCTGGAGGTGGGCACGCGGAGCCGCTTCAACTTCTTCCTCAACGTGGGCCTGAGCTACGTGGCGATGACCGTGCCGGACCCCACGCCGCTCATCCAGGACGCCTCCGGCGACGACAGCGTCACGTCCGGACCGCTGCACCTGCGCGCCACCATCCCTTCGGTGAAGCTGGGCTTCATCGTCTACTTCTTCTGAGCCAGGAGCCCATCCACCATGCGAACGAAAACCTTCCGCACCCTCCTGCTCGCTGGCGCCGTGGCCCTGTTGGGCACGGGCTGTGATTCGCTCTTCACCGTCGAGGTGGAGGCCGAGCGCATCTGCAAGAACGAGAACGACCTGTCCTTCCCCGCCTCCCCGCCCCTCGCCGGCTCCGTGGAGCAGTCCTTCACCATCCCGCTGGGTGACTTCGCCAGCGCGCTGCCCGCGGACGCCGACGTGGAGACGGAGCTGCGGCTGAAGCTCTTCGACGCCACCGCCAGCACGGACATCAGCGGCATCGAGCGCGCCAGCCTCTCCGTGCGCAAGCCGGGCTCCGCGGAGTACGTGCTGCTGGGCGAGTTCCGGCGCACCGGCGCCGGGAGCGCCACGAACAAGCTCCAGCTCACCAGCAGCGGCGCGGTGGACGTGCTGGACCTGGCGAAGCAGGAGGAGCTGGAGTTCCTCTTCCAGGCCACGGGGACGCCCCCCACGCAGTCGTGGACCGCGGACGTCGAGGTCTGCGTGGGCGCCAAGGCGCGCGCCAACTACTTCGGCCTGCTGTTCTGAAGCCTCCACTCCCGCCCCGGCCAGAGGACGCGGCCGGGGCGGCGGGTGGCCGGAAGCTGGACGGGGACGCGCGGCGCCCTTAAGTGGGGAGGGTGGGACGCAAGCGGGCCGTGGGCGGCATCGAGATTCCGGGATGGGCGTGGCTGGTGCCGTGCGCGCTGGTGCCCGTGGTGCTGCTCAACCTGGGCGTGGCGTGGCTGGGCGGGACGCAGGTGTCGCCCCTGTCCTTCTCCTTCCTCCAGACGAAGGCGCGCGCGCTGGGGGCCTACGTGGCGCACCGGCCCGAGTGCGTGCTGGACGGCCACCCGCCGCTGGAGCCGCTCATCGAGGACACGGAGCGCCGCCACGGGATTCCGCCGGGGCTCCTGAAGGCGCTCATCCAGGTGGAGTCGGAGACGCGGGTGCACCGCATCTCGCCCGCGGGGGCCATGGGGCCCGGGCAGCTCATGCCGGACACGGCGGCGCTGATGCGGGTGGAGGACCCCTTCGACCCGGCGCCGTCCGTCGACGCGAGCGGGCGCTACCTGGCCGAGCAACTGCGCAGGTTCCGCGACGTGCGGCTGGCCGTGGCCGCGTACAACGCGGGCCCGGGGTCGGTGAACGGGCGCGTGCCGCACAACGGAGAGACGGAGTTCTACGTGGCCAAGGTGCTCGCGGCCTATGAGCATACCCGCCCGAAGGCGCCGGCCGTGGCGAAGCGCCCGGCCGGCTCCGCGGCTCCGGCCAAGGCCCCCGTCGCGCGGAAGGCCCGTCCGCCGGACGCGCCCTCGAAGCCGTCCACCGCGCCGAAGGCGAAGGCCCCCGTGAAGCCCGCGACCCGCCCGGCCGCGGGCAGCAAGCCTCCCGCGAAGCTCGCCTCCGCGACACGCTAGGGGCGAGCGCCGGGGGAGGCCCCGCCGCGTCAGCTCCCGCCGTCGCGGGGCCGGACCGCTTCCAGCTTGCGCCCGTGCAGGCCGCTGGCCGCGCCCGTGTCCAGCCACAGCTCCACGTCGCGGTGGAGCTGGAGGAACGACGCGGGGCACCGGGGCGTGAGCGGGCCGTGCACCATCGCCGTCACCGCCGCGGCCTTGTTCACGCCGAACGCGAGCACCACCACCTTGCGCGCCTGGAGCACCGCCGCCATGCCCAGCGTCAGCGCCGCCATGGGCACCTTCGACGGGTCATCCCCGAACGCCATCACGTGGGACAGCCGCGTCTCCCGCGACAGGCGCGCGCGGTGGCTCGTGGCCGTCAGCACCTCGCCGGGTTCGTTGAACGCGATGTGCCCGTTGGGCCCCACGCCCAGCAGCAGCAGGTCCAGCCCCCCGGCCGCCGCGAGCGCCGCGTCATAGCGCGCGCACTCCGCCTCCGCGTCCGGCGCGCACCCGTCGAAGAAGTGGATCCGCTCCGTTGACAGATTCACATGCCGGAACAGGTGCCGGTCCATGTACGCGCGGAAGCTGCCCGGGTCCTCGGGCGGCAGGCCCAGGAACTCGTCCACGTTGAACGTCGTGGCCCGCGACAGGTCCAGCGCCCCCCGGGCCGCCAGCGCCGCCAGGCTCCGGTACACGTTGAGCGGCGAGCGCCCCGTGACGAGCCCCAGCACCAGCTCCGGCGTGTGACGCACCGCCTCGGCGATGCGGGCCGCGCAGGGGGTGGCCGCCTCCTGCTCCGACTGGAACACCCGTAGGTCCATGGGCCGGCCAGCATATGCCGGCCTCCCCGCCCGGATCGCCGGCCCCCCAGCCGCCCGGTGCGTGGCGCCGCGCGGCAAGGCCACCCGCTCCCGGGAATGACACGTGAACACGGCCGGCGATTGACAAGCCCGGTCCCCCGCACGCCCGGGGACCGGGGAAGGTTTCCCACGGGCATTGCGCGCAATCCGTCCTCACGCGCGGAGGCCGGGTCGGGCTAGAACCGGACCCATGAAAGTCGCCGTGCTCACCGGCGGGGGTGATTGCCCCGGCCTCAATGCGGTCATCCGAGCCATCGTCCGCCGTGCCAGCGAGCACGGCTTCGAGATGATGGGCCTGCGGGATGGATGGAAGGGCCTGCTGGATGACAACCACTTCCGCCTCACGCGGGAGACCACCTCCGGCATCCTCCACCGGGGTGGCACCATCCTGGGCACCTCGCGCGTCAACCCGTTCAAGGTGGAGAACGGCCTGGAGCGCGTGAAGCGCGCCATTGAACGCAACGGCATCCACGCGGTCATCGCCATTGGCGGCGAGGGCACCCTGTCCGCCGCCACGCGCATGTCCCAGGAGGGCCTGCGCATCGTCGGCGTGCCGAAGACCATCGACAACGACCTCAACGGCACGGACTTCACCTTCGGCTTCGACACCGCGGTCGCCATCGCGACGGAGGCCGTGGACCGGCTGCACTCCACCGCGGAGTCGCACAAGCGCGTCATCGTCTGCGAGGTGATGGGCCGGCACGTCGGGTGGATCGCCACCTACGCGGGCATCGCGGGCGGCGCGGACGTCATCCTGGTCCCGGAGATCCCCGCGGACCTGGAGGCCGTGGCGCAGCACCTCCAGCGCCGTCACGCGGGCGGGCGCACCTTCTCCATCGTGGTGGTGGCGGAGGGCACGCGCATCAAGATGTCCGCGGAGCAGACCGAGCAGCTCGTCACGACGGGCGCCCTGGACGAAGCGGGCCGCCCGCGCCTGGGCGGCGTGGGCAACATCGTCGCGGCGGAGATTGAGCGGCGCACCGGCTTCGAGACGCGCGTCTCCGTGCTGGGCCACATCCAGCGCGGCGGCGCCCCCACGGCGCACGACCGCGTGCTCGCCACCCGGTTCGGCGTGCATGCGTGCGACATGGTGGCCCGGGGCGAGTTCGGCAAGATGGCCGCCCTGCGCGGCAACGAAATCGTCAGCGAGCACCTGGCGGAGGCCACCCGCGAGCTCAAGCGCGTGCCCCGGGAGTTCTTCGAGGTCGCGCAGGTTTTCTTCGGCTGACATTGACGTGATGCGCCATGCCTGCCCCCACCAGGAGTGGAGGGCATGGCGCCGTGCATCCGGTAGCATCTGGCCCTTCCCCCTCTCCCGAAGGGATGGTGTCGATGCTCCCCGGTCGCATGATGGACTTCCCGCTCACCCTGACGCACTTCCTGGAGCGGGCGCGCTCCTATTACGCCGCGCAGGAAATCGTCAGCCGCAAGCCGGACAAGTCCCTGCACCGCTACACGTACGCGGACTTCCACCAGCGCGTCTGCCAGTTGGCGAACGCGCTCACGCGGCTGGGGGTGAAGCCCGGGGACCGCGTGGCGTCGCTGAGCTGGAACCACCACCAGCACCTGGAGGTGTACTTCGGGGTGCCGGCGATGGGCGCGGTGATGCACACGCTCAACCTGCGGCTGCACCCCAACGACCTGGGCTACATCGCGCGCCACGCGGAGGACACGGTCATCGTGGTGGACCGCTCGCTCCTGCCGCTGGTGGAGAAGTTCGAGAAGGCCGCCGGGAGCCTCAAGCACGTCATCGTCATCCCGGATGACGGGCCGGTGCCGGAGGGGCGGCTGGACTACGAGAAGCTGCTCGCGGCGGAGTCGCGCACGTTCGAGTTCCCGCGCCTGGATGAGAACAGCGCGGCGATGCTCTGCTACACGTCCGGCACGACGGGCAACCCGAAGGGCGTGCTCTTCAGCCACCGCTCCATCGTGTTGCACACGCTGGTGTGCTGCATGCCGGAGGTGCTGGGGCTGAGGGAGTCCGACACGGTGCTGGCGGTGGTGCCCATGTTCCACGCGGCGGCGTGGGGCCTGCCCTTCGACGCGTTGCTCACGGGCGCGAAGCAGGTGCTGCCGGGGCCGCACCTGGACCCCCAGTCACTGCTGGAGCTGATGCAGAACGAGAAGGTCACGGTGGCGGGCGGCGTGCCCACCATCTGGCTGGGCATCCTGGCGCAGTTGGACCGCGAGCCGGGCAAGTGGGACCTGGGCCGGATGCGGCACATGGTGATTGGCGGCTCCGCGGCGCCGCCGGCGCTGATTGACGGGTTCCGCAAGCGCCACGGGCAGAACGTGCTGCACGCGTGGGGCATGACGGAGATGAACCCGGTGGGCACGCTCGCGCGGCTCAAGGGGGACCTGCACACGGCGTCGCCTGAGACGCAGTTGGAGGCGTACGCGTCGCAGGGCTACTCCGTGCCGTTCGTGGAGACGCGCCACGTGAGCGACACGGGGGAGATTCTTCCCTGGGATGGCAAGGCCATGGGCGAGCTGGAGGTGCGCGGGCCCATGGTGGCGGCGTCGTACTACGGCGACGAGGGCAAGGATCGGTTCACGAAGGACGGGTGGTTCAAGACGGGCGACGTGGTGACCATCGACCCGGCGGGCTACCTGCACATCACCGACCGCAGCAAGGACGTCATCAAGTCCGGCGGCGAGTGGATCAGCTCCGTGGCGCTGGAGAACGCGCTGATGGCGCACCCGTCCGTGCTGGAGGCGGCGGTGTTCGCGGGGCGGCACCCCAAGTGGGACGAGCGGCCGCTGGCGGCGGTGGTGTTCAAGCCGGGGCAGCAGGCGACGAAGGCGGAGCTGACGGCGCACCTGGAGAAGCAGTTCGCGAAGTGGTGGCTGCCGGATGACATCCTCTTCGTGACGCAGATTCCGCGCACGTCGACGGGGAAGTTCCTGAAGATGAAGCTGCGGGAGGACTACGGCGACCACCTGATGAAGGCGCCGGTCACGTCCTGAAGTGGCTGGAAGGACCGCCGGGCATCTGACACTGGGAGTCCGTGGCTCGCGCACGAGCGGGGCTGGGGGTAACGTGACGGCGTGATGCCTTCCGTCCAACAGCTCCGCCCGTTCGCCTACGCGCCCGTCCAGGCGTTCCTGCAAGCCTCCGGACCGGTGGTGCTGATCCAGCAGCCGCCGGAGCCGGTGTTCCAGCAGGTGGCGCTGCGGCTGGCGGAGGCGCGCACGGTGGGGATGGCGCACCGCTCCCGGCTGGTGGACCGGCTGCTGGTGATGCTCCAGGCGTTCGATTCGCTGGAGGTCCACTTCCTGGGGCCGGAGCGGGACGGGCAGGAGCTGCGGGTGGGGCGGACGGAGGGGTGCGCGCTGATGGTGCACGACCCGTCCGTGTCGAAGCAGCACGCGGTGCTGCGCTGGCACTCGGCGCAGGGGACGTGTTCGGTGCAGGACCTGAAGTCCATGAACGGCACCTGGCTGAACGCGGCGGAGCTGGGCGAGGGCGAGGAGCGGATGCTCGCGGACGGGGACGCGCTGGCCTTCGGGGACGCGCAGTTCCTGTACCTGAGAGCGGAGACGCTGCACTCGCACCTGCGGCTCGCGAGCCCGGGTGGAGGGATGTGACTACTCGGCGGGCAGTTCGCGGTAGTGCACGTCGCTGGGGCCCAGGCGCTGCACGGTTTCGACGAAGCGCTCGCTGACGACGCGGGGGTTGGCCCCTTCGATACCGAAGACGTCGAGGCCTTCCGGAATGGAGGAGCGCAGCAGCCAGCGTTTCGGCGGCAGGTCGAACATTTCGGGTCGACCGCATACGAGACACGGGGGAGTCTTGAACTCGCCGATGCAGTCAGGGTGCAGCTTCGCCAGCGGCCGGGCTTCCAATTCGTAGAGCGCGGGCATCGTGCTCCGACGGGACTTGAGCTCCATCCGGACCGTGATGACACCTTGGAGCCCTTCGGCTTTGAGCAATTCAACCGCGTCTTCACGAAGGAGCACTTGCCACGAAGGGTAGCAAGTCACCGGGCCGAACCTTCCGCGCGCTGTCCCGCTCATGGGACCGAAAGAGGTCCCCCCCTCCAAGGGAATACCTGGCGGAAGAAGGGGCCGCACCAGGGCAATCAGTCGCATGTACTCCGCGAAGCCCGTGGGGCCTCGGACCTTGTCGAATGCGGGCTCAGCGAGGGCCGAAAGGTCCACGGAAGGATATGCCCCCATTCCCACCCAGGTTCCGCAACGAGGACACTCGACGCCCGGCAGATGCCACCTGTGGCGCGCCCGATACTCTCCGCTCCATTGGCCCGGCTCGTCGAAACGCAGGCTTTCCATCGAAAAGTAGCGCACGGCTCAGTCCTCGACTGGCAGGGGAAGAAGGTCCACCTTCTGCCAGTAGGTCATCGTCAATCCGAAGAGCCCGTACTTCTGGAGCATCCATCCAGCGTGCTCGAAGTACGTCGGGATATCGGCCCGCCTGCCTCGTGTACTGAGGAATTCGAACCAATCAGCGTTCCAGGGGCCTCCGCGTTCGCCTTTGTGGATCCGGGCATGCACTTCCGCATCGATCGCTATCACGTATTGGTGGATGTCGATGCCCTTCCGCTCGAAGTCGTCCTTGAACGCCTGCGGGAAGATGTGGTGCCGCTCCTTCGGCCGCTTCGCCCACTCCTGTTGCGCCCTCTCGCGGCGTAGCTCGCTGGGCAGCTTCTCCCGCCGGTGCCAGCGGAAGACCATGACGGGCACCGCGTCTCGCGGCAGGCCCTGCGCACTTCCCCAGGTCCGCTGCGGACCGCTGCCGGGTGCCACGAAGATGGGCGCCACCGGCATGGCGCCTCGCGTCCGCACGATGCGCTTCTGCGCCAGGTCCTCGCACCGGAACAGCGCGCAGACGTCGTCCTCGCAGACCTGCGTGAGGCACTGATCCTCTTCGCTGGCTTCGCACTCCCGTGACGACCCGTCCGAGAGATACGGCCCGGGCGCGGAAGCGCACCCCAGCAGCAGCACCAACCACAGCCACCCGACGCAGAGACCGGCTCCAGAGCCTCTTCTCATTTTTCCGTTATTACACGTTAAGTTCCGTGAAGCCCAGGAGGCGAGCAACCCGGTCTCAGGGCACAGCGCGCTGTCAGGGGAGCCGTTATCCTCGGGGCTCCTCACACCCGAGAGCGCGCACACCATGGGAAGGCTGTTGGTCCTGCTGTTCGTCTACCTGGGCGCGTACCTCGTGCTGCGCAGGCTGTTGCCCGCTGTCACCCGGGGCTGGCGCCATGGCGTGCTGCTGGGGCTCTCTGGCTTCGCGTTCGCGGCGTGGACCGTGCCCGCCGTCACCGGCTACGGCCTGCACCACACGCCTCCGGCCCTCGTGCCGGTGAAGCTGTTCGCCGTGGTGTGGAGCATCGCCGCGCTGCTGGTGATGCTGATGGGCCCGCCGTTCCTCATCCTCAAGCTGCGCTCGGAACGGAAGCGGCAGGCCGCGCCTCCGGGCGTGGACCTGGGGCGCCGGGACCTCCTGCTGAAGGCCGGTCAGGCCATGCCCGTCCTTGCCATCAGCGCCAGCGGCGTGGGCGTCGTGGGCGGCAGCGTGGGCTTCACCGTTCGAGAGGTCGAGGTGAAGCTGCGCGGCCTCCCCGCCGCGCTCGACGGCTTCCGCATCGGGCAGATCACCGACGTGCACGTGGGCCCCTTCATCTCCCCCGAGTACCTGCGCGGCGCCGTGGAGGTGATGAACACCGCCGGTGTGGACCTCCAGGTGATGACCGGTGACCTCATCGATGACGTGAATCAAATCGACGAGACCATGGCCGCGCTCGCCTCCACGACGGCCCGCCACGGCATGCTCGCGGTGCTCGGCAACCATGAGCACTGGCGCGGGCTCGATGAAGTCCTGGGCGGCTACGCACAACTGGAACAGCGGGGCGCGCCGGTCCGGCTGCTCGTGGATGAAGCCCATGTGCTGGAGCATGGCGGTCAGCGCCTGCGCGTGGTGGGCGTGGACTTCCCCATGTCCGGCGCCAGCCGCACCGGGCGCGACCGGCGCTGGCAGCGCTCCGCGGAGACGTCCTTCAAGGACGGGAACCCGGACGACGTGGTGCTCTGCCTCTCCCACCACCCGGACTTCTTCCCCTACGCCGCCGAGCGCGGCGCCCGCCTCACGCTCTCAGGCCACACGCACGGCGGACAGGTGGCCTTCCTGGGAGTGCCGCTGTTCGGCTTCGCCTTCAAGCACATGCTGGGCCGCTACCGCTTCAAGGACAGCCACCTCTACGTCTCCGGCGGCACCGGGCACTGGCTCCCCTTCCGCATCGGCGTCCCGCCCGAGGTCACCCTGCTCACGCTGCGCAGCGCCTGAAGCGCGGGCTACCGCCGCGCGTCCGCGTCGAGCCATCGCAGCGGCGTATCCCGCCCCATGGCGATGAACGGCGCCCAGTAGTGCGGATGGGGCTGCGCGACTCGCAGCTCCCGCATCGCCTCTCGCAGCGCCGTGGCCAGGCCCTCGCCTCCGAGCAGGTGGCGATAGTAGGTCTCCATCAACGTGCGCGTCGTCGCGTCGTCCACCTTCCAGAGGCTCATCACCACCGTCTCCGCGCCCGCCACCAGGAAGGCCCGGCGAAGACCGTAGACGCCCTGCCCTCGCCGGACCGCGCCGCGCCCCGTGTCACACGCGGACAGGACCACCAACTGCGTGCCCCACAGGTCCAGCCCCGCCAGCTCCAGCGCCGTCACCAGCGCGCTGTCGGACGCGCTCGCCTTCTCCATCTCCCCCGCGAGCAGCAGGCCCGAGCGCAGCAGCGGATCCGGCGGGCGCGCGGCCTGCGGGTCCTCGCCCAGCGCTCCGAAGGTCGCGACGGCTCGCGCGTTCTCCGGCGCGGCGGCGTCCTCCAGGAAGAAGCCGTGGGTCGCAAGGTGGAGGATGCCCGGCGTGCTCAGGTGCAGCAGCCGCTCCTTCGTCGCCTTCGGGCCCAGGAACAACTGCGCCTGCGGGAACAGGCGCTGGATGGCCTCCGCCTCCTCGCGCGAGCCCGGCAGCGGAACCGGCGCCCAGTCGCGCGCCACCAGGTCCTCACGGCGCAGCGACGGCGAACGCTCCGCCACCACGGGCGCGCCTCCCGCGGAGGCTTGCATCCCCGTGTTGAAGGCAGGATCCGCCAGCACCACCACCGAGGACGCGGGCCTTGGCTGCTGCGGCCGGGGCAGCAGGTCCTTGCCGGACGTCACGTAGGTGAAGTCGTAGCTGTCCACCAGGTACTGCCGCCCATCATGCAGCGCCGCGAAGGGCACCAGCGCCAACTGACCGTCCGGTGAGAGGAAGAGGCGGCGGGCCTTGCCCAGCAGCGGGAGCAGCGGCTGGAACGCGAGCCGGTACAGCGCGTGGGCGGAGTCCTCGAAGGCCGCGTCACGGCGGGCCAGCGCGTCCCGCAGGCTGGAGGCCGCGGCCTCGATGGGCGCCGCGGGCCCCAAATCCAACGCGCGGATGTCCCCGTCCGGCCGGAGCACCAATGCCAGACAGCGGAGCTGGGCCGTGCCCGTCCCCAGCACGAGGGGACGGTCCTCGTAGGTGATGAACTCCACGAGCGCGCCATCCTCCGGCAGGGCGCCAGCGACGCGGTCGACGATGTCACCGGGCGCGGGCAGCGCGGCCAACGCGCGCAGCGGCGCGGAGCGGCTGGCGAGCGTCGTCTCCAACGCATCGCCCTGCTCGGTCAGCGCCGTGAGCTGCCGCTGGTAGGCGGACGGCGTGAGCGCGCCGGGCCCGTGCAGCGAGAGGCTGGCCAACTGGGTGCGCAGCTTGCGCAGCCGCTCGAAGGTGCCGCGCTCCTCCGCGCCCAGGCTCCGGTAGACCGCTCGGGAGATGTCCGCGGTCTCCTCCACGGAGCGGCCCTTGAGCAGCAGCGCGGCGCTCAAGGCCAGACGCCGCACGGCCGCGGAGTCCGGGTGCGCGCGCACGAGCGCGTAGAGCTGCTCCTCGTCCGCGCGCAGGTGCTGGAGGAAGCTGGCCAGCCGCGCCTCGGAGAACTCGAGCGCCTCGCGGCGCAGGCGCTGCTCGGAGACTCCAAACGCGCGCGTGAACAAGGGCACCGCGTCATCCAGGCGCCGCTGCGCCAGGCGCAGGAGCGCCAGGTTGTTGAGCGACGCCGCGAGGTCCGGATGGTTCCGGCCCAGCACGGCCTCACGAATCGCCAGCGCGCGCACGTAGAGCGGCTCCGCCTGGGTGTACTTCCCCTGGTCCCGGTAGAGGGTGGCCAGGTTGTTGAGCGAACCGGCGACGTCCGGGTGGTTCCGGCCGAGCACCTCCTCCCAGAGGGCCAGCGCCCTCGCGTAGAGCGGCTCCGCCTGGGTGTACCGCCCCTGCTTCCGGTACAGGGTGGCCAGGTTGTTGAGCGAAGCCGCCACGTGCGGGTGGTGCCCGCCGAACGCCTTCTCCCAGAGGGCCAGCGCCCTCGCGTAGAGCGGCTCCGCGCGGTCGTACCGTCCCTGCGCCTGATAGAGGGTGGCCAGGTTGTTGAGCGCGGCCGCCAGGTCCGAGGGGCTGCCGTCCGTCGCCGCCTCCCGGATGGCCAGCGCCCTGGCGTAGAGCGGCTCCGCGCGGTCGTACAGCCCCTGGTCCTGATAGAGATTGGCCAGGTTGTTGAGCGAGTCCGCGACCAGCGGATGCGTCCTGCCCAGCGCCTCTTCCCGGATGGAGAGCGCGCGCAGGCCCAGCGGCTCCGCCCGGCCGTACTGCCCCTGGTCCTGGTAGAGCGTGGCCAGCGTGTCGAGCGAGTCCGCGACCAGCGGGTCCTCCTTGCCCAGCGCCGACTCGCGCAGCGCGAGCGCCCGCACGTAGAGCGGCTCCGCCCGGCCATACAGCCCCTGCTCCCGGTAGAGCAGCGCCAGGTTGTTGAGCGAGTCCGCCACGGTGAGGTGGTGCTTGCCGAGCACCGTCTCCCGCAAATCCAGCGCGCGCGAATAGAGCGGCTCCGCCCGGCTGTAGAGCCCCTGCTGCTGGTAGAGGTTGGCCAGGTTGTTGAGCGACTCGGCGTAGGCGGACTGGTTCTCGCTGAGCGTCACCTCCTGGCTGGCGAACGCCCCCATGCGGCGGCGCTTGTCCAGGCTGAACAGGTTGTTCGTCCGCCGGGACAACGCGTGCCCGTGGTCGTAGAAGCCCCCGGCCTGACGGTCCGTCTCCATGGTGGGCGAGGCGGCGAAGCTGAGCAGCGAAGCCACCGTGACGGACTTCGCCGCGTCGTCGTTCACCACCGCTTCCCGGAGGGCCAGCGCGCGCTCGTGGAGGACGCCCGCCCGCGCGAAGTCCCCCTGGAGGCGGTACACCTCGCCCAGCAGGTTCAGGCAGTAGGCGACGTCCGGATGCGAGCCCCCGAGCACGGCCTCCCGCAGCGCCAGGGCCTGCTCACCGGGCGCCACGGCCTCCGCGTAGCGGCCCTCCTCGTAGAGCGTCGCGGAGCGCTCGTAGGCCTGGAGCGCCTCCGTCAGCCGCGGATCCGAGGGCTCCCGCCCCGCCGGCATGAGCGAGGCACACCCCAGTGCCATCATCACCATGCACCCGAGAACCCACCGCATGCCGACTCCTCCTGGAGACCGGGGGTGACCCATCCGTCTCCCCCCTGTCCGACTTAGAGGCAGGGACCCCGGGAATCATGCAGGAACGTGTGCGCGGAGCACTTCCTACTGGCCATACCCCCGGAATTGCTGGAACACGCGCTCCATTTCGGCGTCGTCCAGCACCACGGGTTCGCCCACCTGGAGCGCGCGCCAGTACATGGCCGCGAGCGTCTCCACCTCCACCGCCAGCTTCCAGGCCGCCGCCAGGTCCGCGCCCATGGCGACCATGCCGTGGTTGGCCAGCAGGCACGCCTTGCGGCCCTCCAGGGCCACCATCATGTGCCGCGCCAGCTCCGGCGTGCCGAAGGTGGCGTACTCCGCGCACCGGATGTCCGTGCCGCCCGCGGCGGACACCATGTAGTGGAAGGCGGGGATGCCCCGGCGCAGGCACGCCAGGGTGGTGCTGAACATGCTGTGCGCGTGCAGCACCGCGTTCACCTCCGGCCGCGCCTGGAGGATGTCCCGGTGAAGCTGCCACTCGGTGGACGGCTTGCGGTGGCCCTCGTGCGAACCGTCGAAGCGCATGAGGACCAGGTCCTCCGGCGTCATCGTCTCGTAGTTCATCCCGGACGGCGTGAGGAGGAAGCCGCCCTCCACGCGCTGGCTCAGGTTGCCGGAGGTGCCCTGGTTCAGCCCGGACGTGTTCATCCGCCGCGAGGTGGCGACCATCGCCTCGCGCAAGTCCTGGTGGTCCCCCGCCCCGCTCACTTCGCCGCGCTCCGCTGCGCGCGCCGCTCCGGAAAGAGGGACAGCATCCCCTCCTCCGTCGCCGGACACACGCCGCGATCCGTGATGAGCGCCGTCACCAGCCGCGCGGGCGTCACGTCGAACGCGTAGTTCGCGGCGGGGCTCCCCGGAGGCGTGATCCGCACCGTGGCGATGTCCCCCGACGGCAGCCGGCCCGTCACGTCGCTGAGCTCCGCGCCGTCGCGCTGCTCGATGGGGATCTCCTTCACGCCGTCCTGGATGGTCCAGTCGATGGTGGGCGACGGCAGCGCCACGTAGAAGGGCACGCCGTTGTCCTTCGCGGCCAGGGCCTTCAGGTACGTGCCGATCTTGTTCGCCACGTCCCCGCGCGCCGTCGTGCGGTCCGTGCCGACGATGCACAGGTCCACCTCGCCGTGCTGCATCAGGTGGCCGCCGACGTTGTCCGCGATGACCGTGTGCGGGACGCCGTGCTGGCCCAGCTCCCACGCCGTCAGCACCGCGCCCTGGTTGCGCGGGCGGGTTTCATCCACCCAGACGTGCAGGGGCAGGCCCGCGTCGTGCGCCAGGTACATGGGCGCCAGCGCCGTGCCCCAGTCCACCGTGGCCAGCCAGCCGGCGTTGCAGTGCGTGAGCACGTTGAGCCGCCCCTTGCGGCCCTTCTTGTCCCACGCCTCCTGGAACAGCTTCAGCGCGTGCTCGCCGATGGCGCGGTTGATGGCCACGTCCTCGTCGCACAGCGCCGCCGCGTGCCGGTACGCCGCGGCCACGCGCTCGGACGGCTTCAGCGGCGCGAGCACCTGGCGCATCCCGTCCAGCGCCCAGTGCAGGTTCACCGCCGTGGGCCGCGTGGCCCGGAGCATGGCGAGGGCCTTCTCCAGCGCGCCGTCGGACGCGTCCTGCCGCATGGCCAGACACACGCCATACGCCGCCGTGGCGCCGATGAGCGGCGCGCCGCGCACCAGCATGCTGCGGATGGCGTGGCCCGCTTCATCCGCCGTGGACAGCTTCACCTTCACGAACGCGTGCGGCAGGCGCGTCTGGTCGATGACGCCGACGCTCCAGCCGTCGGACTCGACCCAGATGGAGCGCATCGGAACGCCTTGGACTTTCATCGCCGTGTCTTCCTTGTTCCGTGCGTTCAGCGCTTGAGGACGCGGCCCGCCACCGCGGAGAGCTTCTCCACCATGGCCGGGTCGCGCGCGTCGGGCGACGTCATGATGGCGTGCTCCAGCGCCGTCTGGCAGCCGGCCTTGCACAGGGCCGTGTGCTGGCTCACGAGCGGCGCGATGTTCTTCACCAACCCGCGCGCCTTGCCCGCGTTGCCCAGCAGCACCGAGACCACCTGGTCCACCGTCACCGCGTCGTGGTCCGGATGCCAGCAGTCGTAATCCGTGACCATCGACACGCTCGCGTAGCAGATCTCCGCCTCCCGGGCGAGCTTGGCCTCCGGCATGTTGGTCATGCCAATCACATCGCAGCCCCACTGCCGGTACAGCTTGCTCTCCGCCAGCGTGGAGAACTGCGGGCCCTCCATCACCAGATACGTGCCGCCGCGCACGACCTGGATGTCCAGGCCCTCGCACGCGGACATCACCGCGTCGCCCAGGCGCGAGCACGTGGGCTTCGCCATGGACACGTGCGCCACCAGCCCCTGGGAGAAGAAGCTCTTCACGCGCGCGAAGGTGCGGTCCACGAACTGGTCCACCACCACGAATGTGCCCGGCGGCAAATCCTCCCGCAGGCTGCCCACCGCGGAGACGGAGAGGATGTCCGTCACGCCGCTGCGCTTGAGCGCGTCGATGTTCGCGCGGAAGTTCAGCTCCGAGGGCGGAATCTTGTGCCCGCGCCCGTGGCGCGGCAGGAACACCACCGGCTGGTCGCCGATGCGCCCGAAGCAGAACTCGTCCGACGTCTCACCGAACGGCGACGACACCCGGCGCCACGAGACATCCGTCAGGCCATCAATCTGATACAGGCCGCTGCCGCCGATGATGCCCAGCACGGGCTTGTTGGAACTCGACATGGGGAGGGACTCTGCTCCTGGAAGAGGAATCAATTCAAGACACGTGCGCGAACGGGTCGAGCGACGTGAAGTCGTGGAACACCGGGTGCCCGTGGCCGGGCGGCAGGGCCACCTCGCCCCGGTCCAGGGCCGCGGTGCGCAGGCCCGCCTGCTTCGCCGCGTCCAGCTCCGCCGTGTTGTCGGAGAGGAACAGGATGTCGCCGGGAGGCAGCTCCAGCGCCTGGGCAATCTTCGTGTACGACGCCGCCTCCACCTTGGGGCCGGTGGTGGTGTCGAAGTAGCCGGAGAACACCGGCGTCAGGTCCCCCTCCACGCTGTAGCCGAAGATCAGCTTCTGCGCGGCGATGCTGCCGGAGGAATAGACATACAGGCGCATCCCCTTCGCGTGCCATTCGCGCAGGGCCCGGGCCGCGTCCGCGTGGACGTGGCCCTTGATTTCGCCGCGCGCGTAGCCTTCCTCCCAGATGAGCCCCTGGAGCGTCTTGAGCGGCGTGGCCTTGCGGTCCACGTTCAACCAGCGCTGGAGCAGCGCGACGGTGCCCACCTCGTCCAGGCCGGGCTCGCCCGCGAGCGTGCGGGCGTCCGACAGGCACTGGCGCACGGTGGCCTGCTGGCCGTGCGTGGCGACGTACTCCGCCAGGTGCTTCCGGGCGAAGGGGAAGAGCACGTCCTTCACGAAGGCGATGGAGCTGGTGGTGCCTTCGATGTCCGTGACGACCGCCTTGGGGGCACTCACGGCGCGTACTTCGGGAAGCGCTCGGCGATGGTCTCGCCGGTGAAGTGGCCCACCCAGCCGTCCGGGCGGATGAAGAAGCGGATGGCGGCGAAGCGGGGCTTCTCGCCCATGTCGAACCAGTGCTTCATGCCCTCCGGCACGCTGATGAGGTCGCCTCGCGTGCACTCCACCTGGAAGACCTTGTCGCCCGCGTGCAGGTAGAAGCAGCCGCTGCCCTCCACCATGATGCGGGACTCGTCCTCCGTGTGCTGGTGCTCGGAGAGGAACTTCTGGCGGGCGGCCTCCACGTTGGGGGCGTCCGGCTTGATGCGCGCCACGTCCACGGTGTTGTAGCCGTGGGCCTTCATCTCCGCGTCCACGATGTGCTTGTAGGCCGCGAGGACCTCCTCCTGGCCCGCGCCGTCCGGCAGGTCCACGGACGCGTCCACGCGCTCGAAGCGCACGCCCGCGGGCTTCAGCTCGCGGCGGATGTCCTCGGGCTCGGTGAAGACGCCCAGCGGCGCCTCCGGCTGGTGGTCGTGGTAGACAATCAGCTTGCTCATCGCCGCACCTTCATCTTCTCGAGTTCGTACGTCAGCAGGTGTTCCAGCGCCACCACGTGGCGGCGGGCCTCGGCCATGCTCCGGCCCCAGGTGTACAGCCCGTGGCCGGCGATGAGATACGCGACCAGGTCCGTGCGCTTCTGGAGCATCGCGGTCACCTTGTCCGCGAGCCGGGGGATGTCCTGGTCGTTGGGGAAGATGGGGATGGACACCGCGGCCTCGTGCGTACGCGTGTCGCCCAGGGCCTTGAGCAGCTCGAAGTCCTGGAGCACCAGCTCGCCTTCCGCAAGCCGCAGGTTCGACAGGAGCGCGGCCACCACGGAGTGCGTGTGCAGCACGGCCTGCGCCTCCGGCCGGTCGCGGTAGAGCTGCAGGTGCAGGGGCGTCTCCGCGGACGAGCCCCTGGGCGGCGGCGCGTGGATGTCCGCGACCAGGATGTCCGCCTCCACCAGCTCGCCCTTGTCCACGCCGGAGCGGGTGACGGCGGCGGTGCGGGCATCCAGCCTGCGGGAGAAGTTGCCGCTGGTGGCGGGCACGAAGTTGCGCACGCTCAGGAAGCGGCCCACTTCGACGATTTCACGGGCCGCTTCGGACAGGGTCGCGGCGGGGGCCGGGTCGATGCTCATCCATCCCTCGGGGGAGCTTGAGGACGCGATGAAACATCGCGTTGATGACACGGAGCATAGTCCGGCGATCGCTGGTAGGCGCAAGGGAACGCAACGCAGGACGTCATGCGTCCTGCCGCCCTGCTCAGGTCCCGTCGAGCGCGAACGTGGCCAGCCGCGCGAACTCCTGCAGCCCGTCCCGCTCCAGCACGTCGTTGTGGCCGGCGCCCGGCACGGTCACCACGCGAGCGTGCGGGAAGCGCTGGCCCAGCGTGCGGCCCATGTCCACGGGGACCACCTCGTCCTGCTCGCCGTGGATGATGAGGACGGGGATGGGGATGTGGGGGGCCTTGTCGAGCGACAGGTAGCGGTCACGCATCAGCAGCGACGCGGGCAGGAACGGGAGGGTCCGCTGGCCCATGGCGACCATGGACGTGTAGGGGGACACCAGCACCATGCGTGCACCGTATCCGCGCCGGGCCATCTCCACGGCGACGCCGGTGCCCAGGCTGCGCCCGCTGAGCACGATGTCCTCCGGCTTCACGCCCTGCTCGCGGAGGAACTGGAGCGCGGCCTCCGCGGACGCGTACAGGCCCGCCTCCGAAGGGCTGCCCGGCGACGCGCCGTAGCCCGGGTACTCCACCGCGAGGAAGCCCAGCCCCGCGTCCCCGAGTGCCTGGCCCAGGCCCTGCTGCCACAGGAGCTGTTCGCCGTTGCCGTGGAAGTGCACCACGGTGGGGGCGCCCGGAGGCGCGGGCAGGTAGAAGCGGTCCACGTTGAGGCCGGTGGCCAGCGGCACCACGCCGAAGCCCGGCTGATCACGCAGCGCCGAAGGCTCCGCGAGGGGCGCGGGGTAGATGAGGGACCGCTGCGCGGCGAAGGCAAGCGCGCACAGCGAGAGGTACAGCATGCCGGCGATGAGGACGAAGGCCATGAGGAGGCGGCGGAGGCGTTGCACGCGGACACTCCATCACACCGCGCGCTTCCGGGGCGACACCCGGGCACTGAAGAGGTGCGGCCGCCACGTCACCGTTGGCGCCTGGGGCGTTGAGGAAGGCGTGCTTCGCGCCCGCGAAAGTGGAGCGCTCTGAAGAGGCGGCGGCTGCTTCACGACGACCGCACGCCTCGGAGCGAACTCTGTCCGCCGGATGAGAAGGTGAGAACCCCACGAGGGCACACCTGTGGCGGAGCAGCTCGCGAAACCTGTCCGACTGGAGGTCTGCGCGGAATAGCGAGGCCAGTTGGCCGGCTGCCAAGCGACAAGGGGGACAGGAGCTTCGAGCACAATGC